>JAFGYE010000052.1 GCA_016936255.1 Marinifilaceae bacterium | reverse complement strand
TCATATCTCTAAAATAAGAAATCAGTGATAAATATAAAAAACTATAAAACGAAAAAGAGACTATCTCATTTGAGACAGCCTCTTTGTATTTCAATGAAATAGCTAATTGCCAGACTTGCCAGCTACGTCCACTTTTATCTGATCCTGATGGTTGCTTCCCATTCGTGTTTCCTCAAATACTGGCTGAGGGTTGGAAGTGTTTACTTCCCTTGCTGGAATTCTCATTCCATAAAATGAACGGTACACAAAGAACAAACCAATTACTAAGAAAACAGCTCCAATGTAAGGGGCGTAATTTATATTTCCTGTTTTATCTGATTGAACAATCAGTTCAATGGCAATTTCGGCTGCCAATAGTCCAAATAAAGTAGAAAACTTGATGATAGGGTTCAAGGCTACTGATGATGTGTCTTTGTATGGATCACCAACAGTATCACCAATAATTGTAGCATCATGTAATGGTGTGTTTTTCTCTTTCAAATCAACTTCAACCACTTTTTTAGCATTATCCCACGCACCGCCTGCGTTGGCCATATACATGGCTTGAAACAAACCAAAAATGGCAATGGAAATAAGATAGGCTACAAAGAAGTTCGGACTAAAGAAGGCAAATGCCAGTGTCAGGCATAAAATTACGGCAAAAATGTTCCACATTCCTGTTTGTGCATACTGAGTGCAAATTCTCACAACATTCTTTGAATCTTCAATGTCGGCTTCTGATTTGTCCAAATCGATATTCTCTTTGATGTACTCAACAGCACGATAAGCACCTGTAGTAACAGCTTGCATGGATGCGCCCGAGAACCAGAAAATTACAGCACCACCAGTTATCAAACCAAGAATCACAGATGGATCCGTCAATTGAATTTGCAGTAATGATTCCCCATTTGAGAGAATCGTTCCCTTAAGCAAAAGGATAATTGCAAAAATCATTGTAGTTGCACCAATAACTGCAGTGCCAATCAATACGGGTTTGGCTGTAGCTTTAAAAGTATTTCCTGCAGAGTCATTTTCTTCCAAATTGTGTTTTCCGCTTATAAAATTAGGTTCAAAACCAAAATCTTTAAGAATTTCCTCTTTAATATTTGGAATTTTTTCTATCTGAGATAGTTCGAAAACCGATTGAGCATTATCTGTTACCGGACCATAACTGTCAACAGCAATGGTAACGGGTCCCATTCCCAGGAAACCAAAAGCCACCAATCCAAAAGCAAAAATTCCAGGATAATCGCCAAATATGGCAATGTCCTGAACGGTGTAAAATGCAATTGCCATAAGTGCCATCATGACCATTCCTTTCCAAAAGGCAGAGAAATTACCAGCTACCATTCCCGAAAGAATCGTTAAAGATGCACCGCCTTCGCGAGAAGCTGTAACAACTTCCTGAACATGACGGGAACCCGAACTGGTGAATGCTTTGGTTAATTCCGGAATAACAGCAGCGGCAAGTGTTCCGCAGGATATTATTGTTGAAAGTTTCCACCACAATCCTTCAGGTAGATCTGATATTAGAATATCGCTGACAACATAAGTTACAGCAATTGAAATAATCGAAGTAATCCATACCAAAGAAGTCAGTGGAGCTTCAAAATTAAAACGATCAGCTTGGCTGTATCTTGCTTTTGCAATGGCTTGATTTACCAGATAGGCGAATACCGAAGTGAAAATCATCAGTATACGCATAGCGAAAATCCAGACAATAAGAGTTGATGCAAACCCAACATTGGGCATTAATCCGGTTTCACCAAACATTAAAATGATAAAAGTAATCAATGCAACACCGGTAACGCCATAAGTTTCAAACCCATCAGCGGTTGGCCCCACGCTGTCACCTGCATTATCGCCAGTACAATCGGCAATTACTCCGGGATTACGTGGGTCATCTTCGCCAATTTTGAAGACAATTTTCATTAAATCGGCACCAATGTCGGCAATTTTGGTAAAAATGCCACCGGCAATCCGCAGAGCCGAAGCCGCTAATGATTCACCAATTGCAAAACCCACGAAACAAGCACCGGCACTATCACCAGGTATAAACAGCAAAATAGCGATCATCATGATCAGCTCGATACAAATTAAAAGAAGACCAACACTCATACCTGCCTGCAATGGAATGGACATTACGTCGAAGGGCTTTTTCTTAAGCGCTGCAAATGATGTGCGGCTGTTTGCGTAAGTATTTATCCGGATTCCAAACCAGGCAACTCCATACGATCCTAATATTCCCAGTACTGTCCAAAGAAGAATAAGCATAGTTTTTGGGATGGATACGTGAGCTAATCCAATAAAATAATAGGAAATTGCAAAACCAATAATCAGAAAAAGAATAATTAGAAATTTACCTTGCTGCAATAGGTAAGTTTTGCAGGTTTCGTAAATAATATTGGAAACCTTTGCCATTGAATGATGTACAGGAAGATTTTTAATTCTATTAAATTGAATCATTCCGAAGAATAAACCCAAAACGATAACTACAATGCCATAAAATAACAAGTTCCAGCCATTTATGCCACCAAGTCCGTCAAAAACACTCTGTCTTAAATCGGGAACAACCAGGTCTGCTTCACTGGCAAAACTTGCGAAAGGAGTTAATAATACCCCGAACACTAGTAGTAATAATGCTTTTTTCATAGGATAGAGATTAAATTAATTAGGTGAATTCCCTATCAAATTATGCATTATAGTAAAGTGAAACAAGACTTTACATGATTAAAATTTTAAAAAGTAAACTTTATTATATTTTGATTGTATGCTTATTTTCTTATTTTTAACCTGTGAAAATTAGTCCCCTGATTAAGTGGCCTGATTTTTTTTTTTGAAATTAATTTAATTGCGGACTTTTAGTGAATTGTTACCGGAGTAGTAAGTATTTCCATATTCTTTTAATTTGTATTTAGCTACTGAATCGTTAAATGGCCATCCACCGGTTAACAAACTAAATTTACTTCCGCAAACGGGACATTCTGCATAAGTGCCCTTTATTTCAACATGTTCATCTGAATCTCTATCATTAGTGCAACTTGCGTCAAAAACGGCAAATTCAGAAGTACTGGTTCTTATAACAATAAATCCATGCCCGTTATAACCAACAGATGCGTCTATTTCATCAAAGTATAGTGCATTGCCTACAGAATTTAGTTCACTGTAAAAATTAAGATGTATTGTTCCGCTAACAGGAACATTGGGGATGATTTCATCCACGTTGGTATCTGTACTGCACGAACAAAAAGTGATGTTTATCAGACAGAAAAGGAAAAAAAGTGGTAAATTTGATTTATTGTAGTTCATTGTAGTTTATTTTATTTTTTATATAACGTAATGCTTGCAGGTATTAGTGCAGGAATTAGCAAAATTAAACTTTTAAATCAATTTTAAGCGTATCAGTATGGACGATAGTTGGGGGAATATATTGTACTATGTTATAGTGGCACTCTTTGTTATTGTTGGTGCTCTCAAAAAAAAGAAGCCTGTTGCTGTCCAGCCTCCCGATGATGGGGAAATTCATCATAAACCGGGGCCTGAAACTCAGGGAGGATTCGAAACACTTTTTGAAACTTTGCTGGGCAATGAAATACCCAAACCATATGTTCAGCCTATAGAAGACACAATTCCCGAACCAGAGGAAACAATGATGGCGGAATATACAAGATTGCAAAAATTGAAGGAAGAGGTTCGTGAAGAGAAAAAGAAACCTGTTTTTGCTGATTTAAAATCAATCTATAGTGATAGTAAGGATGAGAATGAGTTGGAAGAAGATCAGGAAGAAGAAATCGATTGGCGCCAGGCCATTATTTACAAAGAGATTTTAGATAGAAGGTACACCTAAAGCAAAAAATAAAGTATACTTTTATTGATTCCTGTTATTTAATGCAGGTAAGGGTTCATTTATACTAAATTTGTATATTTGCATCCAGAAGAGTTTCGAAAAATCGAAATTCTTTTTGTTTTTTAGATCGTTGTCGATCAAATAGATTAGAATTATAAGAATTTAAATAGGAGGGAATTATGTCTGGTTATTCATATGTAACAGCCGAAGGACTAAAAAAACTAAGAGCAGAAGTGGAACATCTTGAGACGATTGAACGTCCTAATATTTCCAAACAAATTGGTGAAGCCATCGACAAAGGAGACTTGTCGGAAAATGCCGAGTACGATGCTGCAAAAGAAGCTCAAGGTTTATTGGAAGCCAAAATTTCGCAGTTAAGAGGTATTCTGGCAAATAGCCGGGTAATTGATGAGACTAAAATTGATACCTCGAAGGTGCAGATGATGACGAAGGTTACCATTAAGAATCAAAAAAATGGTACTGTAATGGCTTATACTTTAGTGTCGGAAACCGAGGCTGATTTTAAGAAAGGGAAACTATCAATCAATACACCAATTGCCAAAGGTTTAATAGGTAAGGTTATTGGTGATGTTGTTGAAATTCAGGTTCCAAATGGTTTAATTCCATTTGAAATTATTGATATTTCGTTATAATTAAAGCGGGTACAAAATCAGAAACACACGGATATGGCTTCAATTTTCACAAAAATAGTAAATGGCGAAATTCCTTGCCATAAAATAGCTGAAGATGAGAATTTTTTTGCTTTTTTGGATATCAGTCCTTTGGCATTGGGTCATACTTTGGTGATTCCAAAGCAGGAGGTTGACTATATTTTTGATTTAGACGATGATGTTTTAGCTGGATTAAATCTTTTTGCCAAACGCGTAGCGAAGGCCGTTGAGAAGACCATTGAGTGCAAAAGAATCGGAATTGCTGTTATTGGCATTGAGGTTCCGCATACTCACATTCATCTGGTGCCCTTAAATAATGTTGGAGATTTAAATTTTGCGAATCCAAAATTGGAAATTGCATCGGATAAATTGGCTGAAATTGCCACTAAAATCCGGGAGAATTTTGAATAGAATCAATTATTCGCATATAGATATCAGCCACTTTTTAAGTGGCTTTTTTTTACGATATAATTTAAAATTATTTGACCCTATCTGGATTCTTTTTGACAAAATCAGCCCATGATTTTGGTTTGCCTGCAGATGTAATGGCATTACCCTGAAAAAAATGGCACATTGCGATTGCAATGGCATCTGTTTCATCCATATTTTGAGGGAATTCCTTCAGATTAAAAAAACGCTGAAGAACGGTTGCTAATTGTTCTTTCGAGGCCAGTCCGGTTCCGGTAATTGCAAGTTTAATTTTTTTTGGAGCGTATTCAAAAATGGGTATGTTGCGATGCAATGCCGCTGATATTGCAACACCTTGAGCCCGGCCCAATTTAAGCATTGATTGAATGTTTTTTCCAAAAAACTGAGATTCAATAGCTAATTCATCGGGTTTGTATTCATCTATTACCTGCAGAGTGCGTTGGAAAATCTTCTGAAGCTTAATGTAGGGATCGGTAATTTTTTTGAGATCTAAGACACCTGAAACCAAGATTTGTGGCTTTTTGTCAACAATTCTTATTAGTCCGTAGCCCATTAAATTGGTACCAGGATCGATTCCCATAATTATTCTGTCGTTACTCAATTGAATTGGATTTTCGAATAAATTTCTGCAGAACGATACCCAAAATGATAAGTGCAAGGCCTGCAAGAGTACTAAGATAGATAGATTCTCCGATAATAAGATGTACAAACAGCAAGGAAACAAACGGACTCAAAAAAACCAGGTTGCTTATTTTGTCTGTTGAACTTGTAATTTTTAATGCTTTTAACCAGAATACATAAGCGATTCCGCATTCTACTAACCCAATATATACTGCGGCTAAAATACTTTTTACACCAGGCATCCGAAAGTTCGAAAATAGGAGGATAGAGATTAGAATATAAATAAATCCAAAAATAAAATTCAGAAATAGTTTCTCTTTTTCTTCTCTGTGATCCCGAACATTAAATAACCAAAACAGAGACCAAAATAAAGAACTGGACAGAGCCAATAGTACACCATAAGTATCCGGGGTTTGAATGGATGTAAAAGAGCCTTTGTTGGCGATTACCAAAACACCCGAAAAACTCACCACTATACATGAGATACTCTTCCATCCAATTTTTTGCTTTAATAAAGGGATAGAAAGCAGTACCAAAGTAATTGGCCAGATATAGTTCAGACTTAGTGCAAATTGAGCAGGCAGTATCGAGTATGCTTTTAAAAGCACCAGATAGTATAGAAAAGGATTTAAAAAACCCAGTCCTGCTGATCGAATATAATCCCTTTTACTTCTTGAAAAAACTTTTTGTAATTGAGATGAATATAAAAGTAAACAACCAAAAAAAAGCATGGCAACCCCTGAAGAGATTAACAGAAGATGAAGAAAATCCATTCCGTGCAATGCAATTTTAAATGCTGTGGCCACTGTTGACCAGCAAAGGATTGCCGACAGGGCAAAAATGTATGCTTTTTTTTGAGTATCCAAAGTTTTGGAAATTAAGCTTCTTCCAGCAAGGATGAAAAACTCATCACCTGGCTTCTGTATTTTGCTTCGAAAACGGCTTTTGCTCCCGGCTCGAAATTACAGTGATATTTTGTGAATAGTTCTTTGTTTTTGAACAGAAGTTGAAGGGAATAGGTCAAACCTTCGTCTTCAGTTACAACCATTACTTTGCAAAAATAATCGGCAGAAAAAGTTCCGGTTTCCTTGAGTAAAGGGATAAATTTTGTTTTCATCCATTCACAAAACTCTTTTTCCATGGAATTTTCGATCAAATAGCTGGTATTGTAAATAATCATTGTTTTCAGTTTGTGATTTTGGCAAAGGTATCGAAATTTTATTTTCTTAATTCATTTAATTTTTTTCGGGCTTCAACAGAGTATATACTATCAGAATATTCAGTAACAAGACTTTTGTAATTCTCCATGGCTTTTTCTGTTTCGTTTAACTTCTGAAGCAGTTCTCCTTGTGTGAACAATGCCTTTGGCGCAAGAGTTTCGTATGGATGTTCTTCTATAATTTTGGACAAGGCCAAAAGTGCCTGTTCTGTTTTATTTGCTTTGATGAAAATTTCATATTTCAAAAAATAAACTTCATCAGTTAGTGAATGTCCTGGATGATTTTTGAGTAGTTCATTTAATTTAAGAATAGCCAGAGAATCTTTTTTTTGGAACATTAGAAATTCAGCTTCAGCAAAAGTTTTCATTGCGGTATAACTGGTATCTAAAGTTGTATTGTCACTAATCAATTGAGAAAGATAAATTGCGTCGTTGGCTATGAGTTTTGATGTACTTCCTTTTAGAGCATCCAACTGAGCTTTGGCCCATTTCAACTCACCCATGAAGTAAGAAACTTTTGCTTTTTTATATTTGGCCTCGAAGCCGATAGCATTGTTTTTGTTTGATTTTTCTATTTGAGCATACAACAAAATGGCATCCCATTTTTCGTCTTCAAACAACTTAACGTCTGCCAGTTCAAGTTTTAATTCCGATTTTTGTTGGGAATTTAAGCCTGAACTTTCCAATGCTTTTTCCAGAAGTTCAATTGATTTTGCTGAATTGTTCAGATAAAAGGAATTGATGTGAGCGTATTGGATGAGTGAAGTGCTGGTTAACGACACATTTTTTTCTTCGGAAAATAGTTTTTGATATTGCTCCGAAAGTTCCAGCCATGCCGGTTTAGAAGCCGGATTCTGTTTTTGAAGTATAATATACCGTGTCTCTAAATCTCCCATGCGGGCATTTAAATAATTGGGCGATGCAGATCCTTTATCAGCAACTTGTTGATAACATTTCAGAGCGGTTTCGAAATCATTATTTGTTCTCGCGGCTGTTGCTAAAGAGAGCAAGCGGTATCCATCCTCTTTTCCGATTAAATCTATCGATCTTGCTTGCGTGAAGGCAGCTTGAAACTGTTTTTTCTGCATAAAATACCATTGCAGTAATTCCTTAAAGCTTAGATTTTTAGTCTCAGTTTGAATTTTTTGCAATAATTGATTTTTCAGAATGGGATCTAAACTTGAATTGATATCCTGAAGAAGTGCGGACTGCAAATGGTTTTGTACCGTTTTTATTTGTGTTGGATCAACTGAAAGTGCCAGAAGATATTCTGAAACCATTTTTTCAAAATCTCTCTGAGATAGAAAAATAGTGGCCAGTTCCATGTGAAAGAGATGCTCCTGATTGAGCAGTCTTCTACCAATTTCATAAGTCTTAATGGCGAATTCATATTCACGTTTTCTTACAAAAGCGTTAGCAATACTTGTAATTTCACTGCTGACAGGAATCAATTTTTCTAAAACTTTATTGTATTGAGCCAGACTCTGATCACTTTCTCCTGATGTTTTGTAAACGAATCCCAAGTCTATTAAAAAGCTTTGGTCATCTGGATTTTTTTTAATTTCCTTTTTTATCGATTTCTCAGCTTCCTGATAATCCTCAAGTTGAATTAAGCAATCAATATAGTAGTTGAAATAGGTTCTAGATCGCGTAATCTTATGAAGATTATAGAATAGGGATGATGCCGGTCTGTATTCTTTATCACGAAAGTAATTGAAAGCCAGTTGACTCTCTGTTTGGATATTCTTTTGTGAATAGGCGGATTCTGATCCTAAAAATGAGATGAGGATGAGAATGCTTACTATGAATTTTTTCAAAACCAGTTGTTTAAAAATGATACTCTACTCAAAAATATAAAAAAAGCCCGGTTGTTTCGAACCGGGCAATAAAATTAAGCAAATATCTTTTAGTCGATAAGTTCAAAACCTGTGTAAGGAACCAATGCTTTTGGAATTCTGATTCCTTCAGTTGTTTGGTTATTTTCGAGCAAAGCGGCAACAATTCTAGGCAATGCCAGTGCACTTCCGTTTAAAGTATGCGCCAGTTCAGGTTTTTTCATATCCTTACCTTTGTAGCGTAATTTCAAACGATTCGATTGGTAAGCTTCAAAATTTGAAACAGAACTTACTTCCAGCCATTTGTCTTGGGCTGCAGAAAACACTTCAAAATCGAAAGTCAGAGCGGCAGTAAAACTCGTATCACCACCACACAAGCGAAGCAGGCGGTAAGGAAGTTCCAATTTTTTGATAATTCCTTCCACGTGAGCTACCATTCCCTCAAGAGCTTCGTATGATTTTTCTGGATGCTGCAATTGTACAATTTCCACTTTATCGAATTGGTGCAGGCGATTCAAACCTCTTACATCTTTTCCGTACGATCCGGCTTCTCTTCTGAAACAAGCAGAGTAAGCTGTATTTTTTACCGGGAAATCTTCTTCTTTCAAAATAACATCGCGGTAAATGTTTGTTACCGGTACTTCAGCAGTAGGTATTAAATACAGGTTATCCTCGGTTACATGATACATTTGTCCTTCTTTGTCTGGCAGTTGGCCGGTTCCGTATCCGGAAGCTTCGTTAACAACCAATGGGGGGATAACTTCTTCGTAGCCGGCTTTGCGGTTTTCATCCAAAAAGAAATTGATTAATGCCCTTTGAAGAATTGCACCTTTGCCTCTGTATAAAGGGAAACCAGCTCCGGTGATTTTATTCCCAAGTTCGAAATCAATAATATTGTATTTCTTAGCTAATTCCCAGTGAGGAATTGCTTCGGAGTGCAGGTTTGGGATAATTCCACATGTTTTTTCAATTACATTTTCGTTTTCACCTTTACCGGCAGGAACCGATGAATGAGGTGTATTCGGAATTTGAAGCAACAAATCATTTAATTCCTGAACTGTACTGTTCTGAATCACAGTCAATTCAGCAATCGAATCCTTCAATTCGCCAGTTTTTTCTTTTGCAGCATTTGCCTCGTCAGCTTTTCCACTCTTAAAAAGCATTCCGATTTCTTTCGATAAACCGTTCATTTCCGCCAGTGTGGCATCTAATTTTACTTGGCTTTCTTTTCTTTTTTCGTCAAGAATGATGATTTTTCCGATGATTTCTGTTGCGTCGAAATTCTTTATTTTCAAAGCCTTAATGGCTTCGTCTTTGTTTTCCTGTAGGTATTTGAGGCTTAGCATCAGTATCTTTTGTAAATGATTATATCTATAACTTTCAGGCTATAAAAATAAAAAAATCTCCTGTCTTTATACGAAATAAAGCAGGAGATTTAAATATTTTAAAGCTAAATAATCTATTCAGCTAAAGGTTCAACAGAAACGTAAGATTTATTATCTCTTTTCTTTTTAAAAACCACTGTTCCAGGAATAAGAGCAAAAAGAGTATGATCTCTGCCAATACCTACATTTTCACCTGGGTTGTGTTTTGTTCCTCTTTGACGAATAAGAATGCTTCCAGCTTTAGCCAATTGCCCACCAAAAATCTTAACTCCTAATCGCTTACTTTCCGATTCTCTACCGTTTCTAGAACTACCGGCTCCTTTTTTATGTGCCATTTTGTTATATTTTTAAGGATTAAGCAACAATTTCTTCAATTTGAATTTGTGAAAGGTCCTGACGGTGTCCGTTCAGTTTTCTGTATCCTTTTCTTCTTTTCTTTTTGAATACTTTTACCTTGTCACCTCTCATGTGAGATAAAACTTTAGCAGTTACTTTAGCTCCTTCAACTGTTGGAGCACCAACTACTATCTCACCATCGTTATCCACTAAAAGTACTTTAGGGAACTCTACTTGTCCACCTTCTTCAGCAGATAGTCTGTGAACAAAAATCTTTTGGTCTTTTTCAACTTTAAATTGCTGACCAGCGATTTCTACAATTACGTACATTATTTCTAATTTTACGGTTTGTTCCTGAGGGTGGGTCATTTTAAACATTAAATTTACCTCTTGGTGAACCCCCAAAGAATTTTATTTCGGATTGCAAAAATAAAAAAGAATAATTGATAAACAAAGTTTTACTCTTGTAAATGAATTGTTTTGACTCTTTTTTTTTCGATTTGAATGTTATTTGGATTGATTTCACAAAAAAAAATTCAAGTCGATAAGTTTCCATGGCTAGTTTTGGATTTCCTTGGCTATAATATGTATCTTCATAGATAAGATTTAGAAAATCAATATATGATATTTTTACGATTGGTAAAAATGAATTTTCGGATGCTTATTTAATAGTTTGCAGACAAATTGATTCTGTAAATAGAAGTAAATCAGTAAGTGGGGGTAAATTTGAGAAATAACCTCGGTTTATTGTTAATAGTCAATTAAAAACAATTCTTATATTTGTTAATTGATTGGTGAAAAAAGAGGAGTTTTTATGGGGAAGATAAAACTTAACGTTTTAGGATTGTCGTATAGTCAGACTCAAACGGGAGCCTACGCACTTGTATTGTCTGAAGAAGATGGAGACCGAAGGATTCCTATAATTATAGGTGGTGTTGAGGCTCAGTCAATTGCTATACAATTGGAGGAATTGGAGCCTCCACGGCCCTTAACTCATGATCTTTTTAAGAGTTTTGCCGAGGCCTTTGCAGTGAATGTTGTTGAGGTAAATATTTATCGGCTGGAAGAGGGAATTTTTTACTCAGAGTTGATTTGCGAAAAAGGGTTAAGTCGTATTCGGATAGATTCCCGCACATCAGATGCTGTTGCCATCGCTCTGCGTTTTAAATGTCCAATATTCACAACAGAAGAAATAATTGAGAAAGCAGGAATCGTCTTAAGTATTGAGGGAGAAGCTGAAGAATCGATGATTGCCGGACAAACAGACCCCGAGGTTCCTAAGCCGGAGAAGAGGAGGAGTCAATTTACCGAATATTCTTTATCACAGCTTAGAGGGATGCTTGAAGATGCTGTTCGTGATGAGGACTACGAACGTGCATCACTGATTCGTGATGAAATTGATCGTCGGGGAGAATCAGTTTAGGAGAAAATGCAAAGTATTATTTAATCATAAAAAATGGCAAGTGAAAACTTGCCATTTTTGTTGATGTAAACTTGTTTAGTGGTTAAATCCGGCAAGTTGTTTTGGATCGTGCTTGTGTTTAAATAGAATTGCAAAGAATATTGTTATCACTAATGAATAGATCGCAAATGAATTCCAAATATTCATCCACATAAAACCACCTTGGTCATCAGTAAAAAATACACTAATAATAAGACCACTTAACCAAGAACCTAGAATAGCTCCAAATCCATTGGTCATCATCATGAATAGACCTTGAGCACTGGCTCGTGTACTTGCATCACATTGTGTTTCTACAAATAAAGAACCAGAAATATTGAAGAAATCGAATGCCATACCGTAAACAATACACGAAAGAATAATCATCCAAAGTCCACCCTCTGGGTCGCCATAGGCAAATAATGCAAAGCGCAGAACCCAAGCCCCCATTGAGATTAGCATAACTTGCTTAATTCCAAATCTCTTTAAGAAGAATGGAATAGCAAGAATAAACAGCGTTTCTGATATTTGAGAAATAGACATGATGATTGTGGAGTAGCGAACTACAAAAGAATCGGCATATTGCGGTATCTCTACAAATTCCGAAAGAAATCGATCCCCGTACATGTTGGTTAATTGCAAAGCGGCTCCCAAAAACATTGAGAAGATAAAGAACATAGCCATTTTGGAATTCTTAAATAACTTAAAGGCATTTAATCCTAATGTTTCCGTTAGAGAAGCGCCACTTGCACCTTGGTTTTGAGGTTTGCATTGTGGCATTGTGAACGAATATACTGCTAAAACTACCGCGGCGAATGCAGCAATGTAGAATTGATGATGCGTAGCTTTAAATCCGCTTAAATTGGTTACCCACATAGCTACAATGAAACCTATAGTTCCCCAAACTCGAATAGGAGGAAAAACCTTGATTACATCGTAGTTGTTATTTTTCAGTATCGTATAAGAAATAGAATTCATTAAAGCGATGGTTGGCATATAACAAATCATCGCCACTAAAACAACCGAAATAAATACAGTTGGATCGTCAACGAACGGTAATGTGGCTAGCGCAATCCCCCCAAATAAATGAAGAATACCGTATAACTTTTCTGCATTAATCCAGCGATCAGCAATAATGCCAGTTAGTGTTGGCATAAATAAGGAGGAAATTCCCATCGTTGAGAAAACAGCACCAAACTCTGTTGGTGACCAATGTTTTGTTCCAAACCAATAATTTGCTATTGTTATCAACCAGGCTCCCCAAACAAAAAATTGCAGGAAGTTCATTACTATCAGACGATTTTTTATGCCCATAACGATGTTTTTAAAAAATAGATTAGTATTTGCAATGTCTTACTAGTTATTGGTTGTTTTCGTAGTTTCAATTTGAAATTCGTTCGAGGATTTATTAATAAAGATTGAAATCTTTACTCTTTTGAAAATCAGAAGTGTCAAAACTAACTAAAAAAATAGATTCTTAAAACATCGACATTGTCTTTTTATGACAATTACAAGTGATATGAAAACATTCTATATAGAGCGTTTTTTTTTTAGCGAACTAATTTGGTAAATGTATATGTGGAGGAAGACCTATAAATTGATTGAAAAAAGTATTTTTGTACTTCACTCAAGTTGAATGTAAATGTTTCAGGAAAGTTCAGTTCAAACTAAAAATCAGTCATCAAAAGCTAAAGTTATTGCTGCTGTTTGGGAATCTATTCCCAAAGCCTATTCCACATCTAAATGGCTTTTGAGTATTATGATACCAGTTTCTTTTGGTGTGTTATTACTCAACTACACGGGACTATTGGCTTTGGTTTCGGGTTATTTGGAGCCTGCATTTGAGTACATGGGCTTGCCGGGAGAATCGGCATTTGTTTTGCTAACCAGTATTTTTACGAATATTTATACTGCGATTGCTGTAATTACCAGTTTGGAGCTGGAGGGGCGGGTGGTTACAATATTAGCCGCAATGTGTTTGGTGGCTCACGGTTTTATAATTGAGACCGCGGTTTTAAAAAAAACAGGATCGTCGATGTTTCGAATGATAATTCTAAGATTGACAGGAAGTTTTGTGCTTGGGCTGTTTTTAAATTGGGCTTTGCCGGCAGATTCATTTCATGCTCAGGCTGGCGTTCTTGTACAGCAAGAAGCGTTTAATTCAATGTTTACAGCCTGGCTTTGGTCTTCGGGGGTCTTAAGTTTAAAAGTGATAATTCTGATTACCTTGTTGATGATCTTACAGCGAATTATGGAAGTTTTTGGGATTATAAAATGGCTGTCGCGAATGTTGGCTCCTTTTCAGTCAATAATGGGACTGCCCGATTCCACATCCTTTTCATGGATAGTTGCTAATACTTTGGGTTTGGCATATGGTTCAGCCATCATGATAGAACAAGTTGAAAAGGGACAAATGACAAAATCAGAAGCTGATTTATTAAATCATCACATCGCTGTATCCCATTCACAATTAGAAGACCCGCTATTATTTGCAGCTATTGGTGTGCCTCTGGGCTGGTTGATTATTCCTCGTGTTTTTTTAGGAATTATTGTGGTGTGGTTATATCGTTTCGAACTATTTATAAGGAAGTCCTTAAATAGTTTTATCTTTAAAAATTAAATTTTGACAATTAGTTATGCAACAATATCTTCACTTATTAGAAAGAGTTCTCGAAGAAGGGAATAAGAAGGAAGATCGAACCGGAACCGGAACCGTAAGTGTTTTTGGTCATCAAATGCGCTTCGATTTATCCAAAGGATTTCCTCTGTTAACTACGAAGAAGCTTCATTTAAAATCAATAATTCACGAATTGCTTTGGTTTTTAGATGGAGATACCAATGTGAAATATCTTCAGGACAATGGCGTTAGAATTTGGAACGAATGGGCTGATGAAAATGGTGATTTAGGACATGTTTACGGATACCAGTGGAGATCATGGCCAAAAAGCAATGGAGAATCAATAGATCAGATCACGCAAGTGGTGCATGATATTAAAAATAATCCCGATTCAAGAAGGTTAATTGTAAGTGCATGGAATCCAGCAGATATTGAAAATATGGCTTTGCCTCCATGTCACGCACTTTTTCAGTTTTATGTAGCCAATGGTAAACTTTCCTGTCAGTTGTATCAGCGCAGTGCAGATATATTTTTGGGCGTTCCGTTTAATATTGCTTCCTATGCTATTTTAACGATGATGATGGCTCAGGTGTGCGATTTGGAACCTGGCGAATTTGTGCATACTTTAGGAGATGCTCATATTTACATGAATCATATGGATCAGGTAAAATTACAATTGACAAGAGAGCCGAAAGAACTTCCGGTATTAAAAATTAATCCTGAAGTTAAAAGTATATTCGATTTTAAATTTGAGGATTTTAGTTTGGAAAACTACGATCCACATCCTCATATTAAAGGAGCAATTTCCATCTAAAGCTAAACATTATGAATGTATCCATTATTGTTGCCGTTTCCCGAAATCAGGTAATCGGAAAAGATAATCAGTTAATATGGAAGCTGTCTGCCGATTTAAAAAGGTTTAAAGCTTTAACAACAGGGCATACCATTATTATGGGGAGAAAAACGTTTGAATCAATAGGGAAACCATTGCCAAATCGAACTTCTGTAATTATAACCCGTCAGGGGGATTATGTGGCAGAAGGGTGCATTGTGGTTAATTCCTTAGAGAAAGCTCTTGAGAGATTTTCGGATCAGGAGGAAGTTTTTATTATTGGCGGAGGAACTATTTATAAAGAAGCCTTGGTTAAGGCCAATAAGATATATTACACAAAAGTTCATAAGGATTTTGAAGGAGATACTTTTTTTCCGGTTCTGGATTTAAAAGAATGGAAATCAGTCAGCAGAGAGGATTGTCTGCCGGATGAAAAAAATGAAGTTCCTTATTCATTTATCGATTATATAAGAAAATAAGAATAAATATGAGGCGTTTAATTTCAGGTTTTATAATATCTGTCAGCATATTATTTACAGTAAATTCATGTTCAACGGGATCTGATCCTGAAGATATTATTCTGGATGTATTCTCTGTTCCTGCTGAGCTTACTCTGCAAATAGAAAATATATTTAACGATTTAGCGATGGATGTGAATGGCATCGCGATGCATAAATTAGAATTTAAAGGAGATTCGATCGTAACAAATGTGGCTAAATGCTTGAAGGTTTCAGTTCATCGAAATGCAGAGACTTTTGTGCTTGATTCAATTGTACTGGATTATGGAACATCAACATGTTTGTCGAATGGTGCCGCTTTTAAAGGGAAAGTAATTGTAGATCCAAAAGATGAAAAATTGGAATCATTTGATATTCGATTAAAAGATTTCTCATCTTACGGATATTCCATAACTGGAACAATTGAATTTCAGATTACCGGTGAAACCGCTGGTGATGATTTTTCCATGACTATGGAGAATGCTGAATTTTTAATTAGCGGAACCGAAGAAATGGTTTATACGGTCTCAGTATCTAGTATAAGTAATGTTTACACTTTTTTAAAGAGCGAGGAAGGTGAGTCTGCCTATATTGATGATGTTTTTAAATTTACAACGAATCTATTGGGGGAAACTCCTGATGGAGTTTCGTTTGCATTGGAAAGCAACAGTGATTTAGTCTACGCTTATTCGTGCAAGAACATTATAGGCGGGAAGGCCGATTTATCATTAAGCGATGTTGGTGATGGAATTGTAAATTTTGGAGGCGGAGATCCTGATTCAGATTGTGATGCCAAGGCAACTGTAAGTGCATTCGGAGCAAATATTACAATAACACTATAAAGAAAAAAGCCGGATATTATCCGGCTTTTTCTATGCGACTTTTAAACGCTTGAGGTTTATTTTTTCAAGTTTTTCACTTGCGTATTTTCTGTCAATGTCAATTTTATTCTGATCGCTTGTTGGCAATTCAAACATGGCATCAATCATGATAGCTTCGCAAATTGATCTTAATCCACGGGCTCCGAGTTTAAATTCCAGGGCTTTATCTACAATATATTCCAATGCATCGTCTTCAAATACTAATTCAATATCGTCGATTTTAAATAGTTTAGTGTATTGTTTTATGATTGCATTTTTTGGTTCAGTAAGAATGTTGCGTAATGCTTTTCTGTCCAACGGTTCTAAGTATGTAAGAACAGGTAAACGACCAATAATCTCAGGAATCAAACCAAAAGATTTCAAATCTTGAGGAGCAATATATTGCAGTAAATTATTCTGATCAATCTGTTCCTTTTCTTTGTTGGCATTGAATCCAACAATCTGAGTATTTAATCGCTGCGCAATTTTTCTTTGAATGCCATCAAATGCACCACCACAAATAAATAGGATGTTTTTTGTATTTACGGGTATCATTTTTTGATCTGGATGTTTTCTTCCTCCTTGTGGCGGAACATTCACAATCGATCCTTCCAGCAGTTTAAGTAAGCCTTGCTGAACACCTTCACCCGAAACATCTCTGGTAATGGAAGGATTATCGCTTTTTCTGGCAATTTTATCTATTTCATCAATAAATACAATTCCTTTTTCTGCTGCAACAACATCATAATCAGATGCCTGAAGAAGTCTTGTTAAGATCGATTCAATATCCTCACCAACATAACCAGCTTCGGTTAGTACAGTAGCATCCACAATAGTAAAGGGAACATGAAGCATTTTGGCAATTGTTCTAGCCAATAAGGTTTTACCTGTTCCAGTTTCTCCAACAAGAATAATATTCGATTTTTCAATCTCAATATCTTCATCATCTTTTTCCTGAAGTAATCTCTTGTAATGATTATATACCGCAACCGCAAGATATTTTTTTGCATCATCTTGTCCAATTACATATTGGTCAAGAAATGCCTTAATTTCTGTCGGCTTAAGTAATTGAATCTCTTTTAGGTTGATGTCAGTACGATTCTTCAATTCTTCCTGTACAATAGCATAGGCTTGTTCGATACAGCTATCGCAAATATGACCGCTAATTCCGGCAATTAGAAGATTAGTATCTTTCTTTTCTCTCCCACAAAACGAGCATTTATCCATGTTTCTTATTTGTTATACTAAAAATGCAAAGTTAAGAATTTTAATCTTAACTCTGCATTTTGTTATTCTGATTTCTATTTAGTTAGCTTATTGCTCACGGATAAGCACTTCATCAATCATTCCGTACTCCTTTGCTTCCGCGGCTGTCATCCAATAATCACGATCGGAGTTTTTCTCAACTTTTTCGTAAGTATTTCCAGAATGATCAGCAATAATAGTATAAAGTTCTTTTTTCAATTTTAAAATTTCGCGTGCAGTAATTTCGATATCCGAAGCTTGCCCTTGAGCACCACCCATTGGTTGGTGAATCATTACACGTGAGTGTTTTAATGCTGAACGTTTACCTTTTGTTCCTGCAGTTAATAATACAGCTCCCATCGAAGCCGCCATTCCGGTACAAATGGTAGCAACATCGCATTTGATGTATTGCATTGTATCGTAAATTCCTAAGCCGGCATGAACTGAACCTCCAGGAGTGTTGAAATAGATCTGGATATCTTTCGACGGATCTGTAGATTCTAAAAACAGCAATTGTGCCATAATGATATTGGCTACATAATCATCAATTGGAATGCCAAGGAAGATAATCCGATCCATCATAAGACGGGAAAACACATCCATTGATGCAACGTTTAATTGTCTTTCCTCAATAATAGTAGGAGAGATGTAGCTGTTGTGGATTGATGTGTATCTATCTAATTTTAGGCTGCTTATGCCCATGTGCTTTGTAGCAAATTTATTGAATTCATCTTTTGGTACCATAGCGAAGTGATTTTATATTTCGTAGACCTAAATTAGTTAAATTTTCACCATTTGAAAAGAATGGCTTAACAAAATCTGTATTTTAAAAGCCAAAAAGAAAACCACGCTTTTTTAAAGCGTGGTTTAATGTATTATTAAGGCGTTTCGACTTATTCAAACAATTTGTTGAAATCCTCGGTAGAAATCTCTTTTTCTTCCAGTTTAACGGTTCCTTTGATGTATTCAACAACTTTATCATCAGCTTTGCGCTCATAAATTTTTCTTTGCTCGTCTTGATTTTGCATCATTTGCTGAGCGTAGTTGTTAAGGTACTCTTCAGGCACATCCATCATTCCGTATTGTTGGAATTGCATTAATGCTTGTTTTTTAGCAAATTCCATAACTTCTTCCTGGCTAACTTTCAGATCATTCTCCTGAATCAATCTGTTTTTGATCAATTGCCATTTGAATTCGTCAGCATAATTTGCAAAATCAGTATCAACCTGCTCTGCGGTCATATCCTTGTTTGTAGAAACAATCCAACGCTTCAAGAATGCTTCAGGGAGTTCAATTTTTGCTTTTTTTACTAATTTGGCTTTGGCATCGATCAGGAATTTGTAGTCGCTGTCGTTAACCAATTGCTTTTCGATATCTTCTTTGATTTTATTCTTGAATTCCTCTTCTGAAGATACAGTTCCTTCACCAAATACTTTATCGAATAATTCCTGATTCAATTCAGCATTAACAAATTTGGTGATTTCGGTAATTGTAAATTGAAAATCAGAATCTAATGTTTCAGCTTCTTCTTTCGAAATATTTAGCATAGAAGCAATGTCTGATTTGTTTTCAAAAGCTTTGGCTGGATTGAAAACTACTACATCATCTTTTTTAGCTCCAATAAATTTCTTTTTAGCGTCTTCGTCTTTCATGTATTCTAAAGACATGGCAACATTTTCGCTTACAATTCCTTCTTCAATTAGTTTTCCGTCAGCATCAACCTGAGCGTAGTTACCTTTCAAAAGTTCTTTTTCTTCAACAACTTCAGCAGCATTGTTTGATCCGAAACGACGGGAGTGCATATCAACACCGCTCTGAATCATTTTCTCGTCAACAATAATTTTGAAGAAGTCGATTTTATCTTTCTTGCTTAGGTTAAGTGTATATTCAGGAGTTAAAGCAATATCAAAAGAGAATTCGAATTTAGTGTCTTTTTCCCAGTTGATTTCCTTTTGTTCAGTTTCATTTGGAAGAGGTTCGCCCATGATATTTAAATCATTTTCACGAATATACTTCATTAGCTCCTCGCTAAGAATTTTGTTAATTTCATCAGCTAAAACAGGAGTTCCGTACATTTTTTTAATCACACCCATAGGTACTTTACCTGCACGGAAACCATTGATATTTGCTTTTTTACGATAGTCTTTCAACACATTGTTTACTCGGGTTTCGTAATCTTCTTGAACAATCTGTAATTTGATTACAGCATTTAAATCATCAATATTGGTTTTTGTAATGTTCATTTTTTAGCTATTATAGATAAAACCTCTTTAATTGAAAAAAAACCGCCTCACGATCGACACATATCAGTATCGGAAGTACGGGCGGTTTAAGGTTATTATTTTGTTGTGCGGATGAAGGGACTCGAACCCCCACGCCTCTCGGCACTAGATCCTAAGTCTAGCGCGGCTACCAATTACGCCACATCCGCGGGTTAATTGCGGTGCAAATATAGAGCTGTTTTTTATAATTTGCAATACCTGTTCGAAAAAAAATGAAATTTTTTTGAGTAAAATATTTAGTCTGATTTTTTTTGAATTATTGAATCAATTCAATTCTCTTGACAATGAGCTATTTTATAGCTTTCCGAAGTTCAAAATTCTTACCTAAATAAACTCTTCTCACATCTTCATCTGCAGCAAGTTCTTCAGCAGTTCCTGATTTAAGGATATTACCTTCGAACAAAAGATAGGCTCTTTCGGTAATGGAAAGAGTTTCTTGTACGTTGTGATCGGTAATTAAAATTCCAATATTTTTATCTTTTAAATGGCGGACAATGTCTTGGATATCTTCAACTGCGATTGGGTCAACTCCTGCAAACGGTTCATCTAGAAGGATAAATTTCGGCTTAATTGATAAAGCTCTTGCAATTTCTGTTCTTCTTCTTTCGCCACCCGATAGTTGAATTCCAAGACTTTTTCTGATTTTCTGCAGGCTAAACTCGTTCAGCATTTCTTCCAATCGTTCTTTCTGGTATTCTTTTGAGAAATCAGACATTTCAAGTACAGCTCTGATATTGTCCTCCACACTTAGCTTTCGAAACACAGAGGCTTCCTGAGCTAAATATCCAACACCTAATTGCGCTCTTTTATAAACAGGTTCATTTGTAATTTCGCGGTCGTCTAAAAAGATTCTTCCACCGTTTGGCTGAATTAACCCAACAATCATGTAAAATGAAGTGGTTTTTCCAGCACCATTAGGTCCAAGTAAGCCAACAATTTCACCTTGTTTAACTTCAACAGAAACACCTTTAACAACGGTTCTGGTTTTGTATCTTTTTATTAAATTTTCAGCTCTTAAAATCATCGTTATTCAATATATTTAAGGATCGGAATGTTGCAAATATAGAAAAGATCTGTGAGAATTAAACTTTGAAGTAAGTTCAAAGCCGGTCACTAATTTCCTCTGAATTATTAAAAAGTGAATTGGAACATTGCCCGGATACCAAAATTTTCAAAATCCTGATATGGATTGTCTTCCAAATGATTTAACCGCCACATGGCATCAATTCGGATAAATTTAAATATGTTTTCAATTCCTACACTTGCTTCAAAGTAAGGTTTGCTTACATCCGAAAGACCATTGGGAAAAATCATTTTAGCTTCAGTATTGGTTAATGAGCCATTGTTTTTGTCACTTAAACTTCCAATTAGTCCTTTTCCCGACACTACAGTTCTCCATTTTAATTTCCTAAATAATGGTATTCTATTTAAAATGAGTCCGTTAAAGTGATGTTCAACAAATAAGCTAACGTATTGATCGCTTGAAAACTCGTAATAGTTCATCATGTTAAATGCATACGGATCAAAAGCGTAGGTTTCGTTCCCTTCATGCAGATGAAGGAGAGGGTACGGAACTTTTCCGAATAATTTCCCTGCAGTAACTAAATAGTAAAGATTTCCCAAGGGAGGTAGTTCTATGGTGTGTTCGATGCTTAAATCAATTTTTTGATAATTGTGATCGGCACCCAAAACATCTTTCATGCCCATGGTAAGATAAAGATTGAATATAGGAAATGGCCCACCCAGATGAACTCTTTCGAATTCACCCATTATTATTCTTTCATTTCTGGTAAATCTGGTTCTTAGCTCAATTTCCGAAGATGTAATTCCAGAAACAGGTGTCTCACCACTTACATCCGGGGCATTAAACGGGACGAATTTTGTTGGGTTGATGTCTCTGTATCTGAACTTCAAAGTGTTCGAAAATCCCTGAAACCACTCTTTCTCATAATGAGCTTCCAATTGATTTACCATTGTGAGTTTATTGTTTGGGTTTCGTTTTAAAAGAGAGGATAGAATATTCCCTTCGGTAAATGCATTTGGACTTTTTCCTAATTGTTGAATATCATGTTTGTATTGTGCTCCGAAAGTTTCTCTTGGGAGCTTATTGATCATGTATAGAAAGCCCAACCCATATTTAAATTTATTGTCTTTGTCTCCGTAAGCTAAATGACCGTTGTACATTATTTTAGTACTAAAATCATTTGAAGTTCTTCCTCCAAACATAAATCTGTTTCCTTCAATTTCATTAAAGCTGTAAAGTTTATAGTAGGGGCCGTATTCGAATTTTCCCTTTACGTAATAGCCTGTAACAAATGTTTGAATTACATCAATTATATTTCTGTACAATGGTACGTTTTGAATGGAATCAACCATGGCGTAAATGCCGGATTCTCTTTCTGATAATTGGTATGGACGGGCATTGTCCCAATACTCTTTGGGTTGTTTTAAGGCAGTCTCTTCAACAATAACATTATTGTCGAGCTTAATTATTTCCTCTTTTAATGGTTGATTTAGCTTTATGTTTTTGTAGGAAATTGATTTTCTTCCAAAAAAGCCCATTTGTTTGGTTGAATCTTTCTCTGTTATCATAAAGTCAACAAAAAGATTTTGCTTTTTTAAGAACCAGGTGCTGTCGTTTAACTTCTGAAATTCATTGTTGCTAACCAAATCTTTAACCCAGTTAAGGTTCACATCTTTTGCTATGCGCATTTGCATGTTTTGTATGGCAAAGGTGGTGTCGGCCACCCAAAAATCTCCTATAAAAGTCGGTTCCTGCTTTCTTTTAGGCTTAAATGACATGTGATAGCACCAGCTGCCTTCCCTAAATGCGCTGTCGGTTAAGTAATATTTGTAATAGCGAAGTCCGCCATCTGCAATCGGACTTACAAAACCCATATTGAAAAGATCAATAAAGTTGTCGTAAATGTTTATGTTTTGATGAAGTTTTCCGGTAAACTGAGCTAAACTTGCGTTGTCATTTATGCCCGACATTTGGGAAGCTTTAATAACTTCCCTTTCTATTTTCGGCTTTTTCTGAAAATGATAATCGGAAAGAGATTCGGTAATAAATACAGGTAAGTATGGTTTTCCTGTTATTACAGAGGTGTCGATATAATCAAAGACAAATTGGAATTGCCGCATGATTTTTTTATTCTTAAAACTATCTTTGATATTGTTCAGGTCCATTTCCATTTTGGTATAGGATTCGTATTGATACGAATCAAACCTGGAAGGATTATTGGCTTCTTTTTTTGCGATAATTTTCCGGAGAAGCACATGTGCAGGATTCTCTCCGGGAGTAACAATAATTTCCGCTAAGTCGAATGCTTCTGATTTTAATTCTACGTTAATGGTTTGAAAACTGGCTTTTTGAATTTCAAACACCTGCTCTTTATAACCTACAAAAGAGATGTGCAATAAATCTGATGGTGTTCTTGTTTCCAGAAAATACTGTCCGTCAAAATCCGAAGTGGTACCAATGGTAGTGCCCTTAAAAGCAATATTTACAAACGGAAGTGGTTCTTTTGTTTCCGAATCAATTATACGACCTCTTATTTTGGTGGTTTGTGCAAAACCGTTGTAAGCTAAGCCTGAAAAAATAAGAATGGTTAGGAGTAGAAATCCTTTTTTTATTATCTGATTCATAAATATACAATAGTGATAGCCCGGATTTAATAGGAATCCAGACTTTAATTATGTGAAAATACAAATAAACTGTGTAATTGTTTAACCCAAATTAGCTTGTTGGTTTTTTTGAACCCGCTTCGAGATTTTAATACCTATTTCGTAAAGCAGCATCAGTGGTAAACAAACCAGTATCTGACTAAAGATATCCGGAGGAGTGATTACTGCAGAAAGAATTAAAATTAAAACCACAGAGTGTTTTCTGTATTTTTTTAAAAATTCAGGGGATACCAAACCTATTTTACTTAAAAAGAAAATAAGAACGGGTAACTCAAATATTACTCCACTTGCCAAAACAATTGAAGTGATAGATGAAATGTAGGATGTTAGGTTTATTTGATTCAAAACCTGATCGCTTACACTGTAAGATCCTAAGAAATGAACTGATAGTGGGGTTATTAGGTAGTAGCCGAAAAGAACTCCAAGCGCAAATAAAAATGAGGTGTAAAAAATAGATCCTCTTGCATGTTTCTTCTCATTATCGTATAAAGCGGGCTTTAAAAAGCTCCAGAATTCGTAAAATATATATGGGAAGCTGGCAATTATTCCGATCACTAAAGAAACACTTATATGTGTTGCAAATTGCCCGGCCATGTTAATATTTATAACCTGAAACGGATGGATGTTAATTTTCAGAGACTCAACTCCTGTGTATTCAGATAATTTGAAAAACATTCTGTTTGTAAAGAATTCAGGGTTCTTGGGCGCAAGAATCAATACGTTAAATATAAAATCATAAAAGATAAAAGCAACTATTGCAAAAACCATAACGGCAATTACCGATCGCATTAAGTGCCATCTTAGTTCTTCCAAGTGTTCAAGAAAACTCATTTGGTTTTCTTCTTTTGTTGCTTCTTTATCTGACATGTGTGTGTTGATTTACTAATTGCGACAAGTTATACAATTCCTTCTTTTAAGATGTCATGCAGATGAACCATACCTACATATTTTCCATTTTTAACAACTGCAAGCTGAGTGATGTTGTTGTCTTCCATTAGTTGAAAAGCGTTAATGGCAAGTGAATCAGGATCAATAGTCTTCGGTTTTGGAGACATAATATTTCGGGCAGTTAATTTGCTTACATCTTCATTTTGTTCAAGCATTCTACGAAGGTCACCATCAGTAATTATTCCAACCAGTCTATTCTCTTTATTAACAACGGCAGTAGCTCCCATTCTTTTTGATGAAATTTCAAGGATAATCGGACGAATGCTTTCTTCTTCGGATACTTTAGGAGCCAGATCAATTTTGTAAAGATCACTAACCCGTAAATATAATTTTTTCCCCAGAGCTCCTCCCGGGTGATATTTGGCAAAATCCTGACTTGTAAATTGTCTGCACTCCAATAAGGAAACTGCCAGAGCATCTCCAATAACAAGTTGAGCAGTCGTCGAATTTGTTGGAGCTAAATTGTTTGGATCGGCTTCTTTTTCGACAACGGCTTTTAAAACATAGTCCGATTCTTTTGCAAGAAAAGAATCCAGTCCGGATACCATTCCAATTAACGTATTTCCCATGTTTTTGATGAGTGGCACTAAAACTTTGATTTCCGGAGTGCTTCCACTTTTTGAAATACATATAATAATGTCATCAGGAAGAATCATTCCCAAGTCCCCATGAATAGCATCGGCAGCATGCATGAATAAGGCTGGGGTACCTGTCGAATTAAGGGTTGCCACAATTTTATTAGCAATGTTGGCACTTTTGCCAATTCCGGTAATTACAACCCGACCTTTACTTTTTAAGATCAACTCAACAGCATTAACAAAATCTTCGTCAATATACTCTTTTAACTGACCAATGGTTTTTTCTTCTTCTGCAATCGTTTTTATTGCAATTTGCTTAATATCGTATGTAGGTTTCAAATCTTCTGGTTTTTATATTGTGTGCAAAGCTAATTAAACTCAGATAAATGAAACTTTAATAATCAGTTAAAATCTGTTAATTGCAGATTTCGTTTTGAATTGTACAAGTGTTTATCTAAATTTAAAATACAAAAGTATCGAAATTTGTAATACGGGAATGAATGGTGATGTGAAAATTACCATTTAAAAATTTTAGGTTGCTAAGTAAAATGTTAATTTAGCCGACCGCATATATTTTTGGGAAAAAGCATATCAATAGGAAGTATGGGAAAGAACTTTGAATTATCAACTAATTTAAAGAAGTATTTTGGATTCGAGAATTTTAAGGGAAATCAAGAACCAGTAATTCAAAATATCTTAAGTGGTAATGACACATTTGTGTTGATGCCCACAGGTGGGGGAAAGTCATTGTGTTATCAATTGCCTTCATTGATGTTGGAGGGGACAGCAATTGTTATATCCCCATTGATCGCACTGATGAAAAATCAGGTTGATGCAATGAGAAATTTTGGTGAAGATGATGGCGTAGCTCATTTTTTGAATTCATCTCTCTCCAAATCAGCGACCTTAAAAGTAAAAGAGGATGTTCTGGAAGGTAGAACTAAACTTTTATATGTAGCTCCGGAATCGTTAACAAAGGAAAGTAATATTGAGTTTCTTAAGCAGGTGAAAATTTCTTTTTACGCTGTGGATGAGGCTCATTGTATTTCTGAGTGGGGACACGATTTCAGGCCTGAATACAGGAAGATTCGTTCAATCGTTAATGAAATTGGTTCAGCTCCGATCATTGCACTTACTGCAACGGCAACACCTAAAGTACAGCATGATATTCAAAAGAATTTGGGGATGCTGGATGCTTTGGTTTTTAAATCATCATTCAACCGGCCTAATTTATATTATGAAGTTCTTCCAAAAGTAAATGCGACCAAAGAGATCATTAAGTTTATTCGGGCAAATACAGGAAAATCAGGAATTATATATTGTTTGAGCCGAAAAAAGGTTGAGGAATTGGCCGAAACTCTTCAGGTTAATGGAATTAAAGCTGTTCCTTATCATGCAGGAATGGATTCGTCAACACGTTCAGGGAATCAGGATAAATTTCTGATGGAGGATGTGGATGTTGTGGTTGCAACAATTGCTTTTGGAATGGGCATCGATAAGCCGGATGTGAGGTTTGTAATTCATTACGATATACCAAAGAGTTTAGAAGGTTATTATCAGGAAACAGGAAGAGCTGGCCGGGATGGCGGAGAAGGACGGTGTCTGACTTTTTACAGCTACAAGGATATTCAAAAGCTTGAGAAGTTTATGCAGGGAAAGCCTGTCGCAGAACAGGAAATAGGCAGACAGCTTTTGTTGGAAACAGTTTCGTTTGCAGAATCGGCTATTTGTCGCCGAACAATTTTACTTCATTATTTTGGCGAGAATCATATCGATGCTAATTGCGGCAGTTGCGATAACTGTTTGCATCCAAAGAAAGAATTTCAGGGAGAAGAATTTGTTATTAAAGCATTGAAACTGGTTAAGCTGGTTAAGGAGCGCTTTAAAATCGATCATTTGGTCAATATTCTTACCGGTGAAATGAATTCATCGATTAAATCGTATAAACATGATGAATTGGAAATGTTCGGTTGCGGTAAGGATCGGGATCAGCATTTTTGGAATATGGTTTTTCGAAGAGCATTGGTTCATTCCTTGATTGAAAAGGATATTGAGCAGTATGGCGTGATTAAACTTAAATCCGAAGGGCGTAAATTCCTGAAAAATCCGGTGCCTTTTATGCTTACTGATGATCATGATTTTGAAGGTGTTGATTTGGAAGCAACAAAAGCGGTTAGTACGGCAACTGTTGATACTGCCCTGTTATCAATGTTGAAAGATCTAAGAAGACAGGTTGCTAAGAAAAAAGAGGTGCCTCCATATGTGGTTTTTCAGGATCCATCTCTTGAAGAAATGGCTATCCATTATCCGGTAAATATTGAGGAATTATCTCATATACAAGGAGTAGGTGCTGGAAAGGCAAAACGATTTGGGAAGGAGTTTGTTGGCTTGATAGGAAAGCATGTTGAGGAGAATAATATTGAAAGACCTCAGGATATGGTTGTTCGCTCTGTTGTTGATAAATCTAAATTTAAGGTTTATATTATTCAGAGTGTAGATCGAAAAATGGATTTGGAAGATATTGCAGAAGCCAAGGGAATGGCATTTTCTGAGCTGCTTAGAGAGATGGAGGCTATTGTATATTCAGGAACAAAACTGAGTCTGAATTATTACGTAGATGAGACCATTGATGAGGATCGTCAGGAGGAAATTTTGGAGTATTTTGATGAAGCCGAGACTGACAGTATCGAAGTGGCTCTTGAAGAGTTGGGAGAGGAAGATTTTTCGGAAGATGATATTCGTTTAATGCGGATATTGTATCATTCCGAAAATGGATTGTAAATTATCAGGAAAAAATACAGCAAAGGCGGTCCGGATTCGAGCCGCCTTTTTATTTTATAATTAAAGAACGTTTAAATTCTTTTGTTTCATCGAATAATTTTCTGTAGGTATGATGAGTTTTGTAGATTTTTGCACCAATGTGCTCCATTAAATGACTCATTCTTGGATTGAAATCGCCGATCCAATTCATTTCCAAATTTGAAAATGGAAAGTTAGGGTCAAAACCTGATCTGGAGAATTCGTAAATCATTGCAGCTTCGATGCCACGCTTCTGAAACTCAGGAACCACTCCAAATATTAAGCCCAAAGCATTTTTGTTTTTTTGCAGGTGTTTGTAGTAGATGAAACGAAGCTTTGCATAAAGGTTCATTTTACCATTTATATGCTGCAGAAGTTCATTTAAGTCAGGAACCATTATGAAAAAGCCAATGGGTTCTTCTTTGTAATAGGCAAACCACATCAGCTTTTTATGCATGATTGGTTTTAATGTATTGAACAGGTCTTGCGTTTGTTGTTCTGAAATGCCTTCGATGCCTGGTATTTCTTTCACCCAAGCTTCGTTGTAAATGTATACAAAATCCTTTATTAGTTTGTCTGAGTTTTTCCTGTTGAAATGGATTACCTGATATTCACAATTGTTTAAAAGTCTTTGTGCTTTCCACTTTATGATTTCACTTAAGCTTTCTAGCGCAAACTTCGTTCGGTAGGTATATTGTTTAAAGTAGATCTGGAATCCATAAGAATCAAAAAAATCCTGATAGTATTTAAAATGGTACGGCATACAATAAACAGGTTTGTGATCTCCGTCAACATGAAGTCCCCACCATTGATGTCTTTCTCCAAAATTAATTGGTCCGTCCATGGCTTCGATTTGTCTGTCTTTTAGCCAGTTTTTGCAGGTGTCAAATAGAGTAAAGGCTGCTTTTTTGTTATTGATGCATTCAAAAAAGCCCATGCCTCCAGTCGGTTGCTCGGTTAGATTTTTTACTTTGTGGTCTATAAATGCAGCAACCCTGCCTATGGTTTGTTTGTTTTGATCTTGAAGAATCCAGCGGATACACTCTCCGTGAGCAAACATTTTGTTCTGTTTCGGATCAAAAACTTTCTCGATGTCCGAATCCAGAGGCCGAATCCAGTTTTTCATTTTCTGATAAAGTCGTACCGGAAGTTCAATAAATTCTCTTTTTGAATGAAGATCGTTAACTTCAATAATGGTAAAATCGATTCTCATCTCAAATTTCAGACTTTATTAATTTTACTTGCTTTCGGTTTGCAATAGGCAGAGCAATTACTGAAGCTGCACCCAATATGATAATCATTGCTGTTTGTGCACCGTGCACAACAAGAGCAAAGCTTTTCGACATGGTTTCGATGTTGGTAACTTCAGGAAGGTAAACCAGAAGAGTTCCGATCACCATAAAATGCCAGGCACCAATTCCACCCTGAACAGGAGCAACCATTCCAAAACTGCCCATTACAAAAACGGTTAGTCCGGCAATAGCAGGAAGATTTGATGTGAATCCGAAACTAAAGAAGCAGATATACGTCATCAAATAATACATGATCCAAATAAAGACAGTGTGAAAGACAAAAGACCATTTGTTATCCAGTTTCTTAATGGCACGAAAGCCTGCCATAAAATTGGAAAGGGTTTGATCAATTTTCTTAAAGACAATTGTATTTTTAAATTTTTTTCTTAAAATCCAGATGGTAATTGATACGGCAGCGACTACATATATTGTGTTTGAAGATGCAAATACATTCGAGAGTTTGCTGCTGACTTCAGGATTGTTTGAGAAGAAATGAGAAATAACCGAAAATTGTGTTGATAATGCGATTAGTAGAAATATAATCAGCATGATTATATCCAGTACTCTTTCAAGAACTACAGTGCCAATTAATTTGGAAAAAGAAATATTTTCATATTTGCTAATTAAGCCGCATCTTGAAATTTCGCCCATTCTTGGTAGTGCAAGATTTGCAAAATAACCAACCATAACCGCAAGAAAAGTATTGATCGTTCTTGGTTTTTTTCCCAGGGATTCAATGAGCATATTCCAGCGGATTGTTCTGCTGATGTGACTTAGCAGTCCAAAAAACAGAGAAAGAAGAATCCAGTAATAGTTGACTTCATTTTTTAAAGTGAAAATTAGCTCTGAAGTATTTTGACCTCGGTAAACGTACCAAAATAAGAAACAACTAATTGAAAAGAAGATTAGAAATTTTATGATATGTATGAGATTTTTCTTCAAAATTGATAATTTTAGAGTTAGTATTTTATAGAAAAAACCAACTGAGGTTAAATTTTAAGCAAGTATAAGCTGTGTTTCTATTATTAAGTCCTAAATTTGCCGGGCGATAAATAAGCTACAAAAATAAGTAAATGTTTGAAATCTCCTTTGAAAAGCAGCTGTTTTTAATTTTTGTTAATTTGAGATACTGAAATAAAAGGGATTAATTGGATGGATATGGGATACGTTAGGGCAAAAAAAAGTTTAGGTCAGCATTTTTTAAAAGATTTGAATATTGCAAAAAAAATAGTGGCAAGTATGAAGGCTGATGGTGTCTCGAAGGTACTTGAGGTTGGTCCGGGTATGGGAGTTTTAACGCAATATTTACTTAAGGAAGAGAGATTTGAAACCCATGTTGTTGAGATAGATAGAGAATCGGTAGCTTATTTGAATGAAAATTTTCCGGAATTATCCGGACGAATAATTGGAGAGGATTTTTTGAAATATGATTTGTCGAAATTATTTTCGGAGCCTTTTTCTGTAATAGGGAACTTTCCTTACAATATTTCCTCTCAAATATTCTTTAAAGTGTTGGATCACAGAGATCAGATCCCTGAGGTTGTAGGGATGATTCAGAAAGAAGTTGCCGAAAGAATGGCTGCTGTTCCTGGAAATAAAACATACGGTATCTTAAGTGTGCTTATGCAGGCTTTTTACAATATAGAATATTTGTTTACTGTTAGCGAAACGGTATTCGACCCACCTCCAAAAGTTAAATCTGCGGTAATTCGTATGGAAAGGAATACTACCGACAGATTGGCTTGTGATGAAAAACTATTCTTCCGAGTCGTTAAATCCGGATTCAATCAGCGCCGGAAAACCTTGCGGAATTCTTTAAAATCAGTATTGGGTGATGATAAGCTTGATGATGAACTTATGGCTCAAAGGCCAGAGCAATTGTCAGTAGATCAGTTTGTTTACTTAACCAATAAAATTGAAGAATTGATAAATGCGGAATTAAGAGAATAAAATCACACCTAAAATACATTGATATGCAATTTGAATTGACTCGCGAATACATCGATCAGTTAAAAAGAATTATCGAAGAGAAGGATGAGGCCGGGGCAATTGGTATGATGGATGGATTGCATCCTGCTGATATTGCCGAAATATATGATGAACTCAATACAGAGGAAGCTAAGTTTTTGTATTTACTTCTCGATATTGATACTGCTGCAGATGTTTTAGCTGAATTAGAAGAGGATGATAGAGATCGGTTTTTAAAGGTTCTCCCTATTGAAGTTATTGCAAAGCAGTTTATTCACAGAATGGATTCTGATGATGCTGCCGATGTGATTGGCGGGATGTCTGAAGAACAACAAGAGGAGATTCTTTCCCATATAGGAGATATTGAACAGGCCGGCGATATTGTGGATTTACTTCATTACGATGAAGATACTGCAGGTGGATTGATGGCGAAAGAGTTGGTGATGGTAAATGAGAATTGGACTGTTCTAACCTGTCTGAGAGAATTAAGTCGCCAAGCTGAGGATATTGATGAGATTTACTATGTATATGTTGTTGATGATGATGGCATCTTAAAGGGAACTCTTTCCTTAAAAATTATGATTTTGAGTCCGACATCGGCAAAAATCAGTAATATTTATCAGCCGGATGTTATGTCGGTGCATACCGATGAGCCGGATGAGGAAGTGGCCCGGATTATGGAGAAGTATGACCTTGTGGCAATACCGGTTATCGATAGTATCGGACGATTAATGGGACGCATTACAATTGATGATGTTGTAGATGTGATTCGTGATGAGGCCGAGAAAGATTACCAAATGGCATCTGGTCTTACTGAAGATGTGGAGTCAAGTGACTCGGTTTGGATTCAAACAAGAGCGCGCCTTCCATGGTTGTTAATTGGTTTAATGGGCGGACTTATAAGTGCTTTTGTAATATCAAGGCACGAAGGTGATTTGGGGAATTATACTGCGATGGCATTTTTTATTCCGCTGATTACGGCAATGGGAGGAAATGTAGGTGTTCAATCGGCGGCGATTATTGTACAGGGGTTGGCAAATAATTCATTGGGTTTTGAAAGTACAATTAGTCGGTTACTAAGAGAGCTGATGGGAGCCTTTGTAAATGGTATAATTTGTTCGGGTTTGGTTTTCCTTGTTAACTTATTTATGGTTGGGCATTCTTTTAGTCTAACAATAAGTGTGTCGGTTGCATTGTTCTCAGTTATTGTTTTTGCGTCAATATTTGGCACCTTAATTCCATTAACTCTGCATAAAATGAAAATTGATCCTGCTTTGGCAACGGGTCCCTTTGTGACTACTTTGAATGATATTGTGGGTCTTTTTATTTACTTATCAATTGGAGCTTATTTTTTAAGCTTTGTTTAGTTCAGATTTTTGGGAGTAATTTTATTTTGAATGGAAAGTTCAAGCATAAAAAACAGTTTCTTGTATTAAAAGTTGCCTGATATTATGATTCAATGAAAAAGTTCAATAAAAATCTTTTTTAGACGGTGTTTTTTTTTAGGTTTTTCTTAACTTTGCATGAGGTTTTTTGAGGCTGGATAAGTGTCTGTTATTAAAGGATTTATAGCCTTGATTGAGCCGGTTTTATTTTTCGAGAGAAAATGAAATTTACGCCATTTTATAAAATTACCCAAATTAAGAGAATTATGAAGAGAGCGCTGATCAGTGTGTTTGATAAAACAAATGTTGTTGAATTTGCTAGAGAATTAACAGGTTTAGGATGGGAAATCATATCTACAGGTGGAACTTCTGCTAAATTTAAGGCTGAAGGAATTCCTGTAATGGATATTTCAGATCTTACTAAATTTCCAGAATGTTTTGATGGGCGTGTAAAAACCTTGCATCCAAATGTTGAAGGTGGAATTTTAGCAATTCGGGATAACGAAACCCACATCGCTCAAATGAATGAGTTAGGAATTGAGCCTATTGATATCGTCGTTTGTAATTTGTATCCATTCAAAGAAACAATTTTAAATCCTGAGGCTGGTCACGAGGAAATTATTGAAAATATTGATATAGGTGGTCCGACAATGTTGAGAGCGGCAGCAAAGAATTACAAATTTGTTACTGTTATTACCGATCCCGAAGATTATTCGAAAGTAATTGAAGAATTAAAATCAGGCGAAGACACTAGTTTAGACACAAAAGAATATTTAGCAACTAAAGTATTTGAGCATACTGCTCATTACGATGCATTAATTTCAGGGTATTTTAATAAAAGGCTGAAAATTACATCTCCTAAAACATTAACGATTACATACGAAAAGAAGCAAGATCTCCGTTACGGAGAGAACCCTCATCAGAATGCAACTTTTTACAGTCAAATTCAGGAAACTGAAGGAACTTTAACTGCCGCTAAGAAAATCCATGGTAAAGAACTATCTTACAACAATATTGGTGATACAGATGGAGCTTTGGAAACCTTAAAAGAGTTTGAAGAGCCTACAATTGTTGCTGCTAAGCATGCTAATCCATGTGGAATTGGCAGTGCCAAAACAATTTCAGAAGCTTTTCAGAAAGCTTATGATGCTGATCCGGTTTCAATTTTTGGTGGAATAGTAGCATCAAATCGTGAAATTGATAAAGCAACGGCTGAAATTATGAGTGGAATTTTTCTGGAAGTAATTGTTGCTCCGTCTTTTAGTAAAGAAGCTTTAGAGATATTAACAGCGAAGAAGAATTTAAGATTATTGGAATTGCCAGAAATATTGAAATCAGATTATTCCTCATTTAAAGGAAAAACTGTTTTGGGAGGTTTCTTAATTCAGGAAATGGATAAGGAATTAATCGGCGAAAAATTAGAAGTGGTTACCGAAAGGGAACCATCAGAAAGTGAAATGGAGGATTTGATGTTTGCATGGAAAACAGTGAAACATGCAAAATCAAATGGAATTGCCATAGCAAAAAATAAAACTACATGTGGTGTTGGTCCGGGACAGGTAAGTCGTATCTGGGCCTTGGAGAATGCCATTCGTCAGGGGGCGGATCGGATTGCAGGAAGTGTTTTAGCTTCTGATGCATTTTTCCCATTCTCAGATTGTGTAGAAGCAGCTCATGCAGCAGGAATTACTGCTATTATTCAACCTGGAGGTTCAATAAGAGATAAGGATTCTATTGAGGCGGCTAATAAATTTGGAATTGCTATGGTATTTACAGGAATGAGACATTTTAAGCATTAAAATAAGATAATAGAGATTTATACTACCATATGGGATTTTTTTCATTTTTAACTCAGGAGATTGCGATTGACTTGGGGACAGCAAATACAATTATTATCTGTAATGATAAGATTGTGGTTGACGAACCATCAATTGTAGCTATTGATCGTCGCACCGAAAAAATGGTTGCGATTGGCGAAAAGGCCCGCCAGATGCAGGGCAAAACTCACGGAAATTTAAAAACGATTCGTCCGCTTAGAGATGGCGTAATTGCCGACTTTAATGCTGCAGAGCAAATGATTCGTGGGATGATCAAGATGATCAACAAAAAACCTCGTCTGTTTCCACCATCATTACGCATGGTGATTTGTATTCCTTCGGGAAGTACCGAAGTTGAAATGAGAGCAGTTCGCGATTCTTCTGAGCATGCCGGAGGACGTGATGTATACATGATTTATGAGCCTATGGCTGCGGCTATTGGAATCGGTATTGATGTTGAAGCACCTGAAGGAAATATGGTAGTAGATATAGGTGGAGGAACGACTGAAATTGCAGTAATTTCTTTAGGTGGAATTGTAACCAATAAATCAATTCGTATTGCAGGTGATGATTTAACTTCTGATATACAGGAGTATATGCGTCATCAGCACAATATAAAAATTGGTGAAAGAACTGCTGAAGAAATAAAAATTCAGGTTGGATCTGCACTATCTGAGTTGGAAGAGCCACCAAATGATTTCAGAGTACAAGGACCAAATCAGATGACAGCACTTCCTATTGAAGTGCCTGTATCTTATCAGGAAATTGCGCATTGTTTGGAGAAATCAATCTCGAAAATTGAAATTGCAATTTTAAGTGCATTGGAGCAAACACCTCCGGAATTATACGCCGATATTGTAAATAGAGGAATTTACCTTGCTGGTGGTGGAGCGTTGCTTCGTGGATTGGATAAGCGATTGACAGATAAAATAAATATTCCATTTCACATTGCGGAAGATCCATTAAGGGCTGTTGCACGTGGTACTGGAATTGCATTAAAAAATGTAGATAAGTTTTCGTTCCTGATGAGATAATCAGGAACGAAATTTTTTTAGTTTAACAGGGATTTGATTTTTTGAATGAAGAATTTATTACATTTTATCGTAAGATTTCATTTTACGATCATTTTTGTTGTAATTGAAATTTTTTGCATGTTATTGCTGGTTAGCTACAATAACTATCAAAAGACAGAATTCCTGAATTCTAGTAATGCTCTTACTGGAAGTCTTTATGAGAAGGTTTCATCTACGACCGATTATTTGGCTTTGGACAAATTAAACGAAGAATTAAATAAAGAAAATACCCGGTTGAAAAATATCCTGGCAGAATCATACAAGATGTCAGTCGATTCGTCGGTTCTTTATAATGATTCTTTATATCAACAGCAATACCTTTACCGAACTGCCAAAGTCATTAATAATTCTGTGAATAAGCAATTGAATTATATTACTTTGAATAAAGGCAAGCTAAATGGTATTCAGCCAGAGATGGCTGTAGTTACAGATCATGGTGTTGTTGGGGTAGTAAAAAGTGTTTCAAATAATTTTTCAACGGTAATTTCCTTATTAAATAGTAGAATTAGTATTTCGGCCAAAATTAAGAAGAACAATTATTTTGGGTCTCTTACCTGGGACGGAAAAGATTATAAAACAGCCCGTTTGTACGAAGTTCCAATACATGTGTCTATTCAGATAGGAGACACAATTGTAACCAGTGGTTATTCATCAATTTTTCCAGAAGGAATACTGTTGGGCACGGTACAGGAAATCTTGCCAAGTTCAGGAGGTAATTTTCATGAATTGATAGTTGCCTTTGCCAATGATTTTAAAAGTCTGTCGTACGTGAAAGTTATTGGTGATTTGATGAAAAATGAACGTTTAGAACTTGAGAAGGAGGTGATTGAATGAATCGAATCGTAAAAAATATCATAAGATTTGTGGTTCTTGTATTTATTCAGGTTGCCATCTTAAATAACATTCAAATAAGTGGTTTTTTAAATCCTTATGTGTATATCTTATTCATATTATTGCTTCCATTCGAGACCCCAAACTGGCTTTTGTTGGTTTTGTCATTTTTTTTGGGACTGAGTGTAGATATTTTTTCCAATACTGTTGGGATGCATGCATCCGCTAGTGTGTTTATGGCATACTTACGTCCATATATATTAAATTATTTGTCTGTAAGAGACGGTTATGAACAAGGAACGACGCCGTCCGTTCATCATTACGGATTTGGATGGTTTTTTAAGTATTGCTTGATATTGGTTATAGCGCATCATAGTTTTTTGTTTTTTATAGAAGTATTTTCATTTTCCAATCTAAATGAAACCATTACCAGAATCATTCTTAGTACATTCTTTACTTTAAGCTTACTCATTACATCTCAATTCCTGCTGTTTAAAAAATAGATCAATTAATACTATAAAATGAATAATTTCTCAAACCGAAAATATATTATTGGCGGAATATTCATTCTGGTTGTTCTAATTTTCATTATCCGTTTGTTTAACCTTCAAATAATTGATGACACCTATAAATTATCTGCTGAGAATAACTCTCAAAGACAGGTAACACAATATCCGGCAAGGGGATTGATTTATGATAGAAACGGAAAATTATTGGTATACAATCAGGCCGCTTACGACCTGATGTTAATACCGAGACAATTGGATGTTTTTGATACCACCGATTTTTGTCAGCTGCTAGGAATTGAAAAATTGGAATTAATACAAGGGATTGCTAAGGCAAAGCATTATTCTTATCGAAAGGCATCTATTTTTTTAAAACAGCTGTCGTCTGAAAGATATGCTGTTTTGCAGGAGAAATTGTATAAATTCCCTGGTTTCTTTGTTCAGACCAGAACATTGCGAAAATATCCATTAAAAAGCGCCGCTCATGCATTAGGATATCTTAGAGAAGTAACCAATCAGGAAATCAAGAGTGATCCGTATTTTAAACAAGGAGATTATATAGGGAAAAGTGGAATAGAACGGACCTATGAAAAAGAACTTCGAGGAGAAAAGGGAGTTAAGATTTATTGGGTTGATGTTTTCAATAGAATAAAAGGATCATTTCGGGATGGGAAATTTGATAAAAAAGCTGTCTCGGGTAAGAATTTGTACACAAGTTTAGATATCGATTTGCAGCAATACGGAGAGTTGCTGATGCAAAATAAAAAAGGAGGAATTGTTGCGATTGAGCCTCAAACGGGTCAAATTTTAGCAAAAGTATCCAGTCCGGGATATGATCCGGAAATGTTTGTTGGGCGTGCAATGAATAAGAATTATCAGATGATGGTTCAAAACGATTCATTAAAGCCTTTATTTGACCGAACAATGCAGGCGCTGTATCCACCGGGATCAATTTTTAAATTGGTAAATGGATTGGTGGCTCTTCAGGAAGGAGTAATTAGTCCATCTACAAAATTTGAATGTCACAGCGGTTATCATGTTGGCAATTTTACAATGGGATGTCATGCTCATTCATCTCCTTTGGATTTGCGTCGTGCTATTCAGCAATCCTGCAATGCTTATTTTGCAAATGTATTTCGTTATGTTTTGGAAAGTCCTAAGTTTGGTTCTGTTCAGGATGGGTATACTGCATGGAGAAAACATGTCACTTCTTTTGGTTTTGGCAATAAGCTTGGCATTGATTTGCCAAATGAAAAAACAGGTTCTATTCCTACAAATGAAGAGTATCAGCGTAAGTATCGTAAGAATTGGAGGGCTTTAAATGCAATCTCCATTGCTATTGGTCAAGGTGAATTGGAGATTACACCAATACAAATGGCAAATATGGTAGCTGCAATTGCCAATAGAGGTTACTATTATATTCCTCATATTGTAAAGGCTGTTGGAGAGAATGGGGTTCTGGAAAAAGAGTATTTGGAAAGACATTATACCAGTGTAGACTCTTCCAATTTTACAGCTGTGATTGATGGTATGGAAATGGTGGTTGCTGGAGGAGAGGGAAGTACCGGAACACTGGCGGCGATTAAAGATATTCGTGTGTGCGGTAAAACGGGAACAGTTCAGAATTCGGATGAAGCAGATCATTCTGTTTTTGTGGCATTTGCACCTAGAGAAGATCCTAAGATTGCTATTGTTGTTTATGTTGAAAATGGAGTGTGGGGAAGTAGGTATGCAGCACCAATTTCAGGTTTAATGATTGAGAAATATCTAAAAGGGGAGATTTCGGAAAATAAAAAATGGATAGAAAAGAGGATGCTTGAGGCTGATTTAATTAATCAGGTGGCGGCTCCCGGTAGAGGAGTTATTGAATAAATAATAAAGTTGGGATGACAAGAAAGGTAAGTTTAATAAAGAATCTGGATTGGTGGACAATTTTTTTATATGTTCTGCTTGTTTTTCTTGGATGGATAAATATTTACGCGGCAGTATACAACGAGGAACATCAAAGTATTTTTGATATTAGTCAGAGATATGGAAAACAATTAATGTGGATAGGAGCTGCATTCTTTCTCGCGATGGTTATTCTGATAATTGAAGGTAAATTTTTCTCAGCATTCGCTTATCCCACCTATCTGGTCATGATTTTCTTACTTGTTGCCGTACTGATATTTGGAAGGGAGGTTAACGGTGCCAGATCATGGTTTGAGATTGGAGGAATACGTTTACAACCTGCAGAGTTTGCTAAATTTGCAACTTGTTTGGCTATATCCCGATACATAAGCCAGTTTAATTTTAAGATACATAATTTTAAGTCCTTGGTAATAGCAGGAGTAATTTTATTTACCCCGGCTGTTTTAATAATATTGCAACGGGATGCCGGATCGGCTTTGGTATATATCGTTTTCGTATTGGTGTTGTATAGGGAAGGACTTTCAGGAATTGTTCTATTTGTAGGATTTTTATCGGCAGTGCTGTTTATAATAACTCTTCTTTTGCCCGAGTTGTATGTGCTTTTAATTATTTTAGGATTTTCTTTTGTAGGACTGAAATTTATGGGGCTTCGGTTCAAGCAAATATTAATTGGCCTGTCAGCGATACTTATTGCTTTTGGTTTGGTTTGGGGGGTAATTAAGGCCTTTCAATTGAATGTTTCCGCCTATATGATATTAATAATATCAATAAGTTTAAATATTATACCCTTCTTATTTTACATTTATAAAGAACGGCTTAAGAATGTTATTTGGGTTTTGCTGATTGCTGTTGGCAGCTTGTTTTTTACATTTTCGGTGAGTTATTTGTTTGAAAATGTTTTAGAATCTCATCAGCAAGAACGTATAAACGACTTATTAGGAATTGAGTCAGATCCTTCCGGTGCGGGATATAATGTGGCTCAATCAAAAATTGCAATTGGATCCGGAGGATTTGCAGGAAAAGGATTTTTGAATGGAACACAAACGAAATTCAAATTTGTTCCTGAACAAAGTACCGATTTTATTTTCTGTACCGTAGGCGAAGAATGGGGATTTGTTGGTTCTACTGCAGTTTTATCACTTCTATTACTATTAATAATTCGTTTGTTGTTTTTGGCTGAAAGGCAGCGATCTCCTTTTAGTAGGATATATGGCTATGGAGTAGCTTGTATATTGTTTTTTCATATGGCAATAAATGTTGGCATGACAATTGGCCTTGCCCCGGTTATAGGAATTCCTTTGCCATTCTTTAGTTATGGTGGATCTTCCTTGTGGGCCTTTACAATTTTGTTGTTCGTATTTCTTCGTTTAGATGCCAATCGTATGGAGTTGCTGCGGTAATTTGATGTTCATCACGGACATAGCTAATAAGATCGCTCATGAAGCAGTCAAATTCAGATTCAATTTCATCGTATTGATCGAGAAGTGTTTTAATTGCATAGTCCGTTTGATCTGGCAAACTGGTTCTGCGCGACATGATTTTTAAGGCTGATTGTAAGCCTTCTGTTGTAGAGTAACTTTCCAATCGTCGGCTTTGAATCAAAAAAGGGAGAAACAGTTTTACTTTTTGAGGCAGAATCAAATAATTTTTTACCAATATTTCATGTGTTTTATTAACAAATTTAGAAATAGGCTGTGTATGATATTGATTCCATTTTTTAGCTAAAAAATGGTCGTATATCATATCGACAACAACTCCTGAATATCTGCTATATCCAGTTTTAAGTCTGTTTGAGCTTTGCAAAACCATTGAATGGCGATCAGTGAAGTGATCAATATTTCGATGCAGGAGAATGCCTTTTTGAACTTCGGGATGATAATCCTTATATTTATTGCCCTTAATGTAATCACCAATAAAGTTCCCAATCTTTACTTTTTCCGAATCACCCGAAAGGTATTGATGTGCTAAAAAATTCATGTTTCATCAGTCTTGTTTCCCGAAAATAAGCAATAAATGATAATTTCGATTCAATTTCGCATTTTCTTTTTGCCTGGATAGGTGGCTTGGTATTGATCAATGTAAGTTTAAATATTTTTCAAACAAAGGAAAAACTAAATAAGTTATAACAGTTTCGCGACAAAGTCAATTTTTTTGTTCGTGTTAAGCAACAGGCTCAGAATGTACAACTTAAAGTTGTTAAAATTAGAAAAACTCCTTTAAAGTTTTAATTTTAAGTGTTCATACCTAATACTAATTTTAACTTAAGAAACAGAAGTTATGGCTAAAAAGAATGTCATTATTATTGGTGCTGCAGGTCGTGATTTTCACAATTTCAACACTTACTTTAGAGACAACTCAGAGTACAATGTAGTTGCATTTACTGCAGCTCAGATTCCTGATATTGATGGGAGAAAATATCCTGCAGAATTGGCCGGATCATTATATCCTACGGGAATTCCAATTTATGCAGAAGAGGATTTGGTTAAATTGATTAAAGAACATTGTGTAGATGATTGTGTTTTTTCTTATTCGGATGTTCCGTATAAAAAAGTAATGAATGTTAGTGCGATTGTTAATGCTGCCGGTTCTAACTTTAAACTGTTAGGACCTGGTGATACTATGATAAAAAGCCATAAGCCTACTATTGCGGTCGTAGCAACAAGAACTGGTTGTGGTAAATCACAAACATCGAGAAAGGTTATTGAAGAATTAATGGATAAAGGATTAAAGGTGATTGCAATACGTCATCCAATGCCTTATGGGGATTTGGTTGCTCAAAAAGTACAGCGTTTTGCAACTCTAGAAGACTTGAAAAAACACAATTGTACTGTTGAGGAAATGGAGGAATATGAACCACATGTTACTCGTGGGAATATAATTTACGCCGGTGTTGATTATGAGGCGATAGTTCGTGCTGCTGAGGAAGATCCGGATGGATGTGATGTTATTTTATGGGATGGTGGTAATAATGGTTTCTCTTTTTACAAACCAGATTTAACAATTACAGTGGCAGATCCTCATCGTCCGGGAGCTGAAATGAATTACTATCCGGGAGAAGTTAATCTCCGGTTGGCTGATGTTGTTGTTATTAATAAAATGGATTCAGCAGCTCCGGAAGGAATTCAAACAGTCCGGGAAAATATTGCATTGGCAAATCCAAACGCAATTGTAATTGATGGTGCTTCACCAATCTCCGTTGATCATCCTGAATTGATTCGCGGTAAACGTGTTTTAATAGTAGAAGATGGACCAACTTTAACTCATGGTGAAATGAAGATTGGTGCAGGTACAATTGCGGCCCGCAAATTTGGCGCCGCCGAAGAAATTGATGCCCGACCCTATCTTGTAGGTAAGTTGAAAGAAACCTACGAAATTTATCCAAATATTGGCAATATTTTACCCGCTATGGGTTACTCAGACCAACAACTTAAAGACTTGGAAACAACTATTAATAGCAGTGATTGCGATTCTGTTATTATTGGAACACCAATAGATTTAAATAGAATTATCAATATTAAAAAACCAACTACCCGGGTTTATTATGATTTAGAAGAAATTGGGTGTCCAAAATTATCTCATGTAATAAATCAATTTACTGAGAAGTTTCATCTGAATAAGGAAATGGCTTAAATAGAGAATTGATTTTATTTTTTTTGTAAAAGAGCAGGTTTTGTCTGCTCTTTTTTGTTTCGTATCGATCAACAATATTGAGTTTTATTGTTCTAAAAGATGTAGGAAAATACAACTTTATTTATGAAATGATGTATACATTGTTTATAAATAAGAGATAAGCACTCTTATGTTGACTATTATTGTAATTGGAAATTACTACTACTTTATTTATGAATAATTCCATGTTTTTAAGTTTGATACAGAATACTGCAATATTGCTTTCGTTTAGTATGTTGTATGATTATTTGTGGGTGAGAAGAACTGGTGTTAAGTCCATATGGGAGCAATTATTGGCAGGAGGAATTGTAGGCGCTATATGTGTTGTTCTTATGCTTTCTTCGTGGGAAATGGCGCTTGGAGTCGTTTTTGATACACGTTCAGTTATCCTTTCTATTTCCGGGTTATTTTTTGGTGCAATTCCTACTATTATTGCAATTCTAATTGCGGGTACTTATCGTTTTATTTTAGGCGGAGAAGGAATGTTTATGGGAATTGCGGTAATAATCAGTTCTGGTTTAATAGGTGTTTTATGGAAACAGATATGGACTAAAATAGGCGTAAAATCTTATTGGTTGAAATATTTACTTTTAGGAGTTGCCGTTCATTTGGCGATGATCAGTTGCTCTGTATTTTTGCCTTCAGAAAAAGTCATGCCAACTCTGCTGCAAATTTTCTGGCCTTTGTTAACGATTTATCCATTTGGAAATATGTTGTTGGGGTTATTCATGAACAGACAGTTGCAAAACAGGGCTAATGAAATCGCATTAAGTAGAACAGAGGAAAAATATTCGCGTTTGTACGAAAGTATGAACGATGCATTTGTTGTTTTGGATATGGATGCAAATGTGATCGAATTTAACACAGCATACCGGGAAATGCTTGGTTACTCCTCTGACGAGTTGCTGCATATGAATTGTCATGATTTAACCCCCTTAAAATGGCTTGAATTTGATCAGAAAATAATGGAAGAAGAGGTTCTCGTATCCGGAAGTTCCAGAGTATATGAAAAGGAGTGTATAAGAAAAGATGGAAGTTTGATTCCTGTTGAACTGCGTATCTATTTGTTGAAGGACGAAACAGGCAAACCCAAGGGATTTTGGGCCATGGTCCGCGATATTTCTTTGCGTAAAAATACCATGGCGTTGGTTGAAAATGAAAGAGCTCATCTAAAAATACTGATAGAAACTGTGCCTGAAATGATTTGGTTAAAGGATCTCAATGGAGTTTATCTGTCTTGTAACCGAAACTTCGAAAAATTTAATGGTTTAAAGAAAGATGCTCTTATTGGCAAATCAGACTATGATTTTTATCCGCGGGAGATCGCTGATTTTTATTTGGAAAAAGATTTGGAGGTTTTAAATAGCAAAAAGAGTGTTCGTTTTACCAATTGGGCCGTTTCTGCCAGTACTGGAAATAGAATTCTAACTGAGACGATTAAAACTCCAATGTATGATGTTGAGGGAAATTTACTGGGAGTTCTTGGTGTTTCAAGAGATATTACAGATATAAAGTTAGCTGAAAGAGAACTATTGAAGGCGAAAGAAAAGGCTGAGGAAAGTGATAAGTTGAAATCAATTTTTCTCGCCAATATGAGTCACGAGATACGTACTCCCATGAATGCAATTATGGGGTTTTCTGAATTGCTTGTTGATTCAGAATTGGATGATGTTGAAAAATCTCAGTACATAAATATCATTCAAAATTCAGGGAATAGACTCCTGCAGCTTATTGATGATATTGTTGATATTTCCAAATTGGAATTGGATCAGGTGGCGGTGCATAAAGTGGAAACCAATTTGCACGAATTATTTGTAAGCAGTATAGAGGTGGTTAAAAGGGGAGTGTTGTTGGAAAGTAAGCCCAATATCGAGTTGGTTTTGAATTTACCTGAAGAGTATGAAAGACTATCTGTTTTCACAGATGCTAATCGGTTTCATCAAATTCTGGATAATTTGCTTAATAATGCAATCAAATTTTCAGAAGTGGGTAAGGTGGAAGTTGGATATAGTTTTAGGGAATATTTGGCACATACAGTAATTGAAGTATATGTGAAAGATGAAGGCTGCGGAATACCTAAAAATAGGCATGATATCATTTTTGAGCGTTTCAGACAAGGAGATGAAGAACATTTTACTGATGGAACAGGATTAGGTTTAAGCATATCAAGAGGACTTATTGAGCTTCTGGGGGGTGAAATTTGGTTTGAATCGGAAGTCGGGAAAGGAAGTACTTTTTATTTTACACTACCATATTCTAAAAACGAAACGATTGGTGTTGAGGATGTGCAAATTGTAACACGCAAGGAGTCACTAAGTAAAAAATCGGTATTAATTGCAGAGGAGGATTACAATTCATTTCTTTACCTGCAAAAATTATTTGAGGATGAAGACGTTACTGTTTCTCATGCTTCAAATGAGAATATCATGATAGACATGTTGAATAAAACAGTGCCGGATTTACTTATTCTGGATATGAACATTCAGAGTAAATCAACAATAGATTGCCTGGCTTTAATAAAAAACAGGAGTCAGGATATAAAAGTAATCGCTCAGACGGCTTATGCTGTAAAAGGGGAGAAAGAACGTTATGTTGATGCAGGATGTCATGGCTATATCACAATGCCAATTACTAAAAATGATTTTTTAACCGAAGTAAAAAGAGTTCTGAATTAATACGATTTTGTTCGGATGTCTCCAATGGTGATGAGTACGATCCCTAAAATGATACAAATGCCACCCAGTAACTGATTGTTATCAGGCAAAATATTCATAAAAATAAAAGCTCCTAAAACAATAAAGAAACTTCTTGATGTACAAATTAAGGTGGTTATTGACGCGTCGACAAATTTTAAGGAGGCAAAGGTAAGGGTTACACCTAAAAATGGTCCAAAAATGGATCCGATACTGATGTAAAGCAGGGAGTCGGCCGTGTAGTGTGGTACTTCAAAAATAAAGAGATTATACAATCCAAATCCCAGAAATAAAAACAGCGAGCGGCATACCGTAATCATCGTAGAGGGAATTGTGTTAATTTCCGATCGGGCAAGCACCAGACTTATTCCATAGAATAGTGCAAAAATAAGCGCGGCAAGGCTTGCTGGCGTAACAAAACTCCCCAAATCAGAAACAGTGTTGTTGTAATTAATTAGAACAACGCCACCAAGAGTAACAGCAATACCGATTACAGCCAGTAAATTATATCTAATTTTCAAAAAAATAAATCCGATGAAAATTACAAATATGGGACTGGTATTTGCAAGAAATGAAACTACTGCGGGATTTTCGGTCAGTTTTATCGAGAGAAAGAAAGCACACATTGATATGACTTCGGAGCATCCGATTAGGAATAAAATGAATTTCGATTTTGTAGGTAAGGAGCTTAGTTTTTTTCTGTCTGTAAAAAAATAGTAGTACAGGTAATTGTATAGCAGGGCAAAGGCAAACCACAGCACCCCAAACGAGGACAGGTTAACATCTTTCATCGCCAGTTTGCTAAAAATATATATGTTTGAAAAACTGATAGTGGCCAATAAAGCCAATCCACTTCCCTTAAATTTACTACTTAGCACCATTGTCTTAAAATATTTTATCCGTATACAAATGTATCGAATTTCGGCAATCCGGAACAGGTCATAAATCATATATTATTTCACTCTGATTACTAAGATGAATGCATGTTTGGTATGTAGTGACCGGGCTTTTCATTATTTGTAAAAGAAAGTGCCGGTATTCTGAAACAGAACAAATTAATTTAGGACAGAGATCCAATAATTGAAGATCTGGTTTAGCAAATGCTGCAAATTGAAGGAAAGAAGTATTCGATATGAATAAGATTCTAATGAATAAGAAAAGAATAATATGAGATTTGAAATAGAAATTATAACTTATGAATAAAATTGCAAGAATTATGTTATTAATATTAGTAAATTGTAAGGATAAATTATTAGATATGAGAGAGAAAGTTGTTCCGGGGAAAGCAAATAACAGAGATGGCAATTAAAAAAATAAACAAAAGAACTGTGAATGTTTAAATAGGAAATAAAATCAATACCAACATGGGGAAAATGTATAATAAGTTTCGTTTGGAAGAGCTTCCGGTTGTGGCAGATCTTCTTCTGCAATTGATGAATCGTGACCGGCAATATTTTGCTTCTTTCTCTTCGGAGTTTAACGATGCTTACAGGGCTAATGTGCAGACTCAGATTTTGAGAACGCAGAATCTTACTCCTGCACAAACAATAAGCGCCGAAAAATCGAAACTAACCAGTGTACGTTATCATGTTATGGGGGAGATCATGTATATTCTGGATCGGATTGATGCCTACGTTCGGCGTGCATCGGGACAGTTAAATGTACATGCCGGTGATTTTGGAATAAGGGAAGCAAAACAAGACTTAAAAAGGAAAAATGTAGAGGGGAGTTTAATGAGAATAAAAGAGGTGGAACAAAATATCTTGGTCAATTTGCCGGCTCTTCAAATAAAAGGATACAAAATAGAATTGGGGGAGGAACTTCAGGAATTAACGAAAAAAATGGCTGAAATGAATTTGCTGAAAACAGAAATGCTAAGCCGGAGAAAACAATTGGTAATTCAGAATCATACCCAATATCAGATGTTATGGAATTATATTCTGGAAATTGCCGATATCGGAAAATTGGTGATGCGCCTGGATCAGGACAAAGCCGGCGAATATAAGTTCTGCAACTTGTTAAAGCACATCAGAAAACCGGAAGCAGTATTGGGGGATTCTTCAAAACAAGAGCATGTTGAAAATGACTAAAAGTAAAAGAATTCAGATATTCTTAATATATTCGTGCATATGGAAATTCATTTGCTATTAGCTGCTCTTTCAACATTTGGCTTAAATATTCCTTTTGGTTTCATCAGGCAAGGGTATAAAAAATTCTCAATCATGTGGTTTGTATGCATTCATGCACCCATTCCATTTGTAATCCTGTTCCGGCATTTGTTCGGTTTGGGCTTTCAGCTGTACACCTATCCAATTATGGTGAGTGCCTTCTTTTTAGGACAGTTTACCGGGAAAAAAATACGAATTCGATTCAGTGCGAAAAAACGGCCGGAAAAAGAGCTTCTGCTAAAAGGCATAAAAAAAGACCAGCTTTAAAGCTGATCTTTTACTTGGTATTGTATTGAAATTACAACTTCTCTTTTATTTTTTTTGTTTCTTCTTCGAAACCGGGTTTTTCAAGCAAAGCAAACATGTTGCTTTTGTATGCTTCAACACCTGGCTGGTCAAATGGGTTTACATCTAAAATGTAACCGCTAACACCGCAGGCAATTTCAAAGAAATAAAGCAATTCACCCAAATAGAATTCATTCAGCTGAGGCATTTCAATTCTTAGATTTGGAACACCACCATCAACATGAGCCAATTGGGTTCCTAATTCGGCCATTTTATTTACCGCATCAATGCGTCTTCCAGCCAAAAAGTTCAAACCGTCAAGATTGTCTTTGTCTTCAGGAATAATTACGGTATGGTTGGGTTTCGCAATTGAAATTACAGTTTCGAAAATGTTACGTTGTCCTTCCTGAATGTATTGTCCCATTGAATGTAAATCACTCGTGAAATCAACACTGGCCGGGAAAATACCTTTGTTTTCTTTTCCTTCGCTTTCACCGTAAAGCTGCTTCCACCATTCGGCAACATTGTGCAATTTAGGATTGTAATTGGCTAAAATTTCAATTCCCTTGCCTTTTGCATAAAGAGCATTTCTGGCCGCAGCGTATAGTAATGCAGGATTTTCTTCGAAAACAGTTGTTGTTGAATATTCCTGCATCGATTTAGCCCCTTTTACCAATTCTTTGATGTCGTGACCAGCAACCGCAATAGGAAGCAGTCCTACAGGAGTTAAAACTGAGAATCTACCACCAACATCATCAGGAATTACAAATGTTTTGTAGCCTTCCTGAACTGCAAGGGTTCTAAGAGCCCCTTTTGATGCATCTGTAATAGCAATAATTCTTTCACGAGCTTCTTCTTTGCCTACATTTTCTTCCAATAGTTCTTTTAACAGACGAAAGGCAATAGCAGGTTCGGTAGTTGTTCCCGATTTAGAGATTACACAAATACCAAATTCAAGGTCTTTTAAAATATCCATTAACTCGAACAGATAATCCTCGCTGATGTTTTGTCCGGCATACAATACAAGTGGGTTTTCATTATCGATATTCAGTTGATCGAAACTATGAGCCAAAGCGTCGTTAACAGCTTTTGCACCCAGATACGATCCTCCGATACCAATAACCACAAGTACTTCTACTTTATCTTTCAAAGACAAAGCGGTTGCTTCGATATCATTTAGCTCTTCTTCAGTAATATGAGAAGGTAAATCTACCCAACCAACAAAATCATTTCCCTTACCGGTTCCTTCCCGAAGAGCAGTTAAATGTTTTTGACTCTCTTCTTTAAATTTGAAAATCTCATCCTTACTTAGGAAGTTTAAAGATTTTTCAAAGCTCAACTTGATGTGTTCCATTATTTTCAAATTAAGTTGTAAAATCCAGATCTGTCAGAACCGATACCCCCTCAGAGCGAAAGACAGAAATGGGTTTAATGTGTATAATTAATTAAATGTATTTCAAACAAATATAATTGATGAATGCTTTTTCGATCTCTTTTATTCTGCATTCATGCAATATGTATTTTTCCTTTTGTAAAATGAAAAGTTCATTAAAAGACAAATTTACAATACAAATATATTTTTAACGTAAATCTTCTGTTAATAATTTGATTTCCATAGCTGGAGATATTTTTTCGTACAAAATATTATATACAGCCATGGTGATTGGCATGTGAACCTTGTATTTATCATTAATTTCCTTGATGCAACTAACGGCATAATATCCTTCGGCAATCATGTGCATCTCCAGCTGAGCAAATTTCACAGAATATCCTTTCCCAATCATGGTTCCAAAAGTTCTGTTTCTACTAAACTGAGAATAACAGGTAACCAATAAATCGCCTAAATAAGCTGAGCTTTTAATATCTCTTGTGATGGGATGAACCGTATCTACAAAACGTTTAATTTCTTGAATTGCGTTTGAGATCAACACGGCTTGAAAATTATCACCGTAACGAAGTCCGTGGCAAATACCGGAAGCAATGGCAATAACATTTTTTAGAACAGCAGAATATTCAGTTCCGTAAATATCATCCGAAATGGTTGTTTTGATATAGGCACATTCCATTTTTAAAGCCAAAATTCTTGCTTTCTTAGTATTCTGAGAGGCAATAGTTAAGTATGATAATCGTTCCAATGCAACTTCTTCCGCATGGCATGGTCCTGAAATCACTCCGATGTTATCAATTGGCACATTGTATTTTTCATTAAAGAATTCACCAATAATCATGTTTTCATCGGGAACAATACCTTTAATTGCTGATACAACAAATTTATCTTCAAGGCTTACCGTAAGATTTTTAAGTGCGTTTTTTAAGAATGCGGATGGTATTGCAAAAATAATAATGTCTGAATTTGTTACGATTTCATCAATATTATGAGAAAAATTGATTTTGTCGATGTCAAATTCGGCACTGGTAATGTAGCGTGGGTTATGACCTAATTCTTTGAACTGGGCAATTGTATCAGGATTACGCATGTACCAGTTGATCTCAGATATATTTTCCATAAGGATTTTTGCAATAGCTGTAGCCCAGCTACCACCTCCAATTATGGCAATTTTTGACGATTTGTTCATGAATTTATTGATAAGTCTGGGGTTGTTAGAGAATTATTTCTGTAACTGTCAGATCTCTAATTTACTAAATATCGGAAGAAGGGAGAAATTCCCGACCTCCGATATGAAAATATTTTTAGGAGAGGATTAAGACAACCACTCTGCTACTTCTTCCTGGCTTGGGTTTTTTAATCCCATTTTGAGTTTTTTATTCCACCCACAAATATCCTGGTGAAGTTTTGTTGATTTTTCTTCCTTTAAAGCTCTTACAGTTTGGAATCCTGCTTTTCGAATTACCGGCATCCATTCAGGAGCAATTCCCAAAGCAACAAATTTATCATCACTGTCAACAGCAACTTTCTTTTCAGGTCTCATTTGAGGAAAGAACAATACATCCTGAATAGATTGTGAGTTGGTCATCAACATGGTTAATCGATCAATACCAATTCCCATTCCTGATGTAGGAGGCATGCCATATTCAAGAGCACGAACAAAGTCCATATCAATAAACATGGCTTCATCATCACCTTTTTCACTTAATTTATTCTGATCCTGAAAACGCTCCAACTGATCAATAGGATCATTTAATTCAGAATAGGCATTGCAAAGCTCCTTTCCATTCACCATTAGCTCGAAACGCTCGGTTAATTCCGGATTGTTTCTGTGCTTTTTGCAAAGAGGAGACATTTCAACAGGATAATCGGTAATGAAAGTTGGCTGAATGTAATTTCCTTCACATTTTTCACCAAAAATTTCATCGATTAATTTTCCTTTCCCCATGGTTTCATCTGCTTCGATATTCAGTTTTTTACAAACCTCACGAAGTTGTACTTCATCCATTCCATTGATATCAATTCCTGTAAACTCAAGAATAGAATCAAGCATCGAGATACGCTTGAAAGGACGCTTGAAATCAATCTCCTTATCGCCAACCATCAATTTGGTTTTTCCGTGAAGATCCATTGCAACTTTCTCGATCATTTCTTCAGTAAAGTCCATCATCCAGTTGTAATCTTTATAAGCAACATAGATTTCCATTACTGTAAATTCCGGATTGTGAGTACGGTCCATTCCCTCGTTACGAAAATCTTTCGCAAACTCATAAACGCCATCAAATCCACCAACTATTAATCTTTTCAAATATAGTTCGTTGGCAATGCGCATATACAAAGGAATATCCAATGCATTGTGATGTGTTTCAAACGGACGGGCAGAAGCACCACCTGGAATAGCCTGTAAGATTGGAGTTTCCACTTCTAAGTAATCTTTGCTGTTGAAAAGTTCCCTCATCGAGTTGATAATTTTTGTTCTTTTCAAGAAAACATCCTTAACTGCCGGATTTACTACCAAATCAACATAACGCTGACGGTAACGCATTTCAGGATCGCTGAAAGCGTCATATATTTTTCCATCTTTTTCCTTCACAATAGGAAGCGGACGAATAGATTTTGAAAGAATTGTCATTTCAGTTGCATGAACCGAAGTTTCGCCTACCTGAGTAACAAATACGTAACCTTTAATTCCAATAAAATCACCAATATCAGTCAGCTTTTTAAATACAGTGTTGTATAGAGTTTTATCCTCGCCAGGGCAAATATCATCTCTTGTAATGTAAACCTGTATTCTTCCCTTCGAATCCTGAAGTTCAAGAAAGGAAGCTTTACCCATAATTCTTCGACTCATGATTCTACCTGCGATACAAACCTCCTGCAGGTTTTTCTTTTCAGGATCGAAATCTTTCAGAATATCTGAAGAAAAGCTGTTTACATGATATTGTGCTGCAGGAAATGGGTTGATACCCATAGACTGCAATTCTTTAAGGGAATTCCTTCTAATGATTTCTTGTTCACTAAGTTCTAACGCATTCATCTTAATCTCAATAAAGTTTATTCGGGTGCAAAGATAATATAATCTGTCCAAATAATTAATTTCAATAGCTTTACTTATCCGATTTAATGCCAATTGCGCTGATAAAAAGATGAGAATTGATTGTGTCTGCCAGATTAGGGAGTTTGCAAAAGATTTTTAAACGGAGCTTATTTTCTATTCTTAGTGAATTATACCATTTCTTAATCGAAAAATGTGTCGTTTCAAATGTTATTGCAAAGCCAAATATAATTGGTAATATTGCATAAAATTAATAGTATTTAGATTGAATAAGGATAACAAAACATTCACGAAAGAGGCAAAAATATAAGGTATTTCATGAAAAGTTAAAATGTTTCGAATACCTTTGCATGAATTTATTTTTATTTGCAAATCAAATTTTATTGCAGTGTTTGTTGTTGAATATCAATTGATTCCTGATGGTGTTTTGATCGGTTGTGAATCATTGATAAAAAAATCCTAAAGAGTTTTGAATCATCAGGAAAAATTAAGCAGTAGTTAAATGAAGACAAGAAGAAAACCAGATTGGTTGAAAATACAGTTGCCAAAGGGTGACGATTATGCATATGTGAATGGAATAGTAAAGGAGAACGGATTACATACTATTTGCTCGAGCGGAAAATGTCCGAATGTTGGAGAATGTTGGGGAAATGGGACGGCTACCTTTATGATTTTAGGGAATATTTGTACACGTGCCTGCAAATTTTGTAATGTTCCAACAGGTAAGCCACTTGAGGCTGATTGGAAAGAACCCAAAAGATTAGCTCGTTCAATTAAGTTGATGAGTCTTAAGCATGCGGTGATTACTTCTGTAGATCGTGATGATTTGGAAGATGGTGGATCAGGAATTTGGGCTGAAACCATCAAATGCATCAAAGAAACAACACCTGAAACTACACTTGAGGTTTTAATTCCCGATTTTAATGGAAAAGAGGAGGACATTCAAAGAGTGATTGATATGAATCCGGAGGTGATTTCTCATAATTTGGAAACCGTTCGAAGATTAACCCGTGAAGTTCGAAGCAAAGCCAAATACGATCTTAGTTTGAAGGTGTTAAAGCAAATTTCTGATGCAGGTATTGTTGCAAAATCAGGAATAATGCTGGGGTTAGGCGAGAAAGAAGAAGAGATTTACCAGGTGATGGATGACTTGCTTGAGGTAGGAGTTCGAGTTATGACTATTGGTCAGTATTTGCAGCCAACAAAAAATCATTTGGAAGTTCAGGAGTACATTACTCCGGAGGTATTCAAAAAATATGAGATTGTTGGTCTGGAAAAAGGTTTTGCATTTGTTGAAAGTACACCTCTTGTGCGTTCTTCTTATCATGCAGAACGTCATGTTAATGCGTTAAACTTAAAACAGAGTTTGAAAGATGACTAAGACTGTATTTCGCGATCTTGGATCGATTGATTATAAAGAAGCATGGGATTATCAGGAAAATTTGTTTAATGAAGTTCTGACATCCAAGCTGGCTAATGCCGATCTTCCAGCTGATCAGAAAAAATTATCAAATAATTATTTGTTGTTTTGCGAACATCCACACGTTTATACGCTTGGAAAAAGCGGGAAAGAACAAAATATGCTTCTTGATTTATTGCAGCTTCAGGCAAAAGAGGCAACTTTTCATAAAATTAACCGCGGGGGAGATATTACCTATCACGGGCCGGGACAGATTGTTGGTTATCCGATTTTAAATTTGGAAACCTACGACATGGGAATCAAATTGTACATCGAAACTCTGGAGCAAGCTGTTATTAACTGTATTGCCGATTACGGAATTCTTGGAACGCGGTTAGAAGGCGCGACAGGAGTTTGGCTGGATGTTGGAAAACCTACTGTTCGTAAGATTTGTGCTATTGGTGTACGAATTAGCAGATGGGTAAGTATGCATGGTTTTGCTTTTAATGTAAATACCGATCTTAAATATTTTGAGTACATCAATCCGTGTGGATTTGTTGATAAAGGAGTAACATCCTTAAAAAAAGAATTGGGCAAAGAGCTTGATATTGAAGAAGTAAAACATAATTTGAAGAAGCATATCAGTAAACTGTTTGCTATGACGCTTGAAATTGACTAATTTAGCTAGCCAAATTCTAGAGTATGGAAAAGAGATGGGTAATCAATGAGCCGGGAAATGAAGAAACGGTAACATCACTAATGGAATCACTTGGTGTTGATCGTTTAGTCGCTGACTTGCTGGTGCAACGTGGGATTACTACATTCGATATGGCAAAGAAATTTTTTCGTCCCAGCCTTGATGATCTGCACGATCCTTTCCTAATGAAAGATATGGATAAAGCTGTTGAAAGGATCGAGACAGCGATTCTGAAACAAGAAAGAGTTATGGTATATGGCGATTATGACGTTGATGGAACTACATCTGTTTCTCTTGTTTATACCTATCTTAAAAAACACTTCGATTTTATAGATTATTACATTCCTGATCGTTACTCGGAAGGTTACGGCGTTTCGACAGCAGGGATTGATTATGCGGCGGATAATAATTTCAGTTTAATAATTGCACTGGACTGTGGAATAAAGGCTGTTGGTAAAATTGCATACGCGAAAGAAAAAGGCATTGATTTTATCGTTTGTGATCATCATACTCCAGGTGATATTTTGCCTGAGGCGATTGCAGTTCTCGATCCTAAAAGATTGGACTGCGATTATCCTTGTGATGCTTTATCTGGTTGCGGAGTTGGCTTTAAGTTAATGCAGGGATTGGCTCAAAAAATGGCATGGCCGTTTGAGGAGTTAATGCCATTACTGGATTTATTGGCTGTTAGTATCGCTTCGGATATTGTCCCAATTACCGGCGAGAACAGAGTGCTGACCTATTTTGGATTAATACAACTGAATAATTCTCCGAGATTAGGTTTGAAAACAATATTGAATTTAGCCGGAGTTGACAAAGATTTGACAGTAAACGATATTGTTTTTAAAGTCGGCCCAAGAATTAATGCTGCCGGAAGAATTCAATCGGGCAACCGGGCAGTTCAATTGCTGATTGCCGATACTGAGGAGTCGGCCATATTAATAGGAGATACAATTGATGTGATGAACGAAGATCGCAAAGAATTGGATCATAGTATTACGGATGAAGCGTTAGAAAGAGTTGCAAAAAGCAGCGCGTTGCTTGCTAAAAAAAGCACTGTTCTTTTTGATCGTAACTGGCACAAAGGAGTGATTGGTATTGTTGCTTCTCGAATGATTGAGAATTATTATAAACCAACAGTAATTCTTACAGAGTCAAATGGTTTTGCAACCGGCAGTGCTCGTTCGGTTGATGGTTTTGATTTGTACAATGCAATTTCGGAATGTAGTGATTTACTGGAAAACTTTGGTGGTCACAAGTATGCGGCAGGTTTAACTATGAAAATCGAGAATGTTGGAGAGTTCCAAAAACGTTTCGAAGATTATGTGGTAAATAACATTTCAGAAGATATGTTGGTTCCTCAGGTTAAGATTGATGCAAATATAAAATTATCTGATATTACCCCTAAATTTTTTCGGATTATTAAGCAGTTTGAGCCTTTCGGGCCAAAAAACATGACCCCGGTTTTTGTGAGCGAACAAGTTCTTGATTACGGTTACAGTCGTCCGGTAGGAAGAAATAAGGAACATCTTAAACTTTCGGTTGTTGATGATATCCGCGAAGGAGATGTAAAAGCAGGCATTGCCTTTTCAATGGGCAATTTGTATCCTAAAATTTCGAGTGGTGTTCCATTTGATGTCTGTTATTCACTTCAGGAGAATGAGTACATGGGAAAAGTTGAAACTCAATTAATGGTTCGTGATATCAAGTTCTAAATAATTTCAGATTTCCTTTGAAATTAGATTTATCGGGAATAAGCCGAAGTCTGTTCGTGGTCAGTGATTAATTTCCTTTTTTTTGAATGTAAATTTAAGATAGCTTGAGTGTTTGAGGCACTTGATTTTATTGTGTATTGTGCTTGACCATAATAAAGTGAGCTTCTTTAAAAAGAACTATTCGAATTTGTTCTTCGAGGCATCCTTGCTATATTTGCGCCAATTTGTAAAAAATATAAACCTATTTTATGATCCTATCTCAAGAAACCAGCGCGCCGAACTTTGATAGTCCCGCGAAAAGAATTATTATCGGGATTCAGTTCTTATTTGTTGCCTTTGGAGCAACAGTCCTCGTCCCTTTGTTAGTCGGTATTGACCCATCAGTTGCATTATTTACAGCAGGAATCGGAACCTTGATTTTTCATTTAATCACAAAAGGTAAGGTTCCTGTTTTTTTAGGCAGTAGTTTTGCATTTATTGCCCCAATTGTAGCCGCCACAGAATTATACGGCCTGCCGGGAGCTCTTTCGGGACTGGTTGCTGTTGGTTTGGTATATGGAGTTGTCTCTGCTATAATTAAAGTATGGGGATTACGTATTATCGAGAAAATTTTCCCTTCTATTGTTGTTGGTCCTGTGATTATGATCATTGGTCTTTCGCTAGCCCCGGTAGCTGTAAATATGGCGAAAACAAATTGGATCATTTCCTCTGCAGCTTTATTAACGGCAGTTGTTATCGTTGTTTATAGTAAAGGAATGATTAAGTTGATTCCTATTTTTGTGGGAATTATTGTAGGTTATATCCTTTCAGTAGTATTAGGAAAAGTTGATTTTACGCCAATTAATGATGCGGCATGGTTGGCCTTGCCGGATTTTGTTCGTCCGGAATTAAACTGGGGTGCTGTATTGTATATGCTTCCTGTTGCTTTTGCCCCAATTATAGAACACGTAGGAGATATGTATGCCATTGGAGGAGTGGCTGACAAGAAATTTGTTAAAGATCCTGGTCTGCACAGAACACTTCTTGGAGACGGTATCGCAACAGCTTTCGCTGGATTTTTTGGAGGACCACCAAATACAACTTATTCTGAGGTAACCGGAGCAATAGCATTAACTAAAGTTACAGATCCGCGAGTATTGAGAATTGCTGCAATTACGGCAGTAGTATTTTCCCTTATCGGAAAAGTAAGTGCATTTCTTAAAACAATTCCACAAGCCGTTTTGGGTGGAATTATGCTGCTGTTGTTCGGTATGATTGCCAGTATTGGAATCAAAACATTAATTGATGCCAAGACAGATTTCTCAAAAACCAGAAATCAGGTGATTATTTCTATTGTGCTAACCGTAGGAATTGGTGGAGCACAAATTTCATATGGAACCTTCTCTTTGGCAGGAATTGGTCTTGCTTCTTTGGTGGGAGTTATCTTGAATTTGATTTTACCAGATACTTCAAAGCCGATTAAAGGAAGCAAGGAAAAATAAAGAAGAATCTCTTGCATGTAGATATAAATGAAAAGCCTCAATTTGGGGCTTTTCTTGTCTAATACTAACTAAATTACCATTTATGCATCAAGAAATTTATTGGGTTATTTTTCTAAAAGAATATCTGCCAAATTCAAAATTATTTGTCTTGCCATTTCGGATGTAGTATCCCTTATTATCGCACATCCTATCTCCAAAACTATAAAATACCGATTCATTTTCTACTTGAAATTCAGTTTCGCCGGATAAAATGAATTCGCACGAGCGACTTATTAACAATGGTGTTGATATCTTTGAATGATATTCTCTGTTTTCAGAATTGATTCCATGGCATTCACCGGAAACCAGAAATTGATCATCCCATGGGTTTTCCGGGGTGCTGTATCCGTCAATCCATTCTTTGGTTTTTGTACCTGAAATACTGTATTGTAATCCGTTTGAAGAGGTGAAAACAATATTGTCGTACGAAATAGTAAAGCTTAGCTGATCAAATTCGTTGAATCCATTCGATGTAATTTCAATACGATTTTCTATGTTTAGATCATTAATACAAAATTCTTCAAAATGAATAGATTGAAGAGTTTGATTCGTCATGTATCTCCCTGAAATTTCATTGTGTATTTGTCCACGCTTTAATCTTCCCAGATGATCGGTATGATTACTTGATCCATAGTTGATACTTATTGTTTTTGTGGATGTTTGAAGTTCATCGTCACCGCTTACTTTAATAACTGGAATTGAATCTCTTTTGGTGTTGTCTTTTGTCTTTGTACCAGAGTCAGTTGCAATCACATTTTTTTCCACCTCGCAAAGAAGGTCTTCTAAAATGCAGTTCACCATTGCATTTTCTTCAATATTCACAGAATTGGTAATTTGAATCTCCATATTCATATCTTCTTCCGATGTGGAACAGGAAATTATTCCTGATATAATAAGAAATGCCCAACCTAAGAATATTTTAGTCCTCATATCTTCAGCTTAATTTGGATGTAACATGTTGTTTTTTACGAGGAAAGAATAAAGTTGTTTTGACTAACAGTACTATTGTTTGCTTGAATGATAAAATTTATGGTGTAAGCAGATGATGTTTGTTGTGCCCGTGTGATGAATTCACTTTGAGGTAGAGTTTGTTGAATTAGACATTTAGACTGATTGAATTGTAAATTTTTTACATGGTTTTGAGAATTGATTGAGCTCTTTGATGGGTTTGAGAATATGCACAAAAATCCTCTGTTCCAATATCGGGAATCTCAAAATGAGAGTAAACAAGAAATATTGAGAGTTTGAGTTTTGGTAAATGTGTATGCACGTTGTGCAAAGTCCTTTTTGGCCTTAAAAAATCAACTTGATTGATGAGCAAAGCCGTTTTTCAAGATGACTTTTAACATTGCTTGTTATGCAAGACGATTTTTCAATTAAAAAATCGCCTCTACTGATAGTGCGGTTAATTTACCAACTGAAAATTCGAATGAACTGTTGTGCAAAGTCATTTTTCAAGGTCGATTTTGCTCTGATCGGTCATTCAAGGTGATTTTTCAACTAAAAAATCATTTCGATTGGTAGTGAAGGATCTTTTTCAAAGTAAACGGCTGGCTAATACCTTTAACGACCATAATTTAGAGGGGGGTAGGTGTTTGTTCTCGAAATCAAAAAAAAAACTTGCATTATTACGGTGGGGGAATGGTTGACAAGAGGATGTAATAGAATTTTGCTGTTGCTGAAACTGGTTTGATTCGATCCGGAATTTTGGCAAAAGAAAAACCCTTTCCACATAAGAGTGAAAAGGGTTTTAGAATATGAGAAACTGCGATTACTCACCAATATTATAAATGTATTTCAGTACAAATAAAAAGGCAATACAAATCATTGCAATGTTTAGTTCCTTGTAACGGCCTGTTAGTACTTTTAAGATTACATAGGAAAGCATACCGAATGCAATACCTTCTGCGATACTGTATGCAAGAGGCATCATAATCATGGTAAGGAAAGCCGGAATGAATTCTGAGTAATCATCAAAGTTGATTTTTGTGATTGGACTCATCATGAAAATACCGATGATTACAAGAACTGATGAACTGGCAGCCGCAGGAATCATTGTGAAAAGTGGTGTGAAGAATAAGGCCAGGAAGAACATGAATGCCACAACCAATGAGGTCATACCTGTTTTTCCACCTTCAGCTACACCGGCAGCACTTTCAACGTAAGTTGTTACAGTTGATGTGCCCAATACTGCACCTACAGTAGTACCAATAGCATCGGCAAAAAGAGCTTGTTTAACGCGGGGTACTCTTCCTTCTTCATCCAAAAGATTTGCTTTTGAAGATACACCTACAAGAGTTCCGACAGTGTCGAACATATCTACAAAAAGGAAAACGAATAGGATAGAAACAAATTTCCATGAAAGCACCTCTTCAAATCCTACAAATTTGAAAAAGATAGGCTCTAATGATGGAGGAAGACTTACAATACCACCATCTTTAGGAAGACTTGTAACGTCTATTCCTGGAATCAATCCAACTGCAGTTACAGCCAGAAGACCAATTAAAATTGAACCTTTAACATTGCGAACCAAAAGCAGGCCAATAACAATGATACCTAAAATACAAAGCAATGCCCCTGCAGAATGAAGATTTCCTAAATGAACAGGAACTCCTTGTCCCTGCACAATAATTGCAACATCTTTATGCGCTAATCCGATAAAAGCAATAAACAAACCAATACCTACCGAAATGGCGTGTTTGATGTTGGTTGGGATTGAATTGATAATGGCTTCGCGCACATTAAAGAAAGTAAGCAAAAGGAAAATGATACCTTCAGCAAATACAGCTGTAAGTGCCAATTGCCAACTACATCCCATTACACCGCAAACAGTGAACGCGAAAAATGCATTTAGTCCCATTCCCGGAGCCAAAGCAAAAGGAAGTTTAGCAACCAAAGCCATAACTAATGTAGCAATTACTGCAGATAATGCAGTTGCAGTCATTACAGCACCATAATCCATTCCTGCAACGGAGAGAAAGTATGGATTTACAGCCAAAATATAGGCCATTGTAGCAAATGTGGTTAAACCTGCGACAATCTCTGTCTTCATGTTTGAACCTTGCCCTGTGATATTAAAAAACTTATCTAACATGATTGTTTGTTTTTAATTCGGTTTGAATTAGAAATTCCATTTTACAGCTAAAGTAGGACGAACTTTAAAATCGTCACCGGCAAAATTGTTAGAGATTTCAATTTCACTACCAAGAGATAAGTTTTTAGAAACGTTGTACCAAATCTGAGGCTCAGTTAAGAATACAGTGTCATCAGATAAACCGTTTTCAGTCCAAAGATCTGCAAATCCTGAGAAAGTCATTTTACCTTCTAAGAAGTTTACATACCAGGTTCCAGTGATTTGGAAGTTAGCCTCGTCAGCATTTTTAATTGCTTTGTAACCTGCATAAGTTGAGAATCCAGATTTTGCACCACCTTTTGCATAGTTTAAACCTAAAATCCATGCGTTGTTAATTGTGTACCCAAAATCTCCAATTGGAGTTTCTGCATTTCCAACACCACCATTGTATTCAATGTGAATACCGAAAGGCATTTTTTCTGTCTTAAAAACACGGGCAATCTCAAAATAACCTTGGTTGATTCCATTTTCTGCATCGTAATCAAAATCTACGAAAGTAAAAGTGTTACCCCATTTGTCCATTTTAAACATTTCGAAAGTAGAGGTGAATTGATTACGGTCTAAATCGCGGTGCAACTGAAAGTTTTGCGCATTAACTGCGAAGGAAGCCAGAATAGCAAAGATTACAAGTAATTTTTTCATCTTAAAATGATTGTTTAGTTTTAAAAATAGTAGTTACTAAAAATGGTTGTTTAATTCTTTATAATATCGTTAAGATGATTGACCACAATGGGGCAACCTGTCTGTTTTAATTTTGTAATAGATTGATGTCCTGCGGCAATTAATATACAATTACAGCCTAATTCCTGAGCTACCTCGTAGTCGTGCGTCGTGTCACCTAATAGGCAGACATCCTTTGCACTTAGCTGGTGATTTTCGATCATTTTTATTCCGTTCTTAATTTTCGAACTGGCGTAAATATTATCAATGCCTGAAATTTCGGAGAAAAAATTGCTGATATTTTCATTTGCAACCGAAGCATTCAGCATGTTTTGTTCCATTGCCGACAGGATAAATTGTTTTTTACCCAAAGACGAAAAATGGGAAAGAAGTTGAATGGCTTCAGGAAAGATACTTGATTCGGGCAATAAGGATTTGTAATTGGATATAAATTCTTTTGCTGTACAATCCCAATCTTCTTTTTCAAAATCGAATCCAACAGATTCGTAATATTTTTTTACCGGAAAAGTAAAAACATCTCTATAACTTTCCTGACTTAATACGGGAAGTTTTCTCTTTATCAGCATTTGGTTGATACTTTTAAGTCCTATCGACAGATCATCCAAAAGTGTTCCGTTGTAATCCCAAATAATCGCTTTGCTTTTTATCATGTAGTTTGGGATTTTAAGGTAGATATTGCTCCGGTTGCGGCACCTGATATTTTTAATAAATCATGTGGATTTAGCTTTAGTTGTTTGCCTCTGATGCCGGCACTAATTAAAATATAATCAAGCTTAAGAGCACTAAGATCCATAAAAATCGGGTAATCTTTTTTCATTCCCAGCGGAGAACAGCCACCCCGAATATAGCCTGTAAGTTCCTGAATGTTTTTCATGGGAACCATTGCACATTTTTTATTGCCGCTAAGAGTTGCGAATGCTTTAAGATTTAGTTCGGAGGCTCCGGGAATACAAGCAATAGTTGTTCCTGTTTTATCTCCGGTAAGGACAAGTGTTTTGAAGATAAATTGAATATGCTGACCTGTTTTTTCGGCTACACGTTCGGCTCCCAATTCTATTGGATCCACATCGTAATCGATAATTTCGTATTCAATTTTTGCCCGATCTAAAATGCGGGCAGCATTTGTCTTCTTCATCCTTTTGTTTTTTGGCCAGTTAAAAAAACAATTGCTTTTTTACTGGAAACTACCAGTTTCCCAGATGATGCCTTTATAATAAGGCGCAAAAGTAGTAAAATTTTTAAATTTCAAAATTAAAAACTTTTTTGTCTTCCCATTGAAATACTGACTTTTGTCAGAAACAAAGGTTTGCAGGAGGAAATAATATTATTGTTTTAATTTGTTAAAAATTAAAATTACATGCTGAAGTTATAGTAAATCAAGTGTTTGAACTGTATGTTACAGAATAGTGACAATTTTTTATTGAGTGTTGATCTAAGGCAAATACTGTCCTGATTTTGTTTTATCTTTCAGGTATAGAAACTTAAACTAAATTATTGTGAAAGTAATCGAAACGCATGTTGTTCCTGAGAGTATAGGCGATATTCGTTTGCAGGATTATGCTCCTTCTGTTTTTGTTTCAATTTCATCTCATCAAGGGATGAAAAAGGCGATAAAGAAGGGGATGGTTCTGGTGGATGGTGTTGTTGCAAAAACTGGGTTTTGGGTAGAATCAGGCCAGCGAATAGACCTGTGCGATTTGGAATTGCCTCCTGCAAAGGTATTTGAATTGGAGCTCGAGGTTATTTATGAAGATGAACATATTGCTGTGATTAATAAACCTGCTGGAGTTTCGGTAAGCGGGAATCTATATCGATCCATTCAAAATGCATTGCCTTTTAATCTGAAATTGTCATCATGTATGGATGCATTACCCGTTTTCCGTCCTGTTCACCGTCTTGATAAACCAACTTGTGGTCTCTTGTTAATAGCAAAAACATCTCAGGCAATTGGTGGCTTAGGAGCGCAATTCGAAAATAGAACTATCAGCAAACAATATACAGCTGTGGTTATAGGCAGTTTGCCTGATAAAGGAAAAGTTGATATGCCTGTTGATGGTAAGGATTCGATTAGTTCGTTTCAGGTAATTAAAAGAAATAAGTCGATTCGTAACCAGTCCTTAAATATGGTTCATTTGTTTCCAAAAACAGGAAGAACTCATCAGTTGAGAATTCACATGGCAGGAATGGGAACTCCAATTTTGGGCGATAAATTATATGGAAGTGAAGGTGATATTTTGCGCAGGAAAGGGTTGTTCCTGTGCGCAACAGGGCTTCATTTTCATCATCCGTTTACCAACGAGATTATGAATATTTCAATTGATCCACCTTATAAATTCGGGCGGTTTATGGAGATGGAAGAAAAAAGATGGAAGAGATGCAAAGAAGATCTTAATGTTGTATAATTCTATTCGTAAAATGATTCTATTCCTGGGTATCCGAATTTTTTACGAGCCATCTCAGCAGGAAATATCATATACTGTACGTCGGCTTCAGAGCAAACTTTTCCATTTTCATCCAATATTTCAGCATGAATGTTCGCAAATTTCTTTTCTTGAGAAATCAATTGAGCCCGTACTGTCAGCAATCCTTTATCTGTAAAAGCAGCGTTTCTGAATTTTGCATTTAAGGCTGTGGTTACTCCACTGGTTTGGCATTTTACAAATATTACCCAGCAAGCAATTTCATCGAGAATGGCAGTTTGAATTCCTCCGTGCAATATGTTTTTGAATCCAGATAAATGAGCTTTTGGATCCCACTTCGAGATAATGAAATCACCATCTTCTAAGAATTCCATTTGCAGGCCTTGTTTGTTTTTTGGAGAGCAGCCAAAGCAGTTTCCATTTTCTGTTTCGATATAAGGATTGATTATTTTTTTCATGATTTTTGATTTTCGGATTCGAATGTAAGAAAGGATTTTTGATTTTGAAATTATTGTAATCCTTAAAAGCGGCATTTGAGTAATAATTTGATTTCTGATTTAGTGTCACCAATTATTTCCGAGTTTGCAGAACCAATACTTGATCGGTTTGAATATTTAGTTTGCGCATATTTCACATATACTTTAAAATTTTGATTCAATTCCCAGTTAAAGTTGAAATAAAAGCGTGTTCCTTTTAAGTAATAGGCAGGAACAGAGTAGGCATAAAGAATATCATTTTCGTACGCGTAAATTCCCGAATTAAAGGATTCTGTGTTGAATAAAGCGTAACGAAGATTCAGGGAAATAGGTTTGTTGGAAAAGTGATAGATTAAATCCTGATATAGCAGATAACCACTTTCACTTACTTTTTCTTTTTGGTAATTCGCAATTTCAATTCGGTTTCTTATTTCCCAATTCTCATTCATTTTTGCAGATAAATGCAGACGGTACTGATTTTTCTTCTGATTTACAAGACTTTTAATAATGCTTGAATTGTTGTTTTCGGGTTTACTTTCTTGTTTGTATCTAAAATAAACCGAAACTGAATTGTTTGGTGTGAATTCGAGTTGTGAGAAATATTCATGGCCTTCGCTGGGCGAGTTGGCTGAATATCTTAGCCAGGGGAATTTAAATTGATCGTAATAAGCCTTTATAGTCCATTTTGGATACGGATGAAATTCAACTCCCATGTAAAAACCTTCTTCGTTTTGAGTTTTATTTTGTTCTGCAAAGGCATTTGAAAATACTGCGTGATAATCAGGATCGTATTTTCGATAGATCAGCTCAAAGTTTAGCTGTGGGTGAGCCTGTATATTTGCTCCTTGCAAAAGTGCTCTGCCCCCTGATTTACTTTGTGCAATTTCTCCGTATAAGTGTATCGATCGAAATTGAGTTTCGTAGTAAAAACTGATATTACGGTTGTCATTGCTCTTAAAACCGTAATAATTATAAATGGCATCTGTTCCTCTTATTTCCGGCGAGTATTTAGATTGCAGGAATGATATTCCCATCTCGATTTTATTCAAGTTGGTTGATAGATAGGATCCCAGCACCATTTCTTCCAGATTGTGCTTCTTGCTAAATTCGGTATGGTTTCGATGGAATCCGGTGTTGATGATGCTGGATATGAATGATTTCGTTGAATCTGAATCAAGACTGCCGTCCTTCTTTTTGTAAGAAGCAAATAGTGCAAGCTTCACATTTTTAATAGGTTCCAGCAGTATCGATATTCCTCGATGGAATTGATTTTCATCGGTAGATTTGTAGCTTTTTATTCCTTGAGATTTAAACGCATTATGAGTTGTTAAGGAGGATTTTCCACTGCCCAATCCAGACCAAAGGCTCAGTCCTTGTCCAAATTTAACCTGATAATCACCCAGATTTACTTGCCTCACAATTCCTTCGGAATTGTATTGAATGTAAGCAGAGTAAAAGTCGAAGCCATTCTTATTTTCTCCTTCAAAAAATGGTTCCCCTTTGTCTTTTTCCGAGGTGAATCCAAAAGAAATTTTATTTTCAGGAGATGTATATTGGTAGCGTGTGTAGTATTTCCATGGGTTTCCAATGTATCTTGAATTTGCATTTTCAGTAGTGTATCCTTTTTCTTCCTCAATTGTTCTTTCTGATTTTAGAAGCAGAATATGCTTTGCTTTCTTTCGGGTGTTTAGTGTGTCTTGTGATGTCTGTTTTAGGCTAACAAAAGGGGCAATGTTTCGAATCATTTCAGATGAAAATCCTGGAATCAGCTGTAATTCATAAAGACTAAATATTTGTCCTGTACTTTTTCGGTACTTAATGAAATTGTTGATTTGATTTTTGTTGAGAATAAGGAGTTTGTTCAGATCACTTTCATTCGCACTATTTAGATTTATTGGATCAATTAAAAGGATGTTTAATTCGTCAAGCAGATTTGAGTAGTCTAATTCTTCTTCGCTTTGTTCTGCAATTGCTTCAATTAAATTTTCAATTAAATCATTCTGTGATACTGTATTCTGTGATCTGGCGATCAGCGCAGAACACAGTAAACAAAAGAGTGTTATTGTTTTTTTTGAGAAAATCATATGCAGAAACTAAAAGGATATGTTGATATCAGCCGAAGGAGAGCAACCCAATACCGGATGTCGGGAAAATGAAATATTGGCTTTTATAATTTTAAAAGAAAATCCCATTCCCATGCTGATCGAATTCGGATGATTGTAAACGCCGGCCCGTAAGGATATCATTTCTGTTATTCCGTATTCAATGCCGAATTTGGTTCTCATTTCAGAATCCAAATCCTTTTCAATTTCAGAAGTAATAACGGTTTGATCGGATAGCTTCCAGGAAAAACCAAACCTGGCAATACAGGGAATTTCATCTTCATAGTCAACAGTCGTAAAATTTGTTTGACTTGGGTTGAAAATATGAAAGCCTAAGTGAATATCAGGGAGTATTTCTGCAAGAATTCCTGCTTCAAATGTGTATTTACTTTGTGATCCGTAGGATTCATTTAATTCTTTTCGGATTTGGTCAAATTGCAGACCTGCCCAAAAGTGTTTTCCTAAAGAACGTGAATATGCGATGCCAATTTTTGATTCTTTATAAAGATTAAAGCCAAACTGCTTATAGGTCATACTGAAAGTGCCAAGCTTTGTGGGATAGTTAAAATGAAAAGCTTTTGTGCTTAATTCTTTTGTTTCAAATCGGTTTTCGTAGTAGGCACCAAAGGATTTTTTATTCAATTTAGCTAATATTGCCTGATTGTGAAAACCGGACCAAATATCCAATAATGCAACACTGGAATTTCCCATTGCATGCGAGCGGGCACCAGCTAAATGATTTTCATTCGATGCGAATAAATGAATTGGCAGTAAAAGAAGAAAAAGCAGATGTGTTTTTTTCATTTAGATAGTATTGTCTAAATCATAGAATGAATAAACAAACATTTTTCTTCTTATGATGGCTATCGGTTTTTAAGAGGATTATAATGTGTTTATGCCATAACAACTATGAAATAGTATTATTGTTGAAAATTCTAATTGTTCCGTATTATCTGAAAATAGTTAATTGTTTGTGTGTTAATATAAATTGAATTGCTTTAACGCTAAACAAAATTAAATCAGTATTAAATGTAATAAAAAACCACAACACATAATTATGTGTTGTGGTTTTGTTTTGAAATTTTTTATTTTGTTTTCTAGTTGGTCTTGAATTCGTATTTGATAGAAGATAATTCTTCGTTCGCTTTTACGATTTTTTCTTTAAGACTTTCTTTAAATGCGATAACCTTCTTTTGTAATTCGCTATCGCCAATAGCAAGCATTTGTCCCGCAAGAATACCTGCATTCATTGCACCATTAATACCAACCGTCGCAACAGGAATTCCCGGAGGCATTTGTGCAATACTTAAAAGGGCATCCATACCATCCAAGGATGCATTGATTGGCACTCCAATCACAGGAACAGGAGTCATTGCGGCAATTACACCAGGCAGGTGTGCTGCCATTCCAGCACCTGCAATAACGGCTTTTATTCCACGATCGAATGCTCCTTTGGCAAATTTCTCAACTTCTTCAGGTGTTCTGTGAGCAGATAATGCATGAATCTCGAAAGGGATTTTGAAGTCGTTTAAGACTTTGGCGGCTTTTTCCATAACCGGAAGGTCGGATGTACTTCCCATTATGATACTTACTTTTGCTTTCATATGGTTTTATTCGTGGATTTGGTAAATAAAATGACAAAAAATTGTACTTTTGCAGCAAAAATTAAGGAATTGTTTTAATTCCAATGTTGCTTGCATCGCTGACTATTTTTTCAAACGTAAAATTGAAAAAAAAATATGTATGTAGCACTGTGGAATTGGAACATTTTTTATTTCTGTTTTTTTAGAGTGAGACATATTTATTTTACGATATTTTAGGGCATTGCCTTAAACGCCCGATATTTCAAGGGAAATCTTGTTGGGGGAAATCGGACAACTAAGACAAAAATTGAATCAATGAAAACTGTAAAACTTCTGGATCGAGAATTTAGAGTGTCTATTCCTTCTGAGGATATTGACAATGTAATTGCTAAAATGGCTGAAAAAATGAATAAGGATCTTGCTGGGACAAATCCGTTATTTATTTGTATTTTAAATGGTTCTTTCATGTTCGCATCGGATTTGATGAAGCAGATAACTGTTGAAAATGCTCAGATTACATTTATGAGATTGTCTTCATACGATGGAATGGGAACAACTGGTAAGGTGAAAAAATTAATGGGTTTTACAGAAGATTTAAAAGACAGAACGGTTGTGTTGCTGGAAGATATTGTTGATACAGGAATTACAATCACAAATACACTGGAACAAATTAAAGATTACGAAGCAAAAGAAGTTTTGATTGCAACTATGTTGTTCAAGCCAGATGCTTTGATTCGTGATGTGAAATTAAATTACGTAGGTATGGAAATACCAAATGATTTTATTGTTGGAAGAGGATTGGATTACGATGGAATGGGTAGAAACCTTCCGGATGTGTATACTGTAATTGAAAAGTAAATGTTGAACATTGTTTTGTTTGGACCTCCTGGTTCGGGAAAAGGAACTCAATCTAAGTTGTTGCAGAAAAAATATGGGTTGATTCACCTTTCTACAGGTGATGTGTGCAGGGAAGAAATTAAGCTGGCAACACCCGAAGGATTGGAAGCAAAAAGATTGATTGATGGAGGGAATTTTTTTCCGGATAAATTAGCTTATCGAATTGTTGAGAAATTTTTAGACAGCAATATCGAAGCAAAGGGTTTTGTATACGATGGCATGCCGCGTCACGAAGGTCAGATTGAGGTTTTTGACGGGATGCTTGCTAAACGGGACAGTGTTGTTGATCTGGTTATTGAATTAAAAGTGGAAGAAGAAGAGTTAATTCAACGACTTTTAAAAAGAGGCGAATCATCTGGCAGACCGGATGATGGAGGAAGGGAAGTAATTGAAAAACGCCTTCGGATTTATGAAAATGTTACTGCTCCAATTGCAAAGCGGTATAAAGAAAAGGGAGTGTATCACTCTCTCGATGCAATAGGATCATTAGAAGATGTACTTGAACGAATTAGCTTATTGCTGGAGAAATGTTTAACGGGACAATTGGTTCCTGTTAAAGTACAATAGATTAAAAAAATATATTATGGCTGGGTCTAATTTTGTTGATTACGTAAAAATATTTTGTCGTTCAGGTGCCGGAGGTGCCGGGTCAACTCACCTTTTTAGGGATAAGTTGACAATGACTGGTGGACCGGATGGTGGTGATGGTGGCCGAGGAGGACATGTTATCATACGTGCAAATAAGCAACTTTGGACTTTGGTGCATTTAAAATATAGTCGTCACGTCTTTTCTGGCGATGGTGGCGATGGTGGTCAGAGTAGAAGTACGGGTAAAGAAGGAGAAGATAAGGTGATTGAGGTGCCATTGGGTACAGTTGCCCGTGATGCTGAAACTGGCGAAGTTATTTTTGATGTGACTGAAGATGGTGAAGAGAAAATCTTAGTGAAAGGTGGTCGTGGAGGTCTGGGGAACTGGAATTTCAGATCTTCAACAAATCAAACACCTCGTTATGCCCAAAGCGGAGAAGAACGAGTTGAACGACCTGTAATATTAGAATTAAAGGTTCTTGCAGATGTTGGTTTAGTTGGTTTCCCTAGTGTGGGTAAATCTACTTTGCTTTCTGTAGTATCTGCAGCTAAGCCTAAAATTGCAGATTATCCTTTTACCACATTGGTTCCTAATTTAGGGATTGTGTCTTACCGGGATAATCGCTCATTTGTAATGGCAGATATCCCAGGTATTATTGAAGGTGCACATGAAGGGCGTGGACTCGGTTTGCGGTTTTTACGACACATTGAGCGAAATTCTGTTCTTCTGTTTATGGTAGCTGCCGATAGCGACGACATTCATAATGAATACAAAATTCTGTTGAACGAACTAAAACAGTTTAATCCGGAACTTCTGGACAAACAGCGTTTGCTGGCAATTACAAAATCTGATATGTTGGATCAGGAGTTGATTGATGAGATGAAACAGGATTTGCCTGAAATACCGCATGTTTTTATTTCTTCAGTGGCTCAAAAAGGACTTGCCGAATTAAAAGATATGCTTTGGAAAGCTATTAATCAGTAAGCTTTAATAGCATTAAATAATTTACGGCTTCTTTCTTCATTTACTGATGAGAAAGAAGCTTTTTTACATCAGGAATTTTGCTTTTTTTTCGATTCTTCCAGTGCTTGATTCCTTTATTCTGTTGTCTTTCTTTGATTTAGAAGAACTAAAAAAAAAGCAATCGTCAATGTGTTTGAGTTTTTTAGATTGAATTTTATTTGTGTTTGTTCTGAATTACCAGGTGTTGTAATATCTTTTTTCGTTGATTTTTAGGGAAATAGGAATGGCTTTATTTCTGGAATATTGCTTTAAGTAAGGGCATTTCAACAGGCTGTTGATAAACTACTTCCTAACGAATGGTTCTTTTAACTATATTTGTAAAAACGCGATTTTTCATGACTGCAAAATATTCTGAAGACTCAATCCGCACATTAGATTGGAAAGAACACATTCGCAAACGCCCTGGTATGTATATCGGGAAACTTGGCGATGGATCTTCTCATGATGACGGTATTTATATTTTATTGAAAGAAGTAATTGATAACTCAATTGATGAGTTTGCTATGGGAGTGGGCAAATCAATCGAAGTTAGTATTACAGACAGGAACGTAACTGTTCGTGATTTTGGCCGGGGTATTCCCTTAGGGAAGTTAATTGATGTAACTTCCAAAATGAATACAGGAGCAAAATACGATTCTGAAGTATTTAAAAAATCCGTAGGTCTTAATGGAGTGGGGATAAAGGCCGTAAATGCCTTGTCCGATCAGTTCATTATAGAATCTTTTCGCGAAGGAGAGGTTAAGAAAGCTGTTTTCTCAAGAGGTGTTCTTGTTGAAGAAAATGAAATTGAGCCTACCGAGGAAAAAAATGGTGTGAGAATCGTTTTTCATCCTGACGAGGAGTTGTTTTTAAATTATAGGTTTATTTCTGAATATATTGAAACACTGCTTAAAAACTACGTTTATCTAAACGCAGGACTGTCTATTTACTTTAATGGTCAAAGATTCTTTTCGAAAAATGGATTGCTTGATCTTTTGAATGAGAATATGAATTCGGAAGGATTATATGATATCATTCATTTGAAAGGTGAGGATATCGAAGTTGCTATGACCCATGGCAGACAGTATGGCGAAGAGTACTATTCTTTTGTAAACGGACAGCATACAACGCAAGGGGGAACTCACCTTGCTGCATTTAGAGAAGCCTTGGTGAAAGGGATTCGGGATTTCTTTAAAAAGGATTTTGATACATCAGATATCAGGACTTCTATTATATCAGCAATTAGTATTAAAGTACAGGAGCCGGTTTTTGAATCACAAACCAAAACAAAATTAGGTTCTAAAGATATAGGTCCGGAAGGACCGTCCGTTCGGAATTTCATAATGGATTTCGTGACTTTTAATTTGGATAATTATCTGCATAAAAACCCAACTGTAGCCGAGGCTATTCTCCAGAAAATTATTGAGTCAGAAAAAGAACGAAAGGCCATTTCCGGCATTAAAAAAATTGCCAAAGAACGAGCAAAAACGGCTAGCTTACACAATAAAAAATTACGTGATTGCCGGGTTCATTTTGATACAAAACACGAACAAAAATCAGAAGCTTCTCTTTTTATTACCGAGGGAGATTCGGCTAGTGGATCAATCACCAAATCCAGAGATGTAAATACTCAGGCTGTTTTTAGTTTAAAAGGGAAACCTTTAAATACATATGGGTTAACGAAAAAGATTGTTTACGAGAATGAAGAATTCAATCTGTTGCAGGCAGCATTAAATATCGAGGATGGATTGGAAGGTTTACGCTATAACAATGTGATTATTGCAACCGATGCCGATGTGGATGGAATGCATATTCGCTTGTTGTTGATTACTTTCTTTTTGCAGTTTTTCCCTGATATTGTTAGAAGCGGACATTTGTATATTTTACAAACACCGCTGTTTCGGGTTCGGAATAAAAAAATAACTCATTATTGTTACTCCGAAGAGGAAAGAGTGAAGGCAATGAAAAGTGTTGGTGCTAACCCTGAAATAACCCGATTTAAAGGTTTAGGTGAAATCTCACCAAGTGAATTTAAACACTTTATTGGTAAAGACATCAGGCTTGATCCTGTTGTGATGAAGAAAGATGATTCTGTTCCGGACATGCTGGAATTCTACATGGGGAAAAATACTCCTTTAAGACAAGAATTTATCATCGGTAATCTTCATATTGAAAGAGATGAGCTTTAAGCAAATTTCATCAATCGATTTTTTAGAACTAAATAAACCCAAATACCTCTATGAGTAACGACGAGACAAATGGTATGGAAATCCCAGAGGAAATGGATAATGATGTGAATGGCGTGCACTCCGAAACAATGAGGAATGTGACATATCTTTCCGGGATGTATCAAAATTGGTTTCTGGATTATGCATCCTATGTGATTTTAGAACGAGCTGTACCCTATGTAAATGATGGGTTAAAGCCTGTTCAGCGAAGAATTTTGCATGCCATGAAGCAATTGGATGATGGGCGATACAATAAGGTAGCCAATATTATTGGTAACACCATGCAGTATCATCCTCATGGCGATGCTTCAATTGGCGATGCGCTGGTTCAGCTGGGACAAAAAGATTTGTTGATTGACATGCAGGGAAACTGGGGGAATATCCTTACCGGTGATTCTGCTGCCGCACCAAGATATATTGAAGCACGTTTATCTAAATTTGCTTTGGAGGTTCTTTTTAATCCAAAAACAACCAATTGGAAACAATCTTACGACGGGCGTAACAAAGAACCAATTACGCTTCCGGTAAAATTTCCATTATTATTGGCGCAAGGGGTAGAAGGTATTGCAGTTGGACTGGCATCCAAAATTTTACCGCATAATTTCAACGAATTAATTGATGCTTGTGTGTCCTACCTGAGTGGTGAGGAGTTTGAACTTTATCCGGATTTCCCAACAGCTGGATTGGTTGAAGTAAGCCGTTACAATGATGGTTTGCGTGGTGGTGCGGTGAAAGTGAGAGCTAGAATTGAAAAGTTCGATAACCGGACTCTTAAAATAACTGAAATTCCATTTGGAAAAACAACATCAAGCGTAATTGAATCCATTATCAAAGCAAATGATAAAGGGAAAATTAAGATCAAAAAGATTGATGACAATACGGCTGAATTTGTAGAAATTCAGATTCATTTGGCCAATGGTATTTCTTCTGATAATACCATTGATGCTCTTTATGCTTTTACAGATTGTGAAATTTCTATTTCTCCCAATGCATGTATTGTTGAGAATGATAAACCGAAATTTATTGGCGTTGCTGAAATTTTAAGACGCGCTGCCGATAATACGGTTGCTTTATTGAAACTAGAGCTTGAAATACGCAAAAATGAACTCGAAGAGTCATGGCATTATGCTTCTTTGGAGCGAATTTTTATTGAAAACAGAATCTATCGGGACATTGAGGAGTGTGAAACATGGGAAGAGGTTATTGAAACCATCGATACAGGATTAAAACCCTTTACGGTAAACTTAATGCGTGCTGTAACCCGTGATGATGTTGTGCGGTTGACTGAGATTAAAATTAAAAGAATTTCTAAATTCGATATTAATAAAGCCAAGGATTTTATTCAATCTATTGAAGATGAGATTGCGGAAATCGAAGTTCATCTGGCAAATATTATTCCTTTCACAATCAGGTACTATAAATCCATAAAGAAGAAATATGGAATTGGACGGGAAAGAAAAACTGAAATCAGAAGTTTCGAAAATATTGTAGCAACCAAAGTAGTGGTTGCCAACGAAAAATTATACGTTAACAGAGAGGAAGGCTTTATTGGAACCGGTCTGAAGAAGGATGAGTATATCTGCGATTGTTCTGATATTGATGATATTATTGTGATTAGGAAAGACGGTACTTATTTTGTGACCAAAGTAGCTGATAAGTGTTTTGTTGGAAAGAATTTGTTGCATATAGCAGTATTTGGTAAGAATGATAAGAGAACGATTTATAATGTAGCTTATCGGGATGGCAAGGGCGGAAACTCTTACGTAAAACGTTTTTCGGTAACCAGCATTACCCGTGACAAGGAGTATGATATCACCAAATCTACAGATGGTTCACGAATTCTGTATTTTAGTGCGAATCCAAATGGTGAGGCTGAAGTTATTCGTGTTGTTTTAAAACCAAAGGCTCGTTTGAAAAAAACAGTATTTGAATTTGATTTTGCGGAATTGGCTGTTAAAGGACGTGCTTCAATGGGGAATATACTATCTAGAAATGACGTTCATAAGATCACTCTGAAACAAGAAGGAGTTTCTACTTTAGGAGGAAGAAAAATATGGTTTGACCCTGATGTTTTGCGTATAAATACAGATCAAAGAGGTGATTTTATTGGCGAATTTACAGGTGATGATAAGATTCTTGTTGTAACAAGAGCATCCTCATTTCATTTTACGAGCTTCGATTTAAGCAATCACTATCCTGATAATATCAGTATTATTGAAAAATATGACGATGAAAAGATTTGGTCTGCTGTGTTTTTTGATGCCGATCAGGACTATTATTACCTGAAACGTTTTACCATGGAAGGAAATGGCAAAGAGGTAAGTTTCTTAGGTGAGAATCCTGAAAATAGACTGGTTTGCTTAACCGATGAGCAATATCCAAGATTCGAAATTTCATATGGTGGTAAAAATGCAGACCGGCCTAATGAAATTGTAGATGGAAATGAGTTTATTGGTGTGAAATCATACAAAGCAAGAGGGAAAAGATTATCTATTTACGAAGTTTCTGAAATCAAAGAAATAGAGCCTTTGCAACGCGAAGAGGAGAATGAAAATATTGAAGGTGTTGAGGTTGATGTAGATGATAACACTGAAAATAATCAGGATTAATTTCTTTTTCAGCGAATTGTTATGCTTCACTTATTTTAAATTTTGCAATGAAGATTTTTTTGATTGGATATATGGGGTGTGGTAAATCACGCTGGGGTAAGATTATTGCGGCCCATTATGGTTTTCATTTTGTTGATCTTGATACTCTGATTGAAGAGAGAGAGAAGTTAACGATCCCGAAAATCTTCGAAAAATTTGGAGAGTCTGGTTTTCGGCAACGGGAGCATGATGCTTTGAAATCAATTTTCGAAGCTGAAAATCTTATTGTAGCTACAGGGGGCGGAGCTCCTTGTTTTAATAACAATATGGAGGAGATGAATCGATTGGGGGTTACCTTGTTTATCGAATGCAGTCCTTTATTGCTTCGGGAGCGAATTACCAACTCCGATAGCGAGCGTCCTTTAGTGAAAAATTTTTCTCAGGATGAATTACTTGACTACATAACAAGGCATTTGAAGTTCAGGATGCCTTATTATGAAAAGTCACAGTACAAAATGGTCTCTGGTAATTTGGAATTAGATGATTTTACAGCAATTCTGGATCCAGTTATAAATTCTTAAGTTGAGGAATCTCAAAATCATTCAAACTATCAAGAACTTTATTTGCGATTACAAATTTATTGAGGTTAAAGGCATCTTTCTCAGGAACCGCAATACATTTCATGCCTGCCGCAAGAGCGGAGATTACACCATTTAATGAGTCCTCGAAAACCAGGCATTCTGATGGGGGAATGCCGAGTAATTCAGCCGTTGTAATAAAAACCTGTGGATGTGGTTTTCCATATTTTTCAAATTCGGCCGAATGAACCACTTCGAAATAATCATGAAGCTGCAGTTTTTCTAAAACCGCTGAGATAATTTTCATTTTGGAGGATGAAGCAAGTCCAATTTTAAAGGAAGCCTGCTGTAAAATCTCCAGAGTCTTATTCACGCCATCCAAACAAGTTCCTTTTTCCAAGACCAAACGAATAACATTTTCAACAATATCTTCTGTAACCTTTTCTTTTGAAACATGATTCCAAGGCATCATTTTGTGCATTATTTCAACTATCTCATCTATTCTTTTTCCCATGAACTGTTCAAACATTTTGTTATTTACATCAAGTCCAAGTGATGAGAATACCTTTGTTTCGCTCTCCTGCCAGAATGGTTCTGAGTTTATCAAAAGACCATCCATATCAAAAATAATTGCTTTAATCATATTTTTATTGTGTATTTGAGCTGTAAAAATACTTAATTTCATTAAATGACAGAAAAGGCAGCCAGCCCATCTGATTATTTACTGTTAATAATTGTTAAATCGATAACAGTTCAGTTAGATAGATGACCTTTTTTCTAAATTTGTTAGATACAATTAGATTTTTCTTATATGGATATTGTTGTTGAACATCTAACCAAAAGATACGGTCCTCAAAAGGCTGTTGATAATGTATCTTTTCGTGTGAAAGCTGGAGAGGTTTTGGGTTTTCTGGGTCCAAACGGAGCAGGAAAAACGACTACTATGAAAGCAATCGCGTGTTTTATTAAACCTGAAGAAGGAGATGTATTGGTTGGTGGTTATTCTATTCATGATCATCCCGAAATCATTAAGAAGAATATTGGATATTTGGCCGAAAATAATCCTTTGTATCAGGAAATGAACATCATTGATTTTCTGGAGTTCATTGCTAAAATTCACGGGATACCAAAATATCTTATTCCTGAAAGGATATTGGATATGATTCGGACTTGTGGTTTGGAAGGGGAAAAGCATAAATTAATTGGTGAGCTGTCAAAAGGTTATCAGCAAAGAGTTGGATTGGCGCAGGCTTTAATTCATGATCCGGATATACTAATTCTTGATGAGCCAACTACAGGGCTTGATCCAAATCAGATTGTAGAGATTCGGGAGCTTATTAAGCGTATTGGAAAAGAAAAAACGGTTATTTTAAGTTCTCATATTTTAGCGGAGGTTGAGGCTACTTGTGATCGTATTTTAATTATTAATAATGGTAGAATTGTAGTGGATGGGACTGCCGAAGAATTAAGGAAGCAGGCCCAGGGAAATGAGATCTTAAAATTGGGAGTACAAGGGGGAAATATTGATTATATCTTTAAATCTTTATTTGAGATAGAAACGATCGATTCTATTGATATTATTGATGTTGATAAGCAATTGTTTGAAATTCAGTCTTTACCCAATACTACATCAGTTAAAGCAATATTTAATACATGTGTTCAAAATAATTATTACATTACTGAGTTGACACCTACAGAAACAAAACTGGAGGATATATTTCGGGAATTAACCCTTCGTTAGATCTTTATGAAACAAATTATTCACATTGCCGGCAGAGAGCTAAGCACTTTTTTTGATTCATTAACGGCTTATGTATTAATCGTTATTTTTCTAGGGTTTAGTGGTTTTTTTACATGGATTTACGGGGCTGATGTCTTTTTTGTGGGGCAAGCCAATCTCAATACATTTTTTACAGTGGCCTACTGGAGTTTATTTATTTTTATTCCGGCTCTTACTATGCGTTCAATTGCCGGGGAATTAAAAGCTGGTACCCTTGAGCTTTTGCTTACTAAGCCTGTGAGCGATTGGCAATTAATTTTTGGTAAGTTTTTGTCCACTTTACTGTTAATTGCAATAGCACTGGCTCCAACAGTAATTTATTATTTCACATTGTGGGCAATTGGTCCAGTAGATCATTCTGCAATTTTATTGGGATACGTGGGCTTATTGCTTATGAGTATGGTTTATATTAGTATTGGATTGCTTGCGTCTTGTGTTGCATCAAATCCAATAATTGCATCTTTAACCGCCTTGTCCATAGGAATATTTTTTCACATTATTTTTGATGTGTTGGCTTCTAACTTTGTAGGCTTCCTTGGAAGTTTCTTTAGTTATATGAGTCTTTCAACTCATTTTGAATCAATATCAAGAGGTGTTGTTGATACAAAAGATCTGATTTATTTCTTATCTATTGTGTTTTTCTGCCTTTTTACGTCAAAAATGATTCTATCAAATCGTAATCTGTAAATCCTGATTTATGACTAAAAGAAAAAATATAATATATAGCAGTTTAGTTGTTGCTGGGATTTTAATCATTCTGAATTTTATTTCTTCGGTTTTTTTCTTTCGTGCTGATTTTACCGAGGATAAGAGATATACATTGGATCGTTCAACCAAACGAATTTTAAGAGAGGTAGAGACTCCTATTATAATTACTTTGTATGTTTCTGATAATTTACCTCCGGACGTTAATCGGACTGTACAGGATTTAAAGAATCTTTTAACGGAATATAATAATTACAGTAAGAAGAAAATTGATTTTGAATTTATCAATCCCAATACGAATGAGGAGTTGGAGCAAGAGGCCATCGAGGCAGGCATCAACCCGGTACCTCTAGAAGTTCGGGAAAGGGATCAAATTAAAGTGCAAAGGGTATTTTTGGGAATGTCTATTCAGGTTGGGGATAAGTCGGAAATTATTCCATTAATAAAGCCTGGAATCGTTATGGAGTATACATTGTCGACCTTAATTAAAAGGCTAACCATCAAGGATAAACCTAAAATCGGTTACATTGTTGGACATGGTGAACCTGCACTTGGAAAATTGGAACAGGCAATCACTGAATTGTCTATTTTATACGATGTAAAACAGATTCATTTGTTATCTGAACCTGATCTTTCGGATTACAAGTCTTTGATGTTAATTGGACCTATGGCAACCATTTCGTCAACACAATTATCACGCTTAGATAAATATTTAGCTGAAGGAGGTAACTTATTTATAGCTATTGAACGGGTAAACGGAATGTTGAATGATGGAATTGGTGTTTTGGTGAATACTGGTTTAGAAACATGGTTGCAAAGCAAAGGTTTATATGTTGATGATTCCTTTATTGTTGATAAAAAGTGTGGAACTGTTACGGTTCAGCAACAAGGATATTTTTCCTATCCACAGCAGATTAATTTTCCTTTTTTGCCTGTGATATCAAAATTTGCAAATCATACGATTACCGATGGGATAGAAACGGTTGTACTGCAATTTGCAAGCCCGATTAGTTTTATTGGTGATAGTAAGATGAATTATCAGCCTCTTGCTTTTACATCCGATATTTCGGGGAAATTAAAAGCGCCAATTAGTTTTAATATTGGAAGAATATGGCGGGCTCAGGATTTTCTTTATCCCGATTTAACTGTTGCCGCCACAATTAGTGGTAATATGGGGGGTGAAAAGGAAGCGCGAATTTGTGTTGTAGGTGATGGAGATTTTATTGTGAATGGTATGGGAGCTGGTAAAATTGCTATTCAGAGGGATAATATTAATTTTTTAGCAAATGCGGTAGATTGGCTAAGTGATGATACCGGATTGATGTCGCTGCGAACAAAAGGCGTTTCTTCACGTCCGATAAAAGAAATTACTGATGCCAGAGTTTTCTTTTTGAAATATCTTAATTTCTTACTTCCCCTCGTACTAATAATTGCATATGGTTTGCTCCGTTTTGAAAGAAGACGAAGAAAGCGATCCAAAAGAATGAAACCTGGATTTATAAAGTAAAAAGGATAGTAAGAAGAGTTGTTTTATCCCGGCTTCTGGCAATTCCGGGAAAGAATTTACCAGAAGCTTATTAGCATATCAATAAATCGGGATAAATAAATCAGATCTGGCCTGATTTTATTTATTGATGCCAATTTAATTATATATTCCTTTCCGATCAAAAGTTTTTGATTAATGTATGAATTGTTTGTTGTGATAAAAAGGTTTTTGATCAGTAAAACCAGTGTGTACAACACTTTCAATGAGCTTTATTTAAAAGGAATACAAATAAAAATATTTAGTTTTTGTTAATAAAATGTTTGGTATTGTTAATAAAAAAGCAAAAAAAACGAAGTAATTACTTCGTTTTTTTTATTTACCCTAATAGGATTTAATTTTAGCTTTTGGGTTGAATCTTCAATTTTTGACCCACTTTAAGACTTCCATCATCTGTTATATTATTAATTTTCATGATGTCGGAGTTGGAAATACCCGGAAATTTTTTGGCGATAGTCCAAAAGTTGTCACCTCTTTTAACCGTATAGTAAACGTATGATCCATTACTGGCATTTAGTGGAATTTGTTTTGTGCTTGTTTTGACGGATGTAGTTGTTTTTCCTAATGTAGCTTGTTTTTGGCTGTAACTCATTGTGTTGAAGCTACTATAATAGGATTCTTTTCCTTTAGGAACATACAGCACTAGTTTTTGGCCAACTTTAATTAAGTTTCTTCTTACATTATTCCAATAGCTGAGATCCGAGGTTCTAACATGAAACCAGGAAGCAATAAGTCCGATGGCATCACCCGATTTTACTTTGTAATACACCTTAGCTTTATCCTTGGGAGTAACATGGGCAAACTTTTGGTATCGGTCATTAGGATTTACTACCTTGTCTTTCATGCTAAAATAATACTCCTTTTTATAAGCAAAAATAGAGTCTTGCTTATCGATAAATTTTGTTGTGTACTGCAGAGGTATTTTTAATGCATAACCATCTTTACTTGCAGGAATAATATCTGCTCTGTATTGAGGATTTAATTCCCTTAATTGCTCTTTCGAAATGTTGATAACATTAGCCACCTGATCAAAGTGAAGTTGTTCATTTATGAGCAAAGTGTCGCATGCAACCGGCAAATTAGATGGCTGCGGGAATAACTGATGCTCTTTGTGGTAATTGAAAGTATAAAGAGCAGCTATAAATGCAGGTACATATCCTCTTGTTTCTTTAGGCAAGTGAAAGTAAATATCCCAATAGTTTTTCTTGCCGCCACTTCGTCTGATTGCTTTATTTACATTTCCTGGTCCACAGTTGTAGGCAGCAATTACCAAATGCCAATTGCCGTAAACCCGGTACATATCTTTCAGATATTTTACTGCAGCGTAACTCGCTTTTACAGGATCTCTTCGTTCATCAACAAAAGTATTAATATCGAGCTTGTACATTCTTCCCGTTCCATACATAAATTGCCATAAACCACTTGCCCCGGCTCTGGATAGTGCTTTTGGATTTAAAGCTGATTCAATGATGGGTAAGTATTTTAATTCCTGAGGCAGGCCTTCTTTGTCCAAAATTTCTTCGATAATCGGGAAGTAGTATTCCGACATTCCCATCATCATTTCAACCTGAGATCTTCTTCTTTGCGAATACAGTTCGATGTAGTTTCGTACGATTTTGTTGTAGGATAAATCAATTAAAGAAGGAATTTCTTCCAATCGCTTGATATATACTGAATCCGGAATTTTTTCTGCTTGAGCCGAAATCGTGTCCCGATTGTATGTTCTTGTTTTAAACGTGTTCTTTGCGTACCATGAATATAGCAGACTGTCTAGGTTGTTTGAGAAAGTTGTATTGATACTGTCATTTAGATCCCAACGAACATCAACCGGATTAATTTTCAGAAAATCCAAAGAGTCTTTTTCAGTTTCCTCACTTACATTTTCTGTGACTTTCGATAAAGTGTCAATTTCAGAAAGTGTTACTTGTTCAATTCCTGATGTTGTCTTGACTGTTTGTTCAGAACCTGTCTGTTTGATTGTGTTGCAAGCAAATGCAGTACCCAAAAAAATAAGGGGTAAAATATATTGTTTTTTTTTCATCATTGTTTTTTAAAAGGTAATTTGGCATCTAAAGCCAAGAGAATTGCCCGAAAAAGCAGAATAACTGACCGCAGGTTCTACTTTAATAGTCAAGTCATTGTTCACATTAAAATTGGTGAAATGTGCATCAACGGCTGCATCAACAATGTTTAGTACGTAAACCCCGACCAAAATGATATAGCTAAGATCGCGATCGTGCTTATAAGAGTCTTTACCATTTTGTAAAGTGCTTTTAAACCAAGTATCATAGGATGTTGTTGTTGCATCCCAATCATTTTCCAGAATTTTCTGGTAACTATCCGCAGTAGGTTTTTCGGTCTCTAGTTTATCTTCTGCAGAGAGAATTTTCCAATCGTAAAATTCAGAAAAATCTTTAAAGCCATTTTTGTATTTTTTGTAATTCTTGGTATTCCAGTTAATGGCATAAATGGTTGCACCAATTCCAGCGTATAATATAGGTATCTTCCAATACTTTTTGTTGTAGGCTTGTCCTAAACCCGGAAATACAACAGAGTACATGGTTGCTTTATGCGGAGAATGAACTTTAACAATCGGTTCAACAGATACTGTATCTGCTTCTATCCGCTGAGAGATAGCATTTTTACTTCCTCCAAGCACGATAAGAGAGATCAGCCCAAGGAAAATAATCAGGCGCAAATTATTCAATGTTTATTTTTTAAAAGTTTCAACTAACTTATGATTTCATTTGATCCAATACGGCAAGGATACGTTCTAAATCGTCATCGGATGTAAATGGGATAATGATTTTTCCTTTGCCATTTTTGGTTCGTTTAAGATCAACTTTTGCACTAAAATGATTGGCTAAGTGATCTTTTAAAGATTCATACTCTTTAGGAAGCGCTGTTGCTTTCTCCGGAGTTGGTTTTTCTTCAGTTGTCTGGTTAAAATTACGAACCAATTCTTCAACTTTTCGAACGGAGAAATCGTTTTCAACGGTTACTTGAAAAATTTCAAGTTGAGTTCTTGGATCATCAACATTTACCAATGCGCGGGCATGGCCCATAAGTAGTTTTTTCTCGCGAATTCCTTTTTGGATTTCAGCAGGTAGTCTTAGTAGTCGTAAATAGTTGGATATAGTAGAGCGTTTTTTACCTACACGGTCAGATAAACTCTCTTGTGTTAGTTTGCACTCTTCAATTAATCTTTGGTAACTAATGGCAATTTCAATTGAATCAAGGTCTTCGCGTTGAATATTTTCAACCAAGGCAAGTTCCAGCATTTTATCATCTTCAGCCATTCGAACGTAAGCTGGAATTTTAGTTAGTCCGGCAATTTTTGCTGCCCGATAACGTCTTTCTCCGGCAATAAGCTGGTAAGAGTTATTATGAATTTTCCGAACCGTAATTGGCTGAACAATTCCTAATTCTTTAATGGATTGAGCCAATTCATTCAAAGCTTCCACATCAAATTTGGTTCTTGGCTGATACGGATTTGCTTCAATTTTTGAGATCTCGATTTCGTTACTTAAATCTCTTTCAGGTCTTGCCTGAACATCATCGATATCATTAATAAGTGCTCCTAATCCTCTTCCTAATGCGCTCTTTTTTACCATCTTACTGTTTCAATATTATTCGCTAATGAGTTTTGCTTTGGTGTTTGTTTTTGTCAGGTTATTATTTTTCAATAATTCACGAGCCAAATTTAAGTAATTAACTGCTCCGGCTGATTCGGCATCGTAAAGAATTGCTGGTTTACCGTAACTTGGAGCCTCACCTAGCTTAGTGTTGCGTTGAATGATTGTCTCGAAAACCATATCTTGAAAGTGTTTTTTAACTTCACTTACAACTTGATTTGATAATCGTAAACGGCTATCATACATCGTTAGAAGAAATCCTTCAATTTCCAAATCCTGATTTAAACGGTTCTGAATAATTTTAATTGTATTCAGAAGTTTTCCCAAACCTTCCAATGCAAAATATTCACACTGAACAGGAATGATTATTGAATTAGCTGCTGTTAGCGCATTCACAGTAATTAAACCAAGTGAAGGCGAACAGTCAATTAGAATAAAATCATAATCAGGACTTAATTTTTCAAGAACCTTCAATAAAATTTGCTCACGATTTGCAAGATTCAACATCTCAATTTCAGCACCTACCAAGTCGATGTGCGAAGGAAGAATATCAAATCCTTCAATCTCACTATGTAGAATGGCTTCTTTGGGTTCAATTCCATCAACAATACATTCGTAAATGCTTTTTTCAATGTTTCGAACATCGAAGCCAATGCCTGAGGTCGAATTCGCCTGCGGATCAGCATCAACAATTAAAACCTTATACTCCAAAACAGCAAGACTTGAAGCAAGGTTTATTGCTGTAGTGGTTTTCCCAACCCCTCCTTTTTGGTTTGCCAGAGCAATTATTTTAGCCATAAACAATTCTGATTACAAGGTTTTATATTATAAAAATGAACTTGTTCCAAAGATACTATTTTAAAGCATATTTAAAATTTTGAATCCATCTAAAATAGTAACAAAAGCAAGTAAATTATCAACATATTATAGCCTTGTAAGGCTAAAATCATAAGGAAACAGAACTCCCTGTGGATGAACGTTTTTCATAATCGTAAAATAGCTGATTTGATTTTTTAAAGCTTATCGATTATCATACTGCTTTCGGCTAAAAGTTGATCCTTGTTAATTGGAACAACAACCGGAATTTCACACACAATTCCTCCTGCAAGGTTCGAGATCGCAGCAATTTGTTTTGCATTCATACCGGCAGCCAAACACAAGGTGGCAACGCTGATTACAGTGTCGCCGGCTCCTGAAACATCCGCAATTTGTCTAACTACTGCAGGGATGTGTTCGTAGGTTTTTTCGTTGCTGATAAAAACGCCTAACTCAGATAGCGTAATAAATAGTTTCTTAATGCCCATTTCATTCTGAAACTTTTTGGCTTCATCGAATATTCCCTGAATATCTCCTTTTTCAATAAGGAGATTGGAACCTTCCACAAATTCTTTGAAGTTTGGTTTGAAAAGGCTTACATTTTTATAATCGTTGTAATGACGTTTTTTAGGATCTACCGCAACAGGAATTGCTTTGCTGTTAGCAAGATTGGTGATTTCATCAATCAGATTTTTAGTGATTACACCTTTGTCGTAATCTTCAAAAATAATTGCATGAATTTCATGCTTTTCGATTAAGCTTTTGATGTGATCAATAAATTCAGCTTCTATTTCATCCGCCAATTCATGAGTATCTTCCTCATCGACCCGAATCAGGTGTTGATTGTTGCTTATGAATCGGGTTTTTACGGTTGTTCTGCGTTTGTTGCTGACAACTATTCCGTATTGCTCTTCTTGTATTTCCGTTAAAAGGCTTAGAAATTCTTTTCCCTTTTCATCATTGCCAATCACCGAACAAAGAATAGGGCTTGCACCTAAGGATTTGATATTTAGAGCCACATTAGCTGCTCCTCCCAATCTGCTTTCGCGCTTTACGCAGGAAACAATTGGTACCGGAGCTTCCGGTGAGATTCTCTCTACTTTTCCCCAAACGTAGGCGTCTACCATAACGTCGCCGATAACCAACACATTTAATTTAGAGAAGGATTCGAATATTTGTTCTAATTCAATTTTATTCACTATTTCCTGGTTTTTGAATTATGTCAGCAAAGATAAACAAATTCGTGTGTTGGCGAATCTTTAGCACATTCCTTATGTATTTTTAACACATTTAGAAAATTCAATTACAAGTCTTAAATGCTTGTAAACGATGTTGTTTACATCGGATCGACGTCGAAATTAATTTGAATGGATTTAAATTGATCCATGCTTTTTAGATGATTTGCATGTTGATTTAAAATCCATTTGGCTTTGGATGGGGAGCTTTTCTTCTCTATTTTTAAAAGGATGTTAACGATGTATAAGTTTTGAATTCGGTTAATAACAGGCGATTGAGGCCCAAATACACGAATGCCAAAAATTTTCCGTAAAGATTTTGCCAAGGTTTCTGACGCCTGATTCACCAGAGTTTGGTTTTTGTGTTTTAAACAGATGTTGATTAAGCGGTAAAAAGGCGGATAAATAAATTCTTTTCTTTCTGCCAATTGGTCGGAGTACATCGAAATATAATCGTTCCCAATTACATTTTTTATGATTGGGTGTTCAGGAGTATAAGTTTGTATCAGAACTTTGCCTCTTTTCTTTTTTCGGCCGGCACGTCCGGAAACCTGAGCCATCATCTGAAAACTCCGTTCGTAGGCACGAAAATCCGGGTAATTCAGCATTGAGTCGGCATTTAGCACACCAACCAAACTCACATTATCAAAATCGAGTCCCTTCGAAACCATTTGTGTACCCACTAAAATATCGAGTTCCTGATTTTCGAATTTGTAAATGAGTTTTTCATAGGCCATTTTTTTGCGGGTGGTATCCAAATCCATTCTTGCAATTCTTGCATCAGGAAAGAAACCTGTTAATTCCTCTTCAATTTTTTCAGTTCCAAAACCTTTGTCTTCAATTTCGGTTGAACTGCAATGTTCACAGCTGGTTGGTGGATGAATACTGTAAGCACAGTAATGGCAAACCAATTGATTGTTGAATTGGTGGTATGTTAAGCTGACAGCACAGTTTGGGCAATGAGGAACCCACCCGCAGCTTTTGCATTCCAGATAGGGCGAATATCCTCTTCTGTTTTGAAATAAAATGATCTGTTCCTTATTTTCCAGGCAAGTTTCCATCATTTGCATCAACTCAGGAGAGAACATGGATTTCATCCGTTTTTTCCGTTTGGCTTCCTTTACATCAGCAATAATTATTTCGGGCATTTCCAGATTCTGGTGACGCTGAAACAATTCTACCAAACCGTATTTGCCCGTTTTGGCATTATAGTAGGTTTCTATTGCGGGGGTAGCAGTGCCCAATAAAGTTTTTGCCTGATGCAAATGAGCCAGATAAATAGAAGCATCGCGTGCGTGGTATCGCGGAGCCGGATCGAATTGTTTGTATGTGTTTTCGTGTTCTTCATCGACAATAATTAATCCTAAATTTTTGAAAGGCAAAAATATTGATGAACGAACACCTAATATTACCTGATAGGCATTATCAGGATTGTTTTGATTGATATTGTTGTAAATTTCTACCCGTTCGGCATCGTTAAATTTCGAATGATAGATTCCTACTTTATTTCCAAATACAGTTCGAAGCCGATTGATGATCTGAGTTGTTAAAGCAATTTCCGGCAACAGGTAAAGTACCTGTTTCCCAAGTTGTAACTGCTCCTGAATCAGATGGATGTATATTTCTGTTTTTCCACTTGAGGTGACTCCGTGGAGCAGTACACAGTTCTTCTCTTCAAAGTTTTCACGGATCTCAGCAATTGCTTTTTCCTGATATTCATTCAATTCTTTAAGTCCTGAAGTTTCTGTTTGAGACAGATCGATTCGATCCAGTTTCTCATGGTAAATTTCAAGAATGTTTTTTTCCACCAAACTTTTTAAAATGCTTTTGGAAGTTGCTGTTGACGTTAGAAGTTCGAGGGCTGAAACTTTTAGAGCATTTTCTTCGAAGTAATGTTTGGAAAGATTAAGATAGGATAGGAGTATCTCCTGCTGTTTTTTTGCTCTTTTTAAGTCATTGATCAGATCTCCCATTTCCGATTCGCTAAAATCAGATGCCAATCGAACAAACTCTTTTTTCTTTTCCTTGTAATGGTTAATGATTTGTTCTTCGATGAAAACGGCTCCTTTTTCGAGTAGTGATTTTACTTGAGGAAGCGTATTTTTTAATCCTGTGGCCTGATTTAATGCAGAGATGTTCACGTCTTTTGAATGCTTAAGTACATTCAAAATTTGCGCCTCGGTTTTACTTAGAGTTTCCTGAGTCTGAAAATCTTCGTTTGCAGTTATCTTGGTTTGGCTTTCCAGCTTTAATCCTGAAGGAAGTGCTGCTTTAAAAACATCACCTAAAGCACATTGGTAATATTGTGATATCCAATCCCAAAAATTGAATTGAAAAGAATTGATAATCGGAGATTCATCCAGACAGGTAATAATATCTTTGGTTGAATAATCTTCAGGAGCTGTATTGTGAATGTTTTTCACAATGCCTGTGTAGAATTTTTTACTGCCGAAGGGAACAACTACCCTTTTTCCAATGGCCACATCAGCTTTTAGTTCCTCCGGAATAGAGTAGGTAAAAAGCCGGGCCAATGGAAGTGGCAGTATGATATCTGCGAATTCGGTAGTCTTGTTCATTACTGTGAGTATTTTCCTCAAAGTTATGAGTTCTGGTTAGAATCTCATCATTTGGGCATTAAATCCTGATACGAAAACAGGCATGAACAAAAACCACCGTTCTCAAATCATTTAGATAGAAAGAATATCGTTAAGACTCATCAGTGAATCCTTAACTTTCTTCTTGTTTTTAATGGTTTTGTTGAATGAAACATGTGAAACCTCACCGTTAACAATTCCAACCATGATACTCTTTTGATCATCCAGTAAAGCTTCAACAGCAGCAACGCCCAAAGTAGATGCAGTTACGCGGTCGAAAGCCGATGGAGAACCTCCTCTTTGCATGTGTCCCAAAACAGATACACGAATGTCGTATTCCGGATGTTCTTTCCCAATTTCCTTTGCAATTGTGTAAGCACCACCAGATTTGTCACCTTCGGCAACAATTACAATTCCGCTTGATTTGTGTTCTTTGTACCCTTTTTCAAGATATTTTTGCAATTCCTGAGTGTGGGTTTCTTTTTCAGGAATTAAAATAGCTTCAGCTCCTGTTGCAATTCCACTTCGCAAAGCAATAAAACCAGCATCACGGCCCATTACTTCAATAAAGAACAAACGGTTGTGAGCACTCGCAGTATCGCGGATTTTATCAACAGCATCAATTACTGTGTTGATTGCCGTGTCGTAACCAATCGTGTAATCGGTACCAAACAAATCATTGTCGATAGTACCCGGAATTCCCACTACAGGGATATCAAATTCCTGTGTAAAAATACGGGCTCCTGAAAATGTACCGTCACCACCAATAACCACAAGAGCATCTATTTTATTGGCAATCATTTGCTCATGTGCTTTTTTTCTTCCTTCAACAGTTCTGAATTCTTCACTTCTGGCCGAACGAAGAATAGTTCCGCCTTTTTGAATAATGTTGCTTACATCATGAGATTTCATTTTCTTAAAATCACCATGAATTAAGCCTTCGTATCCTTGCAGTACACCTACAACTTCAATTTTGTTATAGATAGCAGCACGAACAACAGCTCTGATAGCTGCATTCATTCCTGGAGCATCGCCTCCTGAAGTTAAAACTCCAATTTTCTTAATTTTAGACATGCTTAAATCGTTTTTATTTTCAAGTTTTATTTTTTCAATTGTATCATTCATCAGCCAGGTGGGAGTGGATGTTGCTCCGCTTACACCAACCGATTTCGCATTCGCAAACCAGTCCATATTCAGTTCATCGGGGCAAGTGATAAAGTGACTGTTCTGATTTGTTCTTTTACAGACATCGAACAGTAATTTTCCGTTCGAACTTTTTTTTCCGCTCACAAAAATGATCACATCGTGTTTGCCTGCAAAATCCTTAATTAAGGGAACACGATTCGATACCTTTCTGCAAATTGTATCATTAATACTAAGGCTGTTTTTGCATTCCTTTTTCAGATATTCTGAAATTTCAGCAAAGCCTGAAATGGTTTTTGTTGTTTGTGAAAACAGAACAACCGGCAAGCTAAAGTTCACCAATTTTAAATCATCTGTATTTTCAACAACAATTGCCTTGCCTTCGGTTTGACCGACTAAACCATTTACCTCGGCATGACCTTTTTTACCGTATATAATTATTTGACCGTTTGACTTCTTAATCTCCTGATATGCTTTTTTTATCTTTTTTTGCAGTTTTAAAACTACCGGGCACGAAGCATCAATAATTTCTATATTTTGCTTTTTTGCTGTTTCGTAAGAGGTTGGAGGTTCTCCATGTGCTCTAAATAAAACTTTTTTTCCTGACAGTTTTGCAAACTGATCGTGATTGATGGCTTGTAACCCTTGAGCATTAAGACGATCAACTTCGATATTGTTGTGAACGATATCACCAATACAGAAGAGTTGATTGTCCTCTTTCAGTATTTCTTCTGCTTTATTTATGGCATTTACAACACCAAAGCAGAATCCGGCGTTAGGATCAATTTCAATATTCATTTTTTATCCTGTCGGTTGATTACTTACAGCTCATTCATGCGATCAACAATCCAATCCAATTGTTCGTCCGGAGTTAAATGACTGTTGTTAAGTACAATTGCATCATCAGCTTTTCGGAGCGGACTTTCATCGCGGTTTTCATCGATATAATCTCTTTTTGAAACGTTTTCTCTGATTTCGTCCAATGAAATGTTTTCTCCTTTATCTTTTAATTCTTTGTAACGGCGAATGGCTCTTATTTCTACATCGGCTGTCATAAATATTTTTAAATCGGCATTTGGGAAAACCACAGTTCCAATATCCCTGCCGTCCATTATAACTCCACCTTCTTTGCTCAATTCACGTTGAAAAGCCACCATTTTCTCACGAACAAATTTGATTTTAGCAATCAAACTTACGTTGTTCGAAACAGCCATTTGGCGAATCTCATCTTCAACCAATTCAGCATTTAAATAAGTCTCGTGACGCTGTTTTTCAGTGTTGTATTTAAAAGAGATGTTTACTTGATCGATCAAATGAGCCAACTTATTTTCATCTACTTTGTCGCTGGAAATTAAGTTGTTTCTCATTGCAAAAAGAGTAACCACCCGATACATTGCACCACTGTCAATATAAGTGTATTTAATTTTTTTTGCCAAATCCTTGGCAACAGTACTTTTTCCGCACGACGAATGTCCGTCGATTGCTATAATTAGTTTCTTTTCAGGTATATCCATTCTAGTTATTGCTCGGTTTTTTTGTGCAATTGGGTACAAAAGTATAAAGAAAATCGATCAAAATATGAGATTTGGAACTAAAAATAGGAGGTGTGAAAGATTATAGTTTCCTGTAAACGATTGAAATGCGCAATTTGAATTATTTTTTTAGAAATTAAAGTCGCTTAATCGGGTGCTGATTGAGAAATGATTGCTTGCGCCTGCCAAATGATACTTTGCCGAGGCAAAACTCACCTGGAAACGAGATACTTTAACTCCAAATCCCCAGGTGAATCCAACAGTCGAAGTTTTTTCATCAACTTTAAGTTCCATTCTTCGCTGAAAGTTGTACCCCAGCCGAATACTAAAATTCTTCGAGGGTAAAAATTCTGCACCTAAAATGAAGTGTTTCAGGGCTTTGTCGGAGAATCCGTCTTTGCTTGATTTTGAGAAGGAATCGTCCGTTTTATTTAATTCTGATTCGTAAGTCAGATCGAATTCTTCCAGATGGCGGTAGGTGATTGCAAAACGAAACGGAGCGTGCTGTAGTTTGGTGCTCATTCCAATTAATACTTCATTCGGAAGATCTTCACGGTGCGATCCGTAGTAGGCTTTAATTTGATAACCAAAATTCCGCGCCACAATAGAAGCTCTGAATAGTTCATCGGAACTGTCGTAGATCAAGGCCAAATCGGCAGCCAAACCAAAAGAGCTGTATCTTTCTAAGGCAGAATAAATTGGTTTAATTGAAGCTCCCACACGAATATTCTTATTCAATTGCCTGCCATAACTAATAATCAGCGCGTAATCGGAAGCTTTAAAATTGCCGGTTATTTCTCCAAATTCGTTTGCTTCTGTAAATTTTCCATAGTTTACGTAATGCATTGCCAATGAAAAGATGCCGATTTTAGCATAATCTTTAGTGTAGGAAGCATATCCGTAATTGATATCCGTAAGGTAATTTACGTAATTTAATGCCACTTTTTGATCCAAATCGGGATGAAGGGCCGCTGGATTGTAAAAAGAGTAATCTGCATCAACATTGTTCAGTGCAATTTGATCTCCTCCCATGGCGGCAACTCTGGCCGAACTTCCTAAATTCAGGAATTCGTAGATGTTTTCTCCACCACTCTGGCCTTTCAGCGTAAGACTTGCAAGAAGAGAAATGAGGATGAGAATTGCTGTTTTGTTCATGGAATTGATTGCTTAGGCATTCTAAAGATAGAAATCCGAATGAAAAGATTCTTGCTTATAGTTGTTCTTTTTTCTTTTTAAGGCGATCGACTACTTCGTAAACAGCAGGACAGTAATGTGTATTTTTTAATGTGAGATCGAGTATTTGATAAATGCGTTTGCGGTCGGTGTGTGGATATTCGCGGCAGGCACGGGGACGATTTTCATAAACCATACAGTAATTGTCAGGCATCAAAAACGGACAAGGGGTTTCCTTAAACACATAATCGTTTTCATTGTCCATATATAAATATTGATTGATGAATTCTGAAGGTTTCATTCTAAACTGTTTTGCCAGGCGTTCAATGTCCTTATCAATAACAATCGGACTAATGCTCTTGCAGCAATTGGCACATTCCAGGCAATCCAGATCTTCGAATACTTCATCATGAAGTGTGTGAACAATAGAATCCAATTGTTTGGGTTTCTTTTTTTTTAGTCTGGTGAATAATTCTTTGGTGGCAGTTTCGGTAGTTTTTGCATTCTGCCTTAACAACTCTAAATCGATCTTTATTTTGCTCATTACGTAATTCTGTTTTTTGAAAGCTTTAGTTTGACTTGTGAGAAAAATAAGCCACCACTAACAATAGATATCCCAACTCTTTTTTTTGGAAGTTGAGAATTTTATTGAGTGCAAAAATAGCCGTAAAAATCGGAATTGTATGGATGTGATTATTGGTTTTTGTAATTCCAATAAGATTTAAGTCAAAGCGGATGCGAATAGGATGAGTTTAAGTAAGGTTATTTACGTTTCGGTTGTAGATTGTTTTTTAATTGTAAATACTCCTCGTGCAGTAGAATGTGTTTCTCCTGTAAATCTACCAATTTGTGTAAGAGGACTGCATTTTCGTTTAAAAGATTGTTTATTTTTTTTTTATTGTGATAGATTACATCTGGTTCTTCTATTTTTATCTGTTTATCTTCTCCTTGCTTAGTGTTGCTGTCCAATATTTTTTTTAGCAAATAGTTGGCATCTTTATTACAGGCAATTGAAATCTGTTGTAAGGTTTCAGGTTTCCAATTGTCTTTCTTCATATAGGCATATATTGTTCGCCTGTCAACATTGATTCTTCTTGCAATTTCAGTAATTGGCAACCCCGATTCCCTAATTAATGTTTTTATAATATCGCCTTTTGACATAAGGTGTGAATTATTTAATCAAAAAGTGTCTGTTTAATTTGGACAGCTTTGTGAAATTCGTAATCTTTATTATGAAATAGAATAAGAGTTATGTGATCTCTAGCGCACAAATTAAGCAATAGTTTTAAAATAGCGGTATTCAATGCAAAAAAAATTTAATATCAATGATCGATTGGGGAATTTAAAAGCTAAGGAAGGAGTTGCTCTCAGAAAAGCAATTGCAATGATGATGGGTAGAACAAGAGAGCATGTTAGCAGGATTCTTAATGCACCGGAGGGTTCTTCAAAAGATTTTCCTTCTGAAGTAATTATAAGACTTGCTGATTTTTTTGAATGCAATCCTGAAGATTTATATAATACTCCACCCAGACCAATAAATAAAAAAGAGTTGTTTAATGTAGAATACGACTGAGAAATTAAAAATCACACAGTTGCTTTTTTTTCGTGTTTTTGTAATGTAAGTATGATTAAGATGAATAATTATGATGTTTTTAGTACAAGAGCCAAAGTGATTGACAGACTTTTGGTTGTATTATTTTTTGTGATATTATTGTTGGCTGTATATTGGGTTTGGTTATCTTATTCTTGGACTTTATCATTGAATTCCTCAATTTCTTACCAATAACAAAAGGGATATAGATGTGTTACGAGAAAATTCCGATGAAATATTATTTTAACAATTACAGGTTTCGTTTCAGGAGTTGTAGGATGAGTTTTTAATAGAAGTGACTGTAATTGTTTGATTTAAAAGTTATTATATTTAAATTGATCCGTAGTAGGTCTATAATTTTAGCCATAAAAAAATGCGCCGTAAGGCGCATCTTTATTGACTTTTTATCTAGGGTGAAAGACCGGTCTCGAACCGGCGACCTCTGGAACCACAATCCAGCGCTCTAACCAACTGAGCTACAATCACCATTTTTGCTCTAATGCGGTGCAAATATAGAGAAATCTTTAATTATTCTCCAAGTGTTTTGTGAAAAAAATACAAAAAAATATTCTGAAAGGATTATAAACTCTACCTTTGCAGGCAGTTAACTAATTTTAGTAAAATGGATTTTTTTATCGATAGGAAAGAAACAGAAGAATTGTTTCAGGAAATTTTCAAGAAAATTCAAATTCTTCGTAATGGTGAGACTCATCATGAAATGAAAAAATTTGGATTGAACTACTCAAAATCATTGGGAGCAACAATTGTAAATTTGCGTGAAATAGGGAGGGATTATCAGAAGGATCATCTTTTAGCACATAAATTATGGACCAAAGGTTTTCGTGAATCTAAAATTGTGGCAACCCTTCTCGAAGAACCTGCAAAAGTGACCGAAGAGCAGTTGGAGCGTTGGTTCGCTGAAATGGATTCAAATGAATTGTTGGAGCAGGCAAGCATGAATTTGTTTCAATACCTCCCTAATGCAAAAGCGCTTGTTAAAGAGTGGTTAAAAAGTGAGAATATAGCAAAACAGGTGTGTGCAGTAATGGTTGTTGGACGCCTTGCAATGGATAAGAAAGAGGAGAGTGACAGGCTGTTTATTGATTTTATAGAAATGCTGCCAAAGAAATTTGAGGATGCTTATTTTTTAAATCAGGTAAAAAGAGCCTTAGGGAAGATTGCCCGAAGAGGAGATGTTGTTGTGAATAAGCTTGTTGATTTGGTTTGCGAATTAAAAAGAGAGGATGAGGACTGGAGGGAGATTTGGGATGATCTTCAATATGAACTTAATTTATAAGTGTTTTTTAAGATATTTTATGATGTGATATGGCATTCATATCTAGGAAAAGAAAATTAAACAAAGTAAATTTGAAACGTATTTTTTGCGAAATTTTAAGAATAGATTTTTAAAGATTAAGAGTTAACACACATGGGATATACAAAAAGTTCTAATCCAGTTCTGAGCGAAAAGATTTTTTACGCATCAAGAAATGGATCGTACAGTGAGAGTGAAACGATGACGGTAAATGGAACCGTTAATAAAGTTGGTTTGCTATTGTTTTTTCTGGTAGCTGCAGCAAGTTACACATGGGGATTATTCAATGATTCGATGGATTCATCAGTGGTTCTTCCATGGTTAATTGGTGGAGCAATTGGTGGATTGATTCTTGCCGTTGTTACTGCATTTAAGCCTGTTTGGTCGCCCTATACGGCTCCGTTTTATGCTTTAGCCGAAGGCCTTATGTTAGGCGGATTGTCGGCAATGATGAATTCAGCCTATCCAGGTATTGTGGTACAGGCTGTTGGCTTAACATTTGCAACTTTGTTTGCAATGCTTTTTGCCTATAAAACTGGATTTATTAAAGTAACAGAGAAATTTAAAACAGGTGTGATTGCCGCAACAGGCGGAATATTTATATTTTACATGTTGAATTGGATTTTGGGAATGTTTGGTTTTGGCTTAAACATTGCAAATGATTCTGGGTTACTAAGTATTGGTATTAGCCTGTTTATTGTTGTTATCGCTGCACTTAATTTAGTTTTAGATTTTGATTTTATTGAAAAAGGGGCTCAATCCGGAGCGCCAAAATACATGGAGTGGTATGGAGCATTTGGGCTAATGGTAACATTGGTTTGGTTGTATGTTGAGTTGTTGAGACTACTCTCAAAATTGGCCAAACGATAAAATGGCATTGGAATCCTAAATTAAAGAACTTAAATAAAGCGAATCGAGTGAGGATAGTTGAAGTTTTAGATCATACGCATCAAAAAGATTTTTTAGATATTGCCAGAATCATTTATAAAGATGATTCCAATTATGCTTGTCCGTTGGATGCTGAGATTGAAGGTATATTTGATCCGAAGGAAAATTCATTCTTTAAGCATGGTGAGGCATGCCGGTGGATATTGCAAAACGATGAAGGAAAAGTAATTGGCCGGATAGCGGCGTTTATCAACACCAATAAAGCTTTTTCTTTTGATCAGCCGACAGGCGGATGTGGTTTTTTCGAATGTGTAAATGACAAAAAGGCAGCATTTCTATTGTTTGGTACAGCTAAAGAATGGCTAAAGGATCGTGGTATGGAAGCCATGGATGGTCCTGTAAATTTTGGCGAGAATGACAATCATTGGGGGCTTTTAGTTGATGGTTTTATGTCTCAGGGGTATGGAATGCCATATCATCAGAAATACTACAAGGCATTTTTCGAGGAGTATGGCTTTAAGGTGTTCTTTGAACAGTATAGCTACCACCTTGACAGAACCAAACCTTTCCCGGAAAGATTTTGGAAGATTGCCGAGTGGGTTGCCAAAAAACCAGGATTTAGTTTTGAGCATTTTTCGTTTGAAAAATCTGAAAAATACATACAGGATATAATTACCATATACAATGAGGCATGGAAATTTCATGACAATTTCTCGCCGATTGATCCTGAAGATATCCGTAAAATGGCTCGTGATGGAAAAGGAGTTATCGACGAAGAATTTATTTGGTTTGCTTATCACGAGGGAAATCCAATTGCATTTTTTGTGATGATGCCCGATATCAATCAGATATTAATAAAAATGAATGGGAAATTTAATTTCTGGAACAAACTGAAATTTTTATACCATTTAAAAAAGAAAACGATTACCCGTGCCCGGATCACAATTATGGGTGTTACTCCTAAATATCAGCGTTTTGGTGTTGAGTCGGCAATTTTCTGGCACATGGATAAGGTTATGAAGAGGAAGTCACATTACAAAGAAGTTGAACTTTCGTGGGTGGGTGATTTTAATCCGAAAATGATTTCTATTTATGAGTCGGTTGGTGGTGTGAAAATGAAGACGCATTATACCTATCGTCTGCTTTTTGACCCTAATAAACCCTTTAAACGGACGCCTATTATTCCTCTGGAGAACAGGGGAAGTAAGGTAAAAGAGAAAAAAGTAACGGAAAGTGAAGAATAATTTATTTATTCTTTTGCAAAACAAATTACAATATCTACCTTTGCAGCCTATTGGAAGTAGATTATAAGAAACTAAAGGATATTAAAATGAAACAAGGAATACATCCGGAAAATTACCGTCTTGTAGCTTTTAAAGACATGTCAAACGAAAATGTTTTTATTGCTAAGTCGACTGCTAGAACTAAAGAAACTATTGAGTTCGAAGGTATTGAGTACCCAGTTATTAAGCTTGAGATCTCTAATACATCTCATCCTTTTTATACAGGTAAGATGACATTAGTAGATACTGCTGGTCGTGTTGATAAGTTCATGAATCGTTACAAGAAACACATGGACGGTAACAAGAAGTAAGATTAAAAAATCTACCATATTAAGAAAAAGCCTCGAATATTCGAGGCTTTTTTTTATTTTTGATCATACATAAAAATCCTTCGGATTTAAATCACTACTACAATGAATTATATTCTTTTTGATGATGGCGCATGGAATGATCTGCGTCCACTCACATTTACACGTCCGGTATCTGAGATTCGGGTTGGTATTTTAAGCATTCGCGAAAAATGGGAGAAATATCTTACCGATAGCTTAAGTCATTCTACGCAGGATTATTTGTCTGTAAAATATCCAATCTTAGTTCAGGAACAAAATGTATTGATTAATGGTTCTGTTCTTCCGGATGAGAAGTTGAAAGATGCAATTCTGAATTTAAAAGAGGGAGAGTATCTTGCAAAGGAAGGGCTTATTCTGGCTGCTAATTTTTTGGCTGCAGATGTTGAGTTGGTGAACAAGGAAGAAATTGAATCAAAAGTTAAAGTTGTGTATGAGCAGGCTGTTGATCGAATAGCAATGCCTTACCATATATTTGGAAGCAATGACAAGGCTCTTCGTGCCGATTTTGAATTGCTGACCAAAGGAAGAAAATCGCAGAAAATAAGTGATACGGTAAATGTTCTTGGAAGAGAGAATGTATTTCTTGAAGAAGGAGCAAAGGTAGAATTTGCAACATTAAATGCTACTGATGGCCCAATTTATATTGGAAAAGATGCAGTTATTATGGAAGGATGTTTGGTGCATGGTCCTTTGTCCATGTGCGAGCATGCAGAACTAAAAATGGGAGCCAAGGTGTATGGAGCAACTACATTAGGACCATATTGCAAATGTGGCGGAGAATTAAATAATGTGGTGTTGTTTGGTTATTCGAGCAAAGCGCATGATGGATTTTTAGGAAATGCAGTATTGGGTGAATGGTGCAATATTGGAGCAGATACAAATAATTCAAATCTGAAAAATAATTATTCGGAAGTTAAATTGTGGAGCTATTCCAGTGATAGTTTTGAAAAAACAGGTTTGCAATTTTGTGGTACTATTATGGGTGATCATTCTAAATGCGGGATTAATACCATGTTGAATACCGGGACTGTTATTGGTGTGAGTGCTAATGTGTTTGGAGCTGGGTTTCCCCGTAATTTTATTCCCTCTTTTGCAATGGGCGGAAATCATGGTTTTAAGGAGTATAGATTGAAAGCAACTTTCGAAGTTGCTGGTTTGGTAATGCAACGTAGAGGTATGGAATTTAATGAGGTGGAGAAAAATATCTTGACTAACGTATTTGAAATGACCAAAGAGTATCGGAAATCATTTTAACACAAATCCTTATTATATTAATATGAGTTCTTTCTGTTAACTGATAGAGCTCATTTTTTATTTTGGCATAGCTATTGCCTAGTAAATGGTGACCAATTAATTTTGGCAGGAACAGACATTTTGTCACTTTAAATAGGGCATCAGTTTGTTTCCTTATAGTGAGTAATGAGAACATGACAAGCAAAATAATGAGTAGAAAGATTGAAATCAATATAAGTGATATCGCATTAACGAATATGATGGATGAAGATTCAGATTTTATTCCAATTATAACCGATGAGGATGAAAATACGCTGGATGAACTGGTTGTTCCTGACAGTTTGCCAATTTTGCCTCTTCGTAACACGGTTCTGTTTCCTGGCGTAGTAATTCCTATTTCGGTAGGGAGAGAAAAATCCTTGAAATTAGTTCGTGAAGTATACAGCAAGAAAGGGATGTTAGGTGCAGCTACTCAAATCGATTTGAGTGTTGAAGATCCACATTTTGATGATATATATAAAATTGGAACGGTTGCTCAGATTATCAAAATTTTGGAAATGCCTGATGGTTCTACCACAGTTATTTTACAGGGTAAAAAGAGGTTTGAGCTGCAGGAAATGATTTCAGAGGAGCCTTACCACATTGCTAAGATTAAAACACTGAAAGATATTCGTCCTGAGGAGGAAGATAATGAATTTAAGGCACTTATATCATCTGTTAAGGATATGGCGGTTAAGGTGATTAAATTGTCGCCGCACATTCCTAATGAGGCTAGTTTTGCAATCAAGAATATCGAAGGAGCTTCGTTTTTAATCAACTTTATTTCAAGCAATTCTGAAATTAAGCACAACCAAAAACAGAAGTTGCTGGAGATTGATGAGATTGGTGGCAGAGCAATGAAGCTTTTGGAATTATTGGTTCGTGAAGTGCAGGTTTTGGAGCTGAAAGATGATATTCAGACCAAGGTGAAAACCGATATGGATCAGCAGCAAAGAGAATACCTGCTGCATCAGCAAATGAAAACCATTCAGGATGAATTGGGCGGAGGTCCGAATGATCAGGATGTTGAAGAGTTGGAAGAAAGGGCACAAACTAAAAAATGGACCGACGAAGTTGCAGCTGTTTTTGAAAAAGAATTGAATAAACTTCAACGTCTGAATCCTGCTTCGGCAGAATATTCGGTACAGTTAAATTACCTTGAGGAGTTGCTTGATTTGCCATGGAGCGAATACACCCAGGATAATTTCAACTTGAAAAGAGCGCAGAAAATTCTAGATCAGGATCACTTTGGTTTGGAGATAGTAAAAGACAGAATTATTGAGCATTTGGCTGTATTAAAACTAAAAGGAGATTTAAAATCACCAATTTTATGTTTATACGGACCTCCGGGGGTTGGTAAAACATCTTTAGGAAAATCCATTGCGAGAGCTTTGGATAGAAAATATGCCAGAATGTCTCTAGGTGGATTACACGATGAGTCAGAAATTCGTGGTCACAGAAAAACATATATTGGAGCAATGCCTGGACGAATTATTCAGGGAATGAAAAAAGCCGGTTCATCCAATCCTGTTTTTATTTTAGATGAGATTGATAAAGTAAGCAGTGATTTTAGAGGGGATCCATCTTCCGCTTTGTTAGAGGTTCTTGATCCTGAGCAGAACAGTGCTTTTCACGATAACTTTTTGGATGTAGACTACGACTTGTCGAATGTGATGTTTGTAGCAACAGCCAATAATATCGGGGCGATTTCAGCTCCTCTTCGCGATCGTATGGAAATGATTGATGTAAGTGGTTACATTCAGGAAGAAAAAGTACAGATTGCCAAGACTCATTTGATTCCGAAGCAAATGGAGAATCATGGTATTACTGCTGATAATATTAAAATTTCGAAGGAGGTAATTGCCGAAATCATCGATAAATATACTCGTGAGTCGGGTGTAAGAGCTTTGGATCAACGAATTGCCAAGTTAATGAGACGTATTGCCCGTAAGGTTGCAATGGAAGAGGAATATGATATCAATATAAAGATTTCGGATCTTAAAGAACTTTTAGGTGCACCAATCTTTAACAGAGATAAATATCAGGGAAATGAATATGCCGGTGTGGTTACGGGTTTGGCCTGGACTTCGGTTGGTGGTGAAATTTTGTTCATCGAATCAAGTTTGTCGGCTGGTAAAGGGAAATTAACTCTTACCGGGAACCTGGGCGATGTTATGAAAGAATCAGCATTGCTGGCACAAGAATATTTGAGAGCACACTGTGGTGCATTGGGGATTAAAAAGGAAACTTTCGATGAGTGGAATCTTCATGTTCACGTACCCGAAGGAGCAATTCCAAAAGACGGACCTTCAGCTGGAGTTACTATGGTGACTGCCATGGCTTCAATTTTCACACAACGCAAAGTGAAAAAACACTTGGCTATGACTGGTGAAATTACTCTTCGCGGAAAAGTGTTGCCGGTTGGAGGAATTAAGGAAAAGATTCTTGCTGCCAAGAGAGCTGGAATTAAGGAAATTATACTTTGCAATCAGAATAAAAAAGACATTGAGGAAATTAAGGATATTTATTTAAAAGGTCTTAAATTTCACTTTGTTGATGAGATTATGGAAGTTTTGGACATTGCCTTGATGAAGCAAAAGGTAGATAATCCCATAAAATTTTAATTTGGCATAAATCAGGAAAAGGCTTTCGAAAGAAAGCCTTTTTTTGTTTGGGTTCTTTGATACCATAAAATTTCTTACTTTTAAACTGTTATGCAATCAATTATTCTTATTTGGGATACTCAACAGGCAAAAATTATCGTTTACCTATGAATGAAAAAGGAAAATATTTTATTGTAGCTCTTGGTTTAATCATGTTAGGGCTATTGTTTTGGTATTTCAGCAATATTGTGACATACGTTTTAATTTCGGTTGTTCTTTCCTTTATTGGACGTCCGGTTGTCGATTTTTTAAATGGTTTAAAGATCAAGAAATGGCAATTTCCTTCTGTTTTATCTGCAGGGATAACACTCATCCTTTTGTGGATGGTAATGATTATGTTCTTCCGGACCTTTATTCCAATGATAGCATCGCAGGCGCAGGATCTATCACATATAGATGTAAATGCAGCCGTTCAAAGTCTTGAAGAACCAATGCAAAAAATAGAAGCTTTTGTGGTGAAGTATTCTGCCAATGGCGAGACTTTTGACCTGAAAGCAGTTCTGGTTAAAAATATTTCATCATTTGTGAAAGTGTCTGATGTTTCGGATATTTTTGGTTCTCTTGTTGGTACTTTAGGGAATACATTTATTGCATTGTTTTCGATCTCGTTCATTACTTTTTTCTTTTTGAAGGACAGCAGTTTGTTTACCGAAGGAGTTGTGCTTATGGTTCCGGCCCGCAACGAAGAAGGTGTTCGTCACGTATTGGATTCGATCAAAAAACTGTTAATGCGTTATTTTGTGGGATTGTTTTTTGAAGTTATATTGGTTGGTTTTATGGTAACCATTGGTCTTACCATTGTTGGTTTGCCTTTTAGTACCGCAGTTGTAATTGGGCTGTTTGCTGGAATCATGAATGTGATTCCATATATAGGACCAATTATTGGAGCCTGTTTTGGAATGATTATTGGAATTGCCACCAATTTAGATATTGATTTTTATACAGGAATTGTTCCTCTTTTGGGATATATGGCGCTTGTATTCGCCACAGTTCAGATTATCGACAATATTTTGTTTCAACCTTTAATTTATTCCAACAGTGTAAATGCTCATCCTCTCGAGATTTTTATTGTGATTATCATGGCAGGAAGTATGGCAGGTATTTTAGGAATGATGCTGGCAATACCATCTTACACAATTATGCGTGTTATTGCAAAAGAGTTTTTTAACAAATACCGGTTTGTAAAGAAATTAACGGAAAAAATTTAGCTGGGATTTACATTGGTCAGAAAACAAAAAAAAAGCTTGATTCATTCCCGAATCAAGCTTTTTTGTATCTGACAACAAAGATATATCAATAGCTTTTATAGGCTTGAAGCTTCAAAATGATCTTTTAGTATTTTTAATTCTTCTTCAAAGCCTAATTTTTCTCCGTCGTACAATTTCATAATTCGTTCATCAACAGCAACCAATTGCTGAGGCAGTTCGAGATGCTGGTTGGTGAAAATCATTTCCATATCCGGATTTTGGGCTTGAATAACTTCCACTATATCCATAATTGATTTGTTGTATTCCACCAGATTATAAACTCCGGAATCTAATTTGCCACCCAAAAGATTGGCTAAGATGCTGCTGGTTTTTTCCAAAGAAATAAACGGACGTTTTTGGTTTCCACTTCCGTGGATGGAAATACGACCCACAAAATGAGAATCGAAAAGTAAACTGTTTAAAATTCCTTTCATATTCATGCTTACACCGTAACCAAAAACATTTCCCAAACGAATAATTTGAGTGTTTATTTTCGACATGATTCGTTCAACATGTTGTTCTCCTCTTAATGTAGAACTTCCCAATGAAGTTGTTGGTTCAGGAATGGAGTAAATGTCGAATTCATTATCAGAATAACCGTAAACAGCGGTTGAACTAACGTATATCAATTGCTTTACCTTGCTTTCTTCGATGGCATAAACCAACTCAGCAGTTCCCCAATTATTAACCTGCTCATGAAGATGATGAAGCTTATCGTTGTCCGAATTTTCAGCCGCAAGATGATAAACTACATCAATATCTTTTATAATTTTATCGAGAGTTCTTGAATCCAAAAGTTCACCTCTAACAAAAGTTAGTTTGCCAGGTTTTATTTGGGAGTGTAAAAACAGATTGAAGTTAGCCTGATGCAGATTATCCAATACAATAATCTCTTTTACATCAGGATTCTGATTCAATTTTATGCATAATTCGGTGCCAATGTAACCGGCGCCACCTGTAATTAATACTCTCATTGTATCTGTGTTTTAATTTCGGATTATTAGCTGTAATTATTATTTATCTTTTTTAATTACCAAATCGGTATTTAAACCACATTCGGTTTTTTTCATTCCAAACCATCGTGCCGACCGATCATCGCCCAGAGTCATTTTTCGTGTACAAGGCTCACAGCCAATGCTGTCGTAACCTTTTGCTTCGAGCGGATGACGGGGAAGATTGTGCTCTTTAATGTACTTGTAAATTTCCTGTTTACTCCAATCCAACATTGGGTGAAATCGGATGACACCATGAGGAGCATCCTGTTCAATATTCATCGCTTTTCGAACAGCCGATTGATCTGCCCGAACGCCATTGATCCAAACATCGTAATCTGCCAAAACACCATCCAGAGGTTGTACCTTATTTAGGAAACAACAGTAATCAGGATCAGAGGTGAAGAGAAAATTTCCCTTTGCATCTTTTTGTTGTGCTTTAGGAACTGAAGATTTTGCATCGATAATTTTCAATCCAAATTCTTTGGCGATTTGATCTTTAAACTGAATGGTTTCAGGGAATAAAAATCCGGTATTAATAAAATAAACAGGTATTGTATTGTCTATCCGGCTGATAATATGAAGTAAAACAAGACTGTGCGATTGAAAAGAGGATGTGGTAAACATCGTCTTTCCTTCGGCTTTGTATTGCTCAAGTTTCTTTTTTATGCTTTCAAAATTCATTGTAAAATCCTTTTGCCTTACTAAATAACAAGGCGTGTAAATGTGTATATAAAGGATGGTAAAGATACTAATAAATATTCCAAATTAGGGAAATTTTAAGCGTAGAGTGGCTTCGGATAACAGGTAAATACTGAACTTATAAAATAAGTTGCAGAGTAAAGTTTCAATCAATTTTAGTAAAGTAGTATGACAAATAGTTAATTCGGATTAATGTTTGATGAGTTTAGAATATTTTGGGTTTAAAATTTGCACTTATATTATTGTTTTGTTAAGTTATATGATATATTTGCATGTGCATTTTTTTTGTCTTAAATTCAATCATTCAGAATGGTTACAGTGATTTTTAGCGAAGTTTCAGAACTTCTTTAGCATTGGTTTTATATTTATGTGTGTTTTTTATTCGTTTCTTAAAGAAGATCTTATAATTGTTAATATGATTAAAAAATTCTTTTTTTTCTTTCTTTTCACAATCCTAATTACTGAAGTTTATGCCAAGGATGATTATAAGAAAGCCCGGTTTCATGATTTAGATAGTTTGAAAGTAGCCATTAATGAGTTGGTTATGCTTGAAGGAAAAATCGAAAATTCTGATAGCCTGATCAGTCTTGTAGCTGATAACCGAAAAATCTTAAAAGAAGAATATCCGTCTTATTTGCATCTGCTTTTGAATAAAATTAAAACTGATAAGGATACTACCGGCCTGGCAGAAATATATTATAGGATAGGGGTAAACCATCGATATACACATGGCTACGATTCTGCTAAATATTACTATCAAAAGTCATTGCCCTTTGCCCATAAAATAAAAGATTATTACAAATTAGGACGAATATACAATGAGTTAGGAGTTGTTTGTCGGAAAACGGATCGCAATGAAGAGGCTGTTAATTATTTTGTTTCATCAATCAATACAACAAAATTCAGTAATAATTTATATGGCAAGGCAATTGCCGAAAACGGAATTGGAAATATCTATTTGGTACAAAAAGAATATCAAAAGGCTTTGTCCTATTTTCGGGAATCTTTAAAATATGGAGTAAGCAGCGACAATAAATATCATTTAGAGATTAGTTATGGCAATGTTGGAGAAGCCTACCTTGATTTGCAGGAAGCTGATTCAGCCAATTACTATATTAATAAATCGCTGGAGCTGTCAAAATTACGTGGGAATCCTATTGGTGAGGGTATTTGTTATCAGCTTTTGGGACAAGTGAAAATGTTTCAAAATGAATATGAGAAAGCTTATGGGTATTTTGAGCAGGCACTCGCTTTGCAGCGGAAAAAAAATGATAAGCGTTACTTAAGTACGATACTAATTCAGCATGGTAATGTTTGTTCGAAGTTAAAACGATACAAGGAAGCTGAAAAGAATTTGTTGGAAGGACGATTAATTTCAAAAGAAATTCATTCTGTTGATAATCTAATGTTTGCGAATAAGGTTTTGTATGAAGTCTATTATGCAACAGGAAGATATCGGGAGGCAAGTGATGCTCTGTTATTGCATAAAAATTATACCGATTCGTTATACAACAGCGAGACTGTGCGTGTAATGAATGATTTGGAATTTAAATATCAATCGGAAAATAAAACCCATCAGATTGAGCTGTTGAATGCAAGAAATCAGTTGATTGGAGAATCAAAAAAAATGCAGAGAAATCAGTTTGGAGTTCTGCTGTTGCTTTTTGGAGGATTGGCCGCGTTTTTTTATTACTTATACAAGAACAAACAAAAGGTTTCAAGAGAGTTACAGATTGTAAATCAGATGAAATCGAAATTTTTCAGTAGTATCTCCCATGAATTTAGAACACCTTTAACATTAATAAAAGGTCCGGTAGAAAAGCATTTAGCCCGGCCTCATAGCAATGAGGAGCAGGATGAAATGAAACTGATTCTGCGGAATACCAACAGATTACTTGCATTGGTTGATCAGCTATTAAATCTCTCTAAAATTGATGCAGGTCATTTTGCCATTTCAGCGCAGGAAGGTGATTTGTCAACATTGCTTAAAGGAATTTCAAATTCGTTTATTTATCAGGCATCCGAGAAAAAGATAAATTATCAATTGGAAATAAATGAATCAGGAGATGTTTGGTTCGATACGAATATTGTTGAAATAATAATTACTAATTTATTGTCCAATGCATTTAAGTTTGTTCCTAAAAATGGGAATGTAGAAATGAAGCTTGATGCATTTAATGATCATATTAAAATAATTGTAAGTAATTCGGGGTGCACGTTAACCAAAGAGCAATTGGCTCATATTTTTGATCGGTTTTACCGTGCAGGCGAAAACGAAACACAAGGAACCGGTATTGGACTCTCTTTAGTGAAGGAGTTGTGTACTCTTTACCGCGCACCCATAAAGGTTAGTTGTTCCAATAGTCAAATCATTCAATTTGAATTGTTGTTGCCAACATCTAAAGATCATTTTAAGGCAAACGAAATATCGTTTTTACCTCTGGCAAAAAAAGAGGAGCAGTTTTATGAAGTAAATTCAGATTTGAACCCGGAAGAAGAAAACGAGGTGAAAATTGAAGATTTGCCCGTATTGTTGCTTGTTGAGGATAATTTAGATATGCGGAAATACATCAAGACTTACTTTATTCATAAATACAAAATTTTAGAAGCTGAAGACGGGGAAATTGGGATTAAGATGGCAATCGAATATATTCCTGATTTGATTATTTCGGATGTAATGATGCCAAAAGTTGGTGGTGTTGAGCTTTGTTCCTGCTTAAAAGCAGATGTGAAAACCAATCACATACCCATTATTTTATTGACTGCCAAAGTTGGTGATGACAATGAATTGGATGGTCTTAAATCCGGCGCAGATGATTACATCGTGAAACCATTTAATGCTCAGGCTTTAATCGTTAAGGTTGAAAGACTAATTGCCACAAGAAAAGAGATGCAGAAAAAGTATCAAAATGAAATAGTTATCAGTCCTTTAAATATTGTGTTTCCATCTGAAGAAGAGAAATTTGCAAGAACATTGCAGAAAGTTCTGGAAGCGAATTTACACAATCCGAATTTTACTGTAGATCAGTTTTGCGAGGAGACTTTAATGAGCCGAACACAACTTCATCGTAAGTTAAAAGCTTTAACCGGACTGTCAGCTACTGCATTCATCAGAACGCAAAGAATAAAAATGGCATCGGAAATTTTATTGAACCCAGATGTGAATATTAGTGATGTTTGTTTTTCTACCGGATTTAACGACACTTCGTATTTTTCCAAATGCTTTAAAGAGATTCAAGGTTGTACTCCCTCCGAGTATATAAAGGAACATTCCAATTAAAACTTTTTAAGTAAGCTTATTGTGATATATTCTTAAGTAGTATTCCTTACTGTGTACAGGTAAAGTTATTTGTTTTATCTAGGCAATAATTATTTTTAATGTACATCAAACTTTACTTTGATGTACATTAAAATAAAGTTTGATGTACATTAAAAATTAAAAAGATAAAGAGAACCAAATCGCTTGCTGCTTACCTGATGATTAGGAGGTAGGCAATTTGTTATTTGGTCTCTTGTCAAGTAAACATCAAAACTTAGTTCATTCAATTTTATAGAATCTTTTTTGTTGAGGATATTCGTGTAATGCCTTACACGAAACACATACGGGTTATTGCTCCTGTGTTTGTTAATTTACCAACTAATTTTAATTGTTATCGGCTCAAAAATGGTGTTTTCTTAAACCCGGAGCCAATTTATTTTACGATACTTGTTTGGATGGTTAATTTCAATCCTGCACCAATCAGCTATATGTCAATTAGTTGTGTTGTTTTGGAGCATTTGTTTTAGCTGCAGAAACATTTGTTATACTTTGGTGTTGTTCCTTCCTTTTTTTCTGTAAAAATCCACAATGATTTAAGAATACTAATAAGACTCAAAATGTCTTTAAAAGATACGTTTTCAGGGAGAAAGTGGTGTTTTGATTAATCGGATTTTATTGCCTGATTAGGTATGCATGGAATCCTTTTTATCTTCCGTTTGCATGAATATGATGGAATGATAATTTCGGTGTATAAGTGAAGTTTTTACGATTAAGTTGCTTATAGTGAGATTATTGAACATTTGCTTTTGTTTTTGGAACATGTTTGCTATTTGAGGTTTGATTAACACCATACATTTATAATGTAATCAAAACCAAAAATTGTACTCATGAAAAAATTCGTATTTCTATCCTTGTTATTTACACTTAGCATTACAATTATAAATGCGCAGGTAGTAGATCCGGAAAAAGTAGTAAAGAAGCAAGGTACACGTCGAGCTAATAATAAAATAGAACGAGGTGTAGATAAAGGCTTCGATAAACTGGAAGAAGGTATTGGAAGTTTATTCGGTAAAAAGAAGAAGAAAAAGAAAGCTGCGAATGAAGAGTCAAAAATTACTTCAGGAAACAATGAAGACTCAAATAGAAATGACGGGAATAATAGTAATGAGAGAGTAGAAAAGCAAGTTGCTAAAAAGCCTGACGTGGTTTGGAATAAATTTGACTTTGTTCCCGGTGATGTTGTAATCTTTGAAGATGGTCCTGCAATTACGGAAGAGAATGGTGAGTTTCCCAGTCGTTGGGATTTGGTGAAAGGACAAGTTGAAATTGCAAACGTAGATGGCGAAAATGTGATGATGTTTATGGATGGAACACCCGCGGTTGTCCCATATCTAAAGAATGCAGGTGAAGATTATCTTCCTGAAATTTTTACAGTGGAATTTGATTTTTATAAGCCAGCAAATGGCAATCGATTTTCGGTTTACTTATATGATTTAAAAAATCAGAAGAATAGTGGTCAGGAAATTGAAATAGGCTACAAACATATTTCTGTTCAGAATAGTGACGTTTCTGGAGAACATCCCGATTTAGATTATAGCTGGAATGATAAAGCCCGTTGGATTCATGTATCGATTGCCTACACAAAAGGCAAGTTGAAAGTGTATATGGATGACACTCGATTGATAAATATTCCGCATTATGAAGCAAATCCGACGGGAATCTGTCTGCAGGCATATTGGGCTAAATTAGCCGACGATAAAGCATACTATGTGAAAAATGTTCGCATTGCAAAAGGTGGGGTTAAATATTACGATCGTGTACTGCAGGATGGTAAGATCATTTGCAATGGAATCCGTTTCGATGTAAACAAGGCCAGTTTAAAGCCCGAGTCGATGGGGCCAATCAATAAAATTTGCGAATTACTGCAAAAACAACCTGATTTAAATTTTAGTGTGGAAGGTCATACTGATAGCGATGGTGATGATGCATCAAATAAAAGTTTATCGGAAGCGAGAGCTAAAGTGGTAATGGAGAAATTGATTCAGATGGGAATTTCATCGAACCGATTGAGTTATGCCGGTTACGGAGAAAGCAGGCCATTGGATAATAACAGCACTCCCGAAGGAAAAGCGAACAACCGAAGAGTGGAGTTTGTGAAAGTGAAAGGAATTGCGGCAACGGCCAATCCAAATACATCAGGCAATTCAATTTTTGATTCTTTGGATCGTAAAGCGATCGATACTAAAATGGAAAGCTTGCCAAATGGGAATATCCCGGTTTCCAATCAATCGGGAATTCTTTTGAAAAATGGGACTACCATCATTTACGGTACGTCTGACGGGTATTTGGGTAAAATGGAAGTTCTTGATGTTGACGAAAGTGATAGTTATCGATTAACAGTTAAGTATGTAACCTATAATGATGATGGCTCTGTTCACAGTAAATCTGATCATTTGGAAATTGGAGGAACTTATACCTGCGATTTGGACGAAGGAAATACTGGGGACATGATGAGATCGGAAGAGGACTTTTGGTTGGGCAGATCGGATGCTAAAACAACAACAATTGTACAAAGGGAAAATACCGGTTTCTATGTAATGCCAAACTAATTAAAATTTTAAGAACGATTTAAACAAATACCAATTTGAATTATGAAAAATATAGTAAAGTATCTAAGTATTTTATTTTTTGTTTCAGTCATTGTTTCATGTGATAAAGATGATGATTTACAGAGTAAGGACATCAAGCGTTATAATGTGGAATCGGGTATTGTGCACTACGAAACTTCAATATCCGGCCCATATATGAATGGATCAGGCACAGAAGATCTGTATTTCAAAAAATGGGGGGCTCTTGAAATAAACTTTGAGGATAAATCGGAAACAATTACCATCGTTAATGTTAATGGAGTAGAAGAATCGACAACTACGAATGCCCGTAGTGCCTATAAAATTGATAATGAGAAACTTTATTCGGTTGATTATAAAAACAGTATAATTTATACCAAAGAAGATCCTCTAATTGATTACATGCGCCAGAATAATTTAGATGCATTGGAAGCAGCGAAGGAGACAATGGTAAGTATGGGAGGAGTTCAATTGGGTAATGAGAAAATATTGGGTCACGACTGTGAAGTTTGGGATTTGCTTGGAGTTAGACAGTGGATTTACAAAGGTCTAAGTCTGAAAGCAGTAACAAATATGGCGGGAATCACCATAATAAAGGAAGCAACAAGTGTCAAATTTGAAGTTTCGGTTGCATACAGCTATTTCGAGCTTCCTAATTTTCCTCACAAGGATATTACTGATCTGTAAATTATAATTATAGGAGTCGACTATGTGAAAAGTGATTTTGACACACGGGAAGATTATTATTCCAGCATGGTGGATTTCGCAAGGCAGTTAAATAGAAGTTGCTTAGTCTCGGGAACGGCCTAATTACATTGTAAATAATTTCAATAAAATCTGAAAATTAATCTCACAGAAACAGTTGCTGTACCTGCAGGTTTTGATATGGAAACATCAGTATGGATAAATGTTGAAGTGGAAATTTTATAATCTCAATCAAAAATTAATAATCAGTAAAAAAAGTAAAAAAATGAAAAACAAATTTGTTTTAGTTATCGCTGCTGTGCTTACAGTATTTTTCAGTTTAACAAGCAAAGCACAAGACTCAAAAATTATGGCCGGAGCAGGTCTTGGATATGCAACGGATATCAGCACTCTTGGTATATCTGCTAAAGGAGTTTATTTAGCAAGTGATACATGGGAAATTGCCCCTGCGTTCACTTACTATTTAAAGAAAAATAATGTGAATTGGTCAACATTGGATTTCGATGCGCATTACGTTTTCTCTACTGACGAAAGTATGACTTTTTATGGTATTGGAGGTTTGAATGTTACTTTCTGGAAATTTAAAATGGATGGAGTAAGTTCAGGATCAAGTGAGTTCGACGATTTTCTTGGAGGCATGTCAGATTTGGATGCTTCAGGAAGTGATATTGGTGTGAATATTGGTGTTGGCAGTCGCTTTGCATTGTCCGATAAAATGTATTTCAATGCAGATTTGAAGTATACCATTGGCGGTTCAAATTTCTTGTCAGCAGGGGTAGGATTGTTATACCATTTCTAGAGTTTTATTTAACTACATACATTTAGTTAGTACTTCCTGTTTGGGGCAATCAACCAATTCACTTTACAACCATTCAACCATAATAAAAAAGTTCCCGACAGGAAGTATTTCAGGTAAAGCTCAATCATCTAATTTTTGTTAAAACTCGCAATCAAACAAGTGCATTTCATTCAAATCCATTAACCGATGAAACGTCCATGCCAAGGTGTTTTGACATACAGCAGGGTGATTATTCCAGCTTGGTAAGTTCTCCCGAAATATGTTTGGGACAGGCTATATGACAAAAACTTAAAATTATAATCATATGAAACGCGCTATGAGAAGACTTTTCTCACACACGAGGATGACTAAGTTGGCGAGTTCCATGTGGCAATAAAAAACAAATTTAGACACATGAAACAAATAATTCTGATCGTAAGCTATTTACTAATGACCTTTGTTGTGACTGCTCAGCAAAAGAGTCAGATATATGCCATCAAATCAGGGCATGTTGAGTATCAATTTAGCGGAAATACTACTGGCACCAAGTCTGTTTGGTGGGACAACTATGGGAATTCATCTTTTACGGAAACCAAATCGGTAAGCGTAACTAAAATGTTTGGAATTAAGAGTGAAACCAAAACGCATGATATCTCGATTATTAAAGACGGTAAATTTTGGAATGCCAACTTAATTGAAAACAAAGGGCAGAAAGGAACTGTTCCTTTTCAGGATATCACTGAAAATATGACCGATGCAGAAAAGAAGAAGATGGTAAAAGATCTTTTGGAAGCTTTTGGCGGCGAGATTGTTGGCAAAGAAGATGTTTTGGGGAATGAGTGCGAAGTTGTAAAATTAATGGGCGCGAAATGTTGGATTTACGAAGGTGTTACATTAAAATCAGAAGCAAAAATATTAGGTATTGAATCGATCGAAACAGCTGTCGGATTTGACAAAAATATTTCTGTGTCTGCCTCAAAATTTACTCCTCCTTCTAATATTAAATACGAAGATCAGGATCAATATCAGCAGGAGATATTTGGAGGTATGAGTGATGCTTTTAACGATGATCGTGGTGATGATGGCGATGAAGCAATAGATTTAGTTCCTGTAAAGTATCCTTATGAGAAGTTTCAGAAAATAGCAAATGGTTTCAGCTTCAATAATTACCGAAAAATGATGGTAATGAATATGGAGGGAACCTATAGCGCCATGTTTATGAAAGGAATGAATGGCAATTTGGGAGTAGCTGCAACTTCACGTAAAAATGGCAATCCTGATCAGGGAGGAAACCTTGAAATTTTCACACACAGCGGGAAAAAGTGTATGTATGGTAAAATGGAAGGAGACGAAGGCATTTCTTTAATCATCGAAATCCCAAATTACGATACATATATTATACTTGTGTCCAGTTCTGTTCAGACTAAACCAGAGATGCTTCAACTAATGGATGCTTTTAATTTTTAAAAAATAGATACTATGGAAAACAAGCAAAGTTCATCGGTTGCTGCACTAATTTTTGCAGCAGCATTTATTATGGGAGGTTGGTTTTTTTATAAAAATATCAGCCAAACTATTGTTGAAGAGGCAAATGCCTCAAAGTCTTGGCCAGCTGTTGAAGGCATGGTTACTTTAGCGGATATTAGCACATCGATAAGTGATGGAACAAAAATGTATGCTTCCAATATTGTTTACACATATGTTGTAGAGGGGAAGGAGTATTCTGGAAATAGAATTTCTACTGTTGATGGAAGCAGCAGCAGTGCATCAAGTGCAAAAAAAGATATTCAGAAATATGCAGAAGGGAAATCAGTTACTGTTTATTATGATCCGGAATTGCCTGATGCTTCCTTGCTTGAACCTGGCCCCAATTTTTTTACTTATTTGATTACTTACGGTCCTTTACTGTTTTGTTTAATAGGAGTTCTCATGTTGTGGCAGTTTGTTAAAAAAATTGGAGTGTTTGTTTTGGCATTGTTTTTAGGATCAAGGAATTGAAATAGAAAAGAATTAGATAATTAATATCACCAAATTATAAATACAGAAATCATGAAATCACACGAAATAGATTATAAGATTATAGGACACGATATTCAGTTGGTAGAGATTGAATTGGATCCAAATGAAACAGTAATTGCCGAAGCCGGAGCAATGTTATATATGAAAGAAGGGATTGATTTTCAGGCGAAGATGGGAGATGGTTCAGAGCCGGATAAAGGAATTTTCGGGAAATTACTCTCGGCTGCATCCAGAAAAATTACCGGGGAGTCAATATTTATTACACATTTTACGCATCGGGGAACAGGAAAAAGTCAGGTTGCTTTTGCCGCGCCATATCCTGGAACTATTGTTCCTATTGATTTAGAGCAATTAGGTGGAACTGTGATTGTACAGCGTGATGCTTTTTTGTGTGCTGCATTAGGAACAAAAATCAGCATGCACTTTAATCGTAAACTGGGAGCCGGATTCTTTGGCGGTGAAGGATTTATTCTTCAGAAATTACAAGGCGATGGAAATGCTTTTATCCATGCCGGAGGAACACTTATAGAGCATGATTTGAACGGAGAAACAATGAGGGTGGATACAGGATGCGTTGTTGGTTTTCAGGAAGGTATTGATTTTAGTATTCAACAGGCAGGGAATTTGAAATCGATGGTTTTTGGAGGGGAAGGTTTATTTCTGGCAACTCTTCAGGGAACGGGAAAAGTATGGCTGCAATCCATGCCAATTAGTAAGTTAATCAATCAATTATCAACAGGAGGTTCTAATAGTCGGAAAGAAGGTAGTAACGGGATTTTACAGAGTTTATTGGAATCATAATTAAATTCTGAAATCATGATAAATATTGAATATTTAATCGATAGAGTAAAACTGGTTATCCTTCAGCCGAAAGAAGCATGGGCGAAGATTAGTCATGAGCAAACTGACCAGAAAGATTTTTTGTTATTCTATGTACTTCCTTTGGTTTTAATTCCTACCATAGCCTCTTTTATTGGGTATGGATTAATAGGTTTGGGGAGTTATTTTAAAGTTGCTTCTTTTAGCTGGGGACTTCATCAGGCGATTCTTGCTTTTTTAGGCGCATTTTTAGGTGTTTTCCTAAGTGCATTCTGTATTCATAAGCTGGCACCTTCTTTCGATACTCAAGTAAGCTTTTTCAATGCAATTAAACTGGTAGCCTATTCTTATACGCCAATTTGGCTTGCGGGAGTTTTTTACATTCTTCCAAGTCTAACCATCTTGGCTTTACTGGCTGGCTTATACAGTTTGTATATTTTATATATTGGTTTTGTTCCCATAACAAAGGTATGTGAGGAAAAAAAAACAAGCTACTTTATTGTTAGTCTGATCTTAGTCATTGGAGTGTCCGTTTTGGCCTCCTTAGCAATTGGAGTAGTTCTTCTTTCAGCAGGCTTAAGTACATATTAAAAATCCGGAGGTTACAGCCTCCGGAAATACATAATTAAAAGGAATTAAACATCACGCAAGATCTTTTTAATTCCAAATTATTAATCATTTCAAATTTACAAAAAAAATGAAAACGAGTAAACTTTATTTTTTCGCAGTCGCTTTTATGGCGCTAAGTATTTCGATGGTTTCATGTAGTGGTGACGATGGTGAGGCTGGATTATTGGGGCCAAAAGGAGATAAAGGAGAACAAGGTGCAGCAGGAGAAGTTGGATCAGCAGGAACCGATGGCAGCATTATTTATAGCGGTGAAGGCGAACCAGCAGCAACAGTTGGAACAACAAGCGATTATTATTTGGACGTTGCAACAGGAATGTTGTACGGACCTAAAGTAAATGCAGATAATTGGACAGATACAGATGGGTTTTCTTTAAAAGGTACCAATGGAACTAACGGTGCTGATGGAACTAATGGAACCAATGGTGTTGATGGAACCAACGGTACAAATGGTTCAAAAATACTTTCCGGCGAAGGTGTTCCTGATAACACTATCGGAAACACAAGCGATTTTTACCTTAATAAAACAAGCTATGTGCTTTATGGCCCGGCAGTAACAAATGATGAAGGAGATACAAACTGGGGAGCTGGTTTAGAATTGAAAGGTGCCGATGGAAATGCCAATGTGAAATCTTATTTGTTTAGTGTATTGGAGAATCAGTGGATTCTAAATGCGGACAAGAACTTGCTTTATGCATATGATCAATTAATATCTTTGTCTGATAAGATTACTGATAATGTAGTTGAGAGTGGTGTTGTTTTAGTTTATAGGATTGATGCAAACGATCATGCAATTTTATTGCCAAATTCAAATAAAACAACTTCAGGGAATTTACTGACAGAATCATTTAGATTTGGTGGTCAGGATATCTGTTACATGGCGCGTGAGTTGTTCACTTTTGCAAATGTGGAAGAAATACTTTCAAAAGAAACTTTTAATTACAGAGCAGTTATTATTACTGGTGAACTAGCTAATCAAATGACGTCTAAAGCAAATGATCAAATAAGTTTTGAGGCAGCAGCATTGGAAATGGGTATTGTAGAATAGGTTACAATCAAAAATATCAACGGGTATTCTTTTAAAAGAATGCCCGTTTTTTATTTTGGCTGATGAAAAAATTGTTCTTAAAACCACTCTTTTCAATTTATTTCTGAATTGCATTTTTTGCACAAATTTTTTAATAATCATGTATCCTTAGTAAATATTAATAAAAGACATATATGTCTGTATATATTCTGACTTCCTTTTGTATTTCATTATGTGAATGAATATGATTTATTCGTTTAAATTATTATATTTGGTAGAGAGCGAGGAAGTTACGAACAAAGTGAGCTCAGCTGCCTTTAAATAGAATGTTTCGATTGTAGTAGGATTTGGAAGTTAAGGGTTTCGTATTTTGATTTGTATTTTCATTATTGGCTATTATATAACCTTAATCTGTACCAAATACCTTACCTATGAGTAAACCCTACGGATTTTTTTATGCCCTGATTATACTTTTTCTGTTATTTAGTCCTCCTGCGCTTCTCGCAATTGAAGCTGACAGCACTCATGTTGCTGAAAATGATAATCATCAGTTCAACTATTTTTTAAACTCTGAAAAAAGGGGCGAGCGTCTTTTTAAAGGTTTAACCAGAATAAAAACGGATGTAATATCCTGTGTTTCCTGCCACAATATTGAATACATCGATACGCTGAATTGGAATCCTTCTGCGATAGATATTGCCGAAACCTACGCCGATAAATCAATTGCAGAATTTAAATCTGTATTGATGAGTCCGTTGGGGAAAAAAATGGAGGCAGCACATGTAGGATATTCTTATTCGGAAGAAGAACTTGGATACATTAAAGCATATCTCGTTCAATTAAGGGAGGATACCCTTCATGAAACCAAACCTAAGGTAAATAACCTGATTGTTTTTTTCTTTTTGGGTGCGTTAATTACGATCGCCTTAATTGATTTGTTCTTCACCAAAAAAATCAAATATAAATTAATTCCGGTATTAATTTTTGTGCTTGCCTTTGGATACCAGATAAACATGTTGGCTGATGGAGCTATGGCTTTGGGACGCAAACAAAATTACCAACCTGCACAGCCCATTAAATTTTCTCATAAAGTTCATGTTATCGGTAATAAAATTGATTGCAGATATTGTCACACAACAGCTGACGAAAGTAAATCGGCAGGAATTCCGCATGTAAATCTTTGTATGAACTGTCATGTTATTGTAAGGGAAGGACCTAATTCAGGGAAATTCGAAATTAACAAAATTATTAAGGCAATAGAAAATAACACTTCTGTAGAATGGATTCGAATCCATCAATTACCTGATCATGTTTTTTTCAGTCATGCCCAGCATGCCAATGTGGGAAAAAGAGAATGTCAGGAATGTCATGGCCTTGTTGAAGAAATGCATGTAATTAAGCAAGTTGAAGATTTGTCGATGGGCTGGTGTTTGGATTGTCATGATAAAACAGCTGTTGATTTTCAGGCCAATGGATATTATGCCAACGGCTTTAAAAAGCTGCACGAAGATTTAACTGCAGGAGTTATTGACAGTGTAAGAGTTACTGATATTGGAGGACGGGAATGTGCCCGATGCCATTATTAGAATCGTAAAAGTTAATTATTGTCCTGTTGCATTGCATTTTACCTATTGATAACCATTTATCTATGAAGAAACATTGGAAAAGTCTTGCCGAACGTAAAAATGGATCAGAAACTCCCGAAAAGCAGAGTTTACCTAAGGGGAATCTGGAACAAATACTCGATATATTTGATAATGGAAATGAGAAATCACAATCGAACCGACGTGATTTTTTAAAGCTTTGCGGGTACAGTCTTGCCATAAGTACCGTGTTGGCAAGTTGTGAAAATTCTGTTCATAAGGCCATTCCATATTTAATTAAACCCGAAGAAATAACACCGGGGAAAGCAAATTACTATGCATCATCCTATGTAAACGGCAGTGAATATTGCAGTATCCTGATTAAGACCAGAGAAGGCCGTCCAATAAAAATTGAAGGCAACGATTTGTCGTCTGTCACATATGGTGGGACAAGTGCAAGGGTTCAGGCTTCCATTTTGGGATTGTACGATACCAGCCGTTATAAAAATCCGCGGAAAGGCGGCACCAAAATTTCCTGGGATGAATTGGATCAAAGTATGATTCAGCAATTGAATCAATTAAAAGAAAGTAAAGAGAGAGCCGTTCTTTTGACTCCGACAATATACAGTCCATCAACAAAGGCTGTGATAGAGATGTTTTTAAAATCTTATCCCAATGTGAAGTGGGTACAGTACGATAACCGATCTGCATCTGCATTGATAAAGGCGAACGAAATGTGTTTTGGGAAAGCAGGTGTTTGCGATTACCGTTTCGATTTTGCAGATGTAATTGTGAGTTTTGATGCAGATTTTTTGGGAAATTGGCTGATGCCTGTTGAACACATTCGGCAGTACACCAAAAAACGCAAACTGAGCGATGGAAATACAAATATGTCGCGGCACATTCAGTTTGAATCGCGTTTGTCCTTAACCGGTAGCAATGCTGATTATCGGATTCCGGTAAAACCTTCCGAACAGGTTTCACTTATTGCTCAATTGTACAATGAGATATTGAAAATTAAAGGTCAGGAATCCTATTCTTTGAATGATACTTCGGAAGATATCCGCGAATTGGCCAAAGAGCTTTGGGAAAATAAAGGGAAATCATTGGTTGTTGCCGGTGAAAATGATTTAAATACTCAGATCTTAATCAATGCGATCAATTACGAGTTGGAAAATTACGGAACAACCTTGCGGATTGATAAACAAATACTAACCAAACAAGCAATTGATCCGGATATGGAACAATTACTTACTGATCTGAATTCGGGTAAGGTGAAAGCTTTGTTCTCTTACGGTGTTAATCCGGTATACGATTATTTTAAGGGGGAGGAATTTGCAAAGGCAATAGATAAAGTGCCATTTTCGGTGTCACTGGATATGACTCCAAGTGAAACCAGTGGTCGTTTTAAATATGTAGCTCCCGATAATCATTTTATAGAAAGCTGGAATGATTTGGAACCTAAAACAAGCCGTTACAGTTTGATGCAGCCGGGAATTCGTCCGTTATTCAATACCCGGCAATTTCAATCTACTTTGCTTGCATGGATTGGTCAGGAAACGGACTATTTAAAATTTATTAAGAATTATTGGGAAGAGAAATTATATCCGCTTCAAACGGCCTATCCAAATTTCACCATTTTTTGGAACAACAGTCTGCAACAAGGAGTTTTTGAACCTCAAACAAAATCGGTTTTCGATACCAGATTTAAGATGGCTGGAATTGGGGAATTGATTGAAAACATTGCAAATGCACCAAAATCAGCAGGCGTAGAACTTCAGGTATATGAAAGCTCTGCTATGGGCGATGGAAAAATGGCAAACAATCCATGGATTCAGGAACTTCCAGATCCGGTAACGAAAATTTGTTGGGACAACTATTTGACCGTATCGCCAAAACAAGCAGAAGAAATGCTTTTGGAGACCGGTGATGTTGTGGAGCTGAATTCAGGAGTAAAATTGCCGGTTTATATTTTGCCCGGACAGGCATACAATACGGTAGCCGTTGCTTTGGGTTATGGCAGAACTGATTGTGGTGTGGTGGGTAAGAATGTAGGTGTTAATGTTTCAAAACTATCTCAATTAAAGAATAATTTACGTGTGGATTTTTCAACTGGAATTGAAATCAAAAAAACAGAGGAGAAGTATGAATTGGCAATGACTCAGACTCATCACTCCATGGAGGGAAGAGCAATTGTTCGTGAAGCTTCTTTGGGAGAATATTTAAAAGATCCGGCGGCCGGAAATGAATCGCATCAGGAATATGAGAATGCAGGTATTTACAAGAAACCAAATTTTCCGAATCATCATTGGGGATTGGTTGTGGATTTGAATTCCTGTGTTGGCTGCGGTGCCTGTTCCATTGCTTGTCAGGCAGAAAATAATGTTCCTGTAGTTGGTAAAAAAGAGGTGATTCGGGCGCACGAAATGTCCTGGATTCGTATCGACAGGTATTTTTCGGGCAGTGAGCTGAATCCGGATGTTTCCTTTCAGCCGGTAATGTGTCAGCATTGCGACAATGCGCCTTGCGAGAATGTTTGTCCGGTAGCGGCTACCACTCACAGTAGCGAAGGTTTAAATCAAATGGCTTATAATCGTTGTATTGGGACTCGTTACTGCGGAAACAACTGTCCGTATAAAGTGCGTCGGTTCAATTGGTTTGATTTTACGAAAGCAGATTCGATTCCAGATAATCTGCACGATGTGGCTGAAATGACAATTGATTTAAAACGAATGGTTCTAAATCCCGATGTTACGGTTCGGGCCAAAGGAGTGATTGAGAAATGCTCGATGTGCGTGCAGCGGATTCAGGAAGGAAAATTGAAAGCAAAAATTGATGGAAGAAGACCTCGGGATGGCGAAATCAAAACAGCTTGTCAGCAAGCTTGTCCTGCAGGAGCAATCATTTTCGGAGATTTAAATGATAATAACAGTCAGGTGGTAAAAGAAACTTCGGGCAAGCGAAATTATCATTTATTGGAAGAGATTCATACGCTTCCATCGGTAAGTTATCTGACAAAGATTAGAAATAAAGAAACGAACAAATCATAAAACCACGCTTATGTATGTGTCGCCAATTCGTGAACCATTAATCACGGGGAAAAAAACGTATCAAAAGATTACTGATGAAATTTCTGCTCCAATTGAAGGAAAAGCAGGAAAAGCCTGGTATGCTGGAATCACCATTACATTATCGGCTTTGTTTTTGGGCTTAGCCATGATGGGATGGACGATTTGGCAGGGAATTGGAACCTGGGGATTGAACAAAACCATTGGATGGGGTTGGGGAATTACCAATTTTGTATGGTGGGTAGGGATCGGTCATGCAGGTACGTTTATTTCAGCCATATTGCTGCTGTTTCGTCAGAAATGGAGAACAAGTATCAATCGATCAGCCGAGGCAATGACACTTTTTGCCGTGATGTGTGCAGGTATGTTTCCATTAATTCATATGGGACGTCCACTACTTGCTTTCTTTGTGTTCCCTTATCCAAATACGCGTGGTCTTTGGGTCAATTTTAACTCACCGCTTTTGTGGGATGTGTTTGCGATCAGTACCTATTTTAGTGTTTCTCTTTTGTTTTGGTATGTTGGATTAATTCCTGATATCGGAACCATTCGCGACAAAGTGAAATCGAAATTTAAGAAAGCGGTTTACGGATTTTTGAGTTTTGGTTGGACAGGATCTGCCAGACACTGGAGCAGACATGAAACCATGAGTTTGGTATTGGCCGGATTGGCCGCACCATTGGTACTATCGGTTCACAGTATTGTAAGTTCCGATTTTGCAACTTCGGTGATTCCGGGATGGCACACAACCATTTTTCCTCCCTATTTTGTTTCCGGAGCTATCTTTTCTGGTTTTGCAATGGTGCTTACGCTCTTAATTATTACACGGAAAGTATTGAATCTGGAAAGCTATATTACAGTTGGTCATGTTGAATCGATGAATAAAATTATTATCGCAACCGGCTCTATTGTGGGGATTGCCTACATCACCGAATTGTTTATTGCCTGGTATTCGGGCGTTGAATATGAGCAATATGCATTTCTGAACCGTGCAACCGGACCATATTGGTGGGCCTATGCGATCATGATGACCTGCAATGTAATTTCTCCGCAATTGCTGTGGATTAAAAAATTAAGACGAAATCTTGCATTCACTTTTGTTCTATCCATTTTCATCAACATTGGAATGTGGTTCGAACGATTTGTAATCATTGTTAGTTCTCTGCACCGCGATTACCTGCCATCAAGTTGGTCAATGTACAGTCCAACCATTGTTGAAGTGGGAATATTTATCGGAACCTTAGGCCTGTTTTTTACCTGCTTCCTGCTATTTATTCGGGTGTTCCCGGTAATTGCAATAGCCGAGGTGAAGACGGTCATGAAAAGTTCCGGAGAGAAATTTACCAATGAGGACAAAAACGAATAATCATGAAACGAGCATGAGAAAAAGTTCTTACACACGAGAATGACTATATGGTAATCCCGAAAGCTTTCGGGACCATATGACGAAAACTTAAAATTATAAACAGATGAAACGTCCATATATAAAGCTTTCTACACACAGGGAGATGATTGTATGGTAAGTTCCATCTGACAACTGCATAAAAATTATAAACAGATGAAACGTCCATTTATAAAGCTTTCTACACACAGGGAGATGATTGTATGGTAAGTTCCATCTGACAACTGCATAAAAATTATAAACAGATGAAAAGATATATTTCAGCCTATTTTGAAGATGAGGAGAATCTTCTTCGTGCTGCCAAGGAATTGAGAGCTCAGGATGTATCCATTCAGGATGTTTTGACTCCTTTCCCGGTTCACGGATTGGATCAGGCATTGGGATTCAAACGATCCAATTTACCAACTGTTGCATTCATTTGCGGAGGAATTGGTTTGCTCATCGCTTTTGGTTTTCAGACCTGGGCATTTACTGTTGATTACCCATTGTTTATTGGAGGAAAGCCTCATTTTGCGATTCCTTCCTTTATCCCGATCACTTTTGAGCTGACGGTTTTGTTTGCCTCTTTTGGAATGGCAATAGCATTCTTTATTCGCTCGAAACTCGGACCGGGAGCCAGGACTGTGATTCACGACGAACGAAGTACCGATGACCGTTTTGTGATTATTGTAGATCTGGATGAGGCCGGAAGTCAGGATACTGTTGTGAAAGGCATTCTGGAAAAAGAAGACGCAATGAACATACAGGTTAAGGAGATTGAATCGTAAACCGCATAAACCATATGGTGATGGACAAGAATTATACATTTTCCCGAAAAGCGCAAATTGCACTGCTTACAGCAGGAGGATTCGGAATTCTATTGCTTCTGCTTGGGTATTTTATAGAAGCCCCCAACAGTCAGAGGTTTTGGACAAATTTTTTAATTAACAACCTGTTTTTTCTATTCATTGCTCTGTTTGGAGGCGTATTTCAGGCATTGCATAAAATAGCTTATTCAGGATGGCATACGGCATTGCAGCGCATTCCCGAAGCCTTCGCATCATTTCTGCCGGTATCAGCAATTTTGATGTTCCTGTTGTATTTCGGAATGCATGATATCTATCATTGGTCGCACGAGGGATTGCACGATCCAATATTGGAGGGGAAAGCGGCCTATTTAAATATTCCGTTCTTTTTCATCCGGATGGCAATTTATTTTGGGGTTTGGATATGGTTGACGCGATTGTTGCGGAAAAATTCCTTGCAGCAGGATTTATCAACAGATATCAAGTACTATAAAAAGGGAAAGTTATTGGCCGCTTTGTTTATGGTTTTCTTTGCCGTTTCAAGTTCTACCATGAGCTGGGATTGGTTAATGTCTATCGATGCACACTGGTACAGTACCCTTTACGGATGGTTTATTTTTATTGGTCTTTTTGAGATTGGTATTGCCACGATTATCCTTTTTATCAGCTTTCTGAAATGGAAAGGTCATTTGGAATTCATCAACAAAGAACACATTCATGATATGGGAAAATACCTGTTCGCATTCAGTATTTTCTGGATGTACTTGTGGTTCTCTCAGTATCTGTTGATCTGGTACAGTCATATTCCTGAAGAAACAGCCTATTTTGCGCCCAGATTAAACGATCATACCATTCTGTTTTTCACCATTCTGGTTCTTAATTTTGCAATTCCATTTCTGGGATTAATGACCCGGAATTCAAAACGAAATTTAAAATGGTTATCGCTTATGGCGGTGGTTGTGTTGATTGGTCAATGGTTGAATATCTATTTACTGGTAATTCCCGGAACAATAGGGAAAACGGCTCAAATTGGGCTGACGGAAATTGGATTTGTATGTTTCTATCTGGCTGGCTTTTTATTCGTAGTTTTTTCCTCTTTGGCTAAAGCGCCACTGTTAAGCAAAAATGATCCTTTGCTCGAAGAGAGTTTTCATTACGAAACCTGATTCATGACCCAAAAAAGAAATTGTTATGCAAAAATTCGTATCCTATTGCAGTATTTTATTGGTAGTTTTGGTTTTGTTGGCATCCTGCGATAAAGACCGCAACCATCCGGGTTATTCCTATTTTCCGGATATGGTACAATCGCGTGCTTTTGAACCATATTCTGCGAATCCTAATTTCGAAGACGGGTCGAGTTTGCGTTTGCCGGCCGAGGGTACTATTCCCAGAGAAATGATTCCTTACCATTTTGAAAAAACACCGGAAGAACGGATTTGGGCGGGCGAAAATATTTTTAATCCCAACGAAATGACCGCTGACGATGTGCAGAGAGGCAAGAAACTTTTCGGGATTTATTGCATCCACTGTCATGGTGAAAAGGGAGATGGACAAGGATATCTGTTTACAAGTGGCAAATATCCATTTCAGCCCAGAAGTTTGGTTACTGATGTAATGAAAACAACGCCACGTGGTGAGATTTTCCATGTAATAAGCATTGGTTTTGGGGTTATGGGTGCTCATGGTGCTCAAATTAAGCAAGCCGACAGATGGAAAATTATTGAGTACATAAAAGTTGATCTGCAAGGACAAAAGTAGGACGTGCCCCTTATGAATAATTGTGAAATTATTTTCTGAATAAACCCGCTTGCTTTGTGCTGAGCTTGCGAATTGTCCGGTTCTGCGAGAAGTTAGGGGGTGAAATTCCCCTGGCTTACTCGACTAGCAGTAGACTAAAGACCTATTTAAAATCATTCAATTTTTATAATACCACCATTAATACCAGCCCACATACTCCCTACTGCATCAAGGAATATACAGTAGAAATCTGATTTACCTTTACCATTTTCAGCATATTTGATTCTGTTATCTTGTATCCGATACTCAATAATTTGAGAATCAGAAACCTTTACTATTCTGTCCGAACATTGAATCCAAATTAAGTTGTTTAAACCAGTTATTATCTGATTCATAGGGTTGTAAATTGGATTCAAAGTCTTTTCTATTGAAGAATATTCAAATATTCTACGCTGTGACTCTTCACAAAGAGAAAAATTATCGAGTTGAAACTTCATGCATTCATATTGAATTGAGTCAGATATTATATTCCAATTAATGCCGTCATAGCTAGAACAACCTGAATAAAAAGAATTAATATATAAATCATTGTTTGGGAGTATCTTAATATCAGTAAAACACGAAGGATTTTCATAATAAGTACGACGTCCATTAATTGTTTTTAATTCAAGCTCATATTGAGTACCTGCATATATTTCAAAAGAGTAGTCAGAAGTACTATCCTTTTTAGCATTTTTTAAATATTCCCTTTTATTGCTAAACTGCAAAGTATCAATAATTCGAATTTTTTTATCAATATTGAAATGTTTTGTCCATTTACTATTTGGTTCGTCATAACTTATAATACAATTTAAAGTAGCAAACCATTTAATATTATTTGAATCTATCGCAATATCATTAATAATATTACAAGTTAAACCTGAATTTTCAGTATTGAATATTTTTATTTTATTCTCTGAGTAACAAGCTAAGCCAGAAGTTGAAAAACTGTAATCATTACTATCAGCCCCATAAGTAAACCAAACCTTATTAGTTTTATCTACTGCTATTTTTGATACGAAATTACTTTTACAAGGGGAGTTGGTCTCATTGAAAAATGTGAATGTAGTATCAAGTTTTATAAGACCAGAACCATCTGTTCCAAACCAATAATTATTTTCATGGTCGTTTGCCATACAGATTATGGCATCAACAGGCATTTGACTATTTAGGCAGGTAAGACTTTCAGAGTTTGAAAAATTTATTTCTTTAGTTAAATGCTTTAGGAAAGTATAATATTTTTCGTCAAAGCCCCTTTCGCAACACATTTTTTCAGTAATAAAATACTTAGATTCATTAAAATACCTATTTGTGAGGAAAGGTCCAATAATGTTGTTGTCTTTTATAGTTCCTTTAAAATCACCATAAAGAAAGGTTCCCTTATTGTATTTTTCAATTAGAATTTTTTCACCCTGATCATCAGAATAGATCCATTTTCCATCACGCACGCCCTCTGAAAAGTTAGCAATCAATTTAGCAGGTATTCCAAAGACAGAAACATCTATTATACATTGACCTGTACCATTTTTAATAGATAAATTATTTAATGTATCTCTAAATTCAATAATATTAAAATATTGTGTAGAAAAGTCAACAGACATCTTAAATTGCCCGTTTTCATAATTATAAACCCATAAACCACTACGTTTATTTTTAGTGAATTGTCCCTTTGCTCTTACATTTCCATTTTCATAATATTCTTCAAAACTACCTTGTTTATTGTAATCATCATAACATCCAGATGAAATAATATTGTTCTTCTTTATTGAATAGTCCTTAAAGGCTCCTTCGTAAAAGAAACCAGTAGCATTCATATCCGCAATTCGATAATAAGCACCTTTTGTTTTACTTGTAATTTCCCAATTTGGATTGAAATATATCGTATCAGAAGAATATCCGTTTAAATTAAAACAAATGGCTATAAATAATAGCAGAAACGTTTTTTTCATATGACTAATTGTTATGATGTTAGATTACTGAATCGAGTATTTAAGAACAGTTTACCGCTAACGGCAGTCTGTCTAAAAACTAATTAAACTGCTCAATTAAGTTTTAATAGCGGGGTAATGATTGTCTTCTTTTCCGGTCTAACTGAACGCGATACAATCGCGCACTAGCGGGGTTGCCAGTAGTGTTTTATTCATTAATCTTCTTTTTGTACAGATAATCAATCATTTGGAATATCGCCAATTTATTTTTATTCTCAAGTGAAATGAAATCGTCTGGTGTATTAGATTCAATAAATTTGGTTACTTCAATATTGTTTATCGGAAAAATAAGTCCATTAGCTTCAACAATCCAAGGTAAATACCATGCGTTTGGCATATCATCAAAATTCGATATTGAAATTTCTTCTCCTTTTTTATTCTTAAAAGTTATTTTAATCCAATTAGTTGTGGTACTCCAGTTTCCATATCTTGTTCCCAAGATATTGTTCAAAATCGTATTGTTAAATGAGTCAATTTGATTTACTGCATTTTTATAAAATTCAAAATCAAGCTTGTTGTAAGGTAAACTATACCTGCTTGTTCCATGTTCATAATCGAAAGTATTACCCTTTTTGAAATCTTTTTCTATTAAATCAATCTTCTTAAGGTATTCATCTTTATCATTTTCGCTTATGTTCAGCTCATTCACATTGATTTTACTAAATGGATTTGAATCAATTGCATCAAGAATTCCAAAAGCAACTTTAGCTGAAAATGAATTTCTAAATTTCTCCTTTTCCGTTTTGTACCCTTGTTGTTCAATCTTTGAAGCTGAAAACGTTGAGTCATTTTCTAATTTATATTCTATCACTTTTAAATTAGAATGAAAACAACCTTGACTTCCTATTTCAAAACTGACCTCTTTTAAAGGATTAGAAAGAAATTCTGACAACGGATTTTCAATAAAGTATTTAATTAATTCCGTAGAATCATCAGTTATTTTGTACTTGTAATACTTTTGATAATATGAATCTGATATTATGGCTTCATAATCATTGATAGCTTTAAAATTCCCAATATTAAAATCTAATAAATCAATTCTGTACCAAGTTTTACCTAGGTCATCAGATTGCAGAATTTCACGACCATTAACACCCCAAGTTCTTCTCGTTGCTTTTGCAGTCACATAAGGAGTTGCAATTGGATTTTCAAGTGTATACATTGGAGTATAAAGAAATTCATTTTCATTTACTTTGGTTAATTCAGCTCTGTGCCATGCATATAATGTTCCATTTAATGTTTTAATAGAAATTGGAGCATTTACTAAATTGGATTCAGATGTCCAATTTGAAACGAAATTGGAATCAAAAAGATGCACTTTCAAATCCTTAGATATAGCAAACAATTTATTTGACGATTTATCATAGGAGTAATCAATTATGTCTGAAAGTTCATTCCATTGAATAGAATCCAGTTTTGACCAAAAAATTCGGTTTTGTTGATTGATTATTATATTGTTTCCGAATATTTGAGCCTTATAAATGGTAGGTCTTATATTCTTGTCGGTTCTTACATATTTTTTTTGGTCTAAAGGACTTGTGATTTTTGTCCATGTTTTACAATTATCCTCAGTTAGATAAATTCTGTTCCAGAAATCCCCGACAATACCTCTTTTTGTATTCTCAAAAAATATTGTGTTAATCCTCATGTTTCCAGTTGACTCAATTTTATCAAATGATGTCCAAGTTTTACCGAAATCATTGGAATAATAAACTAATTGTGAATTTCCGCTCATCCACGCATTCCCCTTATAGTCTATATAATTTGCGTCAATCCAACTCGACTTTCCAAATTTTACTTCTTGCCAGTTTTTGCCACCGTCGTTTGTCCAATAGATAAAATCTTGTTTTCCGTCTTTTTGAATAAATCCAGAAATATATCCAGTATCACGATTAAAAAAGCTTGCTCTTTCAAATGTTCGCCCAGAAACTAAATCATATTCATTAGTTTTAAATGTTCCATATTTCCAAGGCTTATCAAAACCCTCACTAAAATACGTGTCTCCTGTTTTTGTAGCAATCCAAAAAGTAGAATCTTTTGAAATGCAAAATTCTTCAGTAGCTCCTCTAATTTCTAAAATTGCTCTATAGTCCTTTTGCGCAAATAAATTAGATGTCGCAATTATTAAAATCAATGTGAATTTTATGTGTAATTTCATTTTCTTACTGAGTATTATTCTGTGCACTTCGGTTTCTTAACATTACTGGCAACGATACAAATATAAGGCGTTTTAATGCCTTATATTTGCGTGTTGTGGTGCGTATTTTTGTTTCTAAATATCAATGTCCTGTATTTTCCAGGAGTTTTGATCTTTTATTAGCTTTATCCTTGTATTATTTCCCCAGTAAGAATACTTATCACTATTAATACTATAATATTCAATGGTTACAACACAAGTCTTTTCATTTATAAAGTCAACTTTATTAATCCGAATACCGTCACACATTTCTTGGCCTCCAATCCATTTGTAAGAATTTGGAAATCCACAATCAATTTTTTCAAAATCATCTATGTCATCAAAATGTGCCCATTCAGTCTTAGAAATATTTTTAAGATTATCATCGCAATTTTTGTAAGATAATATCTCTATATTGATTAGCGAGTCAGAAAATTTGTATTGCTTAAGATTAGCTATATAATTCGAATAGTCAAGACAAACAATTCCGTTTGCAGTTATAATAAAGTCAGGTCTGTTTTCTATTGATTTGTCATTTCTTGTGGAATAGATATACCAATCGTAAAAATCCTTGGTTGTTTTAATGACATTTATTGAGTCTGATTTTACAATTTGTCCTTGTGAATTTATACAAGAAAATAAAATTAGAATTGATATTGATAATTTAAATAATTTACTCATAAAGCTGATTTTGTTATGCACCACAACGTAAAAGTGTTTTATCCTTTCGTTTTTTAAAATTAACAAAACATTATTTAGAACACTGATTTTTACTTCTCAGAATAGTTC
>JAFGYE010000051.1 GCA_016936255.1 Marinifilaceae bacterium | reverse complement strand
TGTTATTCGCCTGGAGTAGGAGCTTGTCCGAGACAAAAAAGAATTATTAAAACCTTTCCCCAGTGCGCACGTGTTCACAAAAGTGCACATGTACCCTAAGTTACATTCGAAAGTACGTCATTCTGTTGAAATTTGTATTTTGTGAGTTTTGCAGAATTGGTACGATTCGTTATGGAAAATTGGTACGATTCGAAAAACCAAATATATTGCCAATCAGTAAAAATTGCAACACCCAAAATCGCTAATGGCCCAATAATTCCTCCACCAACATTATGTGCTACATTCCAAATAGACATTTTTGTTCCACGTTCCCGAATAGAGAACCAATGCACCATTACTCGACCACATGGAGGCCATCCCATTCCCTGGAACCATCCGTTTAACAAAAGCAATACAAACATGATTGCAATAGATGATGTAGCTACAGGAAGAATCCCCATTACAATCATTGTAATAGCGGAAAGCACCAAGCCAAAAGTTAAAAAACGTCGGGCATTACTTCGATCCGAAACATTTCCCATTATAAACTTACTAAGACCATATGCTACAGAAACTCCTGATAAAGCAAAGCCTAACTGTGTTTTAGAATACCCCAATGCAATTAAATCCGGCATCGCCAATGAGAACACTTTCCTCACCAAATAATAACCTGCATATCCAAGAAATATACCTACAAACACCTGCAAACGCAATCGTTTGTAAGTTGGGTCAATTTTATTATCGGGCAACATTTCCTTGTGTGCTGCCGGTTTCAAGAAACCAATCATATAAAAATATTTAGAGTGATTATATTAATCTAACACGTTGTAATTTGTGTTTTTTCAATTTGTTTTTTTATCCTAGCCGAATTAAATCATTCAACTTCTTCAATTCAATTACTATTGATAACTTTTTTAATGATTTTTAAAATATACCTCATTAGAAAATACATTCCATAATTAAATACATAACTCTACCGTATATATTGTATTGCTATGTATTAAGATCAAAAAAAAATCAGCACTAGCAATTCGTTTTAATTTTAATTGACGACAAACATAGGAATAAAATAATTTCTCAACAAAAATAATTACAATCACCTCACTATTTATAATCGTTCTGCAATAGAAACATGTAAACATCTACTAATCAGTCAACAATACACATATACTGTACTTTCACTTTATGATTATAACAAACAATTCAAAATAAACAACACTCATAATAATAATAATAACCTAAAAATATCTTCATTTAAAAATTTCAGTAATATTTCTTTAATATAAAGAGGTAATCCTAAAAATTCAACATTCAAATCAACTCCATATATTAATCAAGATCAAAAAACACAATGTTAGATATAGTAAACAATCAAAAAAGAAGACAAAAAAAGACCGCTCAAGAGCGGTCTTTCGTATACAACAAAATTATATTTTATTTTTAGAATTTAAACTCAAAGTTTACGTATACCATTGAGTTGTCGTTCGAAGCAGATTCTTTTTTCATGAATCCTTGGTAATTGAATGCCATTTTAACACCTTTCGCTGGTGCATACTGAACACCTGCAGTGATGGCACTCCCATTTTTTGATAAATTCCACTTCTCAGTCTCTCCTTGTAAAGTGTTTGAAGTTAAGTAATCATATCTTCCAAATACTTCCCATTTCTTATCAAATGTATAAGTTGAATAAACCGACATTCCCTCCAAATCGTGATTGTCCGCAGCACTTGAATATTTAGTTCCATTAATCAATTGATTATATTCTGCGGCCAATCTAAATTTTTCAGAAAATTTATAGCCAACAAAAGTAGCTAAAGCTGTTACTGTTACATCTTCTTCACTTCCTCCTTCACCAACAACAGTTGTTGTATTCGCATCGGCATACACTTTTGCGATTAAGCCCTTGTTCTGATAGAGTAGACTTGCTCCTACTTTTTGTTTTCCATCTTCATCCTGCACTTTTTTATATCCTTCACCATTAATTACAAATGCATTTGCAGAAAAAGAATCACTTAGCTTAAAATTAGCTTTTATCCCTAAATCAGCGCTCGATCCAAAACCATATTCATCGTTAAATGATTTCATAATGTAACGATATCCCCAAAAGCTTTCCTGATCTGAAAACTGAACGGTACCAATCATACCTAAAGAAACTTTTACTGCAGAAGATGCTTTCCACTCCAATTGAGCTTTCTTAAGAAAAACTGTATAATCACTACCACCATCATTTTTATCGACATCAAGAGTGATACTCGCTTTTAATCCTTTTGCAATACTATAATCGTACCCAAAGTAAGCTCTCTTAATTTCGAAGCTGCTTTCTTTTTCTGTTCCTTTTGACATATCGTAATGATAGTTAAAGAACACTTTACCATTCACTTTTCCTGATGGCGTAAAATCTGCTTTATCCTGGGCTGCAACTGTAAAACCTATAAACAATGCTATTGCACCAATTAATAATTTTTTTCCTTTCATTTGGTTTGTTTTAGTAGTATGTAATTTTTTCGCAATTAAGTCGACATATTTTCTTAATAACTGACGGCAAAACTAATTCCTTTCTTAGATGTCACACTCTTAAATGTTTTAAATAAACGTTAATTCGACTTAACGAAAAATTAACATGGCTATGATACGATTGCAAATACGGGTAATTCTTCCACTTCATAAAATTAAAGACAAAAAAAACGGAAGCCCCTGTTAAAGGAACTTCCGCTATTATAATTAGTTTAGGTCTTATTTTTTGAAAATACCTAAGTCTTTCAAATCTGAATTTTGAATGTAATCCAAGTGACCAGCGCAAACTGATTTTCCCATTTTCACATAAACTTCACATGACTCTTGGTATTTATCATTACGTGTTGTATCCAATAAAGTAAGATATCCCATAACAATATATCCAGCCATTTCTACCAAACGACGTGCATGAAAATCTAAGAAATCGTTGTGATCTGCAGTTGCATTAATCGCAGTAACCTTGGCAACAGCTTTCTCATATTGCTCAGTCATGCCTTTAAGCATAGTTCTAATATATTCCAATTGTGGATTTAAATCAGAAGCTTCGTAATCTTTAATTTGAGCTAGGTACTGACCAGTTGTAACTCCGCGAACAGCTGCAACAACCTGTAACTGAGATGTTCCTTCATAAATATTCGTGATACGGGCATCACGCACCAAACGCTCAATTGGGTAATCTTTCATGTAACCCGAACCAGCATGAATCTGTAATGAATCGTAAGCAATTTGATTACAATACTCCGATGCAAATAATTTCAACATTGGAGTCAGTACATCAGCAATTTTTTGGTACTTCTTCATCTCATTTCTCTCATCCTTATCCAAAGAACGATCCTGAGAGATATGGTAGTAACACTTGTAAACATCAACCATACGACATGTTTCATACAACATGGAACGGGAAGCATTCAACTTCGCCTCCATATTGGTCAACATTTCGTAAACGGCTGGAAATTTAATAATTGCTTTGCCAAACTGACGACGTTCCTTAGCATATGCCAAACCTTCACGATATGCAGCTTCTGCAATACCTACGGATTGAGCACCAACACCTAAACGCGCGCCATTCATTAATGACATTACATATTTGATCAATCCCATTTTACGGTCTCCCACCAATTCGGCAGGGGCATGAGTAAATACCAACTCACAGGTAGGAGATCCAATAATACCCATTTTGTGCTCGATACGGCGAACCTTAACAGCCATGTGTTTTTTGTCGTAAATAAACATAGACAAACCACGACCATCGTTAGTTCCTTCTTCTGAACGGGCTAAAACTAATGCAACCTCACCATCACCATTGGTAATGAATCGTTTAACACCATCTAAATACCACTGATCTTCTTTGGCATTATATGTAGCTTTTAATTGAACTGCCTGCAAATCAGAACCTGCATCCGGCTCAGTTAAATCCATAGCCGCAGTTGCTCCTTTGGCAAAACGTGGCAAGTAATCCATTTTTTGCTCTTTCGAAGCAAATTCATGAATTGTTTCAGCACAATCCTGAAGCCCCCAAATATTTGCAAAACCAGCATCTGCACGAGATACCAACTCTGCAGCCATTACGTAAGGTACCAAAGGAAAATTCAATCCATCATATTCACGCGGCAAGCTCATTCCAATTAGACCCGCTTTTGTTAAAGCGTCATGGTTTTCTTGTGTTCCTCTTGCGTAAATTACACGATCGTTAACAACTTTTGGTCCTTCCTGATCAACACTCTCTGCATTAGGATCAATGATATCTCCACAAATCTCACCTACAATTTCCAGGGTGCGATCGTAAGAATCCATTGCATCCTCAAAATCGAGAGGAGCATAATCATATGTTTCTTTATCTTCGAAGTTGCGCTCTTTAAGGGCAACAATTTTTTTCATTAAAGGATGATCCAAGTGGAACTTCAAATCATCATTATCATTATAGAAATTAGCCATTTCTTTGGATGTTTTTTGTTAAAATTAAAGCGGTTAGCGAACACCATTACCTTAAATAGGTTTCTTACTTGGTGTTTTCTTTGTATTGCTTAATCATTTTTGGAATCACATCAGCAATATCACCAGTAATTATATAGTCGGCAAAATTGTTTATTGGTGCATTCTTATCGGTATTAATAGCAATTACCATCGAGGATTCTTCCATACCGGCAGTATGCTGAATCTGCCCCGAAATACCGCAGGCAATATATAGTTTAGGACGAACAGTAACACCAGTTTGTCCAATTTGCCGTTCATGAGATGCATAACCAGCATCAACAGCAGCACGGGAAGCACCAACTTCTGCACCAATAACATCAGCTAATTCATACAATTTATCAAAATTCTCTTTGGAACCAACACCGTAACCTCCAGCGATAATAATACCTGCGTTTTTAATGTTCACTTTTGAAGCTTCCATATGACGCTCAATCACCTTCACTACAAAATCTTCAGCGCTTACATATTTCTCTACGTCAAGCTGCTTTACTTTTCCTTTGTAAGCTTCCGATCGGATTTCCTTTTTCATCACACCTTCACGAACGGTAGCCATCTGCGGACGACAATCAGGATTGATGATTGTAGCTACAATATTTCCGCCAAAAGCCGGACGAATCTGATACAATAAATCCTTATATAACTTGTTGTTCTTCTTGTCTTCATGATCACCAATAATCAAACTGGTACAATCGGCTGTTAAACCTGAATGAAGAGCTGAAGAGACACGAGGCCCTAAATCACGCCCAATGCTTGTTGCACCCATCAAAGCGATCTGTGGTTTTTCTTCCCCGAATAATTTCACAATAATTGATGTGTGAGGCAATGTAGTGTAAGGATACAAACGCTTATCACTGGCAATCCAAATGGTATCTACACCATAAGGCATAATCTGCTTCTCAACACCTTTAAGGTCAGCTCCAATTACGATAGCTTCCAACTCACACTTTAAATCGTCAGCTAGTTTTCGACCTTTGGTTAAAAGTTCAAGGCTTACATCTGCAACCTGTCCCTCTTCTATTTCACAATATACAAATACGTTGTTCACGGTTTCAATTTTTTAAATTCCACTTTTACAGAGGACAGCAATCAGTATACAGTGAACAGTGTAAAAACAACTGACAACCGGTAACTGGTAACTGCAATCTGGTTAACTGCTATCCGATGGTATGGTTAGCGATTAATTCTTTCATCAATTCACCCATATCAGCATCAGTTGGCTCAAGAACTTTAGCCTCTTTAGCTTGAAAAACTACATTTTCAATAGCCTTTACCTTTGTAGGAGATCCAGTTAAACCAAGCTCTTCTGCTTTAGTTTCGATATCATTTACACTCCATTCGCCAATATTCAAATAAGGACGGTTGTTGTGCAACAGGATGTAATCTTCATCAGCATTCTGCATTTCGGAAACAGCTCTGGCATGCTTGTATTTCATTACATATTTAGCATTTCGCGGACGACACTCAGGAGCTGAAGCGTTTACTGTTACCACCATAGGTAAAGTTCCCTCTACAGTCTCAACACCACGCTCTAAACGGCGTTTAATTACAATTTTTCCTTTTTCTACAGAAACTACTTCCTCAGCATAAGTAATTTGAGGAAATCCCAATTTCTCAGCTACCTGAGGTCCAACCTGAGCAGTATCTCCATCGATTGCCTGACGGCCTGCAATAATAATATCAATTTCACCCATTTTTTTTAGGGTACAAGAAAGAGCATAAGAAGTTGCCAATGTATCAGAACCGGCAAAAGCACGATCCGATAAAAGTATTCCATTATCAGCACCACGATAAAGACCTTCACGGATAATTTCGGCGGCTCTGCCAGGTCCCATTGTTAAAAGAGTAACTTCTGTTCCAGGGTACTTATCTTTCAAACGCAACGCTTGCTCAAGTGCATTTAAATCTTCAGGATTGAAGATCGCTGGTAATACAGCTCTATTCACGGTTCCATCAGCTTTCATCGCATCCTTCCCAACATTTCTGGTATCGGGAACCTGCTTAGCAAGAACAACAATTTTTAATCCTTTCATTGTAATATCTATTTTAACATCTGTAACTAATTCAGATTTATACAAAAACTTATTTTCAAACTACATGTATGTAATTGTCCAAGTTAGATAAATCATCAAATCACTAATTCATATTTCCTTATTCAGGTTTGCTCCAAAATGATTGAATTTCTCAAAATCAGAGATTAGCAAATATAAAGATTAGAGTACTTAAAACAAATCTAGATTGCGAGTTACACAACAGGTGCTATTCGTAAAAAACAATCAAGTCCTAGTGATGGTTAAAATGATCGCAATGAATTGATATATTAACGGTTAAACACACATCACAAACATCCCGATGACAAATAACTCAACATTTTTTTATATTTTCCCAATGATAACGTTTCATTTCATTACCAATTTGAACCAAAACTCTTCAAATCTAAATTTCTTTTGTCAATCCGCCATTCGGATATCCGGAAAAAAAAAATACAACTTATGACTCTTTACTATCGATGAAATAGTATTTCATTTTAAATTTGTTTGAATAAATAAGATTACAAAATATGATTACATTTTTAAGTGCAATTTTGGCATTAATACTTGGATACATTTTCTACGGTAAATTTATCGAACGATTTTTCGGTGCTAATGACAGGATAAAAACTCCGGCAGTCAGACTGGAAGACGGTGTTGATTTTATACCCATGCCAACCTGGAAAATGTTTACCATTCAATTTCTAAACATTGCAGGGTTAGGGCCAATTTTCGGTGCAATTTTAGGAGCCATGTATGGACCCATTTCATATATTTGGATTGTTTTGGGATGCATATTTATGGGAGCGAGCCATGATTATTTTTCAGGTATGCTTTCCATCAGAAGCGAAGGAGCCAGTCTTCCTGAGATCGTTGGCAAATATTTAGGCTCTGGCATTCAAAATTTCATAAGGATTTTCACAATCTTACTACTCTTATTTGTTGGTGTGGCTTTCGTAACCGGTCCTGCAGGATTACTCACTGATTTTACCGGAGGTGGTCTAAACTGGTGGCTTTATGGAATATTCGCATATTATCTTCTTGCTACTCTACTGCCAATTAATAAAATTATCGGTAAAATTTATCCTCTTTTTGGATTCGCATTGTTGCTGATGGCAGTAAGTATAGCTGGTATAATGATTTTCAAAAGTGCAACAGGAGCTTTAATATTGAATGAAATATCATTTAGAGAACTAAAAAATCTTCATGTAAATCCCACACAAAACATACTATATCCAATGATGTTTATCGTAATTTCCTGTGGTGCCATTTCAGGATTTCATTCCACCCAATCGCCAATGATGGCCCGTTGTATGAAAAAGGAAAGTTTTGGGCGGCCTGTATTTTATGGAGCCATGATTGCAGAGGGAATTGTTGCAATCATTTGGGCTACTGCCGCGATGAACTTCTTTGGCAACGCCAACGAATTAAATGCTGCCATTTCTTCCGGACACAATCCTGCTTGGATTGTTAATGAAATTTGCAATACCTGGCTGGGAAAAACAGGAGCAATTTTCGCAATTATTGGAGTAATTGCATGTCCGATTACAACGGGTGACACGGCATTTAGAAGTGCCCGACTTACAATCGCTGATATCTTTAGCTACAACCAAAAATCAATAAAAAACAGATTACTAGTATCAATCCCACTGTTTGCTCTTGGATTTATATTATCTCAACTTGAGTTTTCTACCATTTGGAAATATCTGGGCTTATCCAACCAAATTCTCTCTATGGTGATGTTATGGACTGCCGCTATGTATTTAGCTAAAGAAGGTAAAAATCATTTACCTTTAAGTATTCCGGCTCTATTTATGACTGCAATATGCTTTACTTATTTGTTGGTTGCTCCCAACAAAAATGGAGGTCTTGCAATAAACACTCAATTGGGTATTCTATTGGGAATATTCATAGCAAGTTCAATATTTATTTGGTTTCTGATAAGTAACAAACAAAAGACCATTAAAAAGCCAACAAATAATTTAACCACATATCTTAAATAATAACGAAACCGGAAAATTACACCAATTTTCCGGTTTTTATTTATAGGCTTTATTACGCTTGTCCGGTGGGACCAAAACCCATAGGCATCACAGTACCCTGTGGTCCATGGTTGTCTTCAATTTTTATCGCTCCATGAAGCGATTCAAATTTTCGAATGTTATCTTGTAAAGCCAGCATCAATCTCTTTGCATGCTCTGGTGTAAGTATGATTCGTGATTTAACATCAGCTTTTGGAATTCCAGGCATAATTCTCACAAAATCGACAACAAATTCTGAGCTGGAATGAGTTATAACGGCAAGGTTTGAATAAGTTCCCTGCGCAACATCTTCCTTCAATTGAATATCTATTTGGTTCGATTGTTTTTTATCGTTCATGATTGTATTTTATAATTAAATAATTTGTCTTCCTGCTAAATTATGAAAATATTCCCTATTCCGATTAAATAGATAAATAAAAAGGGTGTTTTCAATTGAAAACACCCTTTATATAACTTAGAGGAACTCTTAATATTCTCTTGACTTAGAATCTAACAGTTTTTCGTATTCAGCTTTTGCACCAACAACTATATCCTTGTACTCGCGTAAACCAGTACCTGCAGGAATAAGGTGACCACAAATTACATTCTCTTTCAAACCTTCAAGATTATCAACTTTACCGCTAATTGCAGCTTCGTTAAGAACCTTAGTTGTTTCCTGGAAGGAAGCCGCTGAGATAAAACTCTTAGTTTGAAGTGCCGCACGGGTAATCCCTTGAAGAATCTGAGTAGATGTTGCAGGAATTGCATCACGAGCGTCAACTAGTTTCAAGTCTCTTCTTCTCAACACTGAGTTAACATCTCTCAGTTTTCTAGAAGTAACAATCATTCCAGCTTTCAACTCTTCTGAATCACCACCATCAACAACCACTTTCTTACCGAAAATTTCATCATTTTCTGCCATGATAGCCATTTTATCGATAATTTGTTTTTCCAGGAATCTTGTATCTCCTTGATCATCAATAATAACCTTACGCATCATCTGACGAACGATAATCTCAAAATGCTTGTCGTTAATCTTCACACCCTGCATACGATATACATCCTGAACTTCATTAACGATATATTCCTGTACTTTGGTTGGTCCTTTAATCGCAAGAATATCAGCAGGAGTTGTAGCACCATCAGATAATGGAGTTCCAGCTCTTACATAATCGTTCTCCTGAACAAGAATTTGTCTTGAAAGAGGTACTAAATACTTTCTAACATCTTCTCCTTTGGTTGTAACGATAACTTCACGATTACCACGCTTAATTTTTCCGAAACTAATCTCTCCGTCTACCTCCGAAACTACAGCAGGATTAGAAGGATTACGAGCCTCGAACAACTCAGTCACCCTTGGAAGTCCACCGGTAATATCACCAGCTTTACCAACAGCTCTTGGAATTTTAACCAATGACTGACCTGCCAACACCATTTCACCTTCAGATACAGAAACGTGAGCACCTACCGGTAAATTGTACGATTTTAAAACATCCCCTTTGGAATTTAAAATCTTAACCCCAGCATTTTTCGTTTTGTCTTTGGATTCAATTACTACTTTTTCAGCAAAACCTGTTGCCTCATCAGATTCTTGACTAAAAGTAATCCCTTCAATCAAATTGTCAAATGAAACCTTTCCTGTAAATTCAGTAATAATCATTGCATTGTATGGATCCCATTCACAAAGAAGATCATCTATTTTAACATCCTGACCATCCTTAATGTATAATTTAGATCCATATGGTATTGTATGTGTTGTTAATGTAATATTGGTATTTCTATCAACAATACGTAATTCAGCCAAACGACCAATAACAACATCGTACTTTTTATTGTCATCACTTTTGTATTCAACAGTACGCAACTCATCAAACACAGCATAACCATTGTATTTGGATACAACAGAATTCTCTGCAGAAGTGTTACCCGCAGTACCCCCTACGTGGAAAGTACGAAGTGTAAGCTGTGTTCCCGGCTCTCCAATAGATTGAGCGGCAATTACACCAACAGCTTCCCCTTTTTGAACAGCTATACCTGTTGCCAGATTACGTCCATAACATTTTGCACATACACCCCGCTTAGACTCACAAGTTAATACAGAACGAATTTCCACTTTTTCAATCGGCGAATTCTCAATTTGCTGGGCAATTTCTTCTGTTATTTCCTCACCTGCCTCAACAATCAATTGACCTGATATAGGATGGAAAATATCATGTACTGTAGTTCTACCAAGCAATCTCTCGAACAAGGAAGCAACAACCTCTTCCTGATTTTTAATAGCCGCAGTCGTAAGCCCACGCAAAGTACCACAATCTTGTTCGTTGATAATAACATCTTGTGCCACATCAACCAAACGACGGGTTAAGTATCCTGCATCAGCCGTCTTAAGAGCCGTATCCGCCAAACCTTTACGAGCACCGTGAGTTGAAATAAAGTACTCAAGAACTGACAAACCTTCCTTAAAGTTGGAAAGAATTGGATTTTCAATAATCTGCCCTCCTGTAGCACCGGACTTCTGAGGCTTAGCCATCAATCCCCTCATACCACCAAGCTGACGAATCTGTTCTCTGGATCCACGAGCTCCTGAGTCAAGCATCATATAAACAGAGTTGAATCCCTGATTATCATCAGCCAATTGTGTCATCAAGGTTTGAGTAAGGTTCGCATTAACATGCGTCCAAATATCAATAATCTGATTGTAACGCTCATTATTCGTGATGAAACCCATGTTGTAGTTACTCAACACCTCTTCAACTTGAGCATAACCATCAGCTACTAAAGCTTCTTTTTCTTCAGGTACTGTAACATCAGAAAGGTTAAATGATAATCCACCTTCAAAAGCTTTTAGATATCCCAGATCTTTGATATCATCAAGGAAATTGGCACATGCATGTACTCCACATTTCTTGAAAATAAATCCAATAATATCCCGTAATGCCTTTTTAGTAATCAATTGATTAATAAAACCTGCCCCCTCAGGAGTTGCTTCATTTAAAATGATTCGACCGATAGTAGTTTCTACTGTTGTATCAACTAATTCATCATTCTCATTTAAATCTTTAACTTTTACTTTAATCTGACTGTGAAGATCAACAGCTTTCTCATTAAAAGCGATCATCGCTTCTTCTGCTGAGTAAAAACTTAAACCTTCTCCTTTACCACCTTTTCGTGCCTTGGTAATGTAATACAATCCAAGTACCATATCCTGAGAAGGAACTGTTACCGGTGCACCATTAGCAGGATTCAAAATATTGTGAGAACACAACATTAGCATTTGGGCTTCCAAAATCGCTTCATTACCTAAAGGCAAATGTACCGCCATCTGGTCACCATCAAAATCCGCATTAAAACCAGTACATGCTAATGGATGCAAACGAATTGCTTTTCCTTCAATCAGCTTAGGCTGAAATGACTGAATACCTAAACGGTGAAGAGTAGGAGCACGGTTAAGAAGAACCGGATGTCCTTTAAGTACATTCTCAAGAATGTCCCAAACAACAGGATCTTTACGATCAACAATCTTCTTAGCTGACTTTACTGTTTTAACGATACCTCGTTCGATCAATTTTCGAATAACGAATGGCTTATAAAGCTCGGCGGCCATATCTTTAGGCAAACCACATTCGTGCATTTTCAAATCAGGTCCAACAACAATTACCGAACGTGCAGAGTAATCAACACGCTTACCCAATAAGTTTTGACGGAAACGACCTTGCTTACCTTTCAACGAATCTGAAAGTGATTTAAGCGGACGATTATTTTCAGTCTTAACAGCATTAGATTTACGCGAATTATCAAATAATGAATCAACAGCTTCCTGAAGCATACGCTTCTCATTTCGAAGGATTACTTCGGGTGCTTTGATTTCAATAAGTCTTTTTAAACGATTGTTACGGATGATAACTCTTCTGTACAAATCATTCAAATCGGAAGTTGCAAAACGACCACCATCCAATGGAACCAAAGGACGCAATTCCGGTGGAATTACAGGAACAACTTTAACAATCATCCATTCAGGACGATTTACTCCTTGTGATTCGCGGAAAGATTCAGTAACCTGAAGTCTTTTTAAAGCTTCATTTTTACGTTGCTGAGAAGTTTCAGTATTTGCTTTATGACGCAAATCATAAGAAAGAGCGTCAAGATCCAAACGGGCTAAAAGGCTAAATAAAGCATTCGCCCCCATTTGAGCGATGAATTTATTTGGATCATCATCATCAAGATGCTGCTGATCTGCAGGTAATTCATCAATAATATCAAGATATTCCTCTTCTGTAAGGAAATCAAGGTATTTAATTCCGTCAGCCGCTTTAATTCCTGCATTAATTACTACGTATCTTTCGTAGTAAATAATAGAATCAAGCTTTTTAGTAGGTAAACCTAAAAGGTAACCTATTTTATTTGGCAACGACTTAAAATACCAAATGTGGGCAACAGGTACGACCAATTGAATGTGTCCCATTCGTTCACGTCTAACCTTTTTCTCGGTTACCTCAACACCACACCGGTCACAAACAATTCCTCTGTATCGGATTCGTTTGTATTTACCACAATGGCACTCATAATCTTTTACAGGACCGAAAATTCTTTCACAGAATAATCCGTCGCGTTCTGGCTTATAAGTACGATAGTTGATGGTTTCAGGCTTTAAAACTTCACCACTGGATCTTTCTAAGATCTCTTCCGGAGAAGCGAGACTGATAGAGATTTTTGTAAAACTACTCTTTACTTTGTTATCTCTTCTGAATGCCATATGTTGAAAATTAGGAAATTAACAATTTTGTTTCAAGCAAGGCGAATGCCGGGAAACCCAACATTCGCTTTATAATAAGGCTTATACTAATTTAACGCTCAACCCTAAACCTCTTAGTTCATGCAATAATACATTAAGAGATTCTGGTATTCCAGGACTAGGCATTGGGTCACCCTTAACAATAGCTTCGTAAGCTTTCGCTCTACCCACTACATCATCCGACTTAACGGTAAGGATTTCCTGTAAGATATGAGCCGCACCAAAGGCCTCAAGAGCCCAAACCTCCATCTCTCCAAAACGCTGACCACCAAACTGAGCCTTACCTCCTAGAGGTTGCTGCGTAATCAATGAATAAGGTCCGATAGAACGTGCGTGCATTTTATCATCAACCATGTGACCCAGTTTCAGCATGTAAATAATACCTACTGTTGCTGGCTGATCGAATCTAAGTCCGGTACCACCATCGTGTAAATAAGCTTTACCAAAAGCTGGAACTCCAGCTCTATCAGTATATTCAGTGATTTGATCCAAAGATGCACCATCAAAGATAGGTGTAGCAAATTTCAATCCTAGTTCTTTTCCTGCCCAACCTAGTACAGTTTCAAATACCTGACCAAGGTTCATACGGGAAGGCACACCAAGCGGATTCAAACAAATATCCACCGTGGTTCCGTCTTCAAGGAAAGGCATATCTTCTTCACGAACTACACGTGATACAATACCTTTGTTACCATGTCGACCTGCCATTTTATCACCAATTTGGAGCTTACGCTTCTTGGCCACATAAACTTTAGCCATCTGAATAATACCTGCAGGCATTTCATCTCCAATAGTAACATTATATTTCTTACGCTTGTTAGCACCGTCAAGTTCTTTGTACTTGATGATGTAATTGTGCAGTAATTTCTTAATTGTATCGTTCTTGTCTTTATCAGTAGTCCACTTACTAGGATTTATTTCCATGTAGTTGATATCCGTCAAAAGCTTCTGAGTAAACTTAACCCCTTTGGTGATTACATCAACATTTAAGTAATCTTTAACCCCTTGAGATGTTTTACCATTTACCAAAACAAACAATTTATCAACCAATCGAATCTTTAATTCATGCTTCTGATTAGCCAATTCTTCATCCAGTTTAGCAATTAACGGCTTATCAGATTGCTTCGACTTACGATCACGCATTGAACGGGAAAACAACTTTTTGTTGATAATTACACCTCTCAATGAAGGGGAAGCTTTCAAAGAAGCATCCTTTACATCACCAGCCTTATCTCCAAAAATAGCACGAAGTAATTTTTCTTCCGGAGAAGGATCAGACTCCCCTTTTGGAGTAATCTTACCAATTAATATATCTCCAGGCTCAACTGTTGCCCCGATACGAATTAATCCATTCTCATCAAGATTTCGTGTTGCTTCCTCACTAACATTAGGAATATCAGAGGTTAACTCCTCCATACCCCGTTTAGTATCACGAACCTCCAATGTATACTCATCAACGTGAACAGAAGTAAATACATCATCCTTAACAATCCGTTCAGAAATTACGATCGCATCCTCGTAGTTGTAACCTTTCCAAGGCATGAATGCCACTTTAAGATTACGCCCCAAAGCAAGCTCACCTAATTGAGTTGCATATCCCTGAGTAAGAATCTGACCTGCAACAACACGATCACCCTTAGCCACAATCGGCTTAAGATCCATTGTTGTTCCCTGATTAGTTTTGCCATATTTTGGAAGTAAATAGGTTTTACTATTTCCATCAAAACTCACAAAAACTTCTTCCTCTGAACGCTCGTAATCAATTACAATCTTTGTTGCATCAACAAATTCGATAACTCCATCTCCTTCGGCACAAATCTGAGTTCTGGAATCTCTTACAAGATTCGCCTCTAAACCCGTTCCCACGATAGGCGATTCAGGACTAATAACCGGTACTGCCTGACGCATCATATTAGATCCCATCAAAGCACGGTTAGCATCATCATGCTCAAGGAATGGAATCAAAGAAGCTGCGATAGATGCAATTTGATTCGGAGCAACGTCCATCAAATTCAACTTATGAACTTCTTCAAAAGGGAAATCACCATCCATACGAGATTTTGCTTTTGCATTAACAAAAGATCCATCATCATTTATAGGTGCATTTGCCTGAGCAATTATTAACCCTTCTTCCTCTTCAGCCGATAAATAATTTATTCCCTCAAGAGATAAATCAACCTTTCCATCTACAACCGTACGGTATGGAGTTTCAATAAATCCCAGATTATTAATCTTTGCGTAAACACACAAAGATGAAATCAGACCAATATTCGGTCCCTCAGGTGTTTCAATCGGACATAAACGTCCATAATGAGTATAGTGAACATCTCGAACCTCAAAACCTGCTCTTTCACGAGAAAGACCTCCTGGTCCAAGTGCTGACATTCTTCTTTTGTGTGTTATCTCAGCCAATGGATTCGTTTGATCCATGAATTGAGATAAAGCATTAGTTCCAAAAAAGGAATTAATAACAGAAGATAATGTTTTTGAATTAATCAAGTCAATTGGAGTAAACACCTCATTGTCACGAACATTCATTCTCTCTCGAATAGTACGGGCCATACGAGCCAAACCAACACCAAATTGTGTATGAAGCTGTTCTCCAACAGTACGAACGCGACGATTACTAAGGTGATCAATATCATCAACATCAGTACGTGCATTCAATAATTTTATCAAATACTTGATAATTTCAATAATATCCTCTTTGGTCAATACCTTAGTGTCATTAGCCGTATTTAAGCCTAACTTTTTATTGATACGGTATCTACCAACGTCACCTAAATCGTAACGCTTATCAGAGAAAAATAATTTATCGATTACGTCTCGAGCTGTAGCCTCATCTGGTGGCTCAGAATTTCTTAACTGACGATAAATGTGAAGAACTGCTTCTTTTTCAGAGTTACAAGGATCTTTCTGTAAAGTATTATAGATGATTGCATAATCAGCAAGATTTTGCTCTTCTTTATGCAATAAAATAGTCTTTGCTCCTGATTCAAGAATTTCTTCTATATGTTCTGGTTCAAGTATTGTTTCACGATCGATAATTACCTCGTTACGTTCAATAGACACAACCTCTCCAGTATCTTCATCCACAAAGTCTTCAATCCACGACTTAAGAACACGTGCAGCAAGTTTACGACCTACAATTTTTTTGAGTCCGGTTTTAGAAACCTTAATTTCATCGGCCAGATCAAAAATTTCTAAAATTTCTTTATCACTTTCATAACCAATTGCACGCAGCAATGTAGTTACTGGAAGTTTTTTCTTACGATCAATGTAAGCAAACATCACATTATTAATGTCTGTTGCAAACTCAATCCAAGAACCTTTAAATGGAATAATTCTGGCAGAATATAACTTGGTTCCGTTAGCGTGTACACTTTGTCCAAAGAACACACCTGGTGAACGATGTAGTTGAGAAACAACAACACGTTCTGCTCCGTTTACTACGAAAGTACCCTTTTCTGTCATATAAGGAACTGTTCCAAGATATACATCCTGAATCACAGTATCAAAATCCTCATGTTCTGGATCGGTACAGTAAAGTTTTAGCTTTGCTTTAAGTGGAACACTATAAGTTAAGCCTCTTTCGATACATTCTTCGATTGCGTAGCGGGGTGGATCAACAAAATAGTCGAGAAACTCCAATACGAAATTATTTCTAGTATCAGTAATTGGGAAATTCTCACTAAATACCTTAAATAATCCTTCGTTCTTTCTTTTCTCCGGGGTAGTTTCCAGCTGAAAAAAGTCTTGAAAAGATTTTAATTGAACCTCTAAAAAATCAGGATATGCAAGCTGATTTTTATTTGAAGTAAAACTAATTCTTTGACTAATTGTATTTGAAGACATTTACTTAAAATTAATTGAACCTAAACGATAATAAACAACAAAAAGGCTTAGAGTCCCGGTTAGGAACTCTAAACCAAAATAACCCTATATATAGGTTTTAGCGCTTCTATTTAAGTTCAACTTCAGCTCCAGCTTCTTCTAATTGTGCTTTTAGTGCTTCAGCTTCTTCCTTAGAAACTTTTTCTTTCAATGGAGCTGGTGCAGCATCAACTGCAGCCTTAGCTTCTTTCAATCCAAGACCAGTTAATTCCTTAACCAATTTCACAACAGCTAGTTTAGAACCACCTGCTGATTTAAGAATTACATCGAATTCAGTTTGTTCAGCAGCAACTTCAGCACCACCTGCAGCAGGACCTGCAACAACAGCAGCAGCAGCAGCTGGCTCAATTCCGTACTCATCTTTCAAAATAGTAGCTAACTCACTTACTTCCTTAACAGTCAAATTAACTAATTCTTCTGCAAACTTTTTTAAATCTGCCATTTTCCTTCAGTTTTTAAAATTTAATTTACTAAATATATTACTCTTTTTCTGAAAGTGTTTTCACAACACCAGCTAGGATATTCTTTCCTGATTCCAAGGAAGAAATAACGTTCTTGATTGGAGATTGAAGCAATGCAACGATATCACCAACAAGTTCTTCTTTAGATTTAATTGTACAAAGAGCATCCAACTCATTGTCTCCAATATAAAGCGATTCTTCAACGTAGGCCGCTTTCAGGCTAGGTTTATCATGTCCCTTACGGAACTCTTTGATCAGCTTTGCAGGTAAATTTCCGGTTTCTGATAACATAAGAGAAGTAGATCCCTTAAGTGCTACATTTAAACCTTCAAAATCACCTTCTGCTTTTTCCAAAGCAATTCGAAGAAGTGTATTCTTCACTACAATCAATTTTACCTCTTTTTCAAAACATACTCTACGCAGTGCAGATGTACGTTCTGCATTCATTGCTGAGATGTCAGTAAGATAAAAATGGTTTGAAGCGTTGATTTCCTCCGTCAAGCTATCAATAATCTGAATTTTTTGTTCCCTTTTCATGATTACTAAGGTCTTGATTAAAAATTAAAATTAGTCAAGAATTGACTTGACATCCACCTGAATACCAAGGCTCATTGTACTTGACAGGTATACACTCTTGATATAAGTTCCTTTTGCTGCAGAAGGTTTCAATTTATTGATTGTGCTAACAAACTCCTTAGCATTTTCATGAATTTTATCTACATCGAAAGATACTTTACCAATGGATGAGTGAATAATACCATATTTATCGACCTTAAAATCAATCTTTCCAGCTTTCACTTCGGCAACTGCCTTAGCAATATCCATTGTTACAGTACCAGATTTAGGATTTGGCATTAAACCGCGTGGTCCTAAAACTCGTCCTAAAGCACCAACTTTTGCCATAACAGTAGGCATGGTGATGATAACATCTATGTCAGTCCATCCCGCTTTGATCTTGGCAACATAATCGTCAAGGCCAACATGGTCAGCACCTGCAGCTCTAGCTTCTTCTTCCTTATCAGGAGTACAAAGAACTAAAACACGAACATCTTTACCAGTACCATGAGGAAGGGTAACAATACCACGAACCATTTGGTTAGCTTTTCTTGGGTCAACTCCTAAGCGAACATCCATATCCATTGAGGCGTCAAATTTGGTGAAAGTAATCTCCTTAACCAACTTTGCTGCTTCGTCGATAGAATATAGCTTACCAGTCTCCACTTTCGCTGAAGCTAACTTACTATTTTTTGTTAGTTTACCCATTTTACTTGCAGTATTTATAATTATTGATTAAGAGGATTATCACCACTAATAGTGACACCCATACTTCTTGCTGTTCCAGCAACCATACTCATGGCGCTTTCTATCTTAAAAGCATTCAAATCTTTCATCTTTCCTTCTGCTATCTCGCGAACTTTATCCCAAGAAATAGAACCAACCTTAACACGGTTTGATTCAGCAGAACCAGATTTTAATTTAGCAGCTTCTAGAATTTGAACAGCAACGGGAGGAGTTTTTGTAATAAATTCAAAAGAACTATCAGAATAAACTGTAATCACAACTGGAATTACTTTTCCAGCCTGATCCTGAGTTCTTGCATTGAATTGTTTACAAAAATCCATAATATTAACCCCTTTAGACCCTAATGCCGGTCCTACTGGGGGTGAAGGATTTGCAGCACCACCTTTGATCTGCAATTTTATTAATCCTGCAACTTCTTTAGCCATAGCTTTCTTTTCTAAGGATTTAATTATTCTTTTTCTACTTGCATGAAACTTAATTCAAGAGGAGTCTTTCTTCCGAAGATTTTAACCATAACTTTTAGTTTCTTCTTCTCAGCATTCACCTCTTCAATCACACCAGTAAAACCATTAAACGGTCCATCCGTTACCTTAATCATTTCTCCAACAAAATAAGGAATATTAATCTCCTCATCTTTACCGGATAATTCATCAACCTTTCCAAGAATACGATTCACTTCTGACATTCGCATTGGTGTTGGGTCGCCGCCTTTAGTATCCCCCAGGAAGCCAATCACATTCGTGATACCACGAAGGATGTGGGGAATTTCGCCAACGAGTGCTGCTTCAATAAGAATATAGCCAGGTAAGAATATTCTTTCCTTGCTAATTTTTTTACCGTTGCGCACTTGAAATACTCTTTCGGTAGGAATTAGAACCTGTGATACATACTCCTGCAGACCTAGATTAGAAATTTCACTATCAATATATTCTTTGACTTTCTTTTCTTTTCCTCCGACAGTCCTAAGAACATACCATTTTCTATCAATTTCAACCATGTTTTCTTTCAGGAATTAGTAAAACATACTGTATATAATATCCATCAAATTTTTGAACCCAAAGTCCATAGCGAAAATCGCTGTTGCAATAATAGCGGAAGCAACCATTACAACGATCGCACTACTTTGAAGTTCAGACCATGATGGCCAGGATACTTTCTGAACTAGTTCTTTATAAACTTCTTCAAAATAAATTTTTAGTCTCATAAGGCTTGTTTGTCTTTGCACGGGTGGAGAGACTCGAACTCCCGACACCTGGTTTTGGAGACCAGTGCTCTACCAACTGAGCTACACCCGTCTATATTAAGATTGATCCGGAAAAACCAGATCAATCTCTATATATTTAATTACTCAATAATTTCAGTAATCTGACCTGCACCTACTGTTCTACCACCTTCACGCATAGCAAAACGTAAACCTATAGAACAAGCAACTGGAGTGATTAATTCAACATTAATAGTAACGTTATCACCTGGCATTACCATCTCTACTCCTTCTGGAAGAGTGATTTCACCTGTTACATCAAGAGTTCTGATATAGAACTGAGGACGGTATTTGTTATGGAAAGGAGTGTGACGACCACCTTCTTCTTTCTTCAATACATAAATCTCAGCTTTGATCTTTGTATGAGGAGTAATAGTTTTAGGATGACAAATAACCATTCCACGTTTGATAGAAGACTTCTCAATACCTCTCAACAACAATCCAACATTATCACCAGCCTGACCTTCATCCAAAATCTTACGGAACATCTCAACACCAGTACAAACTGTTTTCATACCTTCAGCACCTAAACCGATAATCTGAAGTTCTTCACCAGTCTTAACAATACCAGTTTCGATACGACCTGTTGCAACAGTACCACGACCTGTGATAGAGAACACATCCTCGATTGGCATCAAGAAAGGCTTATCTACATCACGAGGAGGAAGTGGAATCCATGAATCAACAGCAGCCATAAGTTCAAGAATTTTTTCTTCCCATTCCGGCTCACCATTCAATCCACCAAGAGCAGATCCAGCGATGATCGGAGTATTATCTCCATCAAATTCGTAAAAATCCAAAAGCTCACGAACTTCCATCTCTACCAACTCAAGCATCTCTTCATCGTCAACCATGTCAACTTTGTTCAAGAAAACTACCATTTTAGGAACGTTTACCTGACGAGCCAACAAGATGTGCTCACGAGTTTGAGGCATAGGACCATCAGTTGCAGCACAAACCAAAATAGCACCATCCATCTGAGCAGCACCAGTTACCATATTCTTTACGTAATCCGCGTGACCAGGACAGTCAACGTGAGCGTAATGACGATTCTCAGTTGAATATTCAACGTGAGCAGTATTAATAGTAATACCTCTTTCTTTTTCTTCAGGTGCGTTATCGATAGAATCGAAAGACTTTATTTCGCAATATCCTTTTTTTGCTAACACAGTTGTGATCGCAGCAGTCAAGGTAGTTTTACCGTGATCTACGTGACCAATGGTACCGATATTTACGTGTGGTTTTGACCTGTCAAAATGTTCTTTAGCCATAACTCAAAAAGTTAATTAAAATTAGACAACAATTAAAAACAATACAATATATTTCTGAGCCATTGATGAGAATTGAACTCATGACCTCTTCCTTACCAAGGAAGCGCTCTACCCCTGAGCTACAACGGCAATCACAAAAATGTGAGCGGGAAACGAGACTCAAACTCGCGACCCTCAGCTTGGAAGGCTGATGCTCTATCAACTGAGCTATTCCCGCAAAAAAGAAACAGTAATGTTTCTTCTGAAATTTTGTGGGGAGAGCAGGATTCGAACCTACGAAGACGATGTCAGCGGAGTTACAGTCCGCCCCAGTTGGCCACTTTGGTATCTCCCCAAAAAAAATTACCGAGCCGATAGAGGGATTCGAACCCACGACCTGCTGATTACAAATCAGCTGCTCTGACCAACTGAGCTATATCGGCAACTTACAAACCATCTATTTAACAGGCATACTTTTCCCTGAAAATGGTTTGCAAATGTAAAAATATTTTAAATTTATCACAAGCTAATCGAACATTTTTTACGATTATTTTGCGCGAAGTTTTTCTTTGTGTTTCACGAGTTGACGACGAAGAGCTTCAATCACCATATCTGTAGACTCTTCAAAGCTTTGACTTTGCTTTTTTGCAAACAAATCAGCACCTTTCAAATCTAAAATAATTTCCACTACTTTATTTTCTGAAGTAACAGACTTCTCCAAACGAAGAAAAACCTCAACCCCAACAACATCATTGTCATCAAGCTTCAACAATTTATTCACTTTACTCTGAATAAAAGTTTCAAGCTTACTGTCAGCAACAAAACCAATTGATTGAATATTTACCATACCAATACCTCCCACATTTATTATGCTCTTGGATGAGCTTGTTTATATACTTTATTTAAACGCTCGAATGTAGTATGAGTATAAATTTGAGTTGCAGAAAGATTGGAATGACCAAGCAATTCTTTAACCGCATTCAATTCAGCTCCGTTGTTTAACAAATGTGTAGCGAACGTATGTCGCAGCACATGTGGACTTCGCTTGGCAAGCGTTGTAATCTTTGACAAATATTTTGTCACAATCCGATACAACAACTTTTCGTATACAGGCACCCCCTTTTTAGTTACAAAAAGAAAATCACTCCTCTCTTCAAAAGTTCTGTTTCTTTCCTCAAGATATTCATCAAGAAGTTTTTCCAGACTCTTGCTTACCGGAATGATCCTTTCCTTATTTCGTTTACCTAAGACCTTCACCAAAGAGGTTTTACGATCAAAATCAGTGATTTTAAGATTCATCAACTCTGACAATCGCATGCCTGTCTGATAAAACATTTCAACAACTAATCTATCCCTAACCCCTTCAAATCCTTCACCAAATTCAACTTCCCGCAGTAACTGCATTGCATGCTCTGCAACAAACCCAGGCAATTTCTTCCCTTGCCGTGGCCCTACAACCCGATCCATAGGATTGGTCTCAACAACAGATTCCCGCAACAAGAATTTAAAAAAGGATTTCAAAGAAGACAATTTCCTATTTACTGTTCGTGAAGAGTTACCTTCATTCATCAAAAAAACGATCCATTTCCGTACATTTTTAAAATCTACATCTTTGACTTCCTCAACTTCATTTTTCGACATGAAATCAAAAAACTGAGTCAAATCACAATCGTAAGATAGAATAGTATGTACCGAATATCGTTTTTCGAATTGTAAATAAGACAGAAAAGATTCCTTATAACTCATACATCCAGGATATTTCCCCAAAAGGATAATCCAAGATACAAAAAATTAAGATATCAAGGAATAAAAAGAAATTAATCTTCGTTCTGCTGCATATTCTGAACGTAGATAGCATGCAACTTTTCTACTCTTTTCTTCACAGAAGGTTTTGTATAAACCTGTCTTCCTCTTAGTTCTTTGATTACTCCAGTCTTTTCGAATTTTCTTTTGAATTTTTTCAAGGCTCTTTCAATGTTTTCGCCTTCTTTCATCGGAATAATAATCATAATTTTCTTCTTTAAATTTTAATTTTTCTTACTGAGCCGCAAATTTATCAATTCATTCACTATAATTCAAATATATTCGAAGAAAAGTACACAAATTTACTTCAAATAAAGAAATTACAGTCCTAAGCGGGAGCACAAAGATAGTAAATAACTAATGCTTTCTCTACTTACAAACAACTTTCTATTTTAATTCCAAATAAGGAGCCAATTTGATAAATATTGAATCAGGGATTAATTTATGAGTTTGTAATTGATCAACAGAAGTGAAATTGCCATTTCGCTCCCGATAACGGATAATATCTTTTGCAATTCGTAAATTGATATAAGGATGTTTTCTTAAAAGTAGTTCATCGAAAGAATTTATCAACAGCCTTCTGATAGAAATGGAATCGACTTCAATACATGATTCGATTCGAAGAAATTTTTCCTTTGAAATACCATAAACCTCCAGCACTTGATCCTTCGAAACAAATCCACCCAATAAATCCCGATAATTAACAATTCTCGCCGAAAGCACAGAACCAATCCCCGGCAGTTGCTTTAATTGAGTTGTATCAGAGCTATTTAGCCGGACATGTATTTTTTGCGAAGACCTTTCGCTATTAACTTTAACAATTATATTCACATAAGGTAAAAGTTCCGCAAGCTTAGCAGAATCAAAACCATAAATCTTTTTTAAATCAGTCGCCTGCCTAAAACTCCCTCCGGAAGCAAGATATTTTTTAATGCGAACACTTATCTTTTTTTTAACGCCCAAGCTATCCCATTTATTCAAGGATATTACATTTGGATCAAAAGAGAATAGATTGTATTCTTTCTTCGAACTTATCCGGCTCTCTTTCTTACGATTTTCATCAACAGAAATACGAATGTAATCGTTCAGTATTTCAAAGTCGTATTGAGAGATTCCATAAATTTTAAGAAGATCGGTTTTCGCCGTAAACCTTCCTCCTTTGTTTCTAAACTTAATTAAATTGTTGGTTTGAAAAGAAGTAAAACCCAGATTCATCAATTCTTCTTTACTCGCTTTATTGGGATCAAAAAAATCTAAATTCACAAAAAGAGTTTGTTTCCTCTTATGCTTCTCTTTATTTTCAATCGAAGAAATGAGACTATCAATTTGAATTTGTTTTTCTTGATCGATTACAAATTCCGATACTTCACCGAGCTGAAAAACCAAAGGCAAAAAATACATTGCCATCAACAATACAACAAGTACCAATAATCCATTTTTCTCAGAAGCTGAATAGGAAAAATACTCTCTAACAATGTGCTTAAAATTCATTTTTATTGAAATGTCAATGATTAATCCAACTAACACTTAACAATATCAATAAATTATGACAATTATCCAAAATTAAATACTCCCAGCCCGTGTAGAAAAACAATTGCAATGGCACCAGGAGCAATAAACTTCACAAGGAATATAAATACCGTAAGCAGCCAATTCACAATATAAGCTCCTTTCGCGAACTCCTTTTCCATTTTCTTTCGTCCTAAATACCATCCCACAAACAAGGAAATAAATAAACCTCCAAGCGGAAGGAGTATATTAGCTGAAATCCAATCCAACAAATCAAAAAAGTTCAAACCGAACATTGTGTATTCTTTCAACATTCCCATTGACAAGGAGCAGAATATTCCAATAATAGAGATCATTACGGTTGCCAAAATGGTTGAGAAATTCCGTTTCAAATTAAGCTCTTCCCGAAAATAGGCCACTACAACTTCCAGTATAGAAATTGAGGATGTTAAGGCTGCAACTGTCAAGAGTAAAAAGAATAAAATTGAAAAGAAAAAACCACCTGGCATTTGTTGAAAAACATTGGGCAATGTAATAAACACAAGACCTGGACCACTACTGGGCTCAATTCCAAATGCAAAAACTGCAGGAAAAATAGCTATTCCCGCCAATATTGCAATCACAGTATCAGCAATAGTGACCTGAAGAGCTGTTACAGCAATATTATTCTTATTATCAATGTAAGAACCATAAGTTACCAGCGTTCCCATCCCCAAACTCAGAGAGAAAAATGCATGCCCCAAAGCGCTCAATATTCCGTCGGCTGTTAATTTTGAAAAATCAGGATTAAAAAGAAACTTCAATCCCTCCGAAGCTCCCTCAAGAGTTACTGACCTGATACAGAGCACAATGATTATTATAACTAATAATGGCATTAAAAACTTCGCATATTTTTCGATTCCATCTTTTACTCCAACAATAACAATTGCCATTGTCATTATCATAAATAAAAGCTGGTACAGAATTGGCGATACAGGACTCTCAATAAAATTCACAAACATCGACTCCATCTCATCAGGGCTCTTGGCCGAAAAACTCTCTGTGGCTGCTTTAGCTATATAATCAATACTCCAACCTGCAACAACCCCATAAAATGCCAAGATCATTACAGCAGCCGCAACACCAAGCATTCCTACAAATTTCCATGGAGAATTTGGAGCTAAATACTTAAAGGCTCCGAATACATTCCTTTTGGATTTACGTCCGATTGCCAATTCTGAAAGCATTACAGGCAATCCGATAAGAGCAATAAATCCTAAATACACAAATAAAAATGCAGCACCGCCATACACTCCGGTAATGTATGGAAACTTCCAGATATTCCCCAAACCTACAGCAGAACCTGCTGCGGCCGCAATTACACCAAACTTACTTGAAAACACATCGCGGGAAGAGAGCTTATTTTTATTCATTTGTTATATTTAATTGCCTGTATTTGAATTCGAGGAATTTCAAATTTGCTAAAATTAACTTCAAATTCAAAAACACGATTGATGTTTAGAATCATTGAAAACAAAAAACCCGGAATAAATCCGGGTTTAAATATTTTGAGAGAAAGTAAGCTTAGTTACGTCCTACCCCATTTAAATCTTCGAAAGCCTTTACTAATCGATCTTTCATAGAAACCTCACCTGCACGTAACCATACACGAGGATCGTAATATTTCTTGTTTGGTTTGTCATCCCCATCAGGGTTTCCAATTTGACCTTGCAGATAATCATGATTCTTAGCTTCGAAAGCGCGGACACCATCCCAGCATGCCCACTGAGTATCTGTGTCAATATTCATTTTAACAACTCCGTAAGAAATTGCTTCGCGAATTTCTTCAACACTTGAACCTGATCCACCATGGAAAACAAAATCAACTGTATTTTTAGCTACACCATATTTCTCCGAAATAAAAGATTGAGAATTCAATAGGATTTTTGGAGTTAAAACCACGTTACCTGGCTTATATACACCATGTACGTTACCAAAAGAGGCTGCAATTGTAAAACGAGAAGAAACTTTTAATAAAGTTTCATAAGCCAAGGCTACATCTTCAGGTTGTGTATATAATAATGAATTATCCATATCTGAATTGTCTACACCATCTTCTTCTCCGCCAGTGCAACCTAACTCTATTTCGATAGTCATACCCATTTTATCCATACGCTCTAAATACTTAGCGCAAGTACCAATATTTTCTTCCAATGGTTCTTCAGATAAATCCAACATGTGTGAGCTAAACAATGGCTTTCCTGTTTCTGAGAAAAAAGTTTCACCTGCAGTCAATAAACCATCGATCCAAGGAAGTAATTTTTTAGCCGCATGATCGGTATGCAATACAACTGGGATACCATAATGTTCAGCTACAGCATGAACATATTTAGCCCCTGCAACAGCACCAATAATAGCAGCACCTTGTCCTTCAGCAGCAATTCCTTTTCCAGCGAAAAATGAAGCACCGCCATTTGAGAACTGAATGATGATTGGTGAGTTAACTTCACGTGCAGCTTCAAGAGCAGCATTGATTGAGTTAGTACCAATAACATTTACTGCAGGAATAGCAAATCCTTCTTCTTTAGCAATTTGAAATAATTTTTGCACGTCGTCACCAGTTACCACACCTGGCTTAACTACATCTAATACTCGTTTCATAATAATATATTTTTATCGGATAGTTCTAAATAAAATCGGCTGGGAAGTCAATTTGCCACGAAGTTAAAAAGAAATTATAGATTTTGCACTGTTTTGGATATAAGAAAATTACGCAAACGAATGCGATTTAAAAAGGATATCCAATTCCAATATTAAAGGTAAGTTGACTAAACTTAAATGGTCGATGCGCAATAATCCACCTTTCCTCAGCCCCGAGAGAAGGATCGTGCAGTTTCAGACCTAAATCAATGCGAAAAAGAATGAAATTCAAATCAACACGAGTTCCAAAACCTGTTCCCAAAGCAATTTCTTTATAAAACCTGTCAAATTTAAAATCAGCTCCAACACGATCGTCTTTTTTCGAAATTGCCCAAATGTTACCGGCATCTACAAATAAGGCTCCTTCCAAAACCCAGAATAATTTAAAACGATATTCCAAATTAGCTTCAAGTTTTAAATCTGCCGAATTGTTTGGATAAATTGCTGCATCATCTGAAAAATAAGATCCCGGACCCAATGAACGCACTTGCCATGCCCTAACACCATTCGCTCCACCTGAAAAATAGCTTTTCTCAAATGGCAACACTTCTAAGTTCCCGTAAGGCAAACCCGCCCCAAGAAAAACCCGGTAAACCATTGTATTAGCTTCATTAATATGATGACTAAACCGATATTCAATATCGCTCTTTAAATATTGGGCAAATCGAATTCCAATAAAATCATAATAGGTACCTTCTACATTTCCGGCATCGTTAAAGTCATTTTTTTCAGTTCTCCCAATCAACTTATTGATTGCTTTGAGACTATTTCCTGCCGACTCAAAATTAAATCTGAGATAATTATAATCACCAGGCCTATTAATATTCTGATCGTTATATGTCAATGAATACCTGCTGGTAGTAATTACGTGATTGGTAAATGAATTTTTAATATATAAATTGTTTATTGATCCCAGAAAATCTTCACTTAAATTTTTAACGTCAACAAAATTCAACTCTACCAAATTAAGCGTGTGACGTAGGTATTTTGAAGACTTCCAAACATAACCAAAACTAGCATCAGCGATGGTTCGGGTATAATCTGGTCGTTTCTGAAAATTATACGACAAAGAAAATACTGTTTTGGGATTGTACGACTTCCTGAATTTCTCAGCAGTTAAAAGAGGCAATAAAAATTTTGGAATACTCAATTTTGATTCTACTCCGTATTCAGAGGAACTAAAATCTGTTTGCTCATTGGATTTTAAAGTCTCTTTTGCTGTTGAAAATTGAAGGTCAAGAATTTCGGCTCCTCCAAATAAATTTTTGTGCTGATAATTTAAATTTCCGGCAAACCCGATATTGCCGGATGAATTAGTGCCTTCAAATTCGATAGAGTAAGACTGCTGATCATGAGGCGTTAATTGAATAATGCAGTTTAAACTGCCAAATTCTTCTTCATTAGATTCTAAATTCTCTTCAAATTTCACATTTAGAAACTTAAACTGACCTAAAGATTGCAGGCGGCTGTATGTTTGTTCTACTGATTTTAAATTGTAGAGTTCATTTTTACGAATCAATATCGAAGATAAGATTACGTCGGGCTTAATTTTTATCTTTTTCCTGTAAATAAAATCAACGCCCTCATGCTGAATAGTATCCAAATCCATTAAATACTTTTCATCATTCATCAACATCAACTTAGGATCGTACTCTGTAAATATTGATACTTTGTTGATTCTGTATTTTTTAACAGCCTTACTGTCTTCAGGAGTTTTTACCCCAACAAAAACATCCATTTTGTTGTCTTTGTTAGTACTATCCATAATAAAATGAACGTACTCTCTGGAAAAATTAAAGTATCCTTGATTCTTTAATAATTTTGAAATTCGGATCCTTTCCTTATTCAAAATGTCAGAATCCACCTTATCTCCTAATTGAACATCTGAATTACTTTTATCGGAAACAATATATTCACGAATTAGAGTTGTATCAGACATTTCCCCTTTCTCCTGAAATGGAGAAAGAAAATTATAAGGAAGTTCATTTATTTCCCTGTAAACATTCCTATAACGATAAGGTTCCTTTGATTTTATAAAGTAGTATACTTTGGCTTTTTTTCTTTTTAAACTTACCGAATCCCGAACTTCAGCATTGAAGTAACCTTTTTTCTGCAAATAAATCTCCAATTGTCTCAAGGAGCGCTTCGTTTGAAAGTCCTCATAAATAACTGGTTCCTCACCAATTCTTCTTAACCATTTATTAAATCCTTTTCCTTTATCCTTACCTGATAAATTAAATAACCCCAAATGAAATTTCCAAACGCCTAATATTTTTAAATTTGGGGTTTGCTTTACATTGCGCTTTAATTCACTTGCTGCAATAGACTTATCGTCCGAATGGACAACAACCTTATTCAATAGACATTCACCTTCACCAACATATTTTGTAGTAGAACAAGCACCTAATACTAAAAGCAGGCCTGCCAAAAAAAATAAAATAGGGAAATTATAACTACTTTTGTATTTCTCGTATGGTTTCAAATATAATAAAAGTATAATTCGGTTTAAAACACGACAAAGATACTTAACTTCGATGATATATTCTTGGCTTTAACAGCCTTAAAATGATAATTTTTCAAAATAAAACCCGTGCTATCCAAAAATCAAATCAAGCTGATAACCAGCCTTCAACAGAAAAAATACAGGGATCAGCATCAGCTTTTCGTGGCAGAAGGAAATAAATTAGTATCAGATCTTATTGAGGCGAAAACCGAAGTTGAATTTCTTATTTACACCAAAGAATGGAAAGAATGTAATTCTGTTTCCAACAAGGCAAAAATCAATAATCGTATTGAAACGGATGTTGTTCAAATAAAAAAAATCAGTTCTTTAAAAACACCATCATCGGTAATTGCTGTTTTTAAAATCCCATCTCGAGCTATAAACGAAACAATCATTCAGAATTCACTTTCTCTGGTTCTTGATGATGTTCAGGATCCTGGGAATTTAGGAACTATAATAAGAGTAGCCGACTGGTTTGGCATAAAACATTTATTTTGCTCCCCTAATACGGTTGATCTTTACAACCCAAAAGTGATTCAAGCTACCATGGGAGCAATTTCAAGTGTGACGGTCATTTACACACCCCTTGAAGAATTAATTTTGAAATATAAAACACCTGACTTCCCTATTTACGGCACTTTTCTCGAAGGAGAAATCATTTACAATTGTCAACTTCAAAAAAAGGGATTCATCATTATGGGAAATGAAGGGAAAGGTGTTTCTGAGACAATTCAAAAATTAGTAAGCAACAAGCTCTACATTCCAGATTTTCCAAGCGGACAAGCTGTTTCTGAATCTTTAAATGTATCGGTGGCAACCTCTATTATTTGCTCAGAATTTAGGAGACAAGAATTCTAGTTATTTATTGGGATTCTGATACCTATCGAATGCATCGGCACATTGCTCTCCATCCATTGCAGCAGATACAATTCCTCCGGCATAACCAGCACCTTCGCCACAAGGAAATAACCCTTGAATTCTGATGTGCTGAAAACTTTCTCTTTCCCTGGGAATTCGCACAGGTGATGATGTTCTTGATTCTACACCTAAAATTACGGCCTCATTGGTCAAAAAACCTTTGGATTTTTGTCCAAACACTTTAAATCCCTCCTGCAAACGGAATCGAATATGCTCAGGCAACCACTCGTGCAGGGAAGATGATACAATTCCTGGCTGATAAGATGTTTTGGGTAAAGAACTGCTCCTTTTCCCATTTACAAAATCGTTCATTCTTTGTGCTGGAGCCGTTAAATTTTCGCCACCTTCAACAAATGCTCTTTCTTCCAGTTCTTCCTGAAAATACAAACCAGCCAAAGCACCATATTGCTGATACTCTTTCAAATCCTGAGTACGAATCTCAACAGCCATACCCGAGTTTGCAAAAGCTGTATTTCTATTCGAGGAAGACATCCCATTGACAACCTGCTGTCTGTCTCCTGTTGCTGCCGGAACAATTACACCTCCCGGACACATACAAAATGAATACACTCCCCGGCCTTCGACCTGATGGACAAAACTGTAACTTGCCGCAGGAAGATAATCACCTCGCCCGACAGGATTATGATATTGAATTTGATCGATTAACTCTTGCGAATGCTCAATTCGAACGCCCATTGCAAATGACTTAGCCTCTATCTCAATTCCTTGTTTATGCAGTTTACGATACACATCCCGGGCAGAATGACCTGTTGCCAGGATTACTCCCCCACCAACAATTTCCTCACCACTTTCAGTAACAACACCACAAATTCGATCACCTTCCAATATATAATCAACAACCTTTGTTGAGAAAAGTACCTGTCCTCCGGCTTTTAGAATATTTTCACGCATTCGAACGATTACCTTTGGCAGAACATCCGTACCGATATGAGGATGTGCATCAAATAAGATGTCATCCTGAGCACCATGAAAATGCAAAACCTTCAAAATTTTCTTAAGATCTCCACGCTTCTTAGAGCGGGTATACAATTTCCCATCTGAGAATGTTCCGGCTCCTCCTTCGCCAAAACTATAATTCGAATCCGGATTTACATTTCGAGTTCTATGCAATTCTCCCAAATCTTTCTTTCTGTCCTCAACACTTTTGCCTCTTTCAAGAACAATAGGCTTATATCCCAGTTCAATTAATCGAAGAGCGGCAAACAAACCTGCAGGTCCTGCTCCAACCACAATCACTTCCTTTTTACCTGAAACATTAGAATAATCGAACGTAAATTCTTCCGATTGAGGGAATTCTTCCCCGCAAGCAACGCGAAACCGCAAATTAACTAAAATGTTTCTTCGACGTGCATCAATCGATTTTCTCAGGATTTTTATTCCATGAATCTGCGAAACATTAACGCCTAATTTTTTAGCTAAAATAGGTTGGTAATATTTTTCGTCTGAAGCATCCTTCGGACTTAGTACTATATCTAATTCGGTAATCATTCTAAGAAAATATTATGAGATCAAAATCCCTATTCGAAATGAAAGGAAAGAGTAATAATTTTGGAATTCACCTTCCTAAAAGCATCGGTGTAGGCTTCATATCCTGGATTATCAATATCATATTCATGATTCATGACATCCTTTAATCCGATGGCAAATTTCAACTCTGTTGCGAGCTTAAAATAGGGTAAGTAAAAATCAATACCCGCCCCCAACTCTAAATACAGGTCTGTAGTTTTTAGCCGCACCAACATATCATTTTCAGGATCAAGTGCATCCTGCGCCTGTACATCAATTTTAAAACTTGCTCCTCCAATTAAATATGGGCGATAATTATTCAATCGTCTGGCTCTGTATTTAAGCAATAAAGGCAGATTTACTAATACAGATTCAACATTAACCTCTTCCACATCCAAATTGGAATATCTTATGGTTCGCTGCCCAAATTCCAAACCAGGCAAAAATCGAAGAGACCAATCTTCATGTAAACGCAAGTCAGAAACAATTCCAACCGTAAAGCCCGGAGAAAAAACAACCTGTTCTGCGCGGGCAACACCTTTCCCAGAATTATATATTGCAAAATCCATACTATTCACGCCCAAAGTAAACCCAAAATGCAACCATTTCTGATCTACTTTTTGATAGTTTAAAATGCTCTCAGCTTTATATCCTCTTTGTGAAAAACAGGATGAAAAACTAAGTAACAACAACAGTATAAACAGTATTCTTCTCAAATTTTGGAATTCTTTTAAATATAAACCTACAAAATACTTTTTTATTGTATTGGTTTGGTTCCAATGTAAATGGAGGCAATTCCAAAACTCAACTTTATTTGCTCAGCATCTACAAAACCACAAGTTTTATATATTTCCAGAAAATCCTCTCCATCAGGAAAAGCTCCTACTGATTCTGGTAAATAGGTATATGCTGAACTATCCTTTGAAACCATTTTACCCCAAAAAGGAAGAATGTTAAAAAAGTAAAAGTTATAAAATTGTTTTACCGGAAAATTTTTAGGTTTTGAAAATTCCAGAACAACCACTTTCCCTCCCGGACGAACAACACGATTCATTTCTTGTAATCCTTTTTCTAAATTCTCAAAATTGCGAACACCAAAAGCTACAGTTATTGCATCGAATGAATTATCATCAAACTGAATATTTTCCGAATCTCCTTCAAATAATTCTATTTTATCCTGAAGATTTTTCTTTGCAATCTTCTCCCGGCCCACCGCAAGCATTTCTGTTGAAATATCAATGCCACTAACTTTATCAGGATTTAATTTCAAACAAGCCAAGGCGAAATCACCTGTTCCTGTTGCAATATCCAAAAGTTGTTTGGGCTGAATAGATTGTAATAATTTAACAGCTTTCCTTCTCCAAAGTTTATCAATTCCCATGGATAGAAAATGATTTAAAAAATCATATTTCCTTGCAATATTATTAAACATCAGGGCAACCTGATCTTTTTTGCTCTTATCTAAATCTTTATAAGGATTTACCACGAATAAAAAATCTAATGATTAAAATATATAGCCCGCAGACCAATTTAATTGTAAAGGCACAAATATAGTGAATGAAAAACAAAGAACCATTACATGATTCTTTGTTAAAAAGTTAATCGATCCTATTGTGTTCTAAAAACTCACTTAATTACTTTTTGCTGATATCCTTTTTTATACTCATCAATGGAACCATATGAAATATCATCAATTCTTAATTCCCCCTTGGTAACATGACCTAAAGTTGAAAACCGAACTCCACTTTCCATCATCATATCCACAAAACGATCTTCGTTTTCCATGGAAACAGAAACAACCACTCGTCCCTGAGCTTCCCCAAATAAGAATGCATCCTTACGAATCTCAGCAGGAGAAGTAACATCAAAACCAAATCCTAATGGCATTGATGATTCTATTAAATTAAAGAAAAGGCCGCCTCTTTCAATAGAATGCGCAGAGCTGATCAATTTCTTCTCAATCAAATTGGCAACAACCTTATTTATTGCTTTTTCTTCATCAATATTGAAATAAGGAACACCAACATTACACTTCTTATGAATTGAACACAAGTATTCAGAACCCGAAATATCATTTCGGGATTTACCAACCAGAAAAATTACATCACCCTTATTTCTGTATATATACGACATGTGATTCGTCTTCGGGCTAATAACACCAAGCATGCCAATTATAGGCGTTGGATTAATTGCAACTCTCTTTCCAAGTACCGAGCTCTCATTATAAAAACTCACATTCCCTCCAACAACCGGAGTATCGAAAAATTGGCTGGCATTGGAAATGCCATTAATGGTTTCTACAAATTGTGAAAAAACATTTTCATCTAAAGGGCTGCCAAAATTCAAACAATCGTTAAGTGCCAAAGGTTTTCCTCCCGAACAAACAATACGTTGAACTGCTCTGGCAATATTAATTTGTACACCTAAATTTGGATCGTTGAATGAATAAACTGAATTACCGGATACTGTAAAACAAAGAACTTTACCATTTGAATTCGCCATTGATATTTGAGCATCCGAAGGCGACTTATTTGTTTCTTCTTCAAAATTAAGTTGTAAAAACTCCTTAATTATCAAATTTGGATTGTTAACCATTTCATTAATCACTTTCCAGTAATTATCCGGTTCAGGAATAATCTCCAAAAAATCAATATCCTTTTCTTTGTTGATAGGATGATGCTTTCTACTTGACTGGGGGGCACCATAGCCCATCACCAAATCATGTGCATTTAATTCTGCCACTACATTGGACGCCTCAGTAAACCGAATCGTTTTACCATCGGTTATCTCACCAATTTTACTGCACGGAATCCTGGCTTTCTCAAATACACTAAAAACCAAATCCTGCTTTTCTTTATCAATAACCAACATCATTCTTTCCTGAGTTCTTGATAACAGAACTTGTTCCAAACTTAATCCCGACTGATTAAGAGGTATTTGATTTAGGTCGATATCAACGCCATGCTTTGCATGTACACTTATAGAAGCTACAGCATTAACGATGCCAGCCATATCTAAATTCTCAATACGAACAACCGCATTTTCATCGTTCAACTTAAGAATACCATCAATTAATGCACTTCCAATATCCGGATTCCCTTTTGGGATTGTGAAATTTTCATCCTGACCAAAAACACCTTCTGCACCAGTCGAATTACCAACAATTAGAATCAATTGACCGGGATTCATTTTTCTGTTAAGTAGTAGTCTTTCCTTAGAAACCACTCCTGCAACCATTACATTAACAATAGGATTGGTATCGTAGCAGGAATTAAAACAAACCTCTCCGCCTATATTCTGCATATAAAGAACCGAGGAATAATCCCTAATACCCTTCACCACCTCCTCCATTAACCATTTGGTTCGATCCAGAGAAGCTTCACCAAAACGCAATGAATTTAAAATTAGTATCGGTTTTGCACCAACAGATACAACATCGCGGCAAACATCACCTACACAGGTTGCAGCTCCTTGATAAGGATCTATTCCACTGGGATGATTGTGTGTTCCCATTTTAAACACACAATATTCCCCATTTCCTATATCAACAACCCCAGCATTGGACTGACGTGCACCGGAAATAATATTCTCACCCGTATTCGGCAATGAGTTTATCCAGTTAAAAGAACTCTTATAAGAAACATTTTCGGACCACATTACAGAATAAATCTGCAATTCCAACAAATTCGGCGTTCGCCCAAGATTTTTAGAAATTCTTTCAAACCCATCCTGACTAATTCCCAAATCTTCTGCTAATTGTATTGAAACTTCCTGATTTATCATGATGAAAGAATTTAGGTGATAATGTTTAAAATTAAAAAAAATAAGATAGTAACACGAATAATCCCGGTAGTTTTTAACTTTACTTCCTCGATAAAAATCATAAGATATTCTGAAGTGAAATCTGAATAAATTTTCAAACACAATGAACAAAATTGCATTTATAACAGGAGCGACAGCAGGCATTGGCGAGGCTTGTGCTAAAAAATTAGCCAAAATAGGATTTGATTTAATTATTTCGGGGCGACGAAAAGAAAATCTGGAAAAATTAAAACAAGAGTTAATTGCAAATTACCACGTGAAGGTTTTAGCAATTGAATTGGATGTAAGAATTCAAAAAGAAGTTGAATCAAAGATAAATTCTCTGCCTGAGGAATGGACTAAAATTGACTTGCTGCTAAATAATGCAGGATTAGCAGTTGGAGTATCTCCTGTACAGGAAGGAATAATTGACGATTGGGAAAGAATGATTGACACCAATCTAAAAGGCCTTTTGTACGTAACAAGAACAATTAGTCCTTTTATGATCGCAAGAAAAAAGGGCCAGATTATTAATATATCGTCGATAGCAGGAAAAGAAGTTTACCCGGGTGGAAACGTGTATTGCGCGACAAAACATGCAGTTGATGCCATCACGAAAGGAATGAGAATTGATTTATTACCTCACAATATTAAGGTTTGTTCTCTTGCTCCTGGAATGGTTGAAACAGAATTTTCCCTGGTGCGATTCAAAGGTGATACTGTAAAAGCGGAACAGGTATATAACGGATTTACACCTCTTTATGCCGAAGACATTGCCGAAACCGTTGAGTTTATCGCCACCAGACCTGCGCACGTGAATATCAATGATATTTTGATAATGCCTGCCAATCAGGCATCGGCAAGAGATGTTAACAGAAGTTAGAAACAACCGTTTATAATTATTGGGTTTTGGATATTTCTTCAGATTCAATAATTAATCTGCCTAAAAGATTTTTTTTAGAATTTTGATGAATAGTTTTCGCTAGCTGATCTCCGGTTACAGCTACAATTCTTTTCAATTTACCCACAAAAAGAAAATTCATATTTCGGCTGATCCAGGCAGCAAATGCTTCGAAAGGCCGAAATTCCTCTCTATTTCCGTAAATCACTGATGGACGATAAATAACTACTGTTTCGAAATTTAGTGAATTAATAAAACATTCAAGCTCGCCCTTCACCTTTTGATAAAAGAAAATGGATCGGGGACTTGCCCATATCGCACTTATTAAATGAAACTCTTTAATGCAATGCATCTCACAAAGTTTTGCAAAATGCGTGATGTACTCAAAGTCTACTTTTCTAAAATCATTCTTCGTTTGAGCTTTTCGAATGGTTGTTCCGAAACAACAGAAAGCAATATCGCAACACTCCGGAATATTTTCAGACGAAAGAGCTTCAAAATCTACCTTGATTTGGATGAATTTTTCATCAATAAGATCAATTTCATTTCTGACCAATGCACAAACCTTGGTATAATCCTTGTCCTTTAACAGAAGTTCAATCAATTTCTTTCCTGTAAAACCCGATCCTCCAATGACAAGTGCTTTCATAAAATGAGTTTTTAGCGACTACAATTTCAATAATCCATTCTGCTTCAATTCCCACAAAGGAATTTTAATCACTGCTGTTCCACAAACATAATCTCCTAATGAGTTATCTGAAAAGGAAAATATTACACTATCATTCTGATATGAGAAAAATTCAAAATCAGGCGTAATAGAAGGAATCTCACTAAAACACTGATCGGGATTCTCAAAATATTTTACCAATAGTTTATTTAACACTTGTAATTCCTTCTTCTGTTTTAAATACAACAAATCGTTTAATTTTAATTGTTCTGCCCGCTGCACACTAAAATTAAAACATTTGAAATAAGTTCGACCATGAGCTCCCCCTTGGTAGGTGTAAATTGTAAATCGGGCACTTACATAGTCTTTGGCAAAAATATCCAGATTGTAATCAATTTTTAATTCCTTGCTACAAAACTTTCTATCTAATTTAAACTCATAATTCTCATTGCAATCCATTTCTTTCATAAGTGAATTTACAAAACCCTTCATATTTGAATTAATTGAATCGCATACATTTCGGGAATTATTACCACTGTATTTTAATTCTGGATATTTCACATTAAATAATCCGTTTTTTATTCTTTTAGAGATTTTCTTTTCATGCACAATAAAGCTAAGATCATTTCTACAAGAATGAATCTCAATGACACATAATAGTATCAACAATGCGAATAACAGACTCCATCTTTTTCTCAAATCCCAACTATTCAATTAGTAAAATTAAGGTACACCTTTTATCCTAAAAACAAAAACACAGATCAATTTCATCACCTGACACAAATAATTATTCCAGCAAAAGGTATTAAAAAAGAAAAACCGTCGCGAAAGACGGTTTTTCAATTCAAAACAAGTCTAAAGAACTAGATCAATGCTTTTATTTTTTCCAGCAAAAGCTCTTTTCTTATTGGCTTTGAAATATAATCATTGCAACCTTCCTCAATCGCTTTATTTTCGTCCCCATCCATAGCATAAGCAGTTTGTGCAATTATTGGCAGATTAGGACTAAAACCCTTAATCTTTTTTGTGGCAATTAGTCCATCCATTACAGGCATTCGGATATCCATCAGCACCAGACGAATATCCGGATTATTCTTACACATTTCAACGGCCTCTACTCCATTTTCGGCTCTTACAACCTCATAACTATTTCGTTTTAATATGGCTTCGATTAGTTTAAAATTCGAAATTTCATCTTCGGCAACTAAAATTAATGGTGAATTTGATGTTTGCATACCATTTGTATTATTAAATTCTCTCTTACTATCGGTTTTAGAAATTACACAATTTAATCTTAAAGTAAAGATTGATCCAACATTAGGCTCCGATTCAACCTCTATTGTACCGCCTAACATATCCATTATCTTTTTTGAAATAGCTAATCCCAAACCAGTTCCTCCAAAAGTTCTGGTGATGGAATCATCAGCCTGCCGGAATTTGTCAAAAATAATGTCCTTTTTCTCTTTCTGTATTCCAACGCCACTATCCTTTACATATAAGCATAACTCCTCGCCATCAACCTTATATCCAAACTCAACAAGTCCTTCATTTGTAAATTTAAATGCATTCTTTATTAAATTAGTTACCACTTGCAATAATCTCTGATAATCCGATTTTACCAATACACTGGAAAAATTCTCATCCATTTTAAATTGCAATCCCAAACGTTCTTTATTCTCCTGAACTCGTTTTTCCTTCGAAATTTTCTTTACATCCTCAATAAAATTGAACATGAAAAATTCCTCTTCACCGATCTGAAAAGCTTCACTTTCTATAGATGTAAAACTCAAAATATCTTCTATAATTCCTAAAAGTTGATTTCCACTCTTATTTATTAAACTAACAAATTCAAGAATTTCCGTCATTGACAATGACTCGTCGCACAAATTAGAAAATCCAATAACAGCATTAAGTGGCGTTCTTAACTCATGAGACATATTTGCCAGGAATGCTGATTTTAGCCGATCAGACTCCTCTGCTTTTCTTTTTGATTGAAGCAATTCTTTTTGAAACTGTTTAGATTCTGTAATATCCTCTTTTACTGCCACAATATGAGTGATCTTTCCGGCATCATCCTTTATTGGTGAAAATTTAGCCCGCTCCCAAAATAATTCTTTATTCTTCTTTACATTAAGAAACTCCCCAACCCACTCTTTCCCATCAAGTACACTCGCCCACATTTCCTCATAAACCTCAGTCGGTGTTGAGCCTGATTTAAGAATTCTCGGATTTCGGCCCCGGACTTCCTTAAAACTATAACCCGTTACATCACAAAACTTAGGATTTACATATTCTATATCTCCTTTAAAATCAGCAATAACAATAGAAACCGGACTTTGTTCCATTGAACGTTGAAGCATCCTTAATTCGATATCCTTTGCTTTTTTTATAGTTCCCGCGGCCAGTTGAAATGAAAGTACCTCAAGCAACTTGATACTCTCCAAATTCATTTCCGAACCTTCAACAAAACTAATAACTCCAAAAACACCTAATACTTTCCCTTCTGCAATAAGAGGAATCCCCAACCAACTTTTTGGAATTGATTTTAATGAAAGTTTATTTGAAAGAATAATATCATTTATCTGTTTATCATTCAAATAAAGCATTTTTTTTTCCCGAATCACGGCTCTGCTTAACGATTCGGAATAATTAATAGTTTTAAAATCTTCATCATTTTCAGCAAAAGAGCGCAAAGACCGCCTATCAGGAGCAATCAATTCTAAAAACAATTTTCCGGCTCCAACAATTTGCTGCAATTCTTCTCCAATATTGTTAATCATTTCAATAGAATTCATCGAGGAATTCATAATTTCAGAGACACGATATATTATTTGTTCCTTTTTCTGATTCCAAACTTGTTGAGTCAGATTTCTATAAATACCATAAACAGCAAGCTGATTATTATCTAGAACTATAGGTTTTCCAAGAACCTGAACATGAATTTGTTTTCCAGTTTTGGTTTGGCGAATAGTAGTCATGTCTACCCTCTCTCCAACGGCTGCATTTATTGTAGCTTTTGCCCCTTCTTCTTTATATTTTTCAGGAACTATTAAATCATTTATCCTTTTTGATTTTATTTCCTTTTGTGAATATTCAAACAACTGAAGAAACTCTTGGTTTGCCTGAATTACTTGATCTTCATTATCCAAAATAACAATTGCCTCAGGAGAGTGATCAAATAAATTCTCAAAGAAAGTTTTTTGAATCCGAAGTTGATTTGCAGCCTCCTGATTCTTCTTAATCTCATTTTTTAAATCATAACTCATCTCGAATTGCGATGCAATCCCTCCAACAAAACGAATTGATTTAAAAATATTCTCTTCAATTTCTGCTCTGGATAATATTTTTAATAGTTTATATTCTTCAATTTCTTCATTATCTAGTTGTATTCCCTGTTCAATTTTTAAGGCCAAAGGGTCTGTATTTTCAATAAACTGACCATAAATAAAATATCCAAAAACCACTCCTTTAACTTTAACCGGCACAAACACTCCTCTGGCATGTTTCCCATAAACAAGCTCAATACATTCATCTTCCCTTACTAATTTTGTTTTAAAAATATCAGCAAAAAGATTCTTACTATTCCTAGCCAATTCACTATCCAAAAGTGTCATTGCCTTGCAGTCATTACTATGAACATATCTATTCTTAAAATCCATAAACATACACGGGCATCCACTTAAGAATGAAAAATCATCCAAAAGAGAATCTAAAATTTTCGGAATTGGAAGGTCCTGAAAATGATCTAAAACCATACCTGTCAATGAATTGTCAGAATCAATAAGAGAGTTTACATTCTTATGCATAGGGGGAAATTTACATTAGTAAAATGGCAGAATACAATGCTTATACTCTGGTTTTGAAGTTTGAGTTATAAAAAACATTGCTTTTTTTCATACATTCACGAGACATCATCTATATATTGTACAACACTTCTATCCAATATTTTAAACAATAACTACTCTGCCTTTAGGAATTCTTCAATTACAGCTTAAAAAAACACAAAAACATCATTCTCTCCGAGAACAATATTCTGTTGCAACTCCTATTTAACTTGATGAAATTGGCGTATCTCTTTTTTTTTAATACATTTGAAACACATAATTTTCTTTCATGAAAAAGCTAATTGGCTTCAATATAAAACGAAATAAAAAACTGTTAGTTTCAGATATCATAAAATTTTATGAAGTACGAGGCTATACGCTTACAGATGCCAATGCACAAGGAATGACTTTTCACAGAGGAAGTATTGTTGGCAATCTTCTATCTCTTAATCCTATTAAATGGAAAACGATCGTTGAAATTGAGATTGTAAAAAAGGAACGTTTAGATTATAATATTTATGCAAATTATCGTTTCAGTTCTTTTATATTTTTTATATCCCAAGAAGAAAATGACTTTTTTAACGAAGAAATCAATGCCTTTTCGAAGGCAATTGAACAATTTGAAGTTGACGTTGAACAACTGGAAAACTTAGCTAATAAAACTTCTAAATCGAACTTAAAATATATAGTTACCTCCTTTCCTATTGGAATAATAACTGCCCTAATTATTATTTTCACAATAAACCTTTTGATAGAAGGTCAGCTGCCCAATATTGCCGCCTCCTGTATAACTGGCATTTCAATTTTAATTAGCTATTATCTATTGGTTAGAACAAACAGCAAGGTATAGATGTTTCTCAATCAGAAACGACTTACAAATCCAAAATGAATTTTGGCTTCCTGAAAATCAATCTTTGCATTACGTTGTTTTCCTACGGCATAATTTAAAGTGAAAATTCCTGATTTTGAAGCAAAATTTAAACCAAAACCAATTCCCCAGGGATAATCATGAATTTTATCCCTTAAGTAATTATTACTGTAATATCCACCATCCCAAAACAAGTAAAAACTTGAGTTTCGTTGAGGGATAAACCTTAATTCTGTAGTCATAACAGAATATTTTGAAGCTATAAATGAATCTTCATTAAATCCCCTTAAAGAGTTTAAACCTCCCAACTTAAAAAGATCATTTTGAAACAAATTCTTTGAATCTTTAAGCCCGCTCCTATTTCTAAGTCGAAAACTAATTTTCTCCTGAACTGGAATGTTGTACTCCAAAACCCATTCTGTATCAATTAAATTGTCCGATAAATCGATATTATCGTATAGTTCATTAGGTATTCCGGCATTCTTTCTTGTTTTATGTGTTCCTGCAGCAATAGAAAAATTAAGCTTCCATCCTTTCTTAGGATTAAAAGAATAATCCAAATTTTCAAAATGGTAAGCAAATCCGTACAAATAGGACTTTACATCCGCATAATCAGGAAGCACTGAAACGCTGGCCAAATGATTTGTGGTTAGCAATGATGATGAATTCATTTTAAAAAACAGCTTGCTAAAATTTTTACCCGACTGAGTAAACCGAAAACCCAAATCAATTGCAGTACTTAAATAAGCTGAATCTTTCTTTTGAATGTCAAAACCAAAATCAATCCCCAAACCGGATGAAAACAAGTAAGGATAAACCATTCCCAAAGACAAGTTCTGACTACTTTCTTCATACTTCTGCCAATTGAAGCGAATACTTTCTCCCGCTGAAAATATATTTTCCAAAGCCAACTTTACTTCCCCCGTTAACTCCATTTTATTTTTATCCTTGTTTGTCTGAAAGCCGATTATTCCATCAAACTGATTGGCCGATTCCCTTTCAAGATATGTATATAGTCTTGCTTTACCACTCTCAAATTCAATCTCTGAAGCTTTAATTTCCTTCACAAAGCCTAAATTAGCGATCTTTTTAGAAACCAGTTTACTCCTGCTTTCCTGATATGTTTTATTCGGATAAATACCCAAATATCTTTGTAAAAACCTAGGTTTAAGTTTAGACGTTCCCTTGAGTACAATACTGTCCCATCGAATAAAATCATGAGGTTCAATCTCCCATTCGCCACTTACCTTTTTGTTGACAATACTTATCTCTGATAATTTTAATTGAGCAAATGGATATCCATTGTCGCCCAGATGATTCAAAATGTCAGTCTGAAAAATTTCCAGATCAGAAAAACTGATAAACTTTCTTCGTTTATTCACCGACCTTAAATTCAATGTAGATAAGTCTAAATTTTCAACTCCACGAAAATTTATTTCCTCCCATTCATATTTTCCTCCTTGATGAATCATTGCGATTATGGTATCTCTACTGAATGAAATTGAATCGATACTGGCTTCCAAATACCCTTTTTGTTTCAATTTCGAAATTTTATTTTCGAGTCGTTTCAATGCCATTTCCTCAACAATAAACTTCTCATAATCGCCACAAACACACTCTTGAACCGCACCATTATTGGAGGATTCAACAACTTTCAACACAAAAGATTTCTCTTGAGAAAAACCAAAAGAAAGAAAACATGATGTGATAAATAAGCTTAGAAATAGTTTTTTCATTAATTAATTTCGATATTTCCCAAACAAAAATAATACAGAGAAGGTATAAAAGACAGTATAAATTTAACAAAACACAAATATTTCCAATTTGTAGTTTCACAACATTTTTTTATATCTTTTCACGAATTTAGAAACGAATAAACTTGACCTTTAATTTTATTACCTATGAAGAAAACACTTTACGCATTAGCAATACTATTCCTTCTTGGGATAATCTCAACATCATGCGCAGTTGATAAAAGATGTCCTGCTTATACAAAAGCAAATACAAGCTGTACGAGCAAAACTGTTTAAATCAAAAGAAAATCTCACTAAATGAGATTTTTTTTTCATTAAATTTTTCATTCGCAATCGTTATAATGCCACACAAACAACTAACTATCAAGCAACAAGCCTTATTTAAGTGAAAAATAAATAAATTATTTTTTTTACTTTTTCAATACAAAATATTTTTAAAATACATACTTTTGCCGTTGAGAAACAAAGGGTTTATAAATTAAAATTTATACACAATGTCAAAGATTAAAATTGGTATCAACGGATTTGGACGTATCGGACGTTTCGTATTCCGTCAGGCAGTTGCACAAGGCAATATCGAAGTTGTTGCAATTAACGACCTTATTGATGTAGATTACATGGCTTACATGTTAAAATATGATTCTACTCATGGAAGATTCAACGGTGATGTTGAAGTAAAAAATGGTATGTTAGTAGTAAACGGAACAACTGTTCGTGTATCTGCTGAAAGAAATCCTGCTGATATTAACTGGGGTGCCGTAGGTGCTGAATATGTTGTTGAGTCAACTGGTCTTTTCTTAACAAAAGAATCAGCTCAAGGTCACATCGATGCAGGTGCTAAGAAAGTTGTAATGTCTGCTCCTTCTAAGGATGATACACCAATGTTCGTTATGGGTGTAAACAACAAAGAATACTCTAACGATATGACTTTCGTTTCTAATGCTTCTTGTACAACCAACTGTTTAGCTCCTGTAGCTAAAGTATTGAATGACAAGTTTGGAATTATCGAAGGTTTAATGACAACTGTTCACGCTACTACTGCAACTCAAAAAACTGTTGATGGTCCTTCTGCAAAAGACTGGAGAGGTGGACGTGGAGCCGGACAAAACATTATCCCTTCATCTACCGGAGCTGCTAAAGCTGTAGGTGTTGTGATTCCTGCTTTGAATGGTAAATTAACTGGTATGTCTTTCCGTGTTCCTACACCAGATGTATCTGTAGTTGATTTAACTGTTCGTTTGGAAAAAGAAACCTCTTACGCTGCTATTTGTGCTGCAATGAAGGAAGCTTCTGAAGGCGAATTAGCTGGTGTTCTTGGCTATACTGAAGATGCAGTTGTATCTAACGACTTTATTGGCGATACAAGAACTTCTATCTTCGACGCAACAGCAGGTATTCAATTGTCTCCTACATTCGTGAAAGTTGTTTCATGGTATGACAATGAAATGGGATATTCTACTAAAGTATGTGAATTGATTCAATACATGGATTCTGTAAAGTAATCCTTATATAGATATACAATTTAAAGCTCTCCTTTGGGAGGGCTTTTTTTATGCCCTAAAACATGATATAAAACACGCATTTTTATGAATCGTGTAATCATAAAAACCATATGTTTGTTGTGAATAAAGGAATAATTCTTCATTCAAAATACGAAGGTTACTAAACTAACATAACCGTATCAAACAACAATGATTGACGCATATTTAAAACACGAAGCAGCCCGCGCTACCAAAGGTATCCCGGCCTTGCCATTAAATGCAGAACAGACTGCTGAACTTTGCAAATTACTGCAAAATCCTATCGAAGGAAAAGAAGACTTTCTTTTGTATTTATTTAAAGAAAGAATCGCTCCCGGAGTTGATGATTCAACCAAAGTAAAAGCAGAGTTTCTTGGACAACTTTTAAAAGGCAAATTGAGTTCACCAATCATCACAAAATCTGAAGCAATTCAAATTTTAGGCACTATGATGGGTGGTTACAATGTAACCGTATTGGTTGAGGCATTAAAAGATAAATCGTTAGCTGAAGAAGCTGCCGAAGCTCTTAAAGGCATAATTCTGGTATATGATTCGTTCCAAACTATAGCCGATCTTGCAAACAACAATGCAGCAGCTAAAAGTGTACTTGAATCCTGGGCAAATGCTGAGTGGTTTACCAAACGTTCTAAACTGCCGGAAGAAATTAAATTGAAAGTTTACAAGGTAGAAGGTGAAATCAATACTGATGATTTTTCTCCTGCATCTCAGGCGTTTACCCGTCCGGATATTCCATTGCACGCTTTAGCTATGGGAGCTGGGCGTTTCGAAGATGGTATTGAAATTATTGCCGGCTGGAGAAAAGAAGGTCACAAAGTTGCTTTCGTTGGTGATGTTGTGGGAACCGGTTCATCCCGCAAATCTGCTGCCAACTCATTGCTATGGCACATTGGAGAAGACATTCCTGCAGTACCAAACAAACGTACTGCCGGCGTGGTAATCGGCGGTGCAATTGCTCCAATTTTCTACAACACAACACAAGATTCCGGCGGATTACCAATCATTACTGATGTTTCTAAACTTAGTACAGGTGATGAAATTGTAATAAACAATGTTAAAGGTGAAATTATCCGCGATGGTAAAGTCATTTGTACTTATACTTTAGCTCCTGATACTTTATCAGATGAGTACCGTGCAGGTGGCCGTATCCCTTTAATTATTGGAAAAGCATTAACTGAAAAATCTCGTGAGTTATTAGGAATGCCTGCTGCTGATATTTTCGCTGTTGCCAATAACCCAAAGCCAAAGGCTAATCAAGGTTATACAATGGCTCAAAAAATAGTTGGTAAAGCTTGTGGTGTTGAAGGCGTATTGCCAGGAGCTTCATGTGCACCTAAAATGACAACCGTTGGCTCTCAGGATACAACGGGACCTATGACCAGAGACGAAATTAAGGAGTTGGCATGTTTAAGTTTTGAAGCACCAATGTTTATGCAGTCTTTCTGTCATACAGCAGCTTATCCTAAAGCAACTGACGTGACAATGCACAAAAGCTTACCTAAGTTCATCTCTGAGCGTAAAGGCGTGCCTTTGAAGCAAGGTGATGGTGTTATTCACTCTTGGTTGAACCGTCTTTTGATACCTGATACTGTTGGTACTGGTGGTGATTCACACACACGTTTTCCATTGGGTATTTCTTTTCCTGCAGGTTCAGGTTTGGTTGCTTTTGCAGGAGCTTTAGGTTTTATGCCTTTAGATATGCCTGAATCTGTTTTAATCAAATTTAAGGGAAGCTTAAACCCAGGCATCACTTTGCGTGATGTGGTAAATGCAATTCCTTATTTTGCAATTCAAAACGGACAATTAACAGTACCTAAGAAGAACAAAATCAATATATTTAACGGTAAAATCATCGAGATGGAAGGTCTTGAAGACATTACTGTTGAGCAGGCATTCGAATTGACTGATGCAACTGCTGAGCGTTCTGCTGCGGCTGGATGTATCAAGTTATCCGAAGCTCGTGTTATAGAGTATGTGAAGTCGAATGTTGCCTTGATGGAATCCATGATTAAAATGGGCTACGATGATGCTCAAACTATTCAAAACCGTATTGATGCATGTAACGAGTGGTTGGCGAATCCTGTATTGATCGCAAGAGATGAAAATGCAGAATATGCAGCGACTATCGAAATTGATCTTTCTGAAATTCACGAACCTATTCTTTGTTGTCCTAACGATCCGGATGATGTAAAATTACTTTCTGATGTTCAGAACACTGAAATCCAGGATGTATTCATTGGTTCCTGTATGACTAACATTGGTCACTTCCGTGCTTGCGAAAGAGTTTGGAAAGGACATACACCAAGCGATAAAGTGAGAACCTATATTGCTCCTCCAACCCGTATGGATCAGGCTGTATTGAAAGAAGAAGCAACTTTTGCAACCTTCTCTCAGTTAGGAGTTCGTGTTGAAACCCCTGGATGTTCATTGTGTATGGGGAACCAACTACGTGTTCCGGATAACGCAAATGTTTATTCAACTTCAACCCGTAACTTCAACAACCGCATGGGAACGGGTGCACAGGTTTATTTGGGTTCTGCCGAACTTGGCGCTGTTGTTTCAGTTTTAGGTAAACTACCTACTCCTGCTGAGTATATGGAAATTTACAAAGAAAAGATTCAATCTAACGAAAAAGAAGTTTACAAATACATGCAGTTCGACGAAATGGATATGGAGGATGCTCTTTATCAAAGAAGAGATCTGTAATTACATTTTCACATATTGAATTCTAAAGCCGATGTTTATGCATCGGCTTTTTTTTGCGCCATTGTTTTCATAAATTAAACCATATTTATAATAGAATGTGGCAAAACATCATCAATTGGCTCGAAAATCATCTGGCGGCTTGTACTTTCCAAGAACACTTTGGGGTTGCATGTCCTGGTTGTGGCTTGCAAACTTCCCTGATAGCACTGCTCAAAGGTGATATTTGGGAATCGATACACTTGTACCCTGCACTTATTCCAATGCTGAGTATGCTCCCTCTTTTACTTCTGCATTTAAAATTCAAATTTTCATGGGGCACAATTCTTCTAAAATATCTTTTCTTTCTATCAGTACTATTAATACTCTTCTCATACATTTATAAAATCAATTCCTATTAATAAAAATCAGTATGGAAAACAGGAATCAAACCTCAACCAATAAACAAGAAGTACTGCCTAACTCATCAAGCATATTAGTTCTTGGGATTCTCTCTATTTTTTTATTCTGCTTTGCCGGAATTATCAGTTTAGTAATGGCGATCATTGCATTAATTTTATCGAAGCAAGCGACTAAATTGTATCAGGAAACACCCCATTTGTATACCTCAGCCTCATGGAATAATGTTACTACCGGTAAAACATGCGCATTTATTGGACTCTTGCTTGCCACTATTTCCTTTTTACTATTTGTAATTATTATTCTTATAGGAGCAGGATTTGCATTAAGTTTCCTTTCCAACTTTGTTTAAGAATTAAAATAGTTAAGATACTTTGATAACAATTTTTATCTTTGCAAAATAGTAAGCAAATCAAATTCTCCAGATATAACTTAAAGTAAAGTTAATTGGAGATTTTTTTGAATTATACCATGAACAAAACTGAAAGAATAAGAGCATTTGTTGAGTTAGGTAATTTTCTATCTCAGTTTTCATCTGAAGATGCAAAACCTGCTGAACACAGACTAAATTCAACATATTATGACGAATTTAAAGCCTTACTTGACAGAGTCTCAAATGAGAATTTGTGGTTCACGCCACATCATGTTCATGCATCCATAAATGGCATTTGTACTTTTTTAAAAGAGCAAAAACTGAATGAATGGCTAAACCGCTACTCTGTTCCCGATAAAAATACGCAACTAAAAGTTGCTGTAATTATGGCTGGAAATATCCCTATGGTAGGATTTCACGACATGTTATCAGTCTTAATATCCGGTCATTCTTTTATTGGAAAATTATCGTCAAAAGATAACCAGTTACTCAATTTTGTCTCAAAACTACTGATTGAAATCAATTCTGAATTCGATGAACTCATCTCATTTCAATCAGAAAGATTAAGCGGTGAAAACAAATTTGATGCAATAATAGCTACCGGAAGTAATAATTCAGCCAGATATTTCGAAGCCTATTTCAAAAAGTATGATCATATCATCCGCAGAAATAGAAATTCTGCTGCAGTACTATCAGGCAACGAAACCAATGAAGAATTGGAAGCACTTGCAAAAGATGTATTTTTATATTTTGGATTGGGATGCCGAAATGTTTCAAAGTTATATATCCCGAAAGGATATGATTTGGTACACCTTCTTGACTGCTGGAAAAATTATTCGTTTGTAAACGATCACAATAAATACGCAAACAACTACGATTATCAGCGTTCAATGTTCTTAATGAATAGAATAGAACACCTTGATACCGGTTTCGTTCTTCTAAATGAAAATACTGCAATTACCTCTCCAATAGGAGTTGTAAACTATGAATATTATTCCGAAATTAATGATCTGAAAATCAATTTAAACACAAATTCAGAACTAATCCAATGCATTGTAGGGAATGGAATCCCTAATGCAGTTCCATTTGGAAAAGCGCAGGAGCCGGAACTATGGGATTATGCCGACAATGTGGATACAATGGAGTTTCTATCGAAATTAAAATCAAAATAAAACCATGATATATAAATTTAAAATAACCTCACCTGAGGTCAAAAATTTTGTTCTTGAAATTGAAATTGATCATGAACAAACTTATTTAGAGTTCCATAACACCATTCAGGAAACGATTGGATATGATAATTCTCAAATGGCTTCTTTTTACCAGGTAGGCGCTAATGATGAAAGAGGCTTGGAAATTGCCCTTTTCGAAATGAATACCGAAGACGATGACAATTTTAATGTTGTTGCAATGGATGTTGCAATGATACGTGAATTTGTTTCCTCTGAAAGACCCGAATTAATTTATGTTTTTGATTTCTTTTCTGATCGTTTTTTCAATGTTCAGTTAATTGAAAAAGGCATTTCAAAATCCAAAACCAAATATCCTAAATGTACATTATCCAAAGGCGATGCACCCATACAAATTAAAATGGATGCTGAAGATTTTGAAGGTCTTGGTTTTGGGGAATTTGAAGCAAAATCTGAAAAAACCATGACTGCCGACGATTATTTGGCCGATTTCGATGACGAATTTGATGAAGGCCCTGAATTTGAAAACCTGGATGACTACGAAGACATTCTTTAGCAGTTAGTGCAAAACTAAATTTTGCATTCAACATATGCAAAAACCGCAATTCAAAACTCATAATTTGCAATTCATAATTAACTTTAGATGTCTAAAACCCTGATTGTTTTACTGGGTCCTACAGGTGTTGGCAAAACCGATTTAAGCATTAAAATCGCGCAACATTTCAATACAGTAATCTCATCATCCGATAGCCGTCAGGTTTACAGGGAAATGAGCATTGGAACTGCAGTGCCTGAAAAGAAACAATTGGAGGCAGTAAAACATCATTTCATTCATACTCATTCCATTCACGACTATTTTAGTTCCTGGGAATGCGAACAACAGACCTTAGACTTACTGGATCATCTTTTTAAAACAAAAAATGAAGTCCTTTTAGTAGGTGGAAGTATGATGTATATCGATGCTATCTGCAATGGTATTGATGAAATTCCGACTATTGATCCGGATTTGCGCAATGAAGTTGCAGAGCGTGCCCAAAAGGAGGGAATTGAATCATTGCGCATGCAGTTAAAACAACTCGATCCGGTGTTTTACGATCAGGTAGATTTGAAAAATGCAAAAAGAGTGATTCATGCGGTTGAGGTTTGTTTAATGACTGGTAAACCCTATTCCGAACTAAGAACAAACACCAAGAAAAAGAGAGATTTCAATATTGTTAAAGTCGGCTTAAACCGGGACAGAGCAGAATTGTATGCAAAAATCAACTTACGGGTTGATTTAATGATGAAAGAAGGTTTACTTGAAGAAGCCAGGGCATTATTTAAATACCGTCATTACAACTCACTAAACACAGTTGGCTACAAAGAACTATTTGAATATTTAGAGGGAAATATCAATCTTGATGAAGCCATTGAGTTGATCAAAAGAAATTCGAGAAGATATGCAAAACGCCAACTCTCATGGTTTAACAGAGACAAAGAAATTGAATGGTTTCATCCCGATCAGGAAGACGATGTCATTAAATACATCAAAGATAAAATCAAAAAAGAGGCTTAAGTCTCTTTTTTTCCTATTCGTAAAACCCTTTCCCAAACACTCCAAACTCATCTTTCCCCAAAACTTTGTGTTTCCAAACGGCATCCATAAATCCAATACCATAAGCGAACAGCTGCACAAAACTTGCGGCAAGCGCTTTTATTGCAATGGCAAACGATTTGGTCTTTGTGAGTGCATCTGCAAACACCAGAAAAGCGTACAAAAGAACTGGAAAAGCAAAAATTTGGTGAACAGCTATTCCTAAAACTAATGCTCCAATTGTCCCAATTGCGAATAAAGAGGGAAACAGGAAAAATATTTTGAAGGTTTCCGGATAATGTTTTGAGATGATGTAGCGGGTTTTTCCAAATCCGAAAACCTGCTTGTAGAATTTTTTAAAGGAGATTCTCCGCTTATGAAACACATATGCTTCGTGAACCAAACGGGTTTCAAATCCGCGTTTTATTACCTCTATAGCAAAAACCATATCTTCGCCCGGATGCATGGTAGTAACCGGAAATCCTCCGGTATCTTCATAAACTGCCTTCGAAAAGCCCAAATTAAAACTGCGGGGATGAAATTTATGTACTTGCTTCTTCCCTCCCCGGATTCCACCGGTGGTGAAAAAAGAAGTCATGGCATAGGAAACTGCTTTCTGGAAATCCGAGAAATCGTCCATCGCGCCATCAGGCCCACCGTAACAATCCACAAAATTATCAGTTAACTCTTTGTGTATAGTTTCCATATAATGAGCAGGAAGAATACAATCGGAATCGAAAAACAGGAAATAATTCCCTTTTGCTCTGGCCAATCCGTAATTGCGCCCAATGCTGGGTCCTTCGTTTTGTTTGTAGAAATACGATATATGTATTCGATCGCGGTACGTATCACAAAGCTCCTCACTTTTTATCGATGAACCATCCTCAACCACCACCAATTCAAAATCTTTAAAAGTCTGCTCGGATAAACTATCCAGCAATTCTTTCATCTCATCCGGACGATTGTACACCGGAATAATAATTGAAAATTTAATTTCTTCGGTCATCTTATCGTTTTTGATTGAAATAGAAAATTTCATTCATTGGCAAGCGATACTTTTCGGCCAAATCGGAAGAAATTTCTTTTGCATACTGAGATTGGGAAACAGAAAATCCCACTTTGGACAATTTATCGGCATAATCCAAACCATACAAGCGAACATGATCTTTTTGACGGTACAGTCTTTCCCTCTCCTTGGGATCGGTAACCGTTGGATCTTCCATCGTTAGCGGATTTTTTGTGTCCATAGGAACCTGTAAAATGGCAAATCCTTTTGGTTTCAATACACGGTAAATCTCACTCATGGCTTTTGCATCATCAGTAACATGTTCCAACACGTGATTACAGATTACCACATCATAGGATGCTTCGGCAAAAGGAATTTCCTGCACATCAAAATGCACATCAGCAATGGGAGATTCCAAATCAGCCGTGGTATAATCCAAATTTGGCAACTTTCTAAACCGCTTGTAAAAGCATTGTTCAGGAGCAATGTGCAAAACTTTAAGTTCTCTTGTAAAGAACTCTGTCTTTTCGTTTAAATACAACCACATCAACCGGTGACGTTCCAAAGAAAGGCATTTCGGACACAAAACATTATCACGCCCACTAGCTTTTGTATATCCATAAGGAAGGAATTTACGGAAGTGCCCGCCACAAACAGGACACTCAACTTGATTTCCGCTTAAAAATACAGCAAGTACTTTATTTATGATCATGCTCATCCGAATCAGAATCGGACGAGAAAATATTTGCAGTAAAATTCTAATGATTCTCTTTATCATTTCGGCCTTCGTAAGTTTTTCAAAAAACTATATATCAGTTAGAATTAATTCACAATTCCTCACTCATAATTTATAATTCTACTTAGATTTCTTTTTCGATTTGATAGGTATTCCGCTCTGACGAACTGCGACTTACCAATTCAGCTACAAATCCGGTAAGAAATAGTTGAGTTCCAATAATCATTGTTGTTAATGCAATAAAAAAGTACGGACTATCGGTTACGCGGTGAGCCATAATTCCCAAACTCATGCTATACAATTTCTGAAAGCCGATCCATGCAGAAGCAAAAAAACCGACCAGAAACATTAATGTTCCCAGCAATCCAAAAAAGTGCATTGGCTTTTTACCAAACTTGCTGATAAAACTAATGGATAATAAATCGAGAAAACCATTGATGAAGCGGCTCAAACCAAACTTGGTTACACCATATTTTCGTTCCTGATGCTGCACTACTTTTTCAGTAATTTTAACAAAACCCGCCTCTTTAGCCAAAATTGGAATGTATCTGTGCATTTCGCCATACACCTCAACACTTTTCACAACCTTTTTCTTATAGGCTTTTAAACCACAATTAAAATCGTGCAGTTTGATACCAGACATGGCTCTTGCTGTTCTATTAAAAAATTTACTTGGGATGGTCTTGGAAATTGGATCGTAACGTTTCTGTTTCCATCCTGAAACCAAATCGAAATCCTCTTCCTTTATCATACGGTACAGTTCAGGAATCTCATCCGGAGAATCCTGAAGGTCTGCATCCATAGTTATAACAACATCGCCTTTAACAATTTCAAATCCGCTAAAAAGTGCTGCCGATTTCCCGTAATTTCGTCGGAATTTAATTCCTTTAACAGAAGAATACTTAGTTTGTAAATCCTCTATCACAGTCCAGGAAGTATCATTACTTCCATCATCAACTAAAACAACCTCATAGCTAAAACTATTTGCCTGCATCACCCGATCAATCCAGGCCAGTAATTCAGGAAGCGATTCTTCCTCATTATACAAAGGAACTACAACGGAGATATCCATATTGAAATTTTACTGATTATTCGATTCGTTAAATTTATCAATAGAGTTCTTATTAAACAAATTTCTATTCTGACGAAAGAAAAAGGCCAAAATAAGAGAAAAAAGCAGTCCTGACAATGCTTTACTGAACCACTGCCCAACAGCAAATAATCCAGGTGTAATGTTTTTATAGATTCCCATCAGCAAATCAATATCTTTTTGCTGATATCCCATTTCATGCAAACCTTTCTCCAGAAAAATGATGGCTTCTTTAATAATTGACGTATCAAAGAAACTTGTTAAAACATAAATAAAAATGGAATAAAACATGGATGCAAACCCAATAATAAGAACTCCGGTTGCCAATGCTTCACCATAGCTAATTGCACCACCCAGTTCATCATCACGATATTTTTTCACACCAAAAAATATACCGCTAACTATTAAAAATAAGTTTATGGATCGAAGATTCGGATCAAAATTAACAGATAAATCTTTTAGATAAACCACGAAGGCCGCTAAAATTAGCGCTCCGCCTACCAATACGCCAAAAAGAAAAGTATGTCTTAGTAATGAATTTTTAAAAATCTGCATGAATATTAAAATTTGTATTTCGAGCACAAAGATATCCGTTTTTACAAGAAAGCCTTACTCAAAAAAGTATAATTCTGATTTCAAATGCTCATTGTTTATATCCAGAAACAAATGAATCCTAAAAAAATCACCGTTTTTAAAAAAAATTATTTCTCTGAGAATAAAACCATTGACTGCTCACCACCGAAAATTTAGATAAGAAGTTGCATAATTTGTTTGCGAGGAATCAAGATTTTTCTACTTTTGTCGTCGGGTAAGCACTATGCGACTAGCTCCTACTGAATCCCCCCAGGGTCGGAAGGCAGCAAGGGTAGGTGGTCGAAGCAGTGCGACGTAGCTGTTTACCCACTTTTTATACTTCAATATTTGTATAAAAATGCCGATGTAGCTCAGTTGGTCAGAGCAGCTGATTTGTAATCAGCAGGTCGTGGGTTCGAATCCCTCCATCGGCTCCAATAAGATTAAAAGAAAGCTTTCGGGCTTTCTTTCGTTCTTTACAAGATTATTTGAAGGGTCGTTTTACCTTCTAAAATATAACAAGACGCCGATGTAGCTCAGTTGGTCAGAGCAGCTGATTTGTAATCAGCAGGTCGTGGGTTCGAATCCCTCCATCGGCTCAATTTAAGGAAGATGATCTCCTTTTATTTTGTTACTGCCGTTGTAGCTCAGGGGTAGAGCGCTTCCTTGGTAAGGAAGAGGTCATGAGTTCAATTCTCATCAATGGCTCAAATTAGAATTATAACAAAAGCTTCCGGGCTTATTTTTGTTCTTTACAAGATTATATGAAGGATCGTTTTACCTTCTAAAAATAACAAAACGCCGATGTAGCTCAGTTGGTCAGAGCAGCTGATTTGTAATCAGCAGGTCGTGGGTTCGAATCCCTCCATCGGCTCTTTTTTTACCCCCACCAACTTCATATTTTTCGAATCTCTATGATGCGGAAATAGTTTCGCGTCTCTATGTTTTATTTCATGAGTTCAAAACACATGCTATTCTTTGTATGTAAAAGAAATTAGTGTATTTTCGTTTTGAACAAATAACAAACTAAAAATCGTAAAATGAAGTTTTTTATCGACACAGCAAATCTTGATCAGATTAAAGAAGCGCAGGATTTAGGAATCCTTGACGGCGTTACCACTAACCCATCTCTTATGGCTAAGGAGGGGATTAAAGGGGAAGAAAACATCAAAAAGCACTATGTTGATATTTGCGAAATTGTAGATGGTGATGTAAGTGCTGAGGTTATTGCAACCGATTTTGAAGGAATGATTTCTGAAGGCTTGGAATTAGCCGCTCTTCATCCACAAATTGTTGTGAAGGTTCCATGTACCAAAAATGGTATTAAAGCAGTAAAATACCTAAGCTCACAGGATATAAGAACTAACTGTACCTTGATATTCTCAGTAGGTCAGGCATTGTTGGCAGCTAAAGCGGGAGCAACATATGTATCTCCTTTTGTTGGCCGTTTGGATGATATTTGTACTGATGGTATTGACTTAATTCGTCAAATTGTAGATATGAACAGCTACTATGGTTTCGAAACTCAGGTTCTGGCTGCATCGGTTCGTCACACCATGCACATGGTTCAATGTATCGAAGCTGGTGCTGATGTTACAACCAGTCCGCTTAGTGCCATTACAGGTCTGCTAAATCACCCTTTAACTGATAAAGGTTTGGAGCAATTCCTTGCTGATTACAACAAACTAAATGGGTAAGCTTTACATGATATTATAATTTAGGAGTGCTTAAGCACTCCTTTTTTTGTTTGTGCCAAATCTAAATCCAGCCGGTATCCCCGCCTCTTTCCCATTCAAGGAACAAAATAAATAGGCTTCAGTACATTAGCTATTTCAAAGAATCTTTTATCTTTATCCTCCATAATAACCCAAAACCACTACAAATGCTTTTAAAATTGTATCCTGACAACCCCAATCATCGGGAATTCAGGAAAATTGCTGACATTTTAAAGGATGGCGGAATTATCATCTACCCAACTGATACCGTCTATGCTATTGGCTGTGACATTAACAACAATAAAGCCATACAAAAGATTGCTGCTTTAAAAGGAATTCATGCTGAACAAGCAAATTTCTCATTAATCTGCAGTAGTTTGAGCAACTTGTCTGAGTATGCCAAAGTTGACAATACCACCTTTAAAATGATGAAGAAGAATTTACCAGGAGCCTTCACATTTATACTGCAGGCAAGCAGTAATGTTCCCAAATTGTTCAAGAGTAAAAAGAAAACTGTTGGTATTCGTGTGCCTGATCATTACATTCCATTAAGTATTGTTGAGGAATTAGGAAATCCAATATTAACAACCTCAATTCATGATCCGGATGAAGTTGTTGAATACACAACAGATCCTGAATTAATTCACGAGAAATACAACAAGCAAGTTGATCTTATTATTGATGGAGGTTACGGCAGAAACACTGCTTCTACGATTGTTGACTGCACTACTGACTCCTTTGAAATTATTCGCCCGGGAATTGGTGAGCTTATACTATAAGAATAAATCAGACTTAAAAAAACAATGTCATCAACAGAATATTGATGACATTGTTTTTTGTGATTATTTGAAAGCCGCAAGTTCTGATGATCTCAGTAAACTAACACGAAGAGCTACATGACCATCTGGCTTATTACCTATCAGCTCGGGTCTGAATCCCGCTTCTTCGAGCTCTGATTTTACCAAACTTATTAACTCGGGACTTGCATTGTTAAAATGGTGAGTTGCAACAATACTTCCCTTGTTAAATTTATTTTCAAATTGCTCAAGAATTTTCCGCGTATCCTGCCTGTATTTTGCCATCTCTTTCTCAATTAGATGATTGTACTCTGTAATGTTCTTCATAAATTTTTAATTGTAATGTTATTCAAAATGAATAAGACGAAATATTGATCAAAATTAAACAAAACAATTGCAAAAACATGTTAAAGCATTCAAATTCTTACACGAAATGATCATTTTTAAACATGAACATTACATCAACATCTTCAGTAAGAATCCCAAAAACACAACATAACTAAACTAATTGAAGATTACAAAATTGCTAAACAGAAAATAATTAGGACGGGGTAAAGACTTAGTGTTTCCAAAACGAAGGCGAAAACAATACTAAAACCGTAAATAATTCCAAACGCCCCAGCAGCATTAAAAAGGATAAAAACCATTTTGCCAATGCAGGCAGGTGAAAGAAATTTTCCATTGGCCCAACCTCCCCGAACCCAGGGCCAATATTACCAAGCGTTGTTGCCACTGCACTAAATGCTGAATAAATATCTGGAGTCCATAAAGACATTAATATTGAGGATATCATGAAGATGATAATATAGAAAACAAAAAATGCCAGAATGTTGGTAACTATTTTTTGATCTACAACATGTCCATTGTAACGAATTGGAATTACTGCATTCGGATGCACCAAACGCTTCAGTTCGTAAAAACTATTTTTAAAAAGTAATAAAATCCGTACCACTTTTACTCCTCCTCCTGTTGAACCAGCTGATCCTCCAACAAAAAACAATACAAAAACCAGCATTCCCAAAAATGGAGTCCAAAGCAGATAGTCGGCAGTTGCGTAACCGGTTGTAGTTATTATTGAAACTACTGTGAACAAACTGTCCCGAAAAGCCCGTTCGAATCCAAAATTATCCCCAACAACCAAAACAAGTGTAATAATACCGGTAAAAAATAAAACTACCAATGCATAAAAACGAAACTCCTCATCCTTAAACACCTTTGACGCTTTTCCTGTTACCATGGCATAAGCGAGGGTAAAGTTAGTTCCGGCCACAAACATGAAAAAGATAATAACATATTGCAAATAAGGGGATGTAAAGAAACCCGCACTGGCCTGCTTGGTTGAGTAACCACCTGTGGCCATAGTTGTCAGCGAATGATTAATTGCATCGAAAAAACTCATTCCACCAATAAAAAGCAGAATCGTTTCAGCGAAAGTAAACAGGATATATAGTCCCCATAAATTACGAGCGGTCTCTTTAATTCTAGGAGTTAATTTATCGGGTGCAGGACCCGGGACCTCTGCAATAAATAATTCTCGTCCACCTATGCCTAAAGTTGGAAGTATTGCAAGAAACATCACAATAATCCCCATTCCTCCCATCCATTGAGTAAGTGATCGCCAAAAAAGGATTCCATGAGGCAATTCTTCAATGTTATTGAGTATGGAAGAGCCGGTAGTTGTGAAACCTGACATTGTTTCAAAAAAAGCATCGGTAACCGATGGAATAGCTCCGCTAAAAAGGTATGGCAGACAACCAAATATTGAAAAAACCACCCAAACAATGCTTACAATAATATAGCCTTCTCGTTTCCCAAGGTCCTTTCCAACACCTTTTGAAAGCATATAACTCATTCCTCCAACAGTAAAAGTAATCAGAATGGACTTCACGAATGCCATGCTATCAGATTCCTGATACAACAGCGAAACCAATAATGACAAAAACAAGAAGAAGCTTTCACCAATCAGGAGCTTACCTAGAATATTTAGAATTATTTTGTGCTTTACCACTTTAATTACCTTAAATTTTTAACCAAAGATATAATTCTACGGTTTTTTTTAATCATGTTTATTGATTCTTCCAAAAAGAAGGAATAAAAATAATTAAAAAGGTGAATAACTCTAATCTACCTAGTATCATTAAAAATGAAAGTATCCATTTACCTGCTTCCGGTACTGAAGCAAAATTATTCATGGGTCCAACAACGCCTAATCCAGGACCAATTCCTCCCATAGTTGTTGCCACTGCACCCATAGCCGAAATTAGATCCAAACCAATTAGTGTCATCGCAAAACAACCAATAAAAAAAACCATTATATACAAAATAACAAAAGCCAGAATTTTAGAAATCACATCCTGTCCCACCATTTCTTTGTTATAACGAACCGGCAATACTGCCGAAGGATGAATCATTCGCTTAAATTCCAGTATACTGTTTTTGAACAGAAGTAAATGCCGAAGAATTTTAACTCCTCCCGATGTAGAACCAACACAAGCACCTGTAAACATCAAACCAAAAATGAGGAACACCAGATATGGATGCCATAGTGTGTAGTCAGCACTCACAAAACCTGTACTTGTTATTATTGACGTAACTTGAAACAACGCATCACGAAACGATTTCTCAAAAGGCCCGTGATCCAAATAGACCAAGGTCAAGGTAATTATACTTGTTACCAATACAATTAAACCAGCATACACTCTAAATTCCTGATTTTTCCAAACCTTATTTAACCTTCCTTTTATTGCAAAGTAATGAAGAGTAAAATTTACTCCGGCCAAAAACATAAAAACAATAATCACATACTGGATGTAGGGAGAATAATTGGCTATACTGGCGTTTTTTGTAGAAAATCCACCTGAAGCTAATGTTCCGAATGAATGACAAACAGCATCAAACAAATCCATTTCTCCAAACACCAAAAATAAGGTTTCCACTGCAACCAAAAGCATGTATATCCCCCAAAGACGTTGTGCTGTTTCTTTTATACGTGGATGCAATTTATCTGGTGTAATACCTGCGGCCTCAGCATTAAACATAGCCATTCCTCCAATTCCAAAAACGGGCAGAACAGCAACAGTCAACACCAAAATTCCCATTCCGCCCAATAAATGGGTTAAAGATCTCCAAAATAAGATGCCATGTGGTAAGGCTTCTATATCATTCACAATTGAAGCACCAGTAGTGGTAAAGCCAGATATGGTTTCAAAAAAAGCATCGGTGAAATTTGGGATATACCCACCCAGAAAGAATGGAAATGCTCCAAAAATAGAGAAAACAACCCAAACCAAACTTACAACCAAAAATGCTTCCCGTTTACCAATATCCCTGCTGCAACCTCTTGTGTAGAGATATACAATACCCCCAAATAAAAAGCAAATACCCGCCGATTGTACAAAATATATAGAATCTCCTTCACCGTACAGCAAGGCCACTGTGGCACTAATAATCAGAAAAAAACTTTCCACGATCATTAAAACCGACATCACATAAAAAACAAATTTCCAGTTGAGCATTTCGAACCAGCTTATTTTACAATTTCCAAAAAAGGAAAAATATCGTTTAAAATTCGTGTTGTAAAAAGAAATAGAAAGAGACCGAATTTAATACATTCGGTTCTTAATGCTATTATTTGAAGAGCTTTTCAACTTTTTTGATTGCAGAAGGCAGAGTAAACACAACAACCTTATCATTGGGCTGAATTTGAGTCTCTCCTGTTGCAATAATACCTTCATCATCCCTTATAATTCCACCAATATTAGCATATTCCGGGAAATCCATATCCTTTAACATGCACTTGGTAATTTTGGAATCGGGTTTAGCCACCAATTCAACAACCTCGGCCTCCGAAACAGTCAGCCATTTACAATGTTGAACATCTGCATCCATTGTAAATCGATAGATGTAACTAGCAGCTAATAATTTTTTATTAATCATGGTACCAACACCAATATTATCAGCCAAATCGATATAATCAATATTTTCCACCTCAGCAATGGTTCTCTTCACCCCCATTTTTTTTGCCAGCAAACAAGCTAAAATATTCGTTTCGGAATTCCCTGTAACAGCTACAAAAGCATCCATTTTATGAATCCCTTCTTCTTTCAGCAATTCCTTATCACGGCCATCGCCATTGATAACCAATGTATCCTGAAGTAAATCAGCAAGTTTCAAACTTTTATCCTTATCAATCTCAATCAATTTAAGATTTATCTTCTTGCCCAGTTCCATCGCTGTTTTCTGACCAATACGACTACCTCCCAAAATCATCGCATTTTTGATTTCATATTTCTCTTTTCCAGCAAGACTCATCACCCTCTCCATTGCATCAGGTTTGCTTACCACAAAAACTAAATCGCCACGGGAAAATCGATTGTGTCCTCTTGGGATGATTGTTGCATCTTCACGTTTTATGGCAACAGCTCTAAAATCCAAATTGGTAGTCATTTCAGCAACTTCGGCCATGGTTTTATCCATAAATACTGACTTGCTGCTTATTTTTATTCCATACAAAAGAAGTTTCCCACCAGAGAACTCATACAATTGTCGTGTTCCTGATCTGGACAAATAACTAATTACCTCTTTCGAGGCCAATCGCTCAGGATAGATCAATTCATCAATTCCCAAACTTTTAAGGTATTCTTTATTTTCAGGAATCAAATATTCTTGATTATCAATACGGGCAATCGTTCTAATGGCACCCAACTTTTTAGCAAGAATAGATGATGTTATATTGGTCTCCTCTGATTGAGTTACAGCAATAAAAAGATCTGCTTTTTTGACCCGAGCCTCTTTAAGATCATTTAGTGATGAACTTGACCCTACAATGGTTAATAAATCCAAATGGGAATCAATCTCCTTTAATTTCTCTTCATCACTATCCAATAAGATAATATCATGATCTTCATTACTTAGCATTTTCGCCAAGTGTATTCCTACTGCCCCTGCGCCAGCAATTACAATCTTCATAACTTTGTTCCGTTAAATAAATGGAATTCGAAGCGGCAAATTAACACATAATCAATCAAAATCTAAAGCTATTTGTTAAAAAATATTAATTAGCCAATCTCTCTAAATTACCAAAAGACTTTATGAAATCAAAGAGAGAATCCGAAAGCTTTTCTTTCAATGATGAAAGTTAATTCACAGTTGATAAAACACAAAAATAAGCTCCATTATTCTGTACATCAAAAAGATTCGAATCCTCCTCATTTTCCTTTGAAAGATATTTTTTCCGGTCTCCGCTATAAATTGAAGCATCGAGTATCATTTTACAATTGGGAAATTCTTTTGTTATCATTTTTTTAGATTGCAAACCTCCCAACCGTAAGACAACATAATCTGGCTGAATCAATTTTAATATTTTCTCCAAATCATGATCCCATTTTCCGATTATGGCAACAACATCTTTACCCATCAACTTAATATCTATAGGTCTTAGTGTATCAAAGCTTGTTTGATTAATATTTTCCTTCAAAACAAATGGCTGAATTATTCTTTCACTTATTACTGATGACATTTTCCCATCAACTAAGAACAATCCCCGCTTTCCTTCTATCAAACCAATAACACTCTGACCTCTGGAATTAAAAACCAACATTTCCCTTTTAGGAACCTGAAAAATTCGAATGGTATTTGGTAATTGAATGCCAATTAAAATTATTATGAATGCGTAAACAGCTTTTTTCCGCTTAAATGAAAGAAGCGCAATCAATGAAAAAAGAAGAAAATAAGTAAACAGTAATTGATATTGACTTAAGGACAATTCTCGAATAACCGCCCCTGGCAGAGCTTGAATTTTCACAATCAGGAAATTCATTCCTTCAACAAGATTTCGCAACAACCATCCTAAACTTTCTGAAAGAATTTTTACCGGAGACAAAAGAAGTAACAATGCCGAGAGGTAAATCAGTATCCCTGCCATAGTTATAACAATATATCCGGAAAGCAAAAAGTAAGATGGAAACTGATGAAAGTAATAAATAGCCAAAGGAAATGTTCCTATTTGTGCAGCCAATGAAACAGTCGTGAGTTGCCATAATAATTTCAGAATTGGATTTCCAACATAAATAAGCCGCTCGAACTGAGGTTGAAAAAACACAATACTTACAACTGCCAGATAGGAAAACTGAAAACCCACAGTAAAAAGTAAAAATGGATCGATTAACAACAGAAAAAATGCAGATACCGCCAACGAATTATAAATACTTCCTTCTCTTTTAAGCACTTTTCCAATCACAATAAAACTAAACATGGTTGCCGATCTCATTACCGATGGGGACATTCCAGTTAAAAGCGCATAAATCCAGAGCGTTAGCAAGAGTAGAATGCCTTGCAAATGACGTCCGTATTTGAAACAAGCTAAAAATCGGATCAAATAATTCATAATCATATAGATTATACCTACATGCAAACCCGAAACAGCCAAGACATGCATCGCACCAGCATCTGCCCAAGCTTTTTTAATTTCCGGATCCATTCCGGTTTTATATCCAAGTGTTAAAGCTGCCAGAATGTCAAAACTCTCATTTTGTATTCCATTTTCCCGATAAATCGACAGTAACTGATCCCTCCATTTTGAAGCCAGTACTTTAATTGAAAAATCTGCACCCTTTTCTATCTGTTTCCATGATAAAGAGTCGGTATAGGCAGAATACAATATGTGTTGAGTTTTTAGATAAGATGCATAATCAAATTCATATGGATTTCCGGCGTTTTTGACTCTTTGCAATTCAGTCTTCAGCACAAGCAAATCACCAATAGCAAGCTCCTTGGCCTTCGTGTCCTTTTGAAGATAAATCATTGTTTTACCCGATACTTTTTGCCACTGATCTGAAGCTTTTATATTTTGAACATCAAATACAAAAGAAAAACACCTGCCCTTCTCAGTGGGTGTATCCAACACTCTACCTTTTAAAATAATTTTCGATTTGGAAATGGGAAGATACATTTGGGACTGAATGTCATTGTACCGGATATTTCCAAATCCAAAACACACAGCAAATACAAAAAAACCAAATAAACTGCGTAATGGATAAGATTTACGAAGTTTTGTGATTAAGGTAAAAAGAAGAACTCCCGAAAAACCGAATAGAACCAGAATCCAATTCAAAACCTGAGGAATACCAATAATATCATACAACGCAACTCCGCATATCAATGGCAGTAAGAATCGAAGAAAAGGATTTTGACGGAGCAACTCTCTAAAAGTCATTAATAACTCAATTTATGGTTAATTGAATTTACCACTTATCTTCTTAAAAAACAAAAGCCCCTGTTCTATGAACAGAGGCTTATCTATCTAATTTACAGAATGCTGTCAGGAATTCAAAAAATTACCTGAAACTGAATGCTATTCCTGCAGTAATCGTATTGTATTCCTGAATAGTGTAATCTCCGAATATTTTGAAAAAAGCCATATTTAAACGAGTTCCAATGGTCGCCCTTACACCATTTGCTTTAAAATCAACAGAAACCGGATCGATAACAGATTCCGAAACCGTCATTCCTGTTCCTTCCAATGTATATTCCAAATCATATGATCCCTTAATATCAACATCCATTTTAGAAGTATTGTAACCAAGTGCTCCATAAAATTCAATCAATTTTAAATTCACCGAAGCAATTGCCTGAAAGGTATAAGCATTGGCTGTAAATTCCATTATTTGCCCATTCCCACTTATGCCTGAATTTTTGAATATCATATTCCGCTGTCAGCTTGGTATAAGCGATCAATGCAGAAACATCCACCGGAGTTTTATCAATTTTCAATATTTTAGTAAGGCTTTTCTGAATTCCAATACCAAACATTCCAACTTCCAAGTCAGATGATCCGACTTTAGGAAGGTATCTCAATTTTAAATCAGCGTCAATTTCTGGAATTCCAACTCCTACCTGCAATGTTGCTGTTGGAACTGCATTCATTGGTAAATCACTGCCAATACCATCCGGCATAGTGAAATCTGTAAGCTTGAAATCCCCAGAACCTGTCTCAATTCGTGCAGAAAGTGTTGTATTATTATCTCCACCCATCAAAGTTTGAATCTCATTTGATCCATTAGCTAAAGTAATGTTGGAGTAATCACTTGCAACAAATTGAAACACTTCGTCTTTTCCTGGAACTTTTGCCAAATTGGCAACAAAGGTGATATCAAAACCTAATTTCTTGTGAGTACGGCCTGTTGAATACCAACCATTATTTAATCCATACATAAAGCCTTTAGAAACCGGATTCACATAATTTTCAGTCAATTTAGATGCATCTTCTGTTCCCGCCAACAGAAATTGTTCAATATCCTGCGATTGACCTAAAAATGGAACAAATAAAATAAATAGTAGTAATAATTTTTTCATCATAAGAGATTTAAGTGAGTTTATCCATCAACATCTGCTAATACGGAGGTTTCCCAAATTTGTTTAATTAAATTATAAATATTCGGCAGCAGAAATCCTTTTTTCAGGATTTCCCTGAAAATATAAACAAACCGTTTCCAAATAAAAAAACCCTACCGAGATGGTAAGGTTTTGAAATTATTTTGCGAGTGTAAATCGATATTTAGCTTTAAAAATTCCTTTCGATATACCCGTTAACTTTCCTTTTAATAATCTCTTTTTTAGAGGTGCACAATGATCTGTAAACATGATTCCATCCAAATGATCATACTCATGTTGAATAACCCGGGCCGCATAACCTGAATACTCCTCTTCATGAAATTCCCAATTCTCATCGTAATACTCAATTTTGATGGTTTCGGGACGTACAACATCTTCGTTTATGCCAGGAATACTCAAACATCCTTCAGACATTGACCATTCATCACCTGTACGTTCGGTAATTTTTGCATTGATAAACATTTTCTTAAAACCTTCCAATTCGGGTTCATCTTCGGCAAAGGAAGAGCAATCGAGTACAAACATTCGGATAGACCGCCCAACTTGTGGTGCAGCAAGACCAACTCCGTCGGCAAAATACATGGTTTGCCACATGTCATCCATAAATTTCTGTAATTCAGGATAATCCTTATCAATATCTTTGGCGACCTTCCTTAAAACCGGATGACCGTAAATAGTAATCGGTAAAATCATTCTTTTTCTCTCTCTAATTATCTAATCCAAATAAATCCTAAAACAGATTCCTTTTGGTTTCCATGTACGATTGCAATATAATAGTGGCACTTACTTTATCAATCATCGCTTTATCTCTTCTTGCTTTCTTTCCTAAGCCACCATCGATCATTGTTTGAAAAGCAATTTTCGAAGTAAATCTTTCATCAATTAATTCGATTGACATATCAGGAAACTTCTTTTTTAATTGTCCCAAAAAAGGTTTTAGATATTTTACAGATTCACTATCCTCATTATTCATTTGCTTTGGATATCCCACAACAATGCATTCAACCTCTTCTGTCTGAAAATATTTCTCCAAATAAGTCAATACATCTTTTGCTGCAACAGTATCCAAACCGTTTGCAATAATCTGAAATGGGTCTGTAACAGCCAATCCAACCCTTTTTCTTCCGTAATCAATCGCTACAATTCGTGCCAAATTTCTTATTTAAACTAATTTTGAATTACAAAGATATAAGAAACTGATTAAATTTTATCTATTTCTACAAAAATGAAGAGCAGTGAAGCTTATATAGAGAACAAATTTACCATCCATAGAACTAAATAAAAAAAATCAGGACTCATCCTGATTTTATTTTTGAAAGTAAATACATTCACCGAAACGATTTAAAATCAAAGTACTTTTTTAAAAAACTATACCAACATGAATAGAAAGTCGATTAATTTCCTGTTTTAAATATTCTATGTCATCCGAGTAAGTATTGTGCCATTTTTGCTCCATTTTTTGATAGCGATAACCAATATTTAAAGTAAAATTAGTTTTAGTGCTATTTCCTAACACAAAACCAATTCCGGGATTAATCAACCAACCGCCCTTCGAATCGATATCTTCATTAGTAATGTAATAATAGCTTTGACCATCAATATTATCTAACGAAAAAGAATATCCCGACTGACAATACAAAAAGGCTTTAACTCCTTTAATCTTGGAATGGTATTTAACCTCTCCAAACAAAGGCATTTGTGCCTCATCATACGCTTCATAGCCACCACCTATTCCAAAAGACACTCCACTCTTAAACAAGTAGCTTCCAGATAGTAACACACTAAAAGGAGCATTGTTTTTATTATCGTTATTTCCAACCAGTGCCCCCATACGAACTTCATAAAACATTCCCTCATTCTTCATGGGAAGACTATCCTTAGCCGTTTTTTGCATTCTTTTAGCCTCAAAGCGTATATCCGAAATATCTTCCATATCGAACTGCCAAAAATTCTTATCTCTGGTTTCCAGTTCAATAAATTCACCAGGAACTTGTCTGACAATTTTTCCTTTCAGAACATTACCATTTTTTAAGGTAACTACATCTACATTTCTCTGTGCCATTGTTCCGGCAACAGATAATATAACAAGAGCCATTATTAAAATTGGCTTAATTAATACGTTAGGAGTCTTCATAATCATGGTTTTGTTTTTTTTTATTGATGATGCATCACGGTAATGGTTGCGTTGAATAAAACAATAAAAATGAAATAGAAGAACGCAACCCTCTGAATCAATTTGCATCATGAAATAAAACAAACCACTAAACCGATTTTAAATAAATTCACATGAAAACTACAAAATATTTCACCTTCCTATCAGTGCTTATTTTATTATGTGCAGGAATTTGGTCTTGCGAAGATAAATTAGAGCATGAATACACAATAAATGAACCAGTCTATATGCCAACTGAGGAATTTAAGAATGCTGTTAAGACAGAAAGTACCAAGGAAATGCTGGTTACCGGAAAAATCTATTTCTATCAGGATTATATTTTAGTAAATGAGAAATTCGAAGGAATTCATGTTATCGATAATTCAGATCCTACAAAACCAATAAACTCAAAATTCATTTCTATTCCGGGGAACATCGACATGGCCATAAAAGATGATATTCTTTATGCTGACTCCTACACCGATTTAATAGCTATAGATATCAGTGATATCAATGCCATTTCAATAGAAAAACGATTCGCCGATATTTTCCCGTTTTCATTACCACCAACCGACAATAATTATCAAATTGGGCAAATTGATCCTGAAAAAGGTGTCGTAGTTGGTTGGAAAGTGAAAAGAATCAGCGAAAAGTACGTAGAGCCTAAATACTATCCTTACTATGATGATATCATGTTCTCAGAAGCATCTATGTCGAATGGTGCAAAAGCCTCCGCTGGAGGAACAGGAAAAGCCGGCTCTATGGCTAAATTCATGATAAATTCGAACACTCTTTATACGCTTGACTCCAGCTCATCACTTCGATTGTTTGATATCTCTAATCCGGATCAAATATCGAAAAACGGCACACTAAACGTTGGCTGGGGAATGGAAACATTATTTGTCTATGAATCAAACCTATATATAGGAGCTAGAAATGGAATGTATATTTTTGATATCACAAACCCATTTGCACCACAATTAGTATCTCAATATTCTCATTTTATGAGTTGCGACCCTGTTGTTGTTGAGGGTAACTATGCATACATCACTTTACGAGCAGGAAATTTCTGCGGCCAAAACTCGAGTCAGTTGGATGTTGTCGACTTGAGTGATATTACCGCTCCCACATTGCTAAAATCATACAGCATGGAAAATCCTTATGGTTTGGGAATTGATGATGATGTGCTGTTTGTTTGTGATGGAACTGCCGGATTAAAAATTTACGATGCCTCGGATCCCTTAAATTTAGGCTCTAACTTATTAAAGATTTATTCAGATATAACTCCATATGACGTTATTCCTTTGGGTTCGATTTTAGTATTAATATCTCCCGAAGGCTTGTATCAATACGATTACTCGGATATTAATAACATTCAACTACTTAGTTCGATTACAATTCCTGCAAGGGAAAATTAAACTATTAATTTCAACAAACAACAAAGAGGCTGTCTCAAATGAGATAGTCTCTTTTTCGTTTTATAGTTTTTTATATTTATCACTGATTTCTTATTTTAGAGATATGA
>JAFGYE010000050.1 GCA_016936255.1 Marinifilaceae bacterium | reverse complement strand
TTCTAATGTCCAACGTCTTTTCATACCCTAAATTTAACTGTTTTAAATCTGAAATTTTACTCCAGTCTTTTTAGGGGCTAAACTATCCCACCTACTTGATTTTTTTAAGTCTTTTGCCAATTCATTCACAAACGAAAACCATTTTTCAGGAGTTATATTTTCTTTCAATATCTGATAATAATCCTGTGTCGATCTAAAATTTTTCATAAATAAAAAACGGGCATACTCAATAATTTTCTCGGTATCGTTCTGTTTCTGCGCAATTCTCAATAACCAATCATACCATTCAACAACCAATCCAGGCCTGTCTTTTTTATCGTATTTAATACCATCCATAGCAATACCAATTGCTTTTTCGTACAATTCCGTTTTCAAAGCATTCTCAATTGCTATGCATCGTAATTTCGAATTAGATATGTGTGCCTCTAAATATTCGGCAACCTGACTTTCACCTTTACACTTTAGCAACACATTATATTTTATTGCCTGCATTTCCTCCAACGAATATTCCGACACTTCTGAATGATCTGTCAACGCAAAAAAACTTTCTACTTCGGCCTCTGTTTTTAATAATGATGATGCTATATTGAGACATCCTAAATGCCAGTCCCACCCCCCAAAAGTATTGTTCTCGTAGGTTTTCAAACAATAATCCAACAACAATTTCCGAATCGATTCATCCTGTTGTAATGTTCCAATACGCACTAATAAGTCAAAAGATGAATCGATGCCAAAACTTAAATAACCACTGCTGTCATCACCATAATTAACAGCCTTTACCATCTCCTCCATAATAGCTGTACATATAAAAAAAGTGCTTTTATAGTTACCTCTATCCATTTGCTTTTGTGCCGATTCCAGAAGATTATTTACTTCATAATAAACATCACGTGAAGATGAATGACTTACAAAACCATATCTATCCGAAGCTGAACTGACAATTGATCTCACTTGATTTACATAAAAACTTTTCGATTCTGAAGTATTGTATTGAGCAAAGTAAGCCAATAATTGATTCCGGAATCCTCTATCTTCCTCTGCCTTTATTTGGATAAATTGTTTCAGATCATCATGAGATGCATTTTCAAGCATTGCAATTACTTTATCCGCCAAAGTTTTGCGCTTCTTTTTCACTGCAGGTATTTCGGATGCCTTAGTAAGTGGATTTCTTTTCAAATTCAATTGATCTTGTTGCAAATAAAAAATAACAGCAACAACATGCTTGCAGAAAGGTCCCATATCATACGGACAGTTACAAACATGTTCCAAAATCATATCGTTCTTAATTACCAATTTTACCGTGTAATCCTCAGTTCCTTCAACTGTAGCCTCATATTCCCCTATTCCTGTTTCTATTGGCTGATTTACTTTGTTATTCTTAAAATACGACAAACCGCGCTTTAAAATTTTATCATCTATGTATTGCTCAAATTCATTAAACGATATTTCCATTATCTCTATTTTAATTTACACCCTGCAATTTATATAAATTCAAGGAAATTGAATAGAACACTCCCCAATATCATCTCTTATGAGGGGAAATTTAGACAGCTAAGTGTAAAAAAAACGGATGCCCAATATTGAGCATCCGTTTTTACTATACTAATGAATTGGAATTAAATCTCTTTCTGTTTTGGAGACATTACCACTTCAATTTTTGCAGGTACTGCAAAATACTTTCTGGCAAACTTCTCTACTTTTTCTTTAGTTATTGAATTGATCATGCTTTCGTAATCCTCAGCACTCATCATTTCCTCATCGTACACATAATAACGATTGATCGCATTTAACCAATAGTCATTTTTACGAAAATTCTCCTGACGAACCTTAATAAAGTTTTCTTTCGCTTCGTGTAAGTCATTTTCTTTAACTCCCTCATTAAAAAGAGCCTGAATCTCACTATATACAATTCCTTTTAATTTTTCAGCCTTAGCAGGATCGGTATCAAAACGAATAACCAATTTATACTCTTCACGAGGAAATTTATCTACTCCGGCACGAACACCTACGCCATAAGATCCACCTTCTTTTTCGCGAATTACCTCAAGATATCTCTTATCTAAAAGTTTAGCAACGACATCCATCATCATCGAATTTTCAATTGAATATTCAATATTACCATGCAAATCAATTTCAATGGTTGTCTTAGGAGTTTCCATCTCTCTGTCAAAATGGTTATAAGTATCTTTTTCAGGATAATCCACACCGTTGTCTTTCCAGTTATCCTCACGGTCGATATCCTTAATACTTCCCAAATAAGCTTCGATCATTGGTTTCGCCTGCTCTGCATCTATATTTCCTACAAAAACAAATGTAAAGTCGCTGGCATCAACAAAGCGCTCCTGATAAATGCGTTTCATCGTCTCAAAATCCAATTTATCAATCATATCTGTGTTAAACAGAATTGTTCTTGGATGATGATTGGTGGAGGTCATTGATACGGAATCGCTAAACGCTTTATTTATATCAGCTCCCATATGGGCAACATAGGCTCTATATCTGCTTTTTAATGCTGTAAAAGCCTCCTGATCGAAACGCGGCTGCTCAAAATACATATAAACCAACTGCAGTAAAGTCTCAAAATCCTTTACGGATGAATTCCCGTTAAGTCCTTCTGATAATTCACCTACATATGGTGATACCTTAACCTCTTTACCTGTCAATAATTTTTGGAGGCTGACCTGATCAAATTTCCCCAATCCAAAATTAGGTACAAAACCACCAAGCAATTCTGCAGAAGGCAAATCTTTAACCTCATACAAAGAGTTTCCACCTTTACTGAAAGCTTGTAAACTAATTTCATTTTCTTTGAAATCTGTTTTTTTCACAACTACAGTTGCTCCATTAGCCAATGTCCACTCGGTAGCTTCAAAACCCTTCAAATTAGATTCTTTCACAACCTTTCCTGCTTTAGGCTGCACTGATAGTAAAGGTTCGCTTATCACCTTATCTTCGTAAGGTTTTAGTTCCATCTGTTTCACTTTTGCAACCACAGCAAGTAATTGCTCTTTGGTTGGCAATTCCAGTCCTTCCTTTTCAGGAGCTGATAAGGTAATCACCACATTCTCATCGGTGATCCATCCTTTTGAAATTGCATTAACTTCCTCTGTACTAATACCTGGAAATAATTGTTTCATTGCTTCGAACTCGAACTCAATACCCGGAACAGGCTCATTGGTTAAATAATTTTGCTGATAACCACGAACCAAACGATCATTGTTTTGCTTGTTTCTCTCTTGGTAAGCTCTTTCCATTTGACTTAACATGGCCGTTTTAGCACGTTCCAATTCAGAAGCCACAATACCGTATCTTTTGGCTCTTTCCGTTTCTTTCAACAACACTTCAATTCCCCCAAGGATATTGTCCTCTTTTAGGGTTACGCCATTTTGAAAAACATCCATTTTTCGGGCCTTATTGTAGTACGCGGCATACCCAGTTATAAATGGTGCATTTCCTTTTTGGAGCAGTTCATTATAACGATCTCCAATTACACTTGAATAAAGATCCTCGATTAAAAGCTTACGGTAATAATTCAGGTTTTTTTCGGCAAAAGGAGTCGCTTTGTGTTTGTAAACAATCTCAAAACTAATTCTGCTGGCTTCAGGATCTGTAATTACCCCAACAATTGGCTCCTTATTCCCAGGCACATCGAAATACACCCTTTCTTCCGGATTTTCAACGGCAGGAATATGTGCAAACAGTTCCTTTATTTTCTGCTCAAATTTCTCGGCATCAATATCTCCAACTACAATAATTGCCTGCAAATCGGTACGGTACCAGTCATGATAAAAATCTCTGATCACCTGATGATCAAAATTATCAATCACATTCAGATCCCCAATAACATCGCGTTTTGCATATTTTGAACCTTGATAAATGAGTTTGTTTTTCTCTAAATAAACGCGCATTCCTCCTGATCTCCGGGTTCTCCATTCTTCATGAATCACTCCACGCTCGCTGTCAATTTCCTCTCCATCAAGACTTAGGTAATTCGACCAATCGTGCAATACTAAAAGTGTAGAATCCAGAAGGTTTTCATTTGTAGTAGGAACATTACTTAAATTGTAAACAGTTTCATCTACATTGGTATAAGCATTGATATTACGACCAAACGCTACGCCATATTTTTCCAAATAATTAAGAACACCTTTCCCTGGAAAATGTTCAGTTCCATTAAAAGCCATATGCTCCAGAAAATGAGCCAATCCATTCTGACTATCATTTTCCAATACTGCACCTACATTCTGAACAATGTAAAAACTAGCCCGATCTTTAGGCTCTTCATTGTGGCGAACATAGTAGGTTAATCCATTGTCTAATTTCCCAGTCCTTACATTCGGATCCATAGGGAGTTTAGCATCTGTATTATTTTGAGCTGACAACATTCCTGTTCCCATTAGTGCCAAAACAGTACAAAGACTCATTTTGCTAAAAAAATTCTTAATCATTTGTGATTTGTTTTAGTGATTTGTAGTACAATTTACACAACATAAGTGTAACTTTTATAAATTAAAGAAACAATTAGCTACTTAACAATTTTCTTAATGATTTTTAACACTATACATTTACTGCTCTTTCGCTTTTAAAATGACATAATTTACCCTCTAATCAACAGATCCAGGATTTAGCTAAGATTTGGCCGGTTAAGTTTCAATAAAGTGAATACCTAATATTTTTTCCCTGAAAGCGATATCGCATCTACAAAGGGGCAAACCTTATGAATAAAAATCAAGAAAATAAATATGAAAATAGGAGTACCAACCGGCACTCCTATTCCAAATTTCAAGCAGATACCTGCTTATTTCTCATCTTTTGCTTTGGTATCCGAAACATCGTCGAATTCAACGGTTTCGCCTTCTTCCACTTTTTTACCCAAGTAGTTTGGCAGTTCCATTCCAGCCATTTTGAAAAGTTCTTCCATCGGAGGAATAGATCCCATCATGCCCTGCATAAAGTTCGCGGTGGATGTTTTGCCATCTTTTCCGTTGCCATTCTCCCAAACAGTCACCTTGTCAATCTTGATGTTTTTAATAGCATCAACCTGTGTTTTAACCAATTCAGGCAACTTATCTGCAATCATTAACATTACTGCATCTTTGGCATCGCTTCCGGCAGCGTGAACAAGTTTATCAAAACCTTGAGCCTGCTTGCTTAAAATTTCATAAATCCCTTTCGCTTCTGCTTCCATTTTCATGAAAATCGCATCAGCCTCCCCTTTCGCATGACGACGGGTTTGTTCGGCAATCGCCTCAGCGGCAATCTCAATTTTTTGCTTGTCAATCTCGGCAGGAACCACAACATTAGCTGTCTGTGTCGCTTTATCACGGGTTGCACGGGCATTTTCAGCCAATTGTTCTGCAGCATAAGCTTCCTCTAAGGCCCGAGCCTGAGTCACTTTCTCTGCAGCCGAAGCCAAACGTTCTGCTTCTGCTTCTCTTTCTCTTCTGCGGGCATCAGAATTTGCAATGGTAATTTTTGCCGTATTCTCTCCTTCAACAGCCGATGCATCAGCAGCAGCAACCTGTACACGTTGTGCCTGATGTGCATTTGCTTCACCAATAGAACCATCGCGGTTTTTCTCAGCAACACTTTTCTTCGCATCATTTATTGCTTTTGCTGCAGCTTCCTTACCTAATGCTTCAATGTATCCCGATTCATCGTTGATATCGGTTACGTTCACATTGATCAGTTTCAAACCAATCTTTTTCAATTCGGCTTCCACATTTGATGATACAGCCGCTAGAAATTTATCGCGGTTACTATTGATTTCCTCAATATCCATAGTTGCAACAACCAAACGTAACTGACCAAAAATAATATCCTTTGCCAGATTGCTGATATCCGCCTGAGACAAGCCAAGTAAACGCTCGGCAGCATTAGTCATTACACCACCTTCAGTTGAAATACCAACTGTAAAACGAGAAGGAACGTCAACACGAATGTTCTGCTTACTCAAAGCACTTGTCAAATTAATCTCAATCGAAAGCGGAGTTAAATCCAAAAAGGCATAATCCTGAATAATTGGCCAAATAAAGGCAGCACCACCATGAATACATTTGGCCGAACGAGATTCGGTATCTACTCCTTTACCAACTTTTCCATACACAACCAAAACCCGATCCGACGGACATCTTTTATATCTCTTAAAAAAAGATACAATTAAAGAAAAAACGGCAATTACAATGACCGCAATTAATAGAACAACATATTCTCCCATGATAACTTGTTATTAGTAGTTTATTTAATAAGGTTTTACAATTAAAATTTGATCATTTAAAACATCCACAACCTGAATTACTGCACCAGTAGGAATATCTGAATCACTATCAGTAAGTGCATCCAAAGTTTGAAGCCCCTGTACTTCAATTTGTACTTTTCCCATTCCTTTTCTATTGGCCGGCACAGATAAATAAACATTGCCAATTTTCCCCTTGGCATTGTTTAGATTTAAGGTTCCTTCTTCGACCAGCTTTCCCATGAAATACAAAATCGAAGCCATTATTAACATCATAACTAAACCAGCAAGAGTAGCGATTAATGTTGAGACACCTGCCCCTAAACCCATATCCAAACAAATTATACCTGTCCATCCGAATACAGCAAAAAAGGCAATCAGGTTTTTTAAGCTTATAAACTGAAAATCAATTCCTGTATCGCCTTCCACAACAGCATCTGCATCACCTTCAGCACTCATATCATCAATATCACCACCAATGAAAGTAAGTACTATCTGAATTAGAAACAGAAGAGAAAATGGAATTGAAATGCCCCAGAAAATCTTTTCCACCATTTCCATCGAACTCCACCAATCTGAAATTTGTAGTATCATAATTTTTGTTTTTTATTTAGGATGAAAATAATAATAAATATCGACCTATTATCCATTATGCTCAATGGAATTATTCTTTTTAGCCGTACTATTTTTTTTACATGTTTTTAAGTGATTTTTGGGGGTTGAAAGAAAACTCATTTGAACCTCAGCCTTATCCTATTTGCCTGAAGAAAAAGAGAACACTTACGAACTAAGTTTGATACAAAAAAGGAGCACCAATTGAATTGGCACTCCTTTTCTATAACTATTGCTAAAAGTTTACTGGATAAACCTTCATTGGTTTTCTCAGTTCACCTTTTGCCTTATTTTTCATCCTCTTCGATCCAATTGGAACGGTTTGGATCCGCCGGAGCTACTACCTTTTCTTCAGATTGATTCTCCAATTCTTTTAGCAGCATTTCTATTGCTTTTTGCAGGGAAGGATCGATTCCTTTGGCTACCAAATGTGGCTCATCATAAACTTCTACATCCGGATACATGCCAACTCCTTCGATGATCCATTTCTGATTTTCATCGAAAATACCAAAGCGGGGAACAGCAATATAACCGCCATCAACCAATCCGGCATTGCCCGACATACCCACTAATCCGCCCCAGGTGCGGGTTCCGATCAATTTGCCAAGACCTTTTTTCTTGAAATAATATGGGAACGCATCTCCCCCTGAAGATGAGTACGAATTGATCAGCATTGCCTTTGGTCCATCGTGAGCAACTGCGGGCGTTTGATTCGCCTCAAGACCTCTGCGGTGCCAATAAGACAATACATTACGATCTAAAAGATCAACCATTTGATCGGGAATAAATCCGCCGCCATTGTAACGGTCATCAATAATTAAGGCTTGTTTATCGTGATAGGCATACATGCCTCGGTTCAATTCCCTGTTGCCTTCCACTGCGGTATTTGGAACGTGGATATATCCAATCTTTCCTCCGGATAATTTGTCTGTCATCTGGCGGCGCTCGTTCACCCAATTCAGATACATCAATTCCAATTCGCTTTCGATTGGTTGAATGGTATAGCTTTTTGCTCCATTCCGGCCCGGCACACTATTCACTGTGATCTCAACCATTTTGCCCATCTGATTTTCCAAATACAAGTATGGATTCACATCTGTACTTAAATCGTGGCCATTAATGCTTAGTAAATAATCGCCTTCCTTCACATTAACTCCTTGCTCTGTTAGAGGTGAACGTCTGTTAGTAGTCCAATTTTCTCCCTGATAAATTTTAGAGATTACATATTTACCCGTTTTAGCATCAGCTTTTAATTTTGCCCCCAACAAACCTGTCTTCACAGATTTCACCTTTTCAAAATCACCATAATTTACATAGGCGTGTCCGGTGTTGGTTTCCGATATGATTTCGCCCAGGATGTAATCCAAATCGGCACGATGACTCACATATGGCATCAACTGATTGTAGTTGGCTTTAATTTGCGCCCAATCTACACCATGCATATTTTCAACATAGTAGTAATCACGGAAAATGCGCCATCCATCGGTATAAATCTGATTCCACTCCTTTTTTGGATCAATCTTCATGTCCAAATCATCCAATTGAAGCTTACCTGCATCAGCCGACTGACCGGCAGTTAAATCAGTAATACCATAAGTAGAACCCGCCCAATACAAAAATTTATCACCATTTCCGGCTAAAGAATAACCAGAAACTTTATCTAAAATCACCTCATCCTTCTCTTTTTCTATGATGTAATGATGCAAAGCTCCATCGCTTGTGTATAAGATTCCTCCATCAACAGCTTCCAGATTATTGTAATCTCCGGATGATAATGGGAAAGCTGTTATGCGATTGGAAATGCCTTCAAAATCAATTTCTACATTTAGCTTCTCTTCAGGTTTTGCTTCCTCTTTTTTCGGTTTTTTCTTTTTATCAACAACAGGTTTATCTTCTTTCACCTCTTCAACATCGTTCTTTAACGCAAACAGTTTAGGCCCGTCTGCCTTTAACGACAGGGCAAAAATCCGGGTTGCATTGTTGTACAAATAATCGAACTCGAAGCTTGAAAAATCAAGATTAAAATCACGGTTCGATAAAAAGAAAATAAAATTTCCATCCTTTGAAAATACAGGCGATGAATCACCAAAAGTATCATCCGTTAAATGATAATTCATGCCCGTCGTGATATTATAAACCCAAACTGCTCCCTGGTCATTACTACTGTCTTTCACATAGGCAATCCATTGCGAATCGGGTGAAAATGAGAAATCGGTAATTTCGTTTCGACTGGCAACATCAACTATTTTAACTTCTCCACTTTCAACATTTAAACATTTCAGCTTTAAAGTACGATCGAAAAACAGCATGTATTTGCTATCCGACGACCACTTGGCATCATACATCCAGGCCGAAGAACCAAAAGTTACTTGTTTCGCTTTTGCTCCCTTTTTGTTCTCCAAAAGATAAATTTCGTATTCTCCTTTAGCATCTGAATAGTAAGAAATGTATTTCCCGTTTGGTGACCAGCTTGGTGCAGTTTCCCGAACTCCCTGAGTTTGTGTTAAGTTGATACTTGGTCCGTTCTTGGCAGGGACCGAAAAAATATCGCCGCGAGCATCAAAAAGAGCTCTTTTCCCTGAAGGAGAAACGGCAACACTTTGTATAAAATCTTTTACATTTCTATAATAAGGTAATACATTCGGATTATCGAAGTTGATGTTCACAACAACACGTTCTTCTTTTCCTGTTTCCAGATTTAATTTGAATAACTGTCCGCCGTTCTCATAAGCAATCTGACCGTTTTCACCCGATGGCCACATCACATCAAATGTTTTATGATGAGTCATTTGAGTAATCTCTTTGCTGTCCACATCATATTTATAGATGTTCAACTTTAAATCTCGATCTGATGCAAAATAAATGGCATTTTTATACCATGAAGGAATTTGATCGGAACCTGCAAATGTCGTGATTCGTTCCGATAGATCATTTTCTAAATCATAAATCCATAAATCAGCAGCTCTACCTCCTTTGTAACGCTTCCAGGTACGAAACTCGCGACTGATTGGAGCAAAACACAACTTTTTAGCATCTGGTGAAAACACGCCAAATCCACCTTCCGGAATTTGTAAGGCCTGTTCCAATCCACCATCAATACTTACCTGATAATAGGTTCCGTTTCGCTCTCCAAAAGGAGTACGGTTCATTCGCACCAAAATGGATTTACTATCCGGATTCCAGTCTAGTATTGCATTATCGAATCCACCACGGGGAGGCATCATTCCAAGCGAATTGTAATAGGTTAACTGCTTAGGTGTTCCTCCTGTTGAAGGCATTACATAAACCTGACGACTTCCCGAATACTCCGCCGAAAATGCGATCCAGTTACCATCCGGAGAAATTTTAGGAAATAATTCCAGCCCCTTGTGCGAAGTCAACCTCTTGGCATCACCTCCATTGGAATCTACTGTCCAGATATCGCCCGCATAAACAAAGGCAATTAAATTTTTATTGATGTCAGGATATCGCATTAAGCGAACATCATTTTCCGCATGCACGCTTCCCATCATTCCCAGAAGGACAAGACAAAAAGCGGCAATTTTTAAACTAAGTTTTAGCATTTTAATAAATATGTTTGTGTGAGTATATTTTTCAAATCATTATCTGAAATACAAACATAAGACCTTTAAATAAAAAAAGCACACACTACTTATGATTATATCTTAAAGGAATTTACCTTCTCCCAAATAAAAAAAGTGGCATCCCCTTAGGGGACACCACTTTCGCCAATTTTATTGTCTTTAATTACTTCATCTCAATTAAACTAATTGCGGCTCCGCCACCTTCAGCCAAATGATATTCTAATTTTGACGTGTTATCTACTTCTTGATTTAGGATCTGAAACTCAGTTGGGTTCTTATCCCAGTGAGCATTTTCACCATCCAAATAGAGTGTTGCTTTGTATTTCTTCCCTGGAGTAAGAAAGTTCAAATCTATATTCATATCGCGGGCATTTTCATCCGTAATTGATCCGACAAACCAATTTTCAGAATTACGATCCTTACGGGCGATGGTCACAAAATCCCCTACTTCACCATTCAATACCTTGCTGGTTTCCCAGGTTACGGCTACATCGCGAATGAACTGAAATGCATCGTTTCCTTTGTAATTCTCAATTAAATCGGGAACCATTTGAATAGGGCTGTTAATTACCACATACAATGCCAATTGCTGCGCCAAGGTTGTATTCACCTGATTGTTTGGTTTGTTTGGTGTTAACTTGATATTGAAAATACCCGGCGTATAATCGATAGGCCCTGCCAACATTCGTGTAAATGCTACAATTGGAAGGTGTTCCGGAGGATTTCCTCCATCGCTTGCCCAGGCATTAAATTCCTGTCCGCGCAATCCTTCACGGGCAATTACATTCGGATAAGTTCGACGCAAACCCGTTGCCTTAATTGGTTCATGAGCGTTAACCGCAACCTGATATTTCGCACCGGTTTCAACAGCTCTTCTGTAGTTATTCACCATCCATTGTCCGTGATGATATTCTCCTTTCGGGATAATTTTGCCAACATAGCCTGTTTTCACCGAATGAATTCCCAGCGAATTCATCAATTGATAGGCTGTATCCATTTGCTGATTGTAAGTTCTCGGAGCCGCCGAAGTTTCATGATGCATAATCAACTCTACTCCTTTTTCTTTTCCGTACCGAACCACTTCCTTTAAATCGTAATCTTTATAAGGAGTAACAAAATCGAAAACTCCTTCACGATCTTCGAAACCAATCCAATGTTCCCAACCTGTGTTCCATCCTTCAACCAAAATACCACCAATCTTATTTTCTGAAGCAAAATCGATAAGTTCTTTTGCGTATTTAGTGGTGGCACCGTGCTTGCCACTGGCCATATCCCATGATTTGGTTCCCAGATGCATATCCCACCAGATACCTACATATTTCATCGGTTTAAAATAATCAACCGATCCTATTTTATTGGGCTCATTCAAGTTTACAATCAAATCGGATTCAATTAAACCGCCTGCATTTTCAGAAATTTGAATGGTTCTCCAAGGTGTATTAAAAGGAACTGTTCTCTTTACTTTGTAACCAGTCACATCCGAACCTACCAATTCACTTTGCAACATCAACTTCTCTTTGTTTACCTTCAAAGTCATTCCTGAATAATCAGTCAGATTTGCTTCATGAAAGCTCAAGTAAACACCTTCTGCGGTTTTCATCGTTACCGGAGTATTCACCGCATTTTCAGGAATATAAGTTTGAGCCAGATTGTCGTTGGAACGCAATGCAATTGCATCGATACCGGTAAGTGAGGTAGTATGATATAAGTGTTCGTAAATGTCCCAATCACCAGGAATCCACCATACTTTGTGATCACCTGTTAATTTGAATTGTGTATTTTCATCGGTAATGATAACTTCCTTCATGGCTTCCTGCTCGGGAAATTCGTAACGGAAGCCAAGACCATCGTTATATACTTTAAACACCAGGTTCATTTTTCGGTTTGGAGCATTTTCCTCTTCCAAATTCAATACCAATTGATTGAAATTGTCCACAACCACTCTTTTCTCGCCCCACTGCATTTCCCAGCTTGAATTACTTGATGAAAGCTGGGAGCTGACAATCTTCCATCCTTTTTCGATGGATGGCATATTCTGAAAATCGAAGCCCAGAGTAGACGGCTCAATTACTTTTTTACCATTGAACAAAACCTCGTAGGTGGCCTGTCCTTCGACCATACTGAATTGAACGCCAATTTTTCCATCGGGCGATTCAACATTCCGGACTAATTTGCCATTGGCACAGGATGCCAATATCATTGCAAGACCAGCAATAAAAAACAGTGTTGATTTAAAATTCATAGTTAATTGAATCAAAAGATTAGTATTAAAAGTTCCAAACAAAAGCTTTGAGTGTTTAAGTTCGGTATTTAAAATCAAAGTAAACGGAGAAAATAGGGAATAACTAAATACTAATTGAAAATATAGATGGATTCTGGCTTACCTAAACAACAATACATTAACCTACTGACAATTACACCACGAATACTCTAAGAAAAATATAGACTATATATCAAGGTAAACTAAGCTTTAATTTGAATTGGAGCCATGCAATTTAATTTTGCTTGCCTTTAAGTCAGGCGGACTCTTACTTTTCTCCTTAGATGAGAAAAGTAAGCAAAAGAATCAAGCCTCTCGGAAGCTGTTCGGCTTTCCATTGCAACCAATGATCCCGAATCGCGCCCGATCGGCAATCCCCGATTTAAAACAAAATTAATTTATGAAATATCTTTAAACAAAAAGATGGATTAAACGGACTTAATCGCCATCACCTTTAAATCAAATTCTTCATTGGGATAAATGGAGCGGTTCCTAATTTTCGTTTTATAAGTGTAGATGGTATTCACCGAAAAATTTAGAATACCGGCTATTTTCTCATTGTCGTTTATTCCTAAGCGTATCATGGCAAAAATCCGTAAATCGGTATTTAAACATGGAGAATCTTTTATAATGATTCGATCTTTCTCTTCGAACAATTGATTGAATCGATTCACAAAATCAGGAAACAATTTCAGGAAAATCCGATCGAAGTCTTGAAACAAATTCTCGCGTTCTTTCTTCGAATTGTATTTTTTCAATTCCGATTCGATGGCATCATATTGCTTCGTGATTAGCTGGCGCGAAACGGCTTTTTTCATCGCTTCCAGTTTCTCGATAAACTGCGAGCTGAAATTAAAATAGTAACCAACATACTCTTCCTTAATTTTACTTACCTCACGAAGCTGTTCATTCAATTGCCGAAGATTACTATTGCTCTCCAAAATCTCCTTACGGGCTTTTTTCAATTCCTTTACCTGCCGGTAGATAATGATGGAAAAAGAAATTAACAGCAAGGCCAGAAGAGACACGATCAGAGAAATATTGGATATGATCTTTTTTTCCTTTTCTACTTTATTCAAAACAGCAGCTTCAATATCGGGCCGAATGAATGATATCTCCAATTGCCGCGCATTGCTGCCGTAAAATACCGCATCCCTCTGAGCTTCGGAGATAAACCGGTTTGCTTTCTCTAAATCTCCGTCGTGAAAAAGTAGTTCTGCCAATACTTTCGCCGCCAAAGTTTCTTTTGTGGTAGACTGAATATCACCAACAAGAGCTTTACATAGATGATATTTTGCTTTTTCTTTCTCCTGCAGTTTTAAATACGAAATGCCCAAAATACAATTGGTTATCGCAGCCTGATGCGGGGTTAAATCCTTTTTATTCAGTAAGGATGTGCAATACTTTTGAACATCGTAACTGGCGTTATTATTCTGACTTTTTAATGCCAAAGCCAGAATATATTCGAAAGAATCTGGATCACCCTCTGCTGCAATTTTCTTCACATATAAATTCCCACTTTCGCGGTATTTGGGCGCATAATATCCCCAACGGGAATTGGATAAATCGTAATAGGCACGATAAGCCACAGAATAAAACTCAATGCGCTTTTTTTGATCCAAGGCCATCGGATCGATGGTCTGAATGCTGTCGATGGTTTCCTTGTATAATCCCCGGAGCAGAAGAATCAGGGAAACATTTGATTTGGCTTCAGCAATTTTTGAAGTATCCTTTAAACGATAAGCCGTTTTCAATGCCAAATTCCCATAATAAAAAGCCGAATCGTAAACAAAATACTCGTATTCTTTGGTCAATCTCACCAATAAATTGTACTCCTCGTTTCTTCGGCCCTCAAAATTTGAATGATGCAGGGAATCTGTCAGCAAGGCGATTTTGTTCTTTTTTACCTGAACAATGCTGTCTTTCGCTTCAATATATTTATTCGCCTCGGCAAACTGAAATGCAAGAGAATCATTTTGTCCGAAAGAATTCAGACTTAGTAGAACAAAAAACGTTAGAATGACACTTCTGTACATGCTTATTGAATATGGGTTTGCTGAACAAGGGGTAAAAGTAAGATTAATATTTTCTGCTGCAAAATAGAAAAAAGCCCAATCAAACTGACAGGGCTCCCATTTACCAATTATTAATTTTATAATCCACTAAAATCGACACCTTCAAACATCATACTTGGCGTTTGCCATGAACGATCAGTTAATGGATCGTTACCAATTGCAATTAAATTGTTCCAAATCTCTTTATGATTTCCGGTAATGTTCATGCCTGATACAGGATGAAGTATTTCTCCTTTTTTAACATAGAAACCCTCTACTCCAACCGAAAAATCGCCCGTTGCAGGATTGGAATTCCCTCCGTTAAAACCAGTTACCAAAATGCCTTCATTCATATCTTTGGTCAAGGCCGTTAGGTCTTTATCTCCCAATTTAAAAATCAAATTAGATGACGAGCCTGTAGTTGGTTCCACATCTAACTTTTTACCGTAATAATCATCAATATAGTAGGTCTGAAGTATACCATTCTCTATTACCGTCATTTTACGGGAAGCCAAACCATCACCATCATACAATCGTGAATTACGTCCTGATTCAATAAATGGATTGTCGGTAATACTCAACAAATCAGAAGCAATTTTTTCGCCAATTTTTCCTTCTAAAAAGGATCTTTTTTGCTGTAGGTTATAACCAAACATGGGTTGCAGCAGAGAATTAAAAACACGGCCAACTGATCTGTTTTCAATCAACATTTCCATTTTTCCCGATTGAATAGTCTTGGCTCCAATTTTCCTTAAAGCTCTTTCAACCGCATATTTCCCAACCCCTTCGCCAGATAACTGATCCCAAAATCTTGCAGCATTATAATGATAATCACTTGGACGACTATCACCTCCATTAATTGACGCACTTGCATCAATAGAATAGGAAGTTGATTCTTTGAACCCCTCCACACCATTACTCAACACTAAATAACTACGGTACGATCCATCACTATAAGATCCGGTAACGCTGATAATCCGTTCATCCATACCTATCGTTTCAGCCTCAACCTGCATGGCCAAATCAATTTTCTGACGAGGATCAATTGAATCATAATTGGAATCAAATAGTTTCAGATCCTTTTCGGTTCCATCATAACAAAGGTGACGATCTGGTAAAGAACGATATTGATCTTCGGCTAAATAATTGGTACCCAGAATAGCCTCCTTGATAAATTTTTCAAGATCTTTCCTGTCCAATCGATTCGTGGAGTGTGTTGAGTATTTACCGTTCACATAAAGCTTAAGGCTTAATCCACTTTGAATCGATTCCTGTATTTTTTCAATTTTCTGCTTTCTCACTTCAACCTCTGATTCTTTAGAATCATAAACAGAAACTGAAACTTCTTTTGCGCCATTTTCTGTGGCATATTTGGAAGCCCATTGGGCCAATTCCACTTTTTTATTGTCTTTCATCGAAACTTCTTTTTAATTGATTACAAGTAAACTCTAATGCATGATTAAGCATTAACCCCACCAACAGTCAGTTGTGCTACTTTAACCGTCGGCAATCCCATAGATACAGGAACCCCTTGTCCGCCTTTACCACAAGTTCCAGTTCCACAATCAATTTTAAGGTCCTTACCTACCATCGAGATTTGACGAAGAGCTTCCGGCCCATTACCAATCAGATTTACATCTTTTATTGGTTGGGTCAGTTTACCATTTTCAATTAAATAACCCGATTTCACATAGAAAGTAAAATCTCCAGCTCCAATTTTCACTTCTCCATTTGTAAATGTATCCACATAAATTCCATCCTTAACACTGGCAATAATATCTTCTTTGCTATGAGGTCCGGCCTCCATATATGTATTTCTCATACGCGGAATTGGTGCATAACGGAAAGATTCCCGGCGACCATTTCCTGTTGGTGCCACATTATAATGTTTTGCACTAATTCTGTCGTGCAGATAACTGGTTAACACACCATTTTCAACCATTTTTGTTTTCTGGGTAAGGATTCCCTCATCATCAATATTCAGAGTTCCCCTATAATTTGGATTGGTTCCATCATCAATAATAGTCACAAAATCTTCTCCTATCTTTTGCCCCATTTTATCGCTAAAGATTGAGGTTTCCTTCCGATTAAAATCTGCTTCGAACGCGTGCCCCATTGCCTCATGCAATAGAATACCGGCTCCGCCGGCAGCCAAAACCACCTCCATTTGTCCAGCTTTCGGTTTCACAGCTTCAAATTGTTTATTGGCGCCTACAACAACTTCATTTGCGATTTCATCCATTAGCTCTTCATTCAAATATTCATATCCGGTTCTCATGGAACGGGATGCAAAGAAATCTTCTCTCCGATCTCCTTTTTCCATAACACAAACAGCAATAAAACTCACCATCGGGCGATAATCAAAACTGATCACGCCTTCGGAATTCGCAAAAAGAATATAAGAAGAACTGTCGTCCAAATACACCTGAACCTTAGCCACTTTACCATCCAAATCGAAAATCTTATCATTCAATTTTTGGAGATATGGTATTTTTTGCTTGATAGATACATCCTCCCAGGAAGTTTTAATTTTACAGAATTCAGAATGTACTCTTTCCTGCAAATTAATAGGTGGATAGTCTTTGCTTTCATTTGCAATACTTGCTGCAGTTTTGGCTACTTTTTTCATAGCATCCAAAGAAATCTCTTCCGAAAAAGCATAACCGGTCTGATCGCCTTTTAAAACGCGTACACCTACTCCATAGTCAATGTTGGATCCGGCACGATTTACCTGCTTGTCTTGAAGTCCGACATAGTTTGAAAGAGAATGTTCGAAATACAGATCACAATAATCTCCTCCTCTTGATAATGCTTCAGCCATCACTTTTTGAAGCATTTCTCTGTTCACATTAAAATGAGTGTAATACTCCTCTAAGCCCGATTGTTCGGTAATCCGATTACATCCCATGCTTAAGAATGAGGGCAAAATTGCCATTCCCGCTAGAGAGAAAGATCCTGTTCGGATAAACTCTCTTCTTGAAAAATCATTGTTCATATAAAAGTTTTTTAGGGTTTGGGTTTTCCTGGAATTCTTTGGTGACCAAAAAGTTAAGACTTTTCATTATCATAACAAAGTTTAATCTAATATTTTTTGAATTCTGCCCCTTTCAATTATAGATATCCATAGTTTTTATTATTTTTGATAAATTTCCAAAATTTAAAACATAAAATCAATCCTTAATGAAACATTTTCTGTTAGTAATTATTTGCTTATTAAGCATTAAAACATTACAATCACAACAACTTGAATATCCTACATGTCCAAAACAAACTGTTGTAGATACCTTTTTTAATCAATACCCCGTTTCAGAAAATTATAGATGGATGGAAGATATTCGAAGTCCTGAAGTTCAACAATGGATAAAAGATGAAAATAAAATATCTCAAAAGTTTCTTCAAAAAGCGGCCGCAAGATATAACTCAAAAGCATCTTTAAAAAAATATTCTTATGTTGATGGTAGTCATGCAGTAAAAAAAGGTGATTATTATTTTTCTTTAGGAAGAAATAAATCTGCTGTTGCAGGTTTGTATATGGGGAATTCTTCCGATAATATTAATCAATTAATCGTTGACCCAAATTTTGGTAATGGTAAAGACAAAATAGATATAACCAACTATAGTGTTTCTGGAGATTCAAAGTATTTAGCCTACATGATCAATCGGAACGGCACTGATTGGCGAGAAATAAAAGTTATTAGCCTACCTTCTGGTTCTGAAAATAAAGATCATCTGATAGGTGTTAAATTTTCATCGATATCATGGAAAGGTGATGGTTTCTTTTATTCTCGATTTCCTAATCAAGGTGAGTTTTACGCGACCCTTGGCGAAGAAATATATTTCCACAAATTAGGTGAAGATCAATCAAATGACAAACTGATTTTTAAGCGAAAAAACCCATCAATCAATTTTAATCATCAAACAACAGAGAATGAACGCTTCTTTGTTCTTGAAGAAAAAACAGGAACACACTTCAATTATTTTTTTATCGATTATCAAACTGAAAATCCTTATTTGCGTCCTTTATTAATGAAACAAAAATCCAGATTATCAATAATTGATAACCAAGAGAATGAATTAATAGCCGCAACTGGTAAAGATGTAAATGGTGGTGCAATTGTAGCTATAGATCCATACAAACCATATCAGTGGAGATTAATTGTGCCAGAGGTTAAAAATGCTGTTTTATTAAATTGCATTCCAAAAAAAGATAGAATTTTACTAATATATCAGAGTAACCAACATCCTATTTTAAAAATATTTAGCTATTCAGGGAAACCTCTATATAGTCTAGAGTTTCCCGAAGCAAGTTCTGTTCATGGCTTTTACGGGAAAAAAGAAGATGAAGATTTACTCTTTTATGTGCAACAATATACGATACCATCTCTTTCTTACCATTTTAACACCAAAACATTTGAACGAAAAAAAGGTGAAGCTGTTAACGTAATCTTCGCCTTTAAAAATTACGAAAATAAACCCGTATTGTATCCGATTAATGATAGTATAAGTATTCCTATGAATTTAGTTTATAAAAAAGGATTGAAATTAAATGGTAATAATCCTTGTCTACTTGAAGCGTATGGAGGATTCGGTATTATTTCTACTCCTAGTTTCGATCCTGGAATAATTTATTTCATTGAAAAGGGTGGTGTTTATGCCTATGCCAACATACGTGGAGGAGGTGATTTAGGGAAAGCATGGGCCCAAGCTGGCAAACGACTAAACAAGCAAAACACAATTAATGATTTTAATACTGCCGCAGAATATTTAATAAAAGAAGGATATTCTTCTGCTAATAAAATGGCCTGTACTGGAGGTTCACATGGAGGTTTGGTTGTAGCTGCTGCTGCAATTCAAAGACCAGATTTATATGCTGCAGTTGTGCCCGTCGTTGCTGTAACTGATATGTTACGATTTGAACAGTTTACTGTTGGTGTGCTGCACAAAGATGAATTTGGAACTGTAGCAGACTCAACAGATTTTCTTAATCTTCGCAGTTATTCGCCTTTACACAACATTAAAGAAGATGTAAATTATCCCGCCATGTTAGTTATGACATCTGAAAATGACGATCGAGTTCCACCACTACATTCTTACAAATTTGTAGCTCAACTTCAAAATAGAAAGGCACAAACGAACCCAATTTTATTGAGGGTTGAAAAAGATGCAGGCCATTATGGCGCCTTGGACTATACGTCTCAAATACAAGAGAAAACCAATATGTATGATTTCATTATGGAAATATTAATGAAGTAAAAAATACCGTTTATAAAAACGTTTATTAATCTTATCGTACTTATGAAATATTCCATAACACTTATATTTATTTTATTCATAATAACCATTAGTGTAGGACAACAACTTGAATACCCAATTTGCCCAAAACAAACTGTTGCCGATACCTTTTTTAATACATATACCGTTACGGAAAATTATAGGTGGATGGAAGATGTCCGCAGTCCTGTAGTAGAAAAATGGATATCTGAAGAAAATAAATTATTTAATAAATTTATTAGCAAAGGGACATCCAAATACAGGTGTAAAATGGATATTGACAAATACTCAAGTATCCATACTAATTATTCCGTAAAACGTGGCAAGTATTATTTTGCTACAAAAATTCGAAATGAACATACAACGGCAGGTTTGTATATAAGTGATAAACCTGATATCGTTGATCAACTTCTTATTGATCCGAATTTTAACACAAAGAATAAAAGCGTAACTATTGAAGGATTCTCTGTTTCGAAGGATTCCAAAATGCTTTGCTACCTAACAAGTACAAATGGTACCGACTGGATGGAGGCGAGAGTGATCAGTCTGCCATCAGGGGCTAGAAAAAAGGATCATCTTTTGGGGATTAAACACTCATCTGCCATATGGAAAGGTGATGGTTTTTTCTATTCCAAATATCCATACGAAAATGAGTTTTCAGCAACATCCGGGGAAGAAGTATATTATCATAAACTTGGGGAAGAACAATCACAAGACCAACTAATCTTTAAAAGAAATAATCCAAATATTCAATTTAGTTTCAAATGTTCTTCAAATGAAAGATTTTTTCTACTTGAAGAGGAGGTTGCAGGACAATACAATTACTTTTTTATTGACTACGATGCTAAAACTTCTTACCTAAGACCATTATTAATGAAACAGCAAGAAAGACTTACATTGTTGGATAGTAATAATGGCAAACTCATTATTAAAACATATAAAGATAATAACGGTGGCTCTATCGTTGAAATAGATCCCTATCAACCATATCAATGGCGTGAAATAGTTCCGGAGCATAGCGATGCGGTACTTACCTCCTGTAGGGTTAAATCAAACTGTATATTATGTATTTTCCAGAGTAACTTACAACCAATTCTTAAGATTTACAATTACCAAGGCAAAGTAATTCACATGGAAAGAATGCCTATCGCAAGTTCTATAAATGGCTTTGATGGCAAAAAAGAAGATGAAGATCTTGTTTACTATAACGAATGCTTCACGATTCCAAAAGTTCAATATTATTTTAACACTAAAAATTTTGAAACTAAGAATGGAGAGTTCTCCAATGTAATCTTCAACTATAAAAACTATGAATACAAACTCATTAAGTATCCAGGAAAAGATGGTGTTAGTATTCCAATGACGTTAATTTATAAAAAGGGAATAAAATTAGATGGTGATGCTCCTACGATCTTGAAAACTTATGGTGGATTTGGAGTAATATCCACTCCTCAATTTGATCCTGGAATTGTATACTTTATTGAACACGGTGGTCTTTATGCCTTTGCAAATATACGTGGAGGTGGCGATTTAGGATCTGAATGGGCTAAAGCTGGTAAACACCTAAACAAACAAAACTCAATTGAGGATTTTACTGCTGCAGCAGAATTCCTAATAAAAGAAAAATATACAAATCCTCAGAAATTAGCAATTACAGGAGCATCTCATGGAGGCCTAATTGTTGCTGCTGCAGCCATTCAGAGACCTGATTTGTATGCTGCAGTAATTCCTGTTGTTGCAACAACTGATATGCTCCGATTCGAACAATTTACTGTAGGTAATTTTCATACGGATGAATTTGGCACAGTTAAAGATTCTCTTGATTTTGTAAACCTAAAGAGCTATTCTCCTTTACACAACATCAAAGAGGATGTAAACTACCCTTCAATGTTGGTTATGACTTCTGAAAATGATGATCGCGTCCCACCACTTCACTCGTACAAGTTTGTTGCTGAGTTACAAAATAGAAAAGCCCAAACAAACCCAATATTGCTGAGAGTTGAAAAAAATGCTGGACACAACGGAGCCGACAATTTAATATCATATATTAGGAGTAAGTCCGACATGTATAAATTTATAATGAAGATATTAATGAATTAACTGACCATTCTGGTTTAAAAAAAAGCGATAACCAATGAAGTGAACCCCAAAAGTTGGACACAACATTTGGGGTGCAGTTCACAATTACCGGCTATCGCTTTTCTGATTGTTATCAACTAATACCGATTAGTATCTAAATTTACTCAATCATTGCTCCCGATAAATCGGGATTATGATTTAGTTTTAGATATCTATCGGCATTATATGAGTGTTTAATTTTACATCTAAAATCATATAAAGCTTTAAACTATGAACTGAAACAAATCCGTTTTATCGTTCAGGTATTCAAAAATAAAGTTGCGCTCTGTCATTCGTTGTTGTATGCGCTCTAAATCGGTAGGGTTTTGCACTTCGATTCCGATTACTGCCGGGCCTTTTTCCCTGCTGCTCTTTTTGTAATACTCGAAATGTGTAATGTCGTCACCAGGACTTAATACATCATTCACAAATTCTTTTAAAGCTCCTGAACGCTGTGGGAAACGCACCATGAAATAATGCTTTAAGCCTTCGTATAACAGACTTCTCTCTTTGATTTCTTCCATTCGGGTGATGTCGTTGTTGCTTCCGCTTAGTACGCAAACCACATTCTTACCTTTTATTTCTTCTTTCATTAATTGCAAAGCAGCAATGGATAAGGCTCCTGCAGGCTCTGCCACAATTGCATCCTCGTTGTACATCTGCAAAATGGTTGAGCAGATGAGTCCCTCCGGAACAACCACAATTCCATCCAAAACCTTTTCGCATATTTTCCAGGTAAGATCTCCCACTTTTCTTACTGCAGCACCATCTACAAAGCGGTCAATTGTCTCCAAAGCCACATTGTCCTTTTTTTCGAATGCCATTTTCATGGAAGCAGCCCCTTCGGGCTCAACACCTATAATTTTTGTATTCGGACTAAATTCCTTGATCCATGCTCCTACTCCGGAAGCCAAACCGCCTCCGCCAATCGGCAGAAACAGATAATCAATGCACTCTTTAAGCTGCCTCAGTATTTCCAAGCCAATGGTTCCCTGTCCTTCAATAATCTTTGGATCATCAAACGGGTGAATAATGGTTTGTCCCAGCTCCAGAGCATCCGCATTTGCTTTGGCCGAGGCATCATCAAAAGTATCACCGGTAAGAATGATTTCCACCTGATCGCCGCCAAACATTTTCACCTGCTTAATCTTCTGACGAGGGGTTGTTTCGGGCATGTAGATTTTTCCGAAACATTTCAGTTTATTGCAGGAATAGGCAACTCCCTGAGCGTGATTGCCCGCGCTTGCACACACAATTCCTTTTGCCAGCACCTCTTTCGACAAACTGGATATTTTATTATATGCACCTCTTATTTTATAGGAACGAACCTGTTGCAGATCTTCCCTTTTCAGATAAATATTTGCTTCGTTTTTTGATGATAGATTTAAGTTTTTAAGTAAAGGAGTTTCCAACACCACCTCCTGAACCCGCCTGTTTGCTTTAACAATATCCGCCATTAGCGGATAATAAATTTCTTTTGACATGTCTCCCCCTTTTTCTTTATAAAAATAAATAAGCCTGAAAGTATGCAATTCCTTCAGGCTTATTCTTAGAAACTGTTTCAAATTTATCCTTCAGTTTTTTTACATGAAGAAATAAAGCCTAACTGCGTTAAATTCCATTTAAATAGAACCACTATTCTCATAAAATTTGCCTTATTACGCTTCATTTTTCATCAATAATAAATTCTAAAAACAAATTTAAACAGCTTCTTACTTATGATGTGTATTAAGCTGGGTTCGATTGTTAACTTGTTGATCATCTATAAAATTTACTTTTTGCTTAGGTGCTTTTAGCAGGAAAAGTAACCAGTCGTTAGTAATTAGAAAACTCATGACTAGTTACCTAGTATACTATTTACCTGCTGTTTAAAGATCTGTTTATAGGATAATTCAACGGTTTATAAAAGGAAACAATAATCGAACTCAGATCATTAACTAAGCATTCTGAATGTAATTTGCCAACCAATCACCCACTTCACTTGTTGAGTAAGCCTTTTTGCCATCAGCAATATCTTCAGTAACAATACCTGCTTCCAATGCGTTGTCAACTGCTTCACGAATTAAAGCTCCTTCTTTCATCAAGCCAAATGCATATTCGAACATCATGGCTGCAGAAAGAACCGTAGCACAAGGATTGGCAATATTTTTACCTGCAGCTTGTGGATAAGATCCATGAATTGGCTCAAATACCGAAGTGTGAACACCTATTGATGCTGAAGGCAGCATTCCCATCGAACCGGAAATTACACTCGCCTCATCGGTAAGGATATCTCCAAACATATTTTCGGTAACCATTACATCGAAACGTTTTGGCCAGGTAATTAACTGCATAGCTGCATTGTCAACAAACATATATTCTACTTCAATTTCAGGAAATTCAGGCTCAATTCTTTGAGAAACTTCTCTCCACAATCTTGATGTAGCCAATACATTTGCTTTATCAACAATGGTTAGTTTTTTGCGGCGTTTTCCTGCATATTCAAATCCCAAACGAACAATTCGTTCAATTTCATCGGCGGAGTACACGCATGTATCGTAAGCAGTTTTTCCATCTTCGGTACGTCCCTGCGGACGGCCAAAATAGATTCCTCCGGTCAATTCACGAATACACATAAAATCGGCCCCATCAACCAATTCTGTTTTTAATGGAGATTTATGAATCAGCGACTTAAAAGTATTTACCGGACGAAGATTAGCATACAAGCCCAATTTTTTACGCATGGCCAACAATCCTTGCTCCGGACGAACTTTTGCTGATGGATCATTATCAAACCGGGGATGACCTATGGCACCAAATAAAACGGCATCCGAATTCATACACAATTCGTGTGTTTCATCAGGATAAGGATTACCTACCTCATCAATGGCAACAGCTCCAACCAGAGCTTCGGTATACTCAAATTCGTGTCCAAATTTTTGAACAATTGCATCGGTAACTTTTCTTGCCTGGGCAACGATCTCAGGACCAATTCCGTCTCCGGCCAATACTGCTATTTTGTACTTCATTTTGTTGTAAGATCTTTAGATATTAGATTATTGAATTGTCTCAAAATCCAATTACACATTTTTAGTTTTTATTGTTATTTTCAGACAACTGCTCACTATGTGCGTTATCGTGCTGCTCAATTAAATTAAGCATTCGAAGAGTAGCCTTTATTGCCGCCTCGATCTGATCCGGATCCAATCCTCTGGTTTTAAACTCTTTTCCTTTGTAATTCCAGGTTATAAAAGTTTCCACCAAAGCATCTGTCTTTCCTCCCGGGGGAATTCGAACCAGGTAATCGGTAAGTACCGGCCGGTCTTTGCCCAATTCGTCATAAATACTCCAAATGGCATTCATAAAAGCATCGTATTGACCATCGCCGGAAGATGTTCCTTCGTACATTTTTCCATTCACTTCCAGATTAATGGATACAAACGGACGCATTCCTTTTGATAAAGACAATGAATAATGTTTCACCTGAATCGGCATCTCATCCATGGTCTGATTCAAAACATCCGAAACAATATAAGGAAGATCATCAATGGTAACTACTTCTTTTTTATCTCCCAATTCGATTACACGTTGTGTAACCAGTTTCATGGTTTCTTCTTCCAAAGTAATCCCTAACTCCTCCAAATTCTTTTTAATATTTGCTTTTCCAGAGGTTTTTCCAAGCGCATATTTACGTTCACGTCCGAATCTTTCAGGCATTAAACGATTGAAATACAAATCGTCCTTTGAATCGCCATCGGCATGCACACCACAAGTTTGTGTAAATACATTTTCACCAACTAAAGGCTTATTGGCAGGAATACGTATTCCTGAAAAAGTCTCTACGATTCTGCTTACGCGATTTATTTTATTCTCATCGACATTTATTTTCCGGGCCAAATGATCTTTTATCACTCCAACTACAGAGGCCAAAGGAGCATTTCCCGCTCTTTCGCCCAAACCGTTTACCGTTGTATGAATACCGTTCATTCCAGCCAACACAGCCGAATATACATTTGCAACAGCCAAATCGTAATCGTTATGAGCATGAAAATCAAAATGCAGTTTAGGGTATCTTTCGCGGCAGGCATAACAAAAATCGAAAGCCTGAACCTGATTCATAATACCTAAAGTATCGGGCAGCATGAAACGCTGAATATTTTCGTGCTGCAACTCATCCAAAAGATACCATACGTAATCCCGTGAAGAAATCATTCCATTCGACCAATCTTCAAGATATAAATTCACCTTGATTCCTAAATTTGAAGCATAAGCAATGGAATTCTTAATATCCTGAACATGTTGTCCCGGTGTTTTTTTCAGCTGTCCCTGCAAATGCTTCAACGAACCTTTCGAAAGCAAATTCACCACTGTTGCTCCACTTGCATGAATCCAATCAAGAGAGGCTGTTCCGTCGATAAAACCCAGAACTTCAATTTTATCCAGACAATCGTTTTCCTCTGCCCACTTGGTAATTCGCTGTACTGCCTTAAATTCTCCTTCTGATACTCTGGCTGAGGCTACTTCAACCCGATCGACTTTTAAGGATTGAAGCAATAATTTTGCAACTCCTAACTTTTCCTCGGAATTAAAGCTTACCCCAGAAGTTTGTTCACCATCCCTTAGGGTAGTGTCCATTATTTCCAGGCTGCGCAGTTCGTTCATTTTTACTTGTTCTATTAGTTATTAGCTTCAAAAGCCTCTATCTTTTCTTTTCTTGCGAGAAGGAAATCAATATCATCGAATCCATTCAGCAAACAATTTTTCTTGTAAGGATTAATTACAAATCTTTCGCTTTTACCATTCAAGCTAATGCTCTGATTCTCCAGATCAACTACAATTTTTTGATCTTTATTTTTCTCAACTTCATCGAATAGATTTGACAAAAATTCAGGCGAAACAATCACCGGAAGCACTCCGTTATTTAATGCATTGTTTTGAAAAATGTCAGCAAAGAAACTACTTACCACAACTTTAAAACCATAATCGTGAATTGCCCACGCTGCATGTTCTCTGGAAGATCCACTTCCAAAATTTTTTCCACCCACTAAAATTTGTCCTGAATATTCTGATTGATTCAAAACAAAATCCGGGTTTTCTTTTCCATCAGGAGTATATCTCCAGTCACGGAAAAGATTTTCACCAAATCCTTCACGGCTTGTTGCCTTTAAAAAACGTGCAGGAATAATCTGATCTGTATCCACATTTTCAACAGGAAGCGGTACATATGTCGATTCCAATGTGGTAAATTTATCTATTGGCATAATTATTTAACTTTTAGCAGTTAGCCGATAGCTATCGTAATGCTAACCAAATACTGTTTACTAATTACTATTTACTGATAACTGAATTTGATTAAAACAATTCTCTTGGATCGGAAACAACTCCGGTTATAGCAGCTGCGGCAGCTGTAAGCGGACTGGCCAACATTGTTCTTGCACCAGGGCCTTGTCTTCCTTCAAAATTTCTATTCGAAGTAGAAACACTATATTTTCCTGCCGGAATTTTATCATCATTCATGGCTAAACATGCAGAACAACCAGGCTGACGCATTTTAAATCCTGCTTCTTCCAAAATCTCAACCAAACCTTCTTCTATGGCCTGTTTTTCAACTTGTTTTGATCCGGGAACAATCCATGCAGTAACTGAATCTGCCTTTTTCTTTCCTTTTACAGCCGAAGCCAACATTCGAAGATCTTCAATACGACCATTGGTACAACTACCCACAAAAACATAATCAACCTTTTTACCCATCAGCTTGTCTCCCAGGTTGAATCCCATATAGTCCAATGACTTTTTAAATGTTGGCAACTCTGTTGCATCTACATCTTTTTCTGTTGGAATACTTCCTGAAATACCAATTCCCATTCCTGGATTGGTTCCATAAGTAAGCATTGGTTCAATATCCGAAGCTTTGTATGCATACTCCTTATCGAACTTAGCTCCCTCATCAGTTTTCAGCTCTTTCCATTTGGCCAAAGCTTTTGTCCACTCATCGCCTTTTGGTGCAAATTCACGACCTTCTACATAATCGAAAGTAGTTTGATCAGGAGCAATCATTCCTCCACGGGCTCCCATTTCGATGCTCATATTACAAACAGTCATTCGACCTTCCATGCTCAAACTGCTGACAGCTGATCCGGCATATTCAACGAAATATCCGGTTGCACCGCCGGTTCCCAGCTGTGCTATCACATAAAGTGTAAGATCTTTTGCGGTAACGCCTTTTTGCAGTTGCCCATCAATAGTAATTCGCATTTTTTTAGGCTTCGGCTGCAAAATACACTGAGTTGCCAAAACCATTTCTACCTCCGAAGTACCAATACCAAAAGCTACAGCTCCAAAAGCACCGTGCGTTGAAGTATGACTGTCGCCACAAACCAGAGTCATTCCCGGTTGTGTATGTCCAAGCTCCGGACCAACAACATGAACAATCCCATTATATGGATGATTTAAACCATAAAGTGTAATGTTATTTTTCTCGCAGTTAGCCGTTAAAGTTTCAACTTGCTTTCTCGACAATTCATCCTTAATCGTTAAATGCTGATTTTCTGTCGGAATGTTATGATCTGGAGTCGCAATGGTATTTTCAGGACGAAAAACTTTCAATCCTCTTGCCTCTAATCCAGAGAATGCCTGAGGACTGGTTACCTCGTGAATCAAATGCTTGTCAATATAAAATACACTAGGGCCTCCTTCAATTTTCTCAACCACGTGAGCATCCCATACTTTATCAAATAGTGTTTTTGGTTCCATATAACTCTTTTAATACGATTCTGTATTTAAGAAACTGTTTCAATTTATCCTTCAGTTTTTTTTATATGAATAAATAAAGCCTAACTGCGTTAAATTCCATTTAAAATAGAACTACTATTCGCATAAAATTTGCCTTGTTACGCTTCATCTTTCATCGAAAAAAAATTCTAAAAACAAATTCAAATAATTTCTGAATATTTCCTTCTAATTCTATCCTATATTATCTTGGAAAGTGCATCAACCAATGCTTCAACGGAAGCTGTAATGATATCAACATTAGCCCCAAAGCCATAATGTACACGTCCTTTGTGTTCTACCTGAACATGAACTTTTCCAAGATCATTACTTCCGCGGGTAAGCGCCTGAACCAGGAATTCGCCCAAGGTAAACTCTTGTTCAATTAGTTTTTTAACAGCATTAAAACAAGCATCAATCGGCCCGTTTCCTTCTGCTGTAGCAGCACAATTAACCCCTTTTATTTTCAGATGAACCGTTGCCATTGGAATGGTTGATTTACCGGAAACTACCTGCAGTAATTCCAATTCCACTGACTTCTGTAAATCATTAGTATCTCCCATTAATTCTGAAAGATCTTTCTCTGTCAAATTCTTTTTCTGATCGGCAACCACCAAGAACCGGGTATAAACATCATCTAACTGATCTTTAGATAATGTATAACCCATTTGACTTAAATGATGATTCAAGGCTGCACGTCCGCTTCTTGCGGTTAATACAATTGCCGATTCCTTAATCCCAACATCAACAGGATCGATAATTTCGTAATTCTCTCTGTTTTTTAAGAATCCATCCTGATGAATTCCTGATGAATGAGCAAATGCATTTCTTCCAACAATGGCTTTATTTGCCTGAACAGGCATGTTCATTAAAGAAGAAACCAAACGGCTGGCGGCATAAATTTCCTGACTTTTAATATCAGTGTGAAAAGGCAAGGCATGATGCGTTTTAATAGCCATCACCACCTCTTCCAATGAAGTATTTCCTGCCCGTTCACCAATTCCGTTTATGGTGACCTCTACCTGGCGGGCTCCATTAATTACGCCGCTTAAAGAGTTAGCTGTAGCCATACCCAAATCATTATGGCAATGAGTTGATAAAATAGCTTTGTGAACATTGGATACATTCTCCATCAGATACTTTATTTTAGCACCATATTCTCCGGGAAGGCAGTATCCTGTTGTATCAGGAATATTAATAACCGTAGCACCTGCTTTAATTACCGCTTCAACTACACGGGCCAAATATTCATTATCTGAACGACCGGCATCCTCGGCATAAAACTCAACATCCTCGACATAACGCTTGGCATACTTTACTGCGCGGACAGCACGGTCAAGTATCTCCTCGGGGGTTGAATTCAATTTTGATTTTATGTGATAAGGAGAAGTACCGATTCCGGTGTGAATTCTTCCTCTTTTCGCAAATTTAAGAGCCTCAGCAGCTACCTCAATATCCTTTTCAACAGCACGGGTAAGAGCACAGATAATGGGATTACTAACCGCCTTGGCTATTTCGACGACTGAATTGAAATCTCCCGGGCTTGAAACAGGAAAACCTGCTTCTATAACATCCACTCCAAGAGCCTCTAAAGTTCTGGCTACTTCAATTTTCTCAATTGTATTCAATTGACATCCCGGAACTTGTTCACCATCTCTAAGTGTGGTGTCGAAAATAAATATTTTATCACTCATTGTATTTGTGTTTTTACGTATACTGTTACTAGTTTTTGCTGCAAAAAAAAATCCCCCCTGTCTTCGGAAGAACCTTGCTTTATAACCTTACATTAGTTGGGATATTACACAGTCTTCCTTGTTGATTCTCCAATAATGAGATCAATAATCAGGTTAAAACCAATAAGAATACTGTCATAAATCATCTTACTAAAATTTTGTACTGTTTTAGAATAACAGGAGAAATCTCCCAATCCCTGACAAACCTAAAAACTTATGGCCTTTGGGAAAAACAATTATTCATTTGCAACTACGATCTTCAAACTAATTCAAATACATTTCCAGAAACACAAACCAAACATAAATCCCTATTAACCTGCAAACTAAGGCAAACTTTGTTTTCTTATTAATGGGACATCCAAGCTTGAAATAAACCTGACAGGATTTAAAAACCTGTCAGGTTTTGAATGTATTTCTAGTTATTTTCCGGTCTTAATTTACGAACGGCAGTACCCGCCTGCCACATTTCACTTTCGCGAAGTTCCTTTAATTCAGCATCCAGTTTCACACGATAATCGCTTTGACTGTTCGAATCTATAGAACGTTGTGCTTCGTTACCGGCAGCAACCTCTTTATACAATTTTTCGAAAACCGGCTTAGTCGCATCACGGAAAGGCTTCCACCAATCCAATGCTCCACGTTGTGCTGTTGTTGAAGTATTTGCATACATCCAATCCATTCCATTTTCAGCAACCAATGGCATTAAACTCTGAGTTAACTCTTCTACAGTTTCGTTAAACGCTTCAGAAGGAGAATGTCCGTTAGAACGAAGAACTTCATACTGTGCAGCAAAAATTCCTTGGATACATCCCATCAATGTGCCACGCTCACCCGTTAAATCCGAGTAAACTTCTCTTTTAAAAGTGGTCTCGAACAGGTAACCTGAACCAACACCAATTCCTAATGCCACAACACGATCGAAAGCTCTTCCTGTTGCATCCTGAAAAATCGCGTACGAAGAATTCAAACCACGTCCTTCCAAAAACATTCTTCTTAAACTGGTTCCTGATCCTTTGGGAGCAACCAAGATAACATCAACATCAGCTGGAGGTACAATATTCGTCCGCTCTTTGTAGGTGATACCAAAACCATGAGAAAAATAAAGCGCTTTTCCAGGTTTCAAATATTTCTGTACTGTTGGCCACACAGCAATCTGTCCGGCATCTGATAACAAATATTGAATAACGGTAGCTTTGTCAAGAGCTTCCTCAATTTCGAATAAAGTTTCTCCTGGAACCCAACCATCAGCGACAGCTTTATCCCAGGTTTTAGAATCTTTACGCTGACCAACGATTACGTTAAAACCGTTATCCTTTAAATTTAATGATTGACCTGGTCCCTGAACACCATATCCGATAACCGCAATGGTTTCATCTTTCATTACTTCACGTGCTTTTTCCAATGAAAATTCTTCACGTGTAACTACTTTTTCTTCAACGCCACCAAAGTTTATTGTTGCCATTTTTTCTATTTTTAGATATTAGATTTTAGATATTAGATTTTGAGAGTGAAATGTGAACGATTCTATTTTCTCACATCTCATTTCTATCATCTTACATCTATTTTTAATTTGATAATTCTTTTAAATAACTTGTAAATTCTTTTTGCTGACAGGATACAGCAACCCGACCCGAACGGGCAAACTGAAGTACACCAAATTGCTCCAATTCATTGAATAATTCCTGGTTTTCAGCCTTATATCCCACTTTTTCAATCACCAGAAAATCCGGATGAACGGTAAGAATTTTCGCATTCTGACTTCTCATTAATGCTTCCAGATTTCCATTCAAATCGGGAGAATTTGCAATTTTAAAGAGTGCCACTTCCTGATGAACAATCTCATCAGCCTCAAAAAAGAAGGCCTTAAATACCCCGATGATCTTTTCTATTTGACGAACCACATTCTCAACTTTCATTTCATCCATAAAAGCAACAATGGTATATCGGGAAACTCCTTTTACTTCCGATTCGGAAACAGTTAAGCTTTCTATGTTAATTTTTCTTCTCGAGAAAACGATGGTTACTTCATTCAACAAACCGATGTCGTTTTCAGAAAAAACTGTAATTGTATATTCTTTCATTTTATTTAGATATTAGATGTGAGAAATGAGATACGAGATAAAACTCAACAAATGGTTTATTCTCTTCACTTTTAGCCTTTAAACCTTCTCCTTTTACTTTATTACTTATTCCAATCGCATATCCGATACTGCTGCTCCAGGTGCAATCATTGGCAGTACGTTACACTCCGTCTCAACAATCACTTCTAAAAAGAAAGCGCCTGGTGTTTCCAGCATTTCTTTTATTGCTGCATCCAAATCTTCTCTTTTAGATACTCTTTTCCCTTTGATTCCGTATCCATCAACGATCTTTACAAAATCAGGATTCTCCAGCTGAGTATTTGAAAACCGCTGTTCGAAAAACAAATCCTGCCACTGACGAACCATTCCTAAAAATGAGTTGTTCAGTACAATTGTTTTAACCGGCAAGCTATACTGTTTGATTACCGCAAGTTCCTGTAAAGTCATTTGGAATCCGCCATCTCCGGAAACAGATACAACCGTCGCACCCATATCAGCTATTTGAGCTCCAATGGCTGCAGGCAAACCAAATCCCATGGTTCCCAATCCTCCTGATGTGATCTGGGTATTTGGTTTTTTAAACTCATAATACCTGGCACTTGTCATTTGGTGCTGCCCTACATCGGTACACAAAATAGCTTCTCCATTGGTCTGTTCCGATAACAATCGAATTACCTCGGCCATGTTAATGTTTTCCTTATTGGCATAAGCCTGCTTACTAATTACTTTATCAAACTCAAGCTGATAGTAATCTTTGAAAGTCTTCATCCAATCTGCCTTTTCTCCACCACTAACCAACTTATTCAGTTCGGTTAAAGCTTCTTTGGCATCTGCAAATACAGGTACATCAACTGTAATATTCTTGTTGTGTTCTGATCTGTCTATATCAATATGAATGATTTTTGCCTGTTTGGCATATTTTGCTGTATCTCCGGTTACTCTATCGTCGAAACGCATACCCACAGCAATCAAAACATCGCATTCGTTGGTATTCATATTCGGACCATAATTTCCATGCATTCCTAACATTCCAACATATAACGGATGATCGGTAGGGAATGATGATAATCCCAATAAGGTACAAGCAACCGGAATCTGAGTTTTCTCAACAAATTCCATCAATTCTTTTTCGGCTCCCGAAAGAGAAATTCCTTGTCCGGCCAGAAGCAATGGTTTCTTAGCTCCATTGATTAATGTTGCAGCAGCTTCAATCTCCGACTGATCTAATTTTGGAACCGGCTGATAAGAACGAACTCCTTCGCACTTTTTATAGTCATAATCCGCTATAGCAATCTGAGCATCTTTTGTAATATCAATTAATACCGGACCCGGACGACCAGAACCGGCAATATAGAAGGCTTTAGCAATTACTTTAGCTATTTCATCAGCTCTTGTGATTTGATAATTCCATTTTGTTACCGGCATGGATAAGCCAACCATATTGGTTTCCTGAAAAGCATCTGTTCCCAATAAACCACTGGCAACTTGTCCCGTAATTACAACCATAGGAGTTGAATCCAGATATGCATCTGCCAATCCGGTAATTACATTTGTTGCGCCAGGTCCCGAAGTTGTAAAACACACACCTGGTTTTTTACTAATTCTCGCATAAGCCTGGGCCGAATGCATTGCTCCCTGTTCATGTCGGGACATGTACTGCTTCATTTCATTCTGATAATCGTACAAAGCATCGTAAACAGGCATAATTGCACCACCAATGTATCCAAACATGGTATCTACATTTTCCTGAATAAGCGTTCGAACCAAAATCTCGGCTCCCGATATTCTTTCAATGGTTTTACTCATTCCATTTGTATTTTTTGTTTTTGCTGCTACTTCCATTGTGTTTGTTGTTTTTAGCCAAAAATCGAAAACTTTAAGTCTTGAATTTCTTTACGTTTTTGATCCCGATTATTAATTCTTAATTAATAATTCATAATTGTCTTATTGCGCCCTTATCTGCCGAGGACACGAGTCTTGAATAAGCTTGCAGAGCTTTTGAAACCTGACGGTTACGTTCTCGAGGCACAAATGCTTCCTGACCAAATGCTTCTTCCTCTTTTCTTCTCTGTGCTAATTCCTCATCAGAAATACAGACATTAATACTTCTATTAGGGATACTGATTTCAATTTTATCACCATTCTGAATTAAAGCAATTGCGCCTCCGGCTCCTGCTTCAGGAGACACATGCCCAATTGATAATCCAGAAGTTCCACCAGAAAAACGTCCATCAGTAATCAGGGCACATTTTGCTCCCAATCCCATTGATTTTAAGTAAGAGGTTGGATACAGCATTTCCTGCATTCCGGGTCCGCCAGCTGGTCCTTCGTAACGAATCACAACAACATCACCAGCATTAATCTGTTTTGTAAGAATGGCTTCGCAAGCATCTTTTTGCGAATAATATACTTTTGCTGTACCTGTAAAATCGAAAACTGACGGATCTACTCCGGCTGTTTTTACAATGCTGCCGTTTGGAGCGATGTTTCCAAACAAAACGGCCAATCCACCATCTTGAGTGTAGGCATTTTCCATGCTTCGGATACAACCGGTTTCTCTGTCTTTATCCAGCTCTTTAAAAGCCGCATTTTGAGAAGCAAACGTTAAGTTCCTACCCGATTGACCTGGTGCAGAATGGTATATCCCCAATGCTTTAGCAGTCAATTTTTCAGAAAATAGGTCATTCAATTCCAAAGCTTCTTTTAAGCTGGCCGAGTCGACACGATATACATCGGTATTTAAAAGATTTCCGCGATCCAATTCTGCCAGAATACTCATGATTCCTCCCGCCCTGTTCACATCTTCGATGTAATATTTAGGTGAATTTGGAGCTACTTTGCACAAATTAGGTGTTTTACGAGACAGCTCATCCATATCTTTCATGGTGAAATCAACTTCGGCTTCATGGGCAATTGCCAACAAGTGAAGTACAGTGTTTGTTGATCCTCCCATTGCAATATCCAATGTCATTGCATTTCGAAATGCATCTATTGTAGCAATTGATCTTGGTAAAACCCGATCGTCACCCTCTTTGTAATATTTATCAGTAATATCTACTATGCATTGTGCCGCATCAATAAATAAATCTTTACGAAGTTTATGAGTAGCCAGTAATGTTCCGTTTCCAGCCAATGCCAAACCTAAAGCCTCATTCAAACAGTTCATTGAATTGGCGGTGAACATTCCTGAACAACTTCCACATGTTGGACAAGCTGATTCTTCAATCTCCTGCATGCGCTCATCGCTTACGCTATCATCACCGGCTTTTACCATGGCATCAACCAAATCAAGCTTCTCGCCTTTCGACTCACCGGCTTCCATCGGTCCGCCCGAAACAAAAACAGTTGGGATATTTAATCGCATAGCTGCCATCATCATTCCGGGAGTGATTTTATCACAGTTGGAAATACAGATCATGGCATCAACCTTGTGCGCGTTGCATACATATTCAACGCTATCGGCAATTACGTCGCGTGAAGGCAGAGAGTAGAGCATTCCGTCGTGTCCCATTGCAATTCCATCGTCGATAGCTATCGTATTAAATTCAGCAGCAAAATAGCCGGCCTTTTCAATTTCCGTCTTCACCATTTGCCCTACATTTTGCAAGTGCACATGTCCCGGTACAAATTGGCTGAATGAATTCACAACCGCAATAACCGGCTTTCCGAACATGTCTTCTTTCATTCCGTTTGCCCGCCACAAGCTTCTTGCTCCTGCCATTCTTCGGCCTTGTGTCGTCTGATCACTGCGTAATTTATTTTTATACATTTTGGTTAATTCGTTAATAGTTTATTCTTGTTTGTTTCAGTTTGCGTCAAAAAAAAACGCCCTTTCGTTGGAAAGAGCGCTAATAATTTCGTTTTTCGAAAGTTATTGTCTGTGCACGTCTTCCCTGATCATCATTCTAATAATGACAATTGAAATAATAATGACGATAATGACTACCTTAAATGATAACATACAATAACCGGATCAAAAAAAAAGCCCCTTCGTTTTGAAGAGGCCTTAGATATTTTGTAAAATTAAATTCGTTTAATTTAAATATGCTCAGCCTCGAATCGTGTCCAGAAGGACGCGAATAATGACGCTAATAATAATTACTGAATTAAATTGCATATTCTTTTTGCTGGTTCGAACCTCTTAAAGATTCATAATTTGTTTTTAACTTTGTCAACGAACATCTACAATCTCTCTTTCGATCTGATTACGTTGACAAATCTATGCCACAAATATAAGAGGAAAAATCCCTAATTTCCAAATCTTACGATTCCCAATTGCTTTTTTCAATCTAACATCAATCTAAACAACGGATGTTACACCCTGATTATCAGCACTTGTAATTTTTACACCAATAGTGATTAAATGTAATTCTCAATTGTCAAAAAACAGACAAAATAAGCTGAAAATAATTTTATGCAAAGCTTTGCGGCCTTCCAATTCCAGCTCTATTTGACGCAAAATACCCGATCCTTCTTTCTTAATTTCCTGATGCTATTCTCAAAAAAAAGAGACTATTGAAATTTTATTTTTCAACAGCCTCCAATTTTAATCGCTTATTATTCTGTTTTTTTTTGCTATCCTTAAGTCATACTTCTGTCTTTCAAAAGTAGTCTATCTATGAAAATTTAAGGAGTAGATTTCTTCCATCTTAACCGCCCTATCGCTCTTCCAAGCCAATTTCCAATACTGCTCTGAAAAAGATTTTCAGCACTAAAATTTGTTCTGGCATTTCGAAAAAAATACTCCAATTTGTAACCAGCCAACTCTTTTTCAAGATAAAGGCGATATCTTTCTTTTTCCATATCCTTAAGTGACCGAAAGCGTTTCATTTAGTGTCTTTTTTTTACAGCGTCCTGTAATTGCATGTATAAAATCTGGAATAATAAGTCCATAACGTTGGCATTCGAATCGATAAAATTCAGCTTGGTTTATTATCTTTATTTTCCTTTTTGTAAAGGAATTGATGAAAAAATTTGATCAATGGGCGCTCAATCAGGGGTTTTTTAAGAAGATAAACCAATAACAACAAAAAGAGATAAAAGAAACCTATGCCCAGGTAACCTGCAGCTTCATTTCCCAGCAAATCGCCCAACCATATGGCAGCACTAAATCCAAAAAGAAACAATGCAAGCATAAGCAATGTAAAAAACACTGCAGTAAAGGTCATGGCGACAACGAAGCGCATTAATTTTTCGAAACCAGCAAACTTATAGTATTCAAGATTAGAATCGAAATACTCAATAAGCAGCTCCTTTAATTGTGTGAACTGTTCGGCGATTTTTCCCAATATCTTTTTGTTTTAGCAAACTGAAACTTCAATAATTTGATTTCAATAACAAACAGATGTCAGAAAGAATTATGCTAATTCTTCTTCTTCCTTTTCTTTTCTTCTGAACTCTTCTAATTTTTTCTCTAAGGCCACAATTATTTCGTCCATTTTAGCACGCATCTTTTCTACACTCTTATCGAAGACTGCATCTAATTCTTCAACTTTCTCTTTTGCCTTCGCCTTCATTTTTTTTCGGGTTACCTCCCCTTTATCGGGAGCGTATAAAATCCCTAAACCAACACCTATTGCACAGCCAGCTAGCAAGCCTGCAACAATTCCTCCTGTACTTGACATAGCATCTAATTTTAAAATGAAACAATAAATAGATTATAACAATTTGATGTATAACACCTTACATAAATTTAAGGAATTTTACTACAGCAGTCAATTTTTTCATTGACCGATAAATACTTTTTTACCAGCAGATCACGCCTATCTGATCGCATACAAAAACTTAGCTATCAGAACATAGTAATGCCAATGTCGTGATGACATTGGCATTACTATGTTTTTAAAAACAAATGTATTACTGAAGATGCAATCTTTTTATTTAAATTTCATTTTAAATCATTTGTAATTTATACAAGGCAACCGGATTGCAGGGCTTATTTTCGTCTGAAATCTATTCGCTGCACATTTTTAGCAATCTCTATTCTCTGATATATCGAATCTATAATTGTATCGTACAGCTGATCCTTTAACACAAAATCTTCAATACCATCGTCGATATTTGGATTGTCATTTACCTCAACAACATAAACTTTACCATCTATCATTTTTAAATCTACTCCATACAAACCATCTCCTATTAAAGCTGATGCTTTTAAAGCTGTCTGCACAACAATTTCAGGAACCGATTCGATGCCAACAGTTTCGGAATTACCCGACTTGTCTTCCTCCTCGCCATTCCAATTGTATATTTGCCAATGATCTTTGTACATGTAATATTTGCAGGCAAACAGCGGCGTGTTATCAATGATTCCAATTCTCCAATCAAAATCCGAGTAAAGAAACTCCTGACAAACAACCATATCCGAAATTTTAAAAAGCTTATTTATTTCAACAAGGGCTTCCGCTTTATTTTCAACCTTTATCACCCCTAATGAAAAAGCACTGTCGGGCTGTTTTAATACCAAGGGATAATTCATGTTATTCAAAACTTTCGGATCAAATAAATTCTTGGTGAAAACTTCTGTTTCAGGCGTTAACAATTTATGCTTCTTAAATATTTCATTCTGATAAATCTTATTGGAACACCTTAAAATAGACCAGGGATCATCAATAACAACCAAACCTTCGGCATAAGCTGTTCGGGAAAATTCGTAAGTATGATCATTCACACTTGTTGTTTCCCGAATAAACAAAGCATCAAATTCATTAATTTTATCGATGTCGCTTTTTGTGATAAACTCTAAGTATAATCCTCTTCGATTGGCTGCACTTTTAAATTTATGCAATGCTTTTGGACAAGAAGGTGAATTCTCTTCCTTAGGATTTACAAGTACGGCTATATCATACTTATAGTTCACCAGTTTCGTGCTGTGAAACCTTTTTTTATTGAAATACTTTTTGGCAAATTCGTACACATAATTTAAATCCTGCTCTGCCACCTTATTCAGGGTTAAAACCTGTACTTTCTTAATAATCCATTTGTCGTCGTGTTTAATAAAGTCTACTTTAAACAAAGGAGCTTCGAACAATTGATGAAGCTTTGCAGCCAACGAACTGTACCCTTTAACTCTCGATTGTCCAAAATAAATATGCAAAGAGAAAACATTCCCTTTCTCTTTATGCAATGATTTATTGATGTATTCCTCAATATCATAGGCAATAGAGTGCACCACGTTCAAAATTCGAAAATCGCGGATGGTTATGGTACTGGGGATAACACGCTGTCCGCGTGCCGAAGCCAACAAAGAAACATAATAACCATAAGTTTGGTACTTATAGCTGCTGCACAAGTTAAATATCCTAAAATCTGTATTGTTTTGATATACCGGGTTATTAATATATTCTTTAACCGTAATAATCTTCGCATTTATATCCGGAAATGTCCATTTATAAGGTTGGTTAATTACAATTATATTCGTTGTTTTGGAAGAATTAGAAACAACATTGGTTTTGAGCTCCATTTTTTCAGCCGCTTCTCCTTCACCGTAATAATCTGCTATTGTTTCCAAAGAAGTAAAGCCTCTGTTTTTATACCAATCAATTAATTTAATATTCTTAGCACTTACCTCTATCAATATTTTTTCAAAATGCTGTCGATTTGCATACTCAACTACATGTTTAAGCAGATAATCCCCAAAGCCCATACTTTGAAATTCGGGCAATATCGCGATGGAGTATATTCGCAGTGATTTACTGTATTTAAATAAAACTAAAGCTCCAACCTTAAGCTTATTTTTATTTATTGTTTCGAGGATTAAAATCTCCTGAAACTCACTCTGAATACCATGTTTGATACTCTGTTTTGTACTTCGTTGAAAAGCAGGAAAAGACTCCTCTTCTAATTTCACTAAAAAATTAAAATCATTGATGTCGGACTTTCTTATCTTAACATTCATAACACTTCTTACAGTCGTTTTATAACACTGATTAATAATGGCCTAAGCTTAAACCTTAATGTAAATACAAATCACATTTACTAATACAAATTAAATAATAAAAGTGATTGAATATTTTCAATTTCACAACTATTTTCACCTTATCTAACCCCTTAAAAAATCGTTGGATAAGCGGCACTTATTCACACCATTAAAAAAAAGGTTTACAGTGCTGACTATAAACCTTTTTACTTGTACCAAACCTATTACTTGCCTGCCATTTATTTAATGACTGCATTGGTGTCCTTCGCCATGAGTATGCTGACAACTCGAGCCACTATCACTTACCAGGCCTGCAACATACAGCTTAACCACTTCCTCGGCATTGCCCGAACAGCCTCGAACTACTTCAATTCCTGAATTGTTCAACACATTAATTGCTCCGTTTCCAATTCCTCCGGCAAGCATAACGGTTACGCCCGCTTCTGCCAAAACCGATGCTATGTTCGATTTGCAGCCGCAACCCTGCGGTGATTCCATCTTTTGTACATCGACGATTTCCTTGTTTTCTGAAATTGTAAACACATTGTAAAATTCACAATGCCCAAAATGACCATCGATTTGTCTACTGCTTGTTACTGGAACTGCTATTTTCATTTTTTTATTTTTATTGATTGATTTTACACAAAGGTATTTTATCCTTTTGTTTTATAAAATTAGCAAAACATTATTTAGAACATTGGGCTTTGATTCTCAGATTAGTTCCAAATAAGGAATAAAGCCTTCCTGTTTGTATCTGATTGAGTATGGAAACCGAATTGGAAAGTTGTGAGAGATCCCAAATTTAAAATTTCACACTCAAAGCAACCTTTATTACTATGTTTTAATACAAAAAAAGAGCCCTCAAGCAAGTGCACTCCAACAACATATTCCTTGATTGGATACTAGTTTACCTTTATTGATCGATTAATCATTACTAAAATACGATATTAATAACATTAAGCTTGACTATACAAACCTTATGGATTAGATAAATTAACAGGCTACAGTTTGCCGCGTGGTTTTAGCCAAGTTTGATTGTCGGGAGCATTTTGCCGCGTGGTTTTAGCCAAATTTAATCGTCGGGAGCAGTTTGCCGCGTGGATTTACCCAAATCTGATTGTCGGGAGCAGTTTGCCGCGTGGTTTTAGCCAAATCTGATCGTCGGGAGCATTTTGCCGCGTGGTTTTAGCCAAATTTAATCGTCGGGAGCATTTTGCCAACAGAAATAACAGTTTCCAACTTGTAAGATGGCAGTTTGCCAACGGTTTTAGCCAAATTTGATCGTCGGGAGCATTTTGCCAACAGAAATTCTAGTTTGTCAACTTCCTTTGCGACGTGCGACGGATGTTCATGATTCATTAGACCTAGGGTTTTACCTCAGTCTATTGATGTTTGAGCCCTTCATATTCTGTATTCTTTGTGCTCCTTAGCGTTGACTCCTTTTCTATATTAGATTCCCTTACAAAATCAGGCATTTAACTGGATCCAAAAAGCAAGGAGTAGATGATTAAAGCAATCAAAAGAAATCCTACGAAAAGGAAAAAGAAACCAAATACTTTCACGATCCGCCTTTTCTCTTCAGGAATCTCCATTTCGACGATTAATTCGTTCAACTTGCCCGATTTTTCCAATTCTTCATAATCTCTTGGCCTGTCGGCTTTGTATTCCTCCAACAGCACATGACCGGTAAAAATTACGGTATCCATGGGAAAGGATTCCGGACGAAAGTGCGTGTTGAAAAAATGAATGGTGAAGATAAAACCTACTGCCAGCAAGGCTTCATCGCTATGAATGATTTGAGCCACATTAATCAGCCAGCCAGGCATAAACTTGGTAAACAGCTCGGGAAACCATAAGACCAATCCGGTAAAACCGATAATGGCCACTCCCCAAAATACGGCTAAATAATCGAATTTCTCCCAATAAGTCCATCGCCCGTAATTTGGTCGTTCTCCCCTTCCTACAAACCACTTCATGCTTGCCCAAAAATCTTTAGCATCCTGACGGTTGAACAGCAGAGAATGCCTGCCAAATATAAATTGCGACCATCCAAAACCCATTTTTTTCTTGTTTTTAATGAGTGAAAAAAGATGAAAAACAAAATATCCGAAAGTAACTACGGCCCCCAAACGGTGCAATGTACCTGCCATCTCAACACCCCCCAACAAATCAACCAAATGTCTGGCCCATTGCATATTTGCAAACTTAAGCATCATACCGGTTAGGGCCAATATCACAAAACTTAAAATAACAAACACATGGGTAATCCGTTGGCTTTCGGTAAATCGCCGGATATAAACAGCCTTGCCAAAATGAGGCATCAGTTTCTTCCTCTTTCGTTCGCGCAAGGATCGGGGCAACCATAAAAGGGTGTGCAAACCAAAAAAGCCGAACACAGCAATCAGTAAGGAGGACATTCCCCAAAAGGTGAAATACAGAGCCGGGTATTTATCGCGGTTGTGATGTGTTGCGTGAGTTAAAAATCCGGTAAACCGCATGTTTGCATCCTCGTGGCATTTCTGGCAGGTTGCCACAATATTGTCGTAGCCAACGGCTGAATTTGGATCCTTCACATTCATATTGGAATGAGCGCCGTGACAATCGGAACATCGGGCTGCTTTTAAATAACCCAGCTGATAGGCCTTCCCATGATAGGTGTCCATGTAGCTTTCTGACAAATGTTTGTGACAAAGGCCACATTGATGAGTAATTTCATGCATAAATTCATCTTTGTCGATCTCGGAAATAAGGTGAGCCGAATGACAAACCGTACAGGTCGGAAATTTTTGTTCTTCATTGTTTTTTGAAATTGCATGATCGCTCCGTATATATTCATTGTAAATTCCCTTGTGACAATTGCCACAAGTAGCGGGGATATTTTTTGGATAAACCGAGGATCTCACGTCACTGTCTTTCAGCATAAAATGGGTGGTGTGGCAGTCGGTACACACAGCGCTCGAAAGCAATCCTTTTTGGGTCATGCTTCGACCATGAACACTCATGGAGTAATCGTGGTATGCATCTACTTCTTTGAGCTCTGTTTGCTGAATTGCCCGGCCATTTTCCCGGTGACATCCTCCACAAAGTATTGGAATAGAGAGCCGGTAAACCGGCGAAGTCTCATCCTTTTTAGGTTTGACAATATGAGTACCGTGACAATCGGTGCAATAGGGCGCCGATTCTTTTCCCTCCAAATAGGCTGCACCATGCCCGCTTGCCATATATATTTCGTCAACTTCAGCATGACAACCGGAACAATCTACTTTTCCCGCCGTTTCGCAGGGGCGATATTTTTTTGCGGATACATCAGAGTGACATTTTACACAGGTGATGTTGTTATGAGCCCAATTTGTAAGATCATTCACATCAACCTGAAGAGAAATGGTATCCCCTTTAACAATTTTATGAATATCTTTTTTTTCGTGACACAGCAGACAAGAACGATCGGAAATACTCTCGACAATATTCTGGATGTTTACAATATGAGGCGGATGGCAATCGGTGCAGGCAGGAATAGCTCCCGGCTTTTTTTCCCACAACTGCTCATTGATCACCTTTGTATGAACCTGCTCTATTCGGGCATGGCATTTCATGCAGGTAGCTGCGATATTTTTAAGGGAAATGCTCGAAAGCCGGTTGGTATGGGGTAATATCAAATGGTTTCCATGACAATCGTTACAGGTTGCTGTAACAATCAAACCGCTTTTATACAATCCTTTGCCGTGGATACTCTGACTGTAGTTTTCTAAAATATTGTGTTCTGTAATCTGATAGGTTCGTGCAACAGGTGCTCCTTCGCGATGACATCTTCCACACAACACGGGAATATTCATTTTATAGGTTCGCGAACTAATATTATTGTGAGAAAGAATATCGTGCTTTCCATGACACTCCTTACAATCGGGCGCATACCTGGCTTGTTTTTGATGTGCTTTGCCATGAACACCCATATTATACTTTTCTGCTGCCTGTTCGTGACAATTCCCACAATTTACAGGCAACATTGTTTCAGGATGTGGCCAGTCCTCTACTGCAGCTTCAGGATGACATTCGATACAGCTTATTTTCCCGTGAATAGAATTCGTTATTACAGGTAAATCGACCCATACAGATCGTGTTTTACCATTCACTTCCTTTGTAAGATAAGGATCGTCGTGGCACATCATACAAACATCGTCTTCCTGAGCAATAAGACTGTTGCTGCTGAGAAAGCCCAACAATAAAAGAAGCACTCCAAAAAACCGTTTCATTTTGGGGAGGTAGAAATCATCCATATCGAACTGATTAGTAACTAGCTCACTTACACAACATGTAAGTTACTGACTATTCAAACGAAATAAAAAAAAACTTAGGCAGTCGATACAAACCCACAGTAAATCCCCCGACTGTTGGTTTTTGTGCTTTTCAGGCCAGGTATTATTTCTGTTGCAAGCGGATTACATTCAATCGGAAGGAAGAGTTACTTTTTTCTTATCATTTCCCAGGTACAACCCCTAAATCCCCTAAAGGGGACTTCCACTTATATTTATAGTTGTTTTTTAAGACCATTTAGAGGGGTCATTTCAAGGCAATTCCAGAACCAACAAACCCGGAGTATTTCCCCGGGCTCATTTTCTTTGTGTTCTTTGTGCTGCACTTCGTTTTCCTTTGTGGTAAGAAACACGATTGAATATCACACTTTCTCGTTCTTACTTAAGATTCTCCTTTAAAAAATCGGTCATCATACCAAACAAGTGAAAACGGGTATTCCCGCCATAAATGCCATGATTTCGGTTGGTGTACAAATGCATCTGAAATTTTTTGTTGTGTTGAACCAGCTCTTCGGCCAGCTCCAGAGTATTCTGCATGTGCACATTATCGTCTGCAGTTCCATGTACCAGTAAAAATTTTCCTTTTAATTGATCTGCGAAGTAAATAGGAGCATATTCATCGTATCCTTTCGGATTTTCCTGCGGTGTGCGCAAGTATCTTTCCGAATAAACACTATCGTAATAACGATAGGTAGTTACCGGCGCAACAGCAATTCCTGCAGCAAACACATCTGCTCCGCGAAACATGCACAAAGAAGACATTTGTCCGCCAAAACTCCAGCCATACACGCCAATTTTATCGGCAGCAATAAAAGGCTGTTTTGCCATGTACTTTCCTGTTTCAATCAGGTCGATGGCTTCCAGATTCTGAATTTGCATATAGGTGCACTTCTTGAATTTTTCTCCTCTGCCACCTGTTCCCCGGTTATCGACACAAACCACCACAAATCCTTCTTGTGCCAAATAATCCGACCAATCGAAACTGTAACGATCCAGCACTTCCTGTGAACCCGGACCGCTATAAAAGGTTAACAAAGCAGGATATTCCTTGCTGCTATCAAAATCAACCGGCTTCATCATCCAGGCGTTCAACTCAACACCTTCGGAGGTTGTAAAGCTAAAAAACTCACGTTTTGGCAATTTGAACTCCTGCATTCTTTTTTTAAGATCCTGGTTCTCTTCCAACGTGCGGATCAATTTTCCTTTTGCATTGTGCAAAGTCACCAAAACAGGTTGCTCATTACCCGAAAAGTAGTTGATGTAATATTTGAATCCTTTGCTAAAATTTGCAGTATTACTTCCTTTGTCCGCGCTAAGCAAAGTGGTTTTCTTTCCTTTGATATCTACAGCATAAATTTCGCGTTGCAAAGGAGATACTGCTGCCGCCTGATAATAAAATAGTTTGCTTGACTCATCGTAACCTAAAAACCGGGTGACCTCCCAATCGCCACTGGTTATTTGTCTAACCGGATTTCCCTGCAAATCGTACAAATAAATGTGATTGAATCCAGACTTTTCACTGGTGAAAATAAAATGTTTCCCATCCTTCAAAAAGCTCAAGTCATCGTTAATATCAATCCATGCTTTGTTCTTCTCTTCGTACAATAATTTGGATTTTCCGCTTGCTGCATCAGCCAACAAAAGCTCATAATGATTCTGATGGCGGTTCATTCTGACAATGCTCAACACTTTTGGATCTTGTGTCCATTGCATTCTCGGAATGTATTGGTCGGTTTCTTCTCCAATATCCATTGTTTTAGTTACTGCTGATTGCAAATCGTAAACATGAACACTCACAATAGAATTATCTTCTCCTGCTTTTGGGTATTTAAACGTATAATTTTCGGGATACAAGGCATTCTCTGTTTTCTCAGGATTGGTTCCTTTAAAAACAGTCATATTGAACTGTTTCACCTTGCTCTCATCAAAACGCATAAAGGCAATTCGTTTGCCGTCGGGCGACCATTGGTATGCCTGACTGAAGGAAAACTCTTCCTCATAAACCCAATCTGGCGCTCCGTTAATAATGTGATTGTATTTTCCATCGAAGGTAATCTGAACCTCTTTCTTCTTCTGAAGATCTTTTATAAAGAGATTGTTGTCTCTAAAAAAACAAATCTGATCGCCGGAAGGTGAAAAATCAGCCAATTGCTGTCTGCCTGCCGACAAAGCTTCCAAAGTCTTTTTATCGCGGTCGTACACATAAAATTCTGCGGAATAAGAATGTCGGTAAATATTCTGACGATTACTTGCAATCAAAATCTTACGCTCATCGGAAGAGAACTGGTAAGAATCTATTCTTTTAATTTTATCAGTACCAACTTCTGCTAAATCGAAAATTATTTCTTCAGATTCGCCTGTAGCGTAAGAAAATTTCTCAATTCGAATTCCCTGTTTTAAAACGGTATAAGACTCTCCGCTGTTCATAGACCGTAATCCGTAAACCGAACGGGCGTGGAAGGTTCCATTATTGGTGATATCTTCAAGTGTGAAACTCTTTTGTGCCTGCACCAGAGTCAGGCTTAACAGAGCAAATAAAATAAGTGTCAGTTTTTTCATGTTTTTTTTAGTGTTTGTTGAGTTTTGAGTCAAATACCGCAATCTACTGATGCCACATTAAAATAGTAAACGTCACATCAATTGATACCGTGCAGAATATCATCAACCAAGTATGAATTTTAGGTAGTTAGGCTAAGCAAGAAAACTTCGGGTTGAATAAAAATGGAAAAGGCTGGATCAACAAATCCAGCATTCGTAGAGGCCTTTGTAGGAATGTTTGTGTAGTATGGGAATAATTCTATTCATAAGTTTTTCTCGACGTGGTAAATCTATAATTTTTTTCGGACCTGTAATTGGAGATGACAGCTTATACAACTGATTTAAAAAGGTTCTAATTAAATTTCACTACAATTCCGATTGCAATTTCACGTATCCTTCCTCCGATAAATAACTGAAACTTTCCCGAATCCCATCTTTTCGAAAAACTGATGAGCCTCATGATTATTAATTCCAGATTCTAAATAGTAATCGGTAACACCTTTAGATTGATAAGTGCTTATTAATGACTCCAACAACAAGACTCCAACGCCCATATTCCGGCATGATTGATCAACCACAATATCACAAATTACACCAAAACATTCATTTCGATCCTTCGCAATTTCTCCAATAATAAACCCATTTACAATCCCGTTTTCTTCCGAAACTAAAACCGTATCCTTAAACTCATTCATTTGGGCATCTAAATATTCTTTCCATAGCAAAGAATAATTTTCAGCCAATATTCCTGTATCCAAAGCAATTCCCATTTGTATTTCACCATGAGATATATAAGATTTTTGCTTCTTTATGTTTTCACAAAACAGATTAACAATCTGTTCCTTATCGTGCTCTGTTGCTTTACGTATCATTATTTTCTATAAAAAATAGTTCTAATCAGTCTGAATGCACCAAACACGACACTTAAAAATATTAATAAAAATGTAAGGATGATAATTGTTACACCTCCATTGAATGCAAGCCTTTCATCGGCAGCAATTGCCTTAAAAAACGGCAATTCTGCCGGAGTCAGTAAAATACTAAAAAGCGAGGCTACCGAAATAATTCCTAAAATGAGATTTAATAAATTTGCTTGCTTTATCTCCCTGCTGTTTGTCACATTATTTAAAGATTGGTCAATTTGACTAATTGCATTCTGTAACTGATTGTAATCTCTCTCCAAACCAAGTCTTTTCTCCGTACGCTCATACATAATTTTATGAGAAACAAATCGGGAAAATCTTACTGCATCAAGCTTTAATAAGGTATTTGATATTTCAAGTGTAAGCAAGGCATTTTCTTCGATCAATTTGCGTGTGTTTTTTTGTCGGGACACCTTAATTGTGTTATTGATAAAATGAGAAAGAGCATTATTTATTGCTTGTTTCTTAGCGATTATCATTTCAACAATCAACAAATATTCAGGCCAAGACACATGATATTTTGCTCTTTCGGCCAAATGCTCTTTCCAATCGGTTGGCGAATCCTTCCCTCTTAAACCATAAGTCCCAAATACAATACAAATATTTTGATTTGCTAAAACAAGATCATCTGTGTCAATAGCAATATTCTTTCCACATATCTCTTCAAAATCAGAACTCAACCGATAGGGCCATTCATACGGATAAAGAGTAAGCAAGCCTATCATTTCAGATTGATGATGATTTTCGATATGTTCGATAATTTCATCTTCAGCCATTTTTGCAAAGCTTATTCCCTGCTGATGACCAACATTCTCCCAAACATCAATAAAAACATATATTGGATCAACTATCGAACTTTCGGAATTGCTCTTAGTAAACAAAAATTTGTATCGCTCAAGAACTTTTAAAAATACCTCTTTCTTACCCGTTTTTTCAACAGGAATATCTAACCAGTTGGTCGATTCATCAAGATACAATTCTGAGATACTGATGCTTTCAACATCGTTATCTATATCAGAACAATCCAAATCTCCATTTTGCGACCAATGCTCAGTAGCCAATGGGATTCCTGCAAGCGCAATTAGCTCATCAGTATTTAATGAAGTACTTGATTCACAAAAACCTTCATGATCCCAGTCTAAATCTTTGGTTGAATCAATCACCAACCGATAGGAAATACATACTGTATTATTAAAAAATAAAGATGCTTCAACATGCACATATCCATTGATCTCAGAGCCATTATCTTCAAGTTTTATAATGGTTCTGAAACCTTTCAATTTGTACCTGCAAATTAACTTCTCATCACCAAGTCCCTGCAAATTAAAAATTTGATGGTCAATAGAATTAGTAAGGGTTTCAACAAATACATGTTGATCATCAAATTTCACTTTATTTCCTATCGAAAAGGAATGTAAATAGACAATGGATAAACCATTATAAATTAATCCTGAAGGACATTGATTAATATTTTTCATTGGGACAATACTTGAAATTAAAGTTAGAAGCTTTTAAAAATAGAAAAACATAATAATATCACAAAAAAATAATTTGAAAAAATTATTCCGTGATTCTATCCACAAAAAAAAGCTTCCCCTTTCGGAGAAGCCTGTCAACTATTTAATTACAATAAAGGAATCTATTTAAACTCTTTTTTTAATTGCTCTACCCAAGCTTCAATTCTTTCGTTTGACAAACCTGCCTGATTCTCGATATCGAGAGCCAAACCTAAGAATTTGCCATCGCGTAAAGCAACAGACTTTTCAAATTTATAGCCTTCCGGAGAAGTCAATCCAATTACTTTTGCTCCTCGTTCTTCCAGTGCAATTGCCAAAAGACCAATTGCATCTACAAAATTTTCAGGATATCCAACCTGATCGCCTAAACCAAACAAAGCAACTGTTTTGCCTTTTAGCTTTAGATCCTCAATAGCAGGCATAAACTCGTCCCAATAGTTTGGCAATTCACCATCGAACCATGTTGGAACACCTAATATTAAATTATCGTAAGCAAGAAACATTTCTTCGTCAACTTCCTCAACATTTACGCTTTCCACCTCGGCAGAAGTCCCGAAAGCTTTCTTTATTTTCTCAGCATTCTTAGCTGTTTTGTTCGTATTGAAACTATAGAATAAACCTATTTTTTTCATTTTATCTTTGGGTTTTAGATGTGAGAACTGAGAGATGAGAAAAAAATTGAGCGCTTTAAAAATGTCTCAAATCTCATAGCTTATATCTCCTAATCTGCTATTAATACTCTATCAGCTCTTTTGCAGCAGCGTAAATTTTATCATTATTTGGAAGTACTGCTTTTTCCAATATCCGATTGAAACCAACCGGTGTAAATTCAGATCCAACACGTTTTACCGGAGCATCCAATTTATCAAAAGCTTTTTCGGTAATTGTTGCCGAAATTTCAGCTCCAAATCCTGAAAATACTTTGTCTTCATGAACAACCATTACTTTATTGGTCTTCGCTACCGATTTTAGTATTGTTTCTATATCCATCGGAACCAATGAGCGAAGATCAATTACCTCAACCTGTTTTCCTGTATCTTCGGCCAACTTATCGGCCACCTCAACACACATATGGGTTGTATTTCCATAAGTCACGATCGTTAAATCAGCACCTTCTCTTCGTACTCTTGCTTTTCCAAACGGAACTTCAAAGTCATCAGGTACAGCAGCCGATGCTTTCGGATCGTTATACAAAGCCTTAGGCTCCATAAACACAGTCATTCCCTTCGAACGGATACTAGTACGCAACAAACCTGCAGCATCATCAGCATACGATGGGTAAACAATGCGAACACCCGGAAAAGTTGCCAATGCTCCTTCAATATTTTGCGAGTGATACAATCCGCCGCCAATATATCCACCAGATGCTAAACGCACTGTGATATTCGGTGAATACTGTCCTTTTGTTCTCCAATATTCGTGAGTTGTTTCTACAAACTGCTCCATTGCAGGCCAAAAATAATCAGCAAATTCAGCTCCTTCAACAACAATTCTGATTTTATCGTTGAAACGGCTCATTCCATTTGCTGTTCCCATGATGTAATCTTCGGCAATTGGAGCATTAAATACCCTGTCTTTACCAAATTCCTGCTGCATCCCTTTGGAAACGTTGAAAATCCCGCCTTTATCTTTATTGGCAATATCCTGTCCCCAAATAAAAGTATCTGGATTAAGACGGAATTCTGCCTTTAGTGTCTCATTCAATCCTTCAATCAACTTTTTGTTGTTGCCGGTGAAATTGTGCAACCCTTCTGGATATTTCTCAGAAACATAAGGTTCCGGAATCACAAAATCGTGAATGGATGCCGGATCAGGATCCGGTGCACTTAAACCTGCTTTATGCGCTTTTTTAACTTCCAGTTTCACTTCTGCTTCAATAGCCAACAGTTCCTCTTCGGTAAAACGCTTGTAACGAACCAATAACCTTCGGTACTTCGCCAATGGATCGTATTCTGTAACGTAGTTTAATTCAGCATTATCGCGGTACAATTCATGCTTATCGGAATTGGAATGCGACCCCATACGAACACAGTTGGCCTGAACAATTACCGGAGTTGAAGTATCCAATGCAATTTGTTTTGCTTCAGTCATTGCATTCATCGAATCGAAAACATCTTTTCCGTTACAATGAATAATTTTCAGGTACTTCATTCCACGGAAGTTATCAGCAACTTTTCTGTTCGCTGTCTGATCTTTCTTAGGAACCGAAATTCCATATCCGTTATCCTGAAATACAAATACTACAGGAAGCTGCTCATTGGTTGCTCCGTTAATGGCCTCGTAAACATATCCTTCCGATACCGACGATTCTCCCTGAGAACTAATTACAACTCCTTTGTGCTTGTATTTTTTTACTGCGCGGCCTAAACCTACTGCATGCAAAGTATGATTTCCTGTACAGGAAGATACATTGTGAACATTCCATTCAGGCTTTGCAAAGTGATTCGACATGTGACGACCGCCACCTGCTACATCTGTATCTTTTGATATCCCGTTAAAAATGATCTCTTCAGCAGTTAAACCCGCCGAAATAGAGGTGAGCATATCTCTGTAGTAAGGGAATAAGTGATCTGTTTTACGATCGAATACCTGCCCAATAGCCAATTGAATTCCATCATGTCCGGCATAAGGAGCATGGTAAGACCAGCCTATTGCCTGCTTTAAGTAGTTTGGAGCTTTTTCGTCCAACGCTCTACCCAAGGTCATCAAATGAAACCAACGACCAAGCAATTCCTTTGAGGTTTTTTTTATGCTAAACTTTTTACTTTCAGTCATCTTATCAGTTTTGTTTGTAGTATTTTCTACGGATGTTATTTCCAATGTTTCCATGATTTAAAATGCTCTATTACTATCAATATCTTCAAGATAATCTGCGATTCTTCGCAAAAATGCTCCACCTAAAGCTCCATCTACAACACGGTGGTCATAAGAAAGAGACAAGAACATTTTTTGGCGGACAACAATTGCATCTCCAGCTGGAGTTTCAATTACGGCAGGCTTCTTTTCTATGGTTCCAACTGCTAAAATTGCAACCTGTGGCTGATTGATAATTGGCGTTCCCATTACATTTTTGAAGGATCCAAAATTTGATATTGTAAATGTCCCCCCCTGAATATCATCTGGACTTAATTTATTATTTCGTGCATCGGTTGCCAAACGATTCATATCATTTGCCAAACCAATTAGGTTTTTCTGATCTGAATTCTTTATTACCGGCACGATTAAGTTTCCACTTGGCAGAGCTACCGCAACACCAACATTAATATTCTTTCTGAGAATAACGTTGTATCCGTCAACCGAAGCATTCACTCCGGGAAACTCACGCAAAGCTTTAGAAACAGCTTCTATAATAATCGGCATGTAAGTAATCTTGGTTCCTTCTTTTTTAAAGAATTCATCCTTTACTTTATTTCTCCAATTAACCATATCGGTAACATCCGCTTCAACCATGGCAGTAACATGCGGAGAGGTTTGCTTCGACATTACCATGTGATCGGCAATGATTCTTCTCATACGATCCATTTCCACAATCTGATCCTGTGCTCCAATTGACATTGAAACTTTAGGCTTTTCAGCTGCTGGAGCTTTAGCAGGAGCAGAAACAGTTTTAACTTCAGGAGCAGAAACAGTTGTTCCATTGCGACTGGACAAGTAATCCAAAACATCTTGTTTTTGAACTCTTCCCTCGGTACCATGTCCAGTAATTGTTTCCAGCTCTTGAACAGTAATATTTTCACTTTTCGCAATGCTTTTCACAAGCGGAGAATAAAATCGGCCTGAAGCAGATTGAATATCAGAGGAACTTACACTTCCTGCAGCTTCCTGAGGAATTGTTTCGGATACAGAAGTGCTAACGCTTGCTTTAACTGGTTCTTCTACATCATCTGCATCACCTAAGGCAATGATCGCAACGACTTCGCCAACAGGAACAACGTCATTTTCTTTAAATCGGATTTCAATTACTTTTCCGTCTACCGGACAAGGTATTTCAGAATCCACTTTATCTGTTGCAATTTCAAAAAGCATATCATCTTCTTCCACCTGATCATTCAACTTCACGAACATTTTCGTGATAGTAGCTTCTTGTACGCTCTCGCCCAACTTAGGCATTATGATTTCAAAGCTAGACATATAACTTATAGTTTAATATTTATAATCATATTTAAATGTTTCGATACAAATATAAAAATTTATTCTTATTTAGATTTATTAAAGCTATTAATAATTGTAATCTCCACATTACAATTTTTTATTATCGTATAGATTTCCTTGATAAGGGCAAAATTCTTTTACAAAAGTTACCACATTCTTATTATTCAGATTAATTTTGAGACTGAAAAATAACATGAAATGAAAGAATTCACATTTAGCCTAGAAATCACTTCCTCGCAGGAAGAAGTATATAATGCCCTAACCAATTCTTTTCAAATTGAACTTTGGACCGGATATCCAGCTGTAATGGATGAAAACCCCGGCACTATTTTCTCTCTTTGGGAAGGAGATATTACAGGTGTTAATCTGGAGATTGTAAAAGATTATAAGATAGTTCAGGAGTGGTTCTTTGGAGAAACTGAAAGTCCATCAATTGTGACCTTGCTGATAAAAAAAGCCGGTTCAAGATCCCGGATTGAACTAACTCATACCAACATACCTGATGAAGCTTACGATGAGATTGTTGAAGGTTGGAAAGATTACTATTTAGGGTCGGTTAAGAACTTTTTAGAATTTTATTAATAGACTTTTGCCACCAGCCCTTAGCTTATGGCAAAAAGAAAGCGCAGGCAATTTACAGTACCTGCGCTTTTCTATTTTTTCAGAAAAATTATTCTACGATAATCACTTCATCGAAAATTTCAATTTTGTCACCGGGACGAATTTTTGCTCTTTTACGAGTTTCCACTTCTCCATTTCGAAATACAATTCCATCTTCAACAAAAATCTTAGCCTGAGCGCCACTCTCACTAATACGAGTTACTTTAATCAACTTAATCAACTCAATATATTCAGTTTCAATCTTAAATTTTATCATCCCTATCCAGTAATTTGAATCGCAAAAGTAATCTTTTTCTCCTCTTAATGAAAGAACAAATAAGCAATTGCTATTGCCGCAACAATACCAGCAAAATCAGCAATTAGTCCACAGGTAACAGCATATCTTGTATTCTTAATTCCCACAGCTCCAAAATAGACAGCAATAATATAAAAAGTAGTATCTGTAGCTCCTTGCAGTGTTGATGCTAATCTGCCAACAAAGCTATCTGCTCCGTGCGTTTGCATCGCATCCACCATCATGCCTCTGGCACCACTACCACTCAATGGTTTCATCAATGCGGTAGGTAAAGCTTCTACAAAATCGGAATTTACACCAACAAAAACACAAAATCTTCGCGCTCCTTCAATCACCAAATCCATTGTTCCTGATGCTCTAAATACCCCAATTGCAACCAAAATAGCAACCAAATAAGGAATTATTTTAATGGCGATTGAAAATCCCTCTTTTGCTCCATCAATAAAACTCTCATAAACATTCACCTTTTTTCGTGCGGCCAAAAGTATAAATGCAATAATGACAGAAAATAAGAATACATTACTAACTACTGTAGAAATTTGAGTTATTTGATCCTTTTCCAAGCTTGAGAAATAAGTTATCAACCCAATAATAAAGACAGTTAATCCTCCCAGATAAGCCAAAATAACTTTATCCCAAAGTTTTATTTTCTGTACAATTGCAACACTAATCAAACCGGCCAGTGTAGAAAAATAAGTTGCCAGTAATATGGGGATAAAAATATCAGAAGGATTCACAGCTCCTAATTGCGCCCTGTAAACCATGATGGATATTGGAATAATCGTTAATCCGGAAGTATTCAGCACCAAAAACATAATTTGTGCATTGGATGCGGTGTCCTCCGATGGATTAACAGACTGCATTTCCTTCATCGCCTTTAATCCTAATGGCGTAGCTGCATTATCCAAACCGAGCATGTTTGCAGCTAAATTCATCATTATCGAACCGTGTGCAGCATGTCCTTTGGGTATTTCAGGAAACAACTTGTTGAAAAACGGACCAATCAAACGTGAAAAAACTTTTACAATTCCTCCATTTTCCCCGATTTTCATTATTCCTAACCACAAAGTCAGAACACCCGTCAGGCCTAAAGAAATATCAAAACCTGTTTTAGCCATATCGAATGTTGAATTCACCATATTAGGAAATACCTCCATATCGCCAAAAACGATCAACTTGATCAATCCTACAACAAATGCAACAACAAAAAAGAAAATCCAAAGATAATTTAAGGCCATAAAATTATTTTTAATGTATTAAAATGTGGTTAAATACTACTTGTTACTCTGGTTTTCTTTTATCAATTGCAATCTTTCCTTTGGATAAGACTCATTTGATTTTAGATTTGCAGCCTTTCTGTAATAGAAACGGGCAACTGAATAATTTCCCTTATTGTAGGCTTCATCTGCCTGATTAATAAGTTTTTTATACTCAGCATCCAGCTTCTGATTTTTTTTCGAATTTATAAACTCCTCAATTTTATCCAATTGCTTATCGGCGTACTTTTCAGAAGCATCTAACTCCCTGGCTTTTTGATAATAAAATTTTGCTACAGAATAATTCTTTTTCGTTAATTCTTCATCACCTTTAGCAATTAACTTACGATATTCCTCTGTTAATTCAGAATTCCTGCCTTCTCTTATCAATTTATCAATTTCCTTTAATTTCTTTTTAGGATAATCCCGATCAAATAATTCAAGCGCTCTTTCATACATTACCTTTGCAACCGTAAAATGAGATGCTTTAAATGAATCATCCCCTTTTGTAATCATCGATGCATATTCCCTTTCCTTCGCAATAGACAATTTCTTTTCAAAATTGGTTGGGTTATTTAAAACAGCCTCCTTGTCAGCTAACTTTAATGCTGCCACTAATTTTTCAATCTCTTGCAATTTCTGCTTAGGATACTCCTCTTCCGGCTTCATATTAAGTGCTGAATTGAAATGATGACGTGCAACACTAAATTGCTCTTCTTTCAGAAATTTATCTCCTAATTTAATTTCCACACCATACAAACGATTCAACTCTTTCAATTTTTCAGCTTCTCTTGCTTGCTGCTCCTGTAATACTTCAATTCTCTTTAGCTGATTTTTAGGATAAGATTCTGCCGGTTTCAAATCCAATGCTCCCTGATATTTTACCATTGATGCTGTGTACTCTTCCCGGCTAAAAAACTGATCTGCTTGCTCAATCAATGCTTTGTACTGAAATTGCAATGTTGATTTTTCCTCTTCCAATTTCTCCAACTCTTTCAATATCAATTTAATTTCTTCTATTTGATTAGGAGGATAAACCTCCGTAGGTTTCAGCTTTTGAGCCTTTTCATACTCCCCAATTGCAGATTGCCATCTTTTTCCTTCATAATATTTATCAGCAAGAGCGATGCAATTACTATACTCTCTTTCTGTGGCTCGCAAAGCCTCAGCAATTCCGGCTTCTTCTTCAGCCTTGGCTTTCAGCTGTTTCACGATTTCGTCAATCTTCTGAATCTGAGTTTTCGGATAACTTTCGTCACTCCTGATTTCCAAAGCTGAAGCATAATTGTTTCTTGACGATTCATAAGCTTCTGAAAAAAATTGAGAATCAGCTAAACCAATAAATGAATTGTATTTTTCATCCAATCCTTTTTTCTCTAGTGCTAACCTAGCCTCTTCCTCGGCCAAACGTTTCTGTTCAGACAAAATATCATCGATTCTTTTAATTTGAACTTTTGGGTAAGATTCTTTTCCCTTCAATTCTAAAGCATCCGTATAGCTTGTTCGAGACGATTGGTAATCACAGCTGGAAAACTGTGAGTCAGCTAATGCAATAATTGATGCATATTTATCATCTAAAGCTTTCTTTTGAGATGCCAATCGAGCGGCTTCACTAGCCTCTGCCTGTTGGTTTGCCAATAAGTCATCAATCTTTTGAATTTGAGTTTTTGGATACGCTTCTCCAGATTTCAAGCTTAGAGCTTCAGTATAATTAGTTTTGGCCAATTGAAATTCTTCTGATGAAAATTGAGAATCAGCCAACTTGATAACAGAAGTATATTTTTCATCCAAGGCTTTTTTCTCCGCCAACAGGCGTTTTGCATTTTCCGCTTCAGCTTGCTGAGCGGCCAATATTTCATCAATCTTTTGCATTTGGGATTTTGGATAAACTTCGTTATCCTTTAAGCTTAAAGCTTCTGAATAGTTTGATTTAGAAGACTGATAGTCAGCAGACACAAACTGTGAGTCAGCTAATTTGATAACAGATGCATATTTTTCGTCCAAGGTTTTCTTTTCAGCTAGTAAACGAGCCACCTTATCAGCTTCCGCCTGCTGAGCATCCAATATTTCATTGATTTTTTGAATTTGAGTTTTTGGATAAGCCTCTGCCAACTTTAAATTTAAAGCATCTTTGTAGGTATTTTTTGCAGAATCATAACCTCCGGATGAAAACTGTGAATCGGCCAAGGCAACAACAGATGCGTATTTTTCATCCAAGACTTTCTTTTGAGATGCCAATCTTGCTGCTTCGTCAGCTTCTGCTAACTGCTTTGCCAACATTCCATCAATCTTTTGGATTTGAGATCTTGGATATGTTTCGTTTGCTTTTAAACTCAACGCATCGGAGTAAGTGGTCATAGAAGTCTGATAGTCGCCAGCATAAAATTGAGAATCAGCCAAATTAATTATCGATGCATATTTTTCTTCCAAAGCTTTATTTTCAGCAAGCAAGCGAGCGGCCTCATCAGCTTCTGCTTTTTGCACAGCCAATATCCCATCAATCTTTTGTATCTGAGATTTTGGATATGCTTCCTCTTCTTTCAAATCCATTGCTTCAGAATAACTGGTTTTAGACAACTGATAATCTCCTGCTGAAAATTGAGAATCGGCCAAATTAATTATCGATGTATATTTTTCTTCCAACGCTTTATTTTCAGCAAGCAAGCGAGCGGCCTCATCAGCTTCTGCTTTTTGCACAGCCAATATCCCATCAATCTTCTGTATCTGAGATTTTGGATAAACCTCCTTAGCTTTCAAACCTAAAGCATCTGAATAACTGGTTCTGGAAGATTGATAATCACCTGATAAAAACTGTGAATCAGCCAAATTAATAATTGCAGCATATTTTTCTTCCAGGGCTTTCTCTTTCGCTAGTAATCGAGCAGCTTCATCAGCTTCTGCTTTCTGATTAGCAAGAATCCCATCAATCTTCTGTATTTGAGATTTTGGATAAACCTCTTCAGCCTTCAAACTCAAAGCTTCAGCATAAGCTGTTTTGGAAGACTGATAATCGCCAATTGAAAACTGAGAATCTGCCATAGCAATTGCTGATGCATATTTCTCTTCCATTGCTTTTTTATCGGCAGCTAACTGTGCTTGCTGCGCCAGTAAATCACTAATTTTCTGAATTTGGTTTTTAGGATATCCTTCGTTTGGTTTTACTTCTAAAGCACTTGTATAGTTCGTTTTAGAAAGTTCGTAATCTTTAGCCTCAAATTGGCTATCAGCTTGAGTAATCAATGTTAAATATTTTTCGTCCAAGGCTTTTCGTTCTGCTTCTATACGGGCTTTTTCCTCTGCATTAGCCAGTTCCAGCCCAACCAATTCATCAATCTTTTGCAATTGTGTTTTTGGATAATCCTCATCAGGCATAATTGCCAAAGCCTCTTTATAACCAGCTTTCGACAAGTCATATTTCTGAGCATTAAAATTAATATCACCTCTTTGAATCGCTGCCTTATAAGCTCGTTCTTTTGCCAATCTTTGCGCCTCTAGCTCTGCTGCTCGTTTCTTGGCTTCTTCTTCTGCTTTTTTAATTGCATCTCTAATTTGAGAATCGTAATCCCGATCATAATCAAAGTCATCTAACTCCTTATCATACATGATCATTCCCATAGGTTGATCAAAAACAGAAAGATCAAGCCCCTCGTATGCAGGAAATAGGGAAACCATAAATTTAAAGGGTGGAAATTGATTGTCTCTACTAAGAATATCTATTGGTACAAAAGTAGAAATACTAACTTTTTTGGTAACAAATCCTTTTTTCGAAAATTCAAGAATATATTCATTCCCAAAATCCAATTCGTATTCAAACTTGCCGCTATTATCTATAATTCCCGACTCCATTTTTTTTGCATTTTTTAAAATGGTAATTCGAGTATTTTCAATACTTCCGTTTTCAATCTTTACTTTTCCAAAAATTGAATATTTATCCTGAGCTACAGCCAAATCAGGAAGACTAAATAAAAAGAATAAGAAAATAGAAAAAACTATTAATATGTGAAATTTTGAAGAATTATTCATATCAAACAAAACGCTTTTACTTTACCATTAAAAAAAAAAGACCTATCAGCCACTTCTCATTGCAAATTAATAAAATCTAATGCAATAATGGTAAAGGTAAAATTTTGAACTGAAAACTCAGGATTACAAACAAAATAAAGCTGTTTGCAGGAACAAACAGCTTTACAAAATATTTCAACAACCCTTTAAACAAAAAGGGTTTCCTGATTAAATACAGAAATTACATCCTTTAAAATTTCCTTTTCCTCAGACAAACAAATACTTTCTTTTGTTTTCTCACCCCATTCATTATAATATTTCGCCATTTTCTTTAGAATCCCTGCAGAACACAATCCATAATTAACATCTTCACAAATTTCCAGTGCCACATTAAAATGCCGTTCCACTTCAATCCGATTTCCTTTTGCAAATTGCACAGAGCTAAGAAACGAATGATAATATATTTGCAAGAAATAATTTTCGGAAGCTGTAATGTCACTTTCACATGATTGTAAAAACTCAATTTGAGTGGTATTCATTTCCATCCCCAAACTATGCTGTGCAGATAATTTATAGCATTGTAGAACGTTGTAATTAAAATTTGATTTTTTCGACTTCGCATTTTTATACAAATGTTCAACATCATCAATCAACTGAAGCACTTTATGAAAAGATTTCATATAAATTAATACCATACAAAGAATAAGCTCAAACTCACCATTAAGTGCTCCATGATCTTCACCCAACTGATTATAAGCCATCTCCCTATAATAAAACATTTTTAGAATTTCAATTTCATTGGATTCGCGGCTAATAAAATAATTGTAAATCAACCTACTTGCAAGCCTGATAGAAATATCAAATCCAGTGCATGACTGATCAATTTCTTCATCATTCAAATCGTGATAATATTGCTGTGCCCCATCTATATCCAAAGTAAAAACAGAACTCAAAAGCAATACTGACAACGATTTTATGCGAACACTTTTAGACCGCCCTTTTCGTGCAAATATTTCTAAAATAGCTTTATTCCCTCTGGTAAGATTATAGATTTCAGGAAAATTACCAAACAGATACTTTTCAGCTCTTTCCTGATTTACAAAATGCTCCATCAATTCCATTCTCTGCACATCTAAAAAAATAGATGAATTAAGTATTGTGTCAATCAGATCACGGTCAGAAAGAGTTTCATCACTCAATTGGAAAAAGTTTTTTAACTCCAAATGATTTCCAATATAGAAAGCACTGGAATATAAAAAGCCAATCAATCTATTTTTGATATCAAAACCTTCATACTCCTTTTCAACAGTCTTAATCAACTGAAAATCAACCCCGCCATTTTTCTGTACAAGATCCATTCCAATCAAAGTCTCCAATAATTGTTCACTGGTGATTTTAACAAACTTACAATAGCTATTGTGTTCGTTTATGGTTATAAATTCGGTTAACAAACCATATGAAATTAATTCCTCGTAGGCATAAAAATAATTTCCGGCAGTTTTAAGATGAATGGGAAAGGCATCTCGTAATTCCATTTTTTTTGCAGCTACACCATTCTTACCATGCTCGATTAATTTCAAAAATCCATACAGAATATCCATTTTCTCTTCAGAGAATCGGGAATAGAACACTTTATTTCGTAAGAATTCATTTAATAGTTTCTGCTCTTCATAACAAACATAATGCTTATCGGGATTATATAGTTTCACAAACAATTCTAAGAAGAACGGATTAGAAATCATTTTCTTTTGCCGAAAAGATAATTCGCTAACCGAAAAATTCGGTGCGAAATTCGTATTTATGGTACGATCAATAACATATTGAATTTCTTCGTTGGAAAGAGGATTTAAGTTCTGATGATCCTGGGTGTCTACTTTCAAACCCAACTCGTACCAACTATTTTGAATAGAATTCCCTTTTATCACAAACGGCAAAGCAAATTTCTCCCAGGTAGAACATCGAGAAGTAATTATTAATTTAACCTTTTTGGACTCCTTATAGTTTGATATAAAATATTTTAGCTGAAGAAAAAGCCTCTCCAATTTAATGTTATCATAGGTAATTTCATCCAGTGCATCAACAACAAAAATAATACGAGCTTCACAAGCCTCAGGATTTTCCAGAAAATATTTCAAAGTATCCTTCTCCTCAAAATCCACCTGATCCTGAATCCAACGATCCAATCTGAAATCTTTATTCAAAAAACTCAACATGAATGATGCATTTATATATAGAATGACATCATCAGACTGTTTTCTTATCCAATTTTTCTCGAACCATTTTGCTAACATACTTGATTTACCAAAACCTCCCGGTGCAATAAATCCTGTTGCCATTTTTGATGAATTCAAAAAACATCTAATTCTTTCTTCAGCATGAGACCGACTAACAACCGAATGAAATGGAATACCCGATTGCCCGACAATTAATTTATACGTTTCTTTACTTAAGGCAAGAGATTTTTCATACAAATCATTCCAATTTTTTTTCTGCTTCCCGGAAGTTTCGGACACATCATCCTGTAAAGAGAAAAATGCCTCCCAAGATTCATATCCAATGTAAATGGCTAAGGTGTTTAAAGTAAATTTTGCTGGGGTTGTATTCGTTTTTAAGAACCCAAAAATTCGACGAATAGTTGTGGTACTTATCCGATATTCTGTTTCATCATAAATTTCATCAGCTAAAGTCCTACAAGCCTTCGTATACATGAGCTGTGAACCAAACTTTTTTAAAACCTCCGATTTTAGCCTCTCAATCATTGTTGTAGTAGTGTGTGGTCGTGATTTTGATCAAATTTCGAGTGAAAATAGGCAAGAAATATTACGGAGGCAATCACCAATTTATCTTCAGGGACAACAAATTCATATCTATGTTGTTTCAGCTTATAATGGCGTTTATAAAACTATCGATTAAAACAACTAGTTAAAAGGGGGGAAACGGGTCTGTTTATTATTCAAAAAGGAATCATAAGCCAAAAAAACATTGAACAGCCTATATCTATAAATCATTTTCCGGACTTGAAACGATGGGACTTGTTCTTTTTAAAAATTAAAAATCACCTGAGTTTAGATCTGCAACCAAAATAATAAATACCTGGAGTTTGTATATTGATTTCATCCTTAAATTCATGTTCTGAAGAATCAGTAATAGCTGGTTCTATCTCTTTTCAATCAACCAATTTTTTCCTTTTTTTTCACTATCACCGACAATAGCCAATATTTTTATTTCTTCACATTTGTTAATGAATGAGCGAGATACTTCAGTCTTTTCAGAAAATCTTTTTTCTTGCTTTCAGAAACCTCAACTTCCTTTCCTGAGCTTAAAATAATACGTCCCCCTCTTCCTTTAATGTACTGGCTGATGTAATTTAGATTGACCAAATGCTTGCTGTGAACTCTGCAGAATATTTCCTCCGGCAATATATCCTCAAAATTGGAAAGTACCTTGGAAACCATCAGTACTGTGTTATCACTCAAATAAAAATTGGTGTAACTGCCATCAGCTTCGCAGCGATGAATCTGGTTTAATTCTACAATTCGAAGTCCATTTGATGTGGGGAGAATTATTTTCTGATGATGATTGCTTAAACTATCACACAGAATCTTTATTTTCTCATTTAGATCAACATCCTGATGATTTTGTTGAAAACGTTTAACAGCACTCTGTAACTCAATATAATTAATAGGTTTTAACAAATAATGCAATGCCGCAAACTGAAAAGCCTTAATTGCATAATCATTAAATGCAGTTGTAAAAACCACCTCAAAATTACGATTCTTTACTCTTTCCAACACCTCAAAGCCATCTCCATCCGGCATTGAAATATCCAAAAAAACCAAATCAGGTTTTAAATTTTCAATCGCTTCAATCCCCGATTCAACATTATGTGCAAACCCAATAACTTCTGCTCCGGGACAATACATCTCTAACAATTTATGCAGAGTTGATTGACTTTTTAATTCATCATCAATAATTAGGGTCTTAATCATGAGCCTTTATTAGGTTAATATTGAACCTAAATATATAAAAAAAGCACTCTATATAGAGTGCTTTTTTTATATTTATGCTAATTATTTAGTAATTCCAACAAGATCAAGAACAAAGGCATATTCTAATGCAACTTCGTGATAACGTTCAAATCGCCCGGAAGCACCACCATGTCCAAAATCCATATTAATTTTTATCAGCAAAGGATTATGATCTGTTTTCATATCGCGCAATTTAGCCACCCATTTTGCAGGTTCCCAATATTGAACCTGAGAGTCATGCAATCCGGTTGTAACCAACATAGCAGGATAATCTTTCGCTTCCACATTATCGTAAGGAGAATAGGAAAGCATGTAGTCGTAATACTCCTTATTCTTTGGATTCCCCCATTCATCAAACTCACCAGTGGTTAATGGAATCGATTCATCCAACATTGTTGTTACAACATCAACAAATGGAACCGCAGCAATAATTCCTTTATAAAGGTCTGGCCGCATATTACTAATTGCTCCCATCAGCAATCCTCCGGCACTTCCGCCCCAGGCAAAAACTTTGTCTTTTGCTGCATATCCTTCGGATACCATGTATTCAGCACAAGTATTAAAATCGGTAAAGGTATTTTTCTTCTTTAAAAGTTTTCCATCTTCATACCAATAGCGTCCCATTTCCTGACCACCGCGTACATGTGCCGTAGCTACAACAAATCCTCTATCCAATAAGCTCAACCGAACAGAACTAAAATATACATCGGAACTACTGCCGTAAGAACCATAAGCAGATAACCACAGCGGATTGGTTCCTTTTTTGAATTTATCTTTACGATAAACCAACGAAACAGGCACCTTTGTTCCATCTTCGGCTGTTGCCCAAATTCTTTTGGCCTCGTAGTTTGACTTATCGAAATCACCAACAACTTCCTGCTGTTTCATTACCGTTTTCACCTTCGTAGTCATGTTGTAATCTATAGTAGACGATGGTGTTGTTAAAGAAGTATAACCGTAACGAAGAACATCTGTTTCAAATTCAGGATTTGTCGAAATCCAGGCATCGTAGGTTTCTTCACCAAAATCGAGGTAATGTTCCTCATTATCTTCCCAACGTCTGATTCGCAGCTGATTCAAACCATTCTTTCTTTCACCTACAACAAGATATTTTTCAAAAATCTCAAAATTACTTAAATATACGTCGTCTCTATTTGGAATCACTTCCATCCAATTCTCTTTCGTTGTTTTAGTCACCGGAGTTTTCATCAAACGAAAGTTTTTTGCCTGATAATTAGTTCTGATGTAAAAATCTCCTTTAAAATGATCAATGCTATATTCTAAATCTTTTTCGCGGGCCTGAAAAATACTGAATTCACTATTAGGCTTGCTTGCATCGATATATCTGTATTCAGCAGAAAGAGTACTGGTTGAACCAATTATAATATATTTTCTGGATTTTGTTTTGTAACAAAATGTATAGAAAGTATTGTCTTTTTCTTCGTAAACCAATTCATCTTTTTCAACTGGTGTACCCAAAACATGCTTAAATACTTTATAAGGCAATAAAGTTTCAGGGTGTTTTACCGTATAAAAAACTGTTTTATTATCACTTGCCCATGTAATGCCTCCTGTTGTATTTACAATTTCATCAGCATAAACTTTGTCATCAACCAGACTTTTAAACTTTATGGTATATCTTCTACGACTTAAAGTATCTTCTGAATAGGCAAGAATTTTATTGTTTTCACTAACCGAATAATCTCCTATACTAAAGAAACTATAGCCTTGTGCCATTTCAGGAACATTAAGCATGATTTGTTCTTCTGCATCTAAATCCCCTTCTTTTCTGCAATACAAAGGGTATTCTGCATCTCCTTCGGTTCTGCTGTAGTAATAAAATCCATTGGATTTAGCAGGAACGGATTCATCTGTTTTCTTAATCCGGGCAATCATTTCATCAAACAACTTTGTTTGAAACTCCTCTGTATGCTTCATCATAGCATCAGTGTAGCTGTTCTCTGCATTCAAATAATTAATTACGGCTGTATCTTCCCTCTGATTCATCCAATAATAATTATCAATCCGGGTATCACCATGGATTGTAAGTTCTTTCGCTATTTTTTTTGCAACAGGTGGTTTCGGCGTTGTTGCCTTTGGACCACAAGACATTGCTAAAAGTGAAGTTACAGCAATGCTAAAAAACAATTTAAATTTCATATGATTATAATTTTAAGTTTATGCCATATGGAACTTACCATGCTGGAAGAATCATTCCTCTGCGAGTCACAATTATCTATTATGGACGTTTCATATTAGTAGGTTATTTAAAGGTGTAAGCTTCACCTGCAATTAACTCCTTTGATAACTGCAGGCATTTTGTTAAAAAACCGTAACTAATTTAACAAAAATAATTGCAGCACGCGAATATTTTCGATACAGTGGATCTGAGAACGATTAAGACTAAAATTAACTGGATGAAAGCACTTTTAGATAAGAAATGCCAAGTCGGATTTTATAATATTCAACCTCTTCTTTCATAAACAAATAGAGATCTTTCACATTACCAGTCTCATTTAAAGTCCGGTAAGCATCTTCAATCTGCTCTAACTCTGAGGAATTCAGATACTCCGACAAATCAATATCGGCTCCTTTTTCGTACAAGGAAGCCAAGTGAGAATAAATGGTTACCGGATTAATTTTCCGGATGCTCGCAATTTCTTCTACCGAAAAACCCTGCTTGTAATATTCATAAGTTTGATAAAATGATTCACCGCTCTTTTTGGCTTCCTGATTCTTCTTCTGACCAAACTCTACAATTTCATTAATGAATAAGTCTCCGTACAACTGATATTTCCGGACTCCTACACCCGATATCAATTTCATTTCAAATTCACTTGTAGGTTCTTCCTGAGCCATTTCCTGCAAACTGGCATCAGAGAATACTAAATACGGAGGAATGTTCTCTTCTCTTGAAATTTGCAAACGCAATTTTCGCAATGCTTCGAACAAACCCTCTCTGGCTTCTTGCTTCCCGGTTTTCAGGATAGGTTTTACCTCCGGATCGGACTTCATAGAAGCCAAATGAACCAAATTTACAAGTCGTTCACCGAAAAGAACTTCCCGGCCCTGAGCTGTTAACTTTAAAGCATTCCCATCATCGTAGGCAACCGAGATGAAACCTAAATTTAAAAGTTGAAGCATGTATTGCTGCCAATCCTGATGTGCAATATCCTTACCAACGCCATAAGTTTTAATTTTATGATAGCCCTTACTCAAAATTTCCTGACGTGATGAACCCCGAATCACATCAATTAAAATTCCTGCGGGGACTTTTTCTTTTAAGCGAACAATGGCTGAAAATGCCTTTTGTGCGATGATTGTTCCATCAAATACGCGGGGAGGATTTTTACATACATCACAATTGTTGCAATTTTCCTCCAAATGCTCGCCGAAATAATTCAGTAAAATTTTTCTCCGGCATATTTGAGCATCACAAAATTGCTGGATTCGTTCCAATTTGGCATGCGAAACTTCTTTTTGTGCCGATTCCTCTATAAATTTTCGGTGAACAATTACATCCGAAAAGCTGTAGAACAATAATGTATCTGCCTTTAATCCATCCCGTCCGGCACGACCGATCTCCTGATAGTAAGACTCGATATTTCGTGGTAGATTGTAATGAATCACCCAACGTACATTTGATTTGTCAATTCCCATTCCGAAAGCAATGGTAGCACAGATTATAGGTACCTCATCATTTATAAAATCCTCTTGTCGCCTGGCTCTTTCTTCAGATGATAAACCTGCATGATAATAAGAAGCATTTACGCCGGCATTTTTTAATTTTTCAGACAGGCCTTCCGTCGCTTTTCTGCTTAAGCAATAAATGATTCCTGCCTGATGTGGTCGTTGACGTAAAAATCCAAGTATGGTTTTAAATTTATCCTTACCCGGTGCCACATTCAAACTTAAATTGGGCCGGTCGAATGAAGAATTATATTTTTTTGGATTTACGAGCCCCAATTGATTGACAATATCTCTCTGTGTTAAATTATCAGCAGTAGCGGTTAAAGCAATTACCGGAACATGAGGAAATTGCTTTTTCAGATAAGCCATCTTGGTGTATTCGGGTCTAAAATCGTGCCCCCAAACAGAGATACAATGTGCCTCGTCGATTGCAAAAAGGTTAACCTTCAATTGCATCAGGATGTAATAAAAATCCTGACTGAGTAATTTCTCAGGGGAAACATACAGAAGCTTTAGCTTTCCTTCGGAGATTCTTTCAAAAACATCAGCCTGTTGCTTCGAAGACTGTGAGCTGTTTAAAAAAGCAGCATCCACTCCGTTGGCATGTAAACCTTCTACCTGATCCTTCATTAGAGCGATCAAGGGAGAAACAACCACAGTTACACCTTCCAATATTAAGGCAGGTATCTGATAGCAGATGGATTTACCACCACCTGTTGGCATAATTACCAGGGCATCTTCACCCTGAAGTACTGATTTAATCACTTCCTCCTGTAAAGGCCGGAAATGGTCGTATCCAAAATATTTTTTTAAGGCGCGTCTGGCTGTAGTCATCGATCAATTTTGAAAGGGACAGCAAAGCTACTACAATTGTGCCTGGCTAAAAAATGATTTTATCAACACAACAGGTCTCAATTCATTAATAATACAAGTAAAACAAGATTTCTCTGTGTCTTTTTTAAAACATATCAATGATATCCTAAACCTGATAAAGATCATACAAAAAAAAAACACCATCAATAGCCAAAAAATTACTTTTGCAGCGAAATACAAACAACAAACACACAAACAAAAATTATGAATGCAATCAAGTCGATTAAGGAAACTGATTTCCTTAAGAAACGCAGGTATGAAGCGGTAATGTTTCTGCTAACCTTTTTTGGAATTTTCGGTTATGTTGGTCACCAAATGGGTGTTGCCAATATGCTAAACACCATTATGAATACGGCATGGGATCTATTAATGAATACCGTATTCTACATCATGGGGATTACTGTACTTTCAGGAGCACTAGGCAAGTTACTCATTGAATTTGGGGTTGTTCGTTTACTGGAAAAAATTCTGGCTCCTTTAATGAGGCCACTGTTTAACCTTCCAGGTGTTGCCGCTTTAGCCGGAGTTCTAACTTTTCTATCCGACAACCCGGCTATTATTAGTTTGGCAAAGGATAAAAATTTCAGCAAGTATTTTAAAAATTATCAACTGGTTTCTTTAACCAATTTTGGTACTGCTTTTGGAATGGGTTTGATCGTAATCACTTTTATGTCGACTCTTAAAATACCAGGCAGCGAAGAAAACCTATTTTTACCAGCATTGATCGGCCTGGCAGGAGCTTTGGCTGGTGCAGTTGTTTCGACCAGATTGATGCAGCGCTTAATAAAAGATCACATTCCTGTAAGAAAAGATACAGATTTTGAAGGAGCCACTGAAAAAATCAGTTTTAAATCGGAAGGTGGAGTATTTCTGCGGTTTCTGAACTCTATTTTGGATGGAGGAAAATCGGGTGTTGATTTAGGATTGGCTATTATTCCTGGCGTACTTATTATTTCGACCATGGTAATGATGCTGACCTTCGGCCCTAAAGATGCGGCTTTAGGTTATCAGGGAATTGCTTACGAAGGAGTTCCATTACTACCTGAATTAGCAGGACACATCTGGTGGTTGTTTGAAGGTTTGTTTGGGTTCAAGCATCCTGAATTAATTGCATTCCCTGTAACATCATTGGGTGCTGTTGGTGCGGCAATGTCATTGGTAAAAGCATTTATTGCCAAGGGAATTATTGACGGAAATGTTATTGCTGTATTTACTGCAATGGGAATGTGCTGGAGTGGTTATTTAAGCACTCACACGGCCATGCTTGACACACTTAACTATCGGGAATTAACATCGAAAGCCCTACTGTCACACACAATTGGAGGAATAATCGCGGGTACGTTTGCCCATTACCTCTACGTACTTACAACTCTATTTCAATAAATATATTTCACACCTATATTTTGAATGCCATCTTGTTGAGATGGCATTTTTTTATAATTGGGATTGATCTGCGAATCTGTTTACCCTCAAAGTGTTTTCGATTTAGCTTCTAACAATAGTGAAAGCCTTATTTGACTTCGTATTTTCTATCATTCAACCTTGTTAGAATCACTGCAAAACTGAAAAAACATGATCATACATGTATTAAAAGCCTTGCCAGCGATAGAATGAACACTCCCTGCATAGCTGAGAGCCTCGCCAAAAATAGTCGGATGCTGCCCTTCACACTTGCAGATGGCCCCATCACCGCTTATTTTGAGTATTTCATTAGTGCAGGACACAAAACTACATTTACGGTGCAGGTAAACACGCTTGCGAGAGCACAATTCCAATACCGAAACAGGGTCCCCAGCTTTGCAGGGAACCTTCAGACTATTTAATTGGAGGCTCCAGGCTATGCATGGTACCTACCAACTGTTTAATTTGGGGCTCCAAGCTAGTGAAGGACACCAAACTACGAACAAATTTTAGGTCTTAAATGCTTGCGGGAAGCTTACTCCATGGTAACTACGGTGATTCCAGCACCACCCATCTGAATTTTTTCATCACGAAAGTGCTGCACCAAATCTACAGTTTGTAGGTACTCGCGAATCATTTGGCGAAGAATTCCGCCTCCCGTTCCATGAAGAATACGAAATTCGTGAACATCCAGCATAATGATATCATCAATGTGATCAATCACCACCTGCAATGCCTCTTCGCCACGCATTCCCCTTACATCCAAATCAGCTTTAAAACTCAATTTTCGTGTCGATATTTTTTCCTGAATTAAGGAAGAGGTTCTGTTGTAAGTTTTTTCTTCCTTTTTAACCTGCGACCGACTCACTTTTGTCAATCGATTCACTTTAACCGAAGTTAGAATACTGCCAAAGGCCACCACAGCAGTTTTTTTGTTTATTTCGATTACTTCGCCTACGGCTGATTGATTATCAAGCTTCACCAAATCGGCTTTTTCAATCACATCAGGATTGAACTGAACTTTAGCTTTTGCTGTAAGGGAAGCTTTGGCTTCATCTCCTGATTTCTCTTTTTTTGTCTTATTTGAGCGCTCTTTCAGCTTCTGAATCTTCTTATTGATTCTCTCCTCTTCTTCCAATTCCCCCTCAGTCAATTGAATTTTAACCTGCTCAAATTCTTTTCGGATTTGTCGTGTACGCTCTTTTTCAGCCTTATTTTCCTTAATTTCCCGAATGGTTTTTTCGATGGATTTGTTTGCGCTGTTCAATAGCTGAGCTGCTTCTTCTTTTGCTTTTTCTATAATTTCCTTTCGAAGCTTACTGGCTTCTTTCAACTCTTTATCGTATTGTTCTACCAGCTCATTCAACCGCTTATCGCTTTTACGAATATTATCGCGTTTGCTTTCCCAGTATCGTTTATCGCGGACAATATCACGCAAGTGCTTGTCGAAATTGATATGATCTTCACCAATTTTTTCCGTAGCATCTTTCAAAATCTCCTCGGGCAAACCAATTTTACGCGCAATTTCGAATGCAAAAGATGAGCCTGGTTTCCCCACTGCTAACTGAAATAAAGGCTGCATTTGGTGCGAATCGTACAACATGGCTCCGTTTTCAATCCCATCGGCCTCTGATGCAAAATGCTTTAAGCCCGAATAGTGAGTTGTGATTACGCCTCGTACCTTCTTGCGGTTTAGCTTATCTAAAATTGATTCGGCAATGGCTCCCCCCAATGCGGGTTCGGTTCCAGAACCAAATTCATCAATCAAAATCATTGTATCAGTATTCGAGTGACGAAGAAAATGCTTCATGTTCATCAAATGAGAACTGTAAGTACTCAAATCATTCTCAATAGACTGCTCGTCACCCATATCCATGAAAATGTTGTCGAAAATTCCAATTTTAGATTCCTCGCCCATAGAAACCAACAAACCACACTGAAACATATATTGCATCAGTCCCAAAGATTGAAGGCAGACCGATTTACCTCCGGCATTTGGTCCGGAAATCAACACCATTCTCTGCTCATCGCTAATCTCAATGCTCAGAGGAACTACTTTTCGTCCTTCTTTCTGCAGGGTTAGGTAAAGCAAGGGATGAACGGCTTTCTCCCAAAGGGCAGTCGGCGTTTTCACCATTTTGGGTAGTACCGCTTTTACCTGTATGGCAAACATCGCCTTGGCACGAATAAAATCCATTTTTGCCAAAAACCCGAATGCCGTAAATAAATCGCCTATATAGGGGCGAAGCTGAGCAGTAAAATCCTGTAATATTTTAATAATCTCGCGACGTTCGGCATATTCCAACTCACGAATTTCATTGTTTGTTTCAACAATTTCCGATGGCTCGATATAACTGGTTTTACCGGTTGCCGATTCATCGTGAACAATTCCTTTTATTTTTCGTTTGTGAGCCGACGGAATGGGAATAACGGCCCTTCCATCGCGAATAGAAAGAGCCACATCCTGATCGACCCAACCCTCTTTTTGTGCTGCACGCAGCAAAGTTTGCATCCGTTTCGAAATAGTCGATTGTTTCTGAATCAGGCTACTGCGGATCTGCTGCAGTGCCGGCGAGGCATTGTCTTTTATTCTGCCGTTTTTAGTGATAATCGCATTGATCCGATCAAAAATGAAGGGATACATTTTCACATTCCCTGTCAACTTTTTCAGATATGGATATTCTTTTTCTTCTGTATTCTGAAAAAAGCGAAGTATGGCAGAAATAGATTCCAGAGATCTTTTTAGATTGTAGAGTTCTTCCAATTCCAGATAAGTTCCTTCAATTCTTGCTTTTTCGAGACTTTGACGAACATCAATAAAATATCCTAAAGGAAAGCTATCCTCATCTAAACAAATGGTTTTAAACTCGTTGGTTTCATTCACCAAACGATTTATCATGTTAAAAGAAGAGGAAAACTGAATGGCATCCACCAAATCGCGTCCCAATGAACTTAAACATTGTTTTTTAACCAGTTCTCTTACTTTATCGAACCGTATTTTTGCTTCAAAATTTTCCGGATATATCACGCGCTGCTCTACAATCTTAATTATTTCTTCTGCAAAATTAATAAAAGACTTGGATGCACAAAAAGAAAGGAACAACACACTTGTGCTATTCCTTGATATTATTGAGGAACTTCTGTTTTGCAATTTTTCCCGACATATTCTTCAGACTGACTTACTCCCAAGCTTACGGCTTGTTTCCAATCTTTACATGCTGCTTCTATCTCTCCCATCTTAAAGAAACAAATGCCTCGGTTTGCAAAAGCGACACCATAATCGGGATTTAAACTAAGTGCGTAGGTATAATCTAAAACTGCAGTACTAATCATGTTTTTTTCCAGACAAATATTAGCCCGGTTAAAGTAATACTTATGCACCAAGTAGAAATCTTCACCATTCATTTTACTGTAAGCAATTGCCATACTATACTCTGCCATTGCTCTTTTCACTTCTCCTTTCGCCTTGTACATTTCGCCCAAATAGTAACAGATCTCATCGTCTTGCTGAAATATTTTTTTAGATTTCTGCAAAATGGATATAGCTGTGTCGATTTTAGTAGAATCGTTCATAGCGACAGTATATAATTGCAAATATGGATTGCGAAAAGTTGAGTCTGTTGAAATTGCTTTAGTAAACTGTTCAAATGCTTCGCTCACCTTACTATTCTTGTTATTCTCAATTGCAAGATTGTATAATTCGATCGCTTTGTTCCTATCAGCAAGAGAAACGTCGTAAACTTGTGCTTGCACAGTAAATTGAAGAGCAACTAATAATAAGAGAAAAGGTATTATTAATTTCATAAATTAAAATTTAGGTATTAACCACTTGTAATATAACAAAAGGTTAAGAATCAATTAAAATGCTGAATCGAACAACTGTCCAATTCAGCATTAAAAATAAGAATTATTCTATTTCTTAAAATCGATAGGCGAGAGTTAATAGAACAGAACTATTCTTCAATCCATATCTAGAACCTGAAATATCCGATTTCTCCGTCTCAAAATCTCCATAGTAAGCACTTTTCTTAATTTCACCGTCTATAATACTTACATTTGGAAGTGCTTCCACTCCAACAACAAGCTTATTTTTAAACACATAATTAAACCCGAAAACCAAATTAAACCCATATCTCGACTCTTTACTTACCGTTTTTCTCCAATCATGTGAGTCTTCCATCGTTTTATCCTCATGCGTTAGCTTATAGTTGCTAAAAGACAAATCAAAACCGCATCTAAACTCGAAGTTATCATCAATCGATGTTCTATACTCTCTACCTACCATTAAGTTTAAGCCAAAGTCTTTATCTGAATACTCATCTCGAACCTGCCGATATTGCTCCGGATATTTCATGGTAGTCTTTCCTCCGGTTAAAAGAAGAGTATTAAATCTCCACATCGATTTTTGTGTACCTACTTTGTAGGTAATTCCAAATTCATCCAGATTACTAAAGGAAAGTCCGACTTCTTTTTGTTTCGTTTTTTCCTGTGCCATTACAAATAACGAAAATGCAATTGCAAAGCCTGTCAAAAATAATTTTCTCATTTTAGTGTAATTTAATGAATACGCCTACTCTTTTGATTTTCGGCCAACTCTTTTTAATATTTAATTGTAATGTATCCGTCCACAACATTTCTTAAACTTAACGCCACTGCCACACGGACAAGGGCTGTTTCGCCCAAGTATTTGGTTCATTTTTTTCATATTACGAACCTGAATATTCTGATTAAATACCTCACTCATTAATTTATAAAGTTCTGGATGAGTTCTGGCAAATAATTTTGGTCTTTCGAAAAAGTACTCACTCGCCACAGCAAAAAATTCAGCTTTATTGGTTCCTCCGTAAGGGTTTATATCAGACTTATCCTTGTAGATTTCTTCAATTTTCTGATTAATTAAATCCAACCACGGAATTGCATACTGTTTTTCCAATAGAATTGAGGGAAGTCCATCAACTGATCCATCCATTTTATCGATTAAATGAACAAACTCATGAATGGCGGTGTTTTTCTTATCGGATTCGTTCACAAAACCGAGATGAAGAGCTGGTTTCGACAAAATCATTTTTCCTTCCATATATCCGGTTCCAACCATTCCCAAAATATTGGCATCTGTACCTGAAGTTTCAAATTTGTCATTAAAACCTGCCGGATAAAGAAGAACTTCATGAAGATTGGTGTATTTCCATTCCGGGAATCCAAATATGGGAATGATAGCACTCGATGCAACCAATACCTCGTCAGTAACATCAACATCTACATGAATTCCTGTAATTCTGCAATTCAGCAAAAACTCCTGTATTTTAAACTCAAAACGCTTTTTTTCCTCCGATGAAAGAGCATTATAAAACACAACTTTATCAGCTAGAATAGCTTTCCAGTCTTTCGGAAAAGGTAAAGACGGGCTCATCCAACTACTCTTCTTTGTTTTCTTTAGTAAATAGAAAATAAATAAGATCGCAACAGCTACTACAATAAGTCCATTCATTAGTAAAATTTAGATTACAGAAGAAAAAATTATAATAAATATCTCGTAACACCAAATATAATAAATACAATTCTTATGTTGGCTGTCATTTTTACAAATTATGATTATTCATATTCAGTCTACACTTAACCAATTATCTAATACAGGAAAGCGATTAGTCCATCCAATACTTTAGCCTTTTCAAAATAAACCGTTATCTTAGGAAGATTTTAAATAAATCTATCAATCCAAAAATTACTAAGCCCCCTATCTTTATGCACAAACTAAATGACTTTTTAGCCGGAATCGAAATCTATCTGGGAGGAAGCGATTGGTTTACCCTATTGCTGCTTCTCACTGGTGTTTTTTTCACCATATATCTAAAATTTCCACAAATCAGATTTTTCAAACATGCTCTTAAAGTAGTGCGGGGAAAATACGACAAGCCAGGAGAAAAGGGAGACGCTTCTCATTTTCAGGCCTTAGCCACTGCGCTTTCGGGTACCGTTGGAACAGGAAATATTGCCGGTGTTGCCTTTGCAATATACCTTGGCGGACCTGCCGCTTTATTCTGGATGTTGGTAACTGCTTTTTTAGGAATGACGACCAAATTTGTCGAGGTTACTCTTTCGCACAAATATCGCGAAACAGACGAAAAAGGTTTTATATCCGGCGGACCGATGTATTACATGAAAAACAAACTGAAAATGCCCTGGCTTGCCGGATTTTTTGCTGCCATGACAATTGTTTCCTCTTTTGGTACAGGTAGCTTGCCTCAAATTAATTCCATATCCAGTTCACTTTATTCTACTTTTGGCTTCGATCAAATGATTACCGGAGGAATTCTGGCTGTGCTGCTCGGAATTGTAATTTTGGGAGGCATAAAAAGAATTGTAAAGGTTACTGATAAACTGGTGCCTGCTATGGCAATCATCTACTTTGTGGGTGCAATATCTGTTATTTTTTACAACTACGAGAACATCATTCCAGCTTTGGTTTCTGTATTTGCAAATGTATTTACCGGCACTGCCGCAACAGGTGGTTTTCTGGGGGCAGGTTTTGCTTATGCTTTTAACCGAGGAGTAAACAGAGGTTTGTTTAGTAATGAGGCCGGACAAGGTTCTGCTCCTATTGCTCACGCCGCTGCCCGAACCGAAGAACCCGTATCCGAAGGAATGGTTGCCATATTGGAACCTTTTATTGATACCATCATTATTTGTTCTCTAACTGGTTTGGTGATATTATCATCAGGTGTTTGGAAAGAAAAACTTCCCAACCGATTTCAAAATACGGACATGGTGATTATGGCCGATCAATATAACGATTCGGATAAAAAAGATCAGGATAAACTTTTTAATTTTTTAAATGGGAAAAAAGATTTGCCCGTTTTCTCTGGTGAATTACAGGTGAAAAATGGAATTGTTCAAAATCCTGTTTCAATCATCAACTCCCGCTCACTTGCCGAAGAAGTAAAAGTTTACAAAAACGATGAAGAATTGTACAGCGGAACACTTCGCATTGAAAATGGAAAGTACGTAAATGAAAATGGGGAATATTTTCAAGGCAATTCGTTAATGCATTCGGCTCCCCTAACCGCAGAAGCCTTCACCCGTAGTTATTTTGGAGAATGGGGAAAATGGATTGTTTCCCTTGGATTGCTTCTGTTTGCCTTTTCAACAGCTATTGCCTGGGCATATTACGGTGGTCGATCGGTAACCTACCTGTTTGGTGCAAAAGGTGTTCTTCCCTACCGAATCATCTATTGCATTGGCTTCTTTATCGCTTCGTTTGCTGATACAACCATTATCTGGACCCTTTCGGGAATTACCATTGCACTTATGGCACTTCCCAACCTCATTGGTATTTTATTACTGCGAAAAGATATGAAAGGAACAATGAACAATTATCTTGATAAATTTTCAAAAGAACATCCTGGAGAAATTTAAATCATCCCATATACCTCAAGAGACTCAAAACGAGTCTCTTTTTTTGCTGTAATGAATTTCTTTCATTCAATCTCAATATCGAACTGGCTTAACAATCCAATTACACCCGACAAAGAAAATTTTGCTTTTTTTATTTTATTAATTTCAGGATTAATCAAATAGTTAAAAGAGCTTCTTAGATCTGATTTCTCAATATTTGTATACTCAAAAACGGCTCTACCCAAATCACAATTGTCCATTGTCGCCCCGGTAAGATCAGTTTCGGTAAAATCTACCTCCTGCAAATTGCAATTAATGAATTTGGTTGCCTTTAATTTTAACTTGTAAAAAGAAGCCAATTTTAACTGACAATCTTCAAATTGAACCGAGAGTAGTAATTGATTGCAGTCCTGAAAGCCAAGTCCAAGCATTTTGCACGATTTGAAAATCACATCACGAAAAGCGGTATAATTTAATTTAGCCAGACTTAAATCGCATTGATCAAACTCACATTCTAAAAAAATATTTTCAGACAAATCACTGTTGGCAAATGAGCAATTCACAAAACGGCAATTCTCATACTCTCCTTTTGGCAAAGCTTCCAAGGAATAATTCTTCTTTTCAAAAACCTGATCCTCTATATACACCTTTGGCATAATTACAATTCCTTCTTCTATAAATAAATCTCACCAACACTATACGTTATTGCATTTCCTCGAAGCAACACACGATGATTCATATTTGTACAATTCAAAACACCATGTCGATCAGATATCTGATAAGCTAACAAATCATTTTTTTTGAGCCGGTCACTCCAGAAAGGTACTAAACTACAATGAGCCGAACCCGTTACCGGATCTTCAAAGATACTGGCTCCGGGGGTAAAGAATCGGGACACAAAATCGGCTTCATTACCTAATGCAGTGCAAATTATTCCGCCATGTCCTAAATCGATTTGTTCCAATTTATTTTTATCAGGATTTAATGCCTTCACTTCCTCTTCCGATTCATAAACCAATACATAATCCCTGGCCAAATAAACCTCTTTTGGCTGAATAGTTAAACTTGCACTTATAATTTCGGGCAATTCAGCTAATTTAGGCATACGGGAAGGAAAGTCCAGCACATATTTATCAGCCTCAAAACTCACCTGCAGTTCTCCGCTTGCCGATCGAAACCGAATTACATCACCTTTATAATTAAGATGCTTTTTAATCACATGCGCCGTTGCTAAAGTTGCGTGCCCACATAAATCCATCTCTACTTCAGGTGTAAACCATCTTATGTGAAAATCATTTTTATGAGTTACAAAAAAAGCGGTCTCTGCTAAATTATTCTCTTTGGTGATGGAGAACATGATCTCATCAGCCAACCAACCTTCTAATGGGATAACACAAGCGGGATTTCCTCCAAACAATTTATTTGTAAAGGCATCAACATGATATTTCTGAAGTTTCATCTGTTTATAATTTTTTTTTAGTTGTTCGATGAAACTTACCATTCGTGACTAATCATTTTCGTATGTGAGTTAATCATTATTCAATCATGGCCGTTTCATCATACTGATATTTTATCCTAACGGTTTAAGATTTTCGCAATCTCTGGTTTTGAATACAATTCCGACTTAATCACTTTCCCATCTTCCCGATAGATCGGATTCCCATTTTCATCCAACTTACTCATGTTACTTCGATGAACTTCGCTAAAAATCTCAGCATATTTGTCCTGAAGACCAAATTCGAGCACAGTGCCCATTATCAAGTAGTGAATATCTGCCAAAGCATCTGCCACCTCAACCAAATTCCCCGATTCCCAGGCAACTTTCAGTTCATCAACTTCTTCCTGAATGATATTTTGTCTTAATTCACATCTTTCCTTAGCGGGAATTACCGGTGTATTTTCAACATTCACACCAAATGCTTCATGAAATTCATTCACCTTTTCTAATGCTGTCATACTCTTTTCATTCAATTTTCCATAAAACGACTTTAAAGTTTAAATATCACCAATTCTTTTATAATTGTCGGGCAGATTGCATAAAAAAAGGCTGCACATGGCAGCCTTTTCAAATATATTTCATTGTAATTATAATGTGATAGCAAATGTCAGAAATAGTTTTTCAGTTACTGGATTCAATGTAAGACCACCTCGAACCGGCAGTGAAAACTGATCACTTAATTTAATTTTATCGTACATGGTAACGCTTGCATTAACAAGGTTTGCCTTGTCATCATACATTCCATCGTAAAGTGTAAAACCCATTGCCCATGAGAATTTCTTTCCGCCAATCATATTCGAATAACCCAATTCTATATAACTGGAATATTTCTGATCATTGTTTTCATCACGATCCATTTCTCCATAAAATAATATGGAAGTCATAATCGAAATTGGAAATTTAGCACAACCTTTATACTTTGCCGAAACATCAAATAAATGAACACTTTCATTGCTGTCAAAATCAAAAAACTTTGAATTTGAAAAATCAGGAGCCGGACAATAAAAATCGAATAGACTAAATTGAAACAATGGTGTGTTGTACTGTAAATACAAATCGATTTCCTGATAACTCTCATCAAAAGAATATGCACCCCAGGCACCAACAGTGAACTTGCCGGTTTGCAATTCTAAAGTAGGCTCGATAGTTGGTGCCGTGCCACTATTGAAGCCTCGCCACAAATGGCGGCTAACCAGATCAATACTGCTGTTTACTCTGGTTTTTGATGGTAAATTGTCTGCTTTTACTCCGCCGCAGACAAGTAATAATCCTATCAATACGATAGATTTAAAAAACTTCATCAGTAAAAAAAATTAAGGTGTTGTTGTTGGTATAAAAAGAGATTGCATTTTAAAATAAAATTCCATTTTACTTTAGTCAGCATTCCCTCCTGCTTGTTTAAAATCGGTGCAAAAATAGAAGAAATAGAAAACGGAAATCATGATAAATATCTCCTATGTCAACTGTTATTAAACACAGCAAATTGTCCACTATTATCCCCGATAAACTGCGCGGATTTACACATAAAAAAAAGGGGAAAGCTATTGCTCTCCCCTATATATCTTAACATTGTATTTTCTAATTGTCATCAGGTAATACAAACCAAAGAATAATATAAACCAAAAGACCCGGAAAACCAGCACTAAATATTGAGAGCAGCACATAGGCTACCCGAACAAGACTAATTTCCCATCCTAAATATTCGGCAATACCTGCACAAACACCTGCAATCATCTTATCCGATGATCGTTTCAATTTCTTACTCATGATCTTTGTTTTACAAATTAATTAGTCATCAAACTCCTCATCATAAAGATCTTCCTGATTCTCTAACTCATCATTATAGAAGGTTTCAGCCTCATCCATCAAATCTTCAATCAGATTTTGATCTTCCGGGGTTTTCTCCAGCCAATAAACAGTTTGGTTGGAATTGAAATCTTCAACATCACATTCGATAATACACTTTGGTGAACGTGTGTGAACGATAAAAAGAGTATCTGGTAACTCTTGTGAATTGTCTGCTAATAAAAACTTTGGGAGCATAATTTTTGATTTAATTTCGTGATGTAAATATAGGAAGAGATTGAACTCCAAGCAAAAAAATAGACTTAACTATTTACTAATTCTGATTTTTTATTTCTCAAGTAAACTTAATATGAATCAGTATCCTCATTTTTAGCTTCTTCAAACTCAACTCCCGCTGCAAAAAAACAACATTCATATCAACTTTAACCCGATAATTTTACTCATCCCTTATAAAATTAAAAGCTTAAAAACCTTTTCCGTCTCCTAATCATTAAAATTTAATCTCATCATTGTAACCGAAAGGATATTTTTCATGAATCAGATGCACAGCTTCCCGCTTCATCTTATAAAAGCTTACAATTCTATTCTTGGGAGATATTATTAATATATCAGCTTATAATTTTACTATGAAAGATCTACCAAATGAATAATTTAATGTAAAATTATCATATTTTTTTCTTCCACCCTTAAAGATGTTGTCATCTTAAAAAATACAGTTTAAATTACCCACCCTTAAAAAACAAACACAACAACCTAACTAACAATGTAATTACGCAATAAAAATGATTTCTAGTGCAAACGTTTCTTTTAAATAATAAAAAGACAACACAGTCTTTTTTATTATCTCTTTGTTGGAATCCTCAATATATCTTCCTAAACTTGTATCCGATAAACAGATCAAAATATCCTATTTAGCAATGAGTCAATTTCTTCAAAATAACAAAATGTCTTTGTGTATGTGTACAACATGTTGTATGTGTATGGAAAGTATTGTTATGCAAAAAGGAACAGCTTAAATTGACGAATTAGATATCAGAATATTCTCAAGAGCCTTTTTGCAACAGCAAAAAGGCTTTTTTTATTCGACAAAATGATCTCAACAACAGACTTAATCAATTCAAGAATATATTTTTCGCACAAGGATGAATATAAATTCAAATCATACAACAAACAGAACCAATTCAGCAACATGTTGTTGTGTGTGTATGTTATGGAATCCACCCTAGCAGAATTCGTTATGTACCTAAATGAACATTACATATCGAGTCTTTCTGCTGCGCAGAAGGACTTTTTTTATTCTTGTAAGTCGATTAAAATGAAGGAAAAAACATACCGAAGTGTACTAAAAACCATTTCGTGGAGAACGATTGGAACCATTGATACCATCTTAATCTCCTATTTAGTGATTGGAGATTTAAAATGGGCCATGTCGATTGGCGGAGTTGAGTTGTTTACAAAAATGGGACTCTATTTTATCCATGAAAGAACATGGAATAAAATTCAATTAGGAAAAGAAAAAGAACATCCCATTGATTATCACATTTAAAAAGAGAAATCATGTCGAAACAGATAAAACATTTTTTACCAATAGCCTTAGATATAACAGATAAAAAAATCTTAATTATTGGAGGCGATGAAGATGCCTATAAAAAACTTAAAATATTACAACGGAGCACAAATCTAATTGAGGTGATTGCTCCTCAAATCATTAGCTGGATTAAAAATTCAGGTGTTGTTTATCACGAGAAACAATACAGCAAGGAAGTGCTAAAAGATTATTTTTTAATCTACAGCTGTGTTGAAGATCCTGCCTTTGTAAGACAATTAATGCGAGACACAAAAGAAGCCGGGGTATTATTAAATGTGCACGATCAACCAGATTTTTGTGAGTTCATTTCCCCCGCCATTTACAAACATTCAAACATTAGTGTTGCTGTAAGTTCTAATGGTGAAGATGTTTACGAATCGATTCGCATGCGAAATCAACTGAAAGATTACTTTGAAAATTACCAGCTTCAAAAACAACTAATTGCTAACTAATAGTGGCATAACATTTTCTATAACTGAAAGAACATGGGAAAAGAATTCCAAATCAATCAAGAACAATTATCTCAGCTAAATAAGCTGATTCAAGATTTATCTGCCGAGCAATTGGTTTGGGTAAATGGATACCTATCGGGGATTATTAATGGAAAAAAGAATGCAATTGATGTTCCGATAATTTCCGATCAAAAATCTTCCGAAAGTATCACTATTTTATTTGGCACGCATACCGGACACAGCAAGGAAATAGCTATGGATCTTCACGATAGAGTTTTAGCACTGGGCTTCGATGCGAAGATACAAGGCCTTGACTTTTACACGAAAAATGATTTGAAAAAGGAAAAATACCTTTTCCTGATCGTAAGTACACATGGTGAAGGTGAAGCTCCTATTCAGGCTGAAGATTTGTACGAATATGTGCACGGCAAAAGAGCACCAAAACTACCCGATACCAAATATGCGGTACTTGCTTTGGGTGACAAAACCTACAAGAAGTATTGCCAGACAGGAATTGATTTCGATCTAGCTTTTACAAAATTAGGTGCGCAGGCAATTTTGCCAGTTCAAACCAGTGATGTTGCTTACGAAGAAGTCGCCGAACAATGGATCGAAAAAGTGACTGGTGAATTGAAGAGCTTGGTGCCGGAAGTTACTGCTTCAACCCAATCTGCAAGCGCTTCTGTGCCAAAGAAGAAATTTAACCGCGCCAATCCATACTATGCCGAAGTTTTGGAAAAAGTGAGAATCACAACGACTGATTCTGAAAAAGAAATTTACCATGTTGAAATCTCATTAGAAAATTCAGGTATTGAATATACAGCGGGAGACAGCATTGGTATTTTGCCCAATAATCCTATTGATTTGGTGGACTTGATAATTGACAAATTGGAAGATGATCCGGAACGAATAGTTACAATTGATGAGAAAGAAATCAGTTTATTTCGGGCTTTGCAAAACAAGCTGGAGATAACCGTTTTGAACCGCGAGGTTCTTGAAAAGTACAAGGCCATAACTCAGAATAAGGATCTTGAACTGTTATTGAATAATGAGGATGAGTTGGAAAACTATCTTCACGGAGCTGATGCATATGACTTATTGGAAGATTACCCTGGAGAAATTACCAGCAATCAATTTTTATCTACTCTTCGGGTTTTATATGCACGCCTCTACTCTATCTCTTCAGGTCCGAGAGCGAATCCTGAGGAAGTTCACATTACCATTGCTTCGGTAAGATACAATCGTAAAAAACGCGACAGAAACGGTGCTTGTTCCTCTTACATCACCGATGAAATTAATGTAGGCGATCATTTGCCCATTTACATTGATAAAAATGAGTCGTTCCGTTTGCCGGATGATGAAAACAAACCGCTGATTATGGTTGGCGCAGGAACCGGCGTGGCTCCTTACCGAAGCTTTTTGCAAGAACGGGAACAAAATAAAGCAAAAGGAAAAAGCTGGTTATTCTTTGGAAATCAACGGTTCAAAAAAGACTTTTTATATCAACTTGAGTGGCAGAAATTCCTTAAAAAAGGAATACTTCAGAAATTAGATGTTGCATTTTCAAGAGATCAGGAAGAAAAAGCTTACGTGCAGCACCGACTGAAGGAAAATGGGAAAGAAATATTTCAATGGCTCGAAAACGGTGCTCATTTTTACATCTGCGGAGACAAAAAATACATGGCCAAAGATGTTCAGACAAGCTTACTGGAAATTATTCAGAACGAAGGTGGAATAACTTCTGAAAAAGCAGAAGAATATCTAAAAAATATGAAAAAAGAAAAGCGATTGTTGCTTGATGTATATTAATCATTCTGAGTTAAAAATTATGAATTTTTACAACACAAAGCATCCAATTTCAATCTTACTCAACTCATAATTAAAAAACCTATGTCAGATAATATCAACTGGGCAGAATTGTCCGAAGTCGAAAAAATAAAAACCGAAAGCAACTATTTGCGCGGAACACTGGAGGCAAGTCTTGCCGACCCAATTACAGGAGCCATTGCTCTTGATGACAGACAAGTCTCTAAATTTCATGGCATTTACCAACAATTTGATCGGGATAACGAACGGGAAAGAAAGAAAACCAAACTGGAACCAGATTACTCCTTTTTAATTCGCGTGAGAGTGCCTGGCGGTGTTGTAAATGCAAAGCAATGGCTGCAAATCGATCAAATATCAGATGAATATGCCAACGGAACCATCAAATTAACCACCAGACAGGCATTTCAGTTTCATGGTGTTTTGAAAGGAAACCTAAAGCCAAGTATCCAATCCATAAACAAGGCATTGCTCGATACCATTGCAGCCTGTGGTGATGTAAACCGAAATGTGATGGCCAGTCCTCATCCGTATGCATCCGAAGTTTTCGATCAGGTACAGGAATTGGCTGGCAAAGTGAGCGATCATTTAAGCCCAAGAACTCCGGCCTACTACGAAATCTGGCTAGACCAAAAGAAAGTGGCCGAAGGGAGTGCCGGCGAAGTAGAGCCTTTGTACGGACCCGTTTATCTGCCACGAAAGTTCAAAATTGGATTTACCACTCCTCCTTTTAACGATACAGATATTTTCACTCAGGATTTGGGATTTATTGCCATTGAAAACAATGGTGTTCTGGAAGGATTCAACATTGTTGTTGGCGGCGGAATGGGAACAACTTTTGGCGATGCGGAAACCTATCCCCGATTGGGAAATGTTCTGGGTTTTGCCTCGGCAGAGAACACTGTAGATGTTGCTGAAAAAATAGTGCTCTTGCAAAAGGAGTTGGGAAATAGAAAAGTGAGAAAGAATGCCCGTTTAAAATACACCATCGACAGAATTGGGGTTGATGCATTTAAAGAACTACTGAATGAGAAGCTTGGTTATTCATTAGAGCCTGAAAAAAGCTATGCCTTAGTACGCAACGGCGATAAATTCGGATGGCAAAAAGCCAAAGATGGCCTTTGGTATTTGGGTCTTTTTATTGAAGGCGGAAGAGTGAAAGATGTTGATCAGATCAAAATAAAATCGGCATTGCAGGAAATTGCAAATTTTAATATTTCAGATTTCAGGTTAACGGGGAATCAAAACCTGATTCTAGGCAAGATTGAGGAAGAAAACAAAGGTAAAATCAGTCAGATTCTGAAAAAACACCAGCTTTTGCCTCAGACAATTTCCGGGACAAGAGCCAACTCTATTGCCTGTGTTGCTCTAAACACATGCAGTCTGGCTTTTGCTGAAGCAGAAAGATATCTTCCTTTCTTGATCGATAAAATTGATGACAGCCTTCAGGAATTTGGCTTAACCAAGGATGAAATTGTGATTCGAATGACGGGTTGTGCCAATGGTTGTGGAAGACCTTACGTAGCCGAAATAGGCTTTATCGGAAAAGCTCCTGGAAGGTACAATTTCTATTTGGGTGGCAATTTTAAGGGAACACGCCTGAACAACCTGTATCGCGAAAATGTGAACGAGATAGAAATACTGAATGAGCTTCGTCCGATTCTTAAAGATTATTCCGAAAACAGAACAAAAGGTGAAGAATTTGGTGATTTCGTGATCCGCAAACAATACATAGCAGAAATTGTGAATCCCAAGGATTTTAAGCATTAAACATAGGAAAGTCAAAAGGTCTTGAAAGGTCGAAAGTCTAGAAACCCCTAAATCCCCTGAAGGGGACTTTGAGAAGTCCTTTGTGTTCCCTTTGTGGTTAAAAATATCATTATATGAAAAAAGGAAAAATATGGATTGTTGGTGCCGGACCCGGTGCTGCCGATCTGCTCACAATAAAAGCTTTACGAAGCATTCAGAATGCAGATGTTATTTTATACGATGCCTTAATTACCGATGAAGTTCGTGCTCTGTTTCCCAACAAAGCGATTCTTATTAATGTAGGGAAGCGATCAGGTGATGGCAAAAATCCGGTAAGCAGACAAGAATATATTCATGATCAGATGCTGATGTATTACTTGCTGGGCAGTGAGGTAGTGAGATTGAAGTCGGGCGACCCAATGGTTTACGGCAGAGGGGTTGAGGAAATTCGTTTCCTGCTGGAAGCGGGTTTAGAGTTTGAACTGATTCCAGGAATCAGCGCTGCTATGGCCGCCTCCAGTGAGTTTTGGATTCCCCTTACTGAAAGAGGGAAATCATCGGGCATTCATTTTCATTCTGCCGTAAAAGTTGGTGGTGAAAAAAGTGCTTTAAACGAAATTATCAGGGAAATTGAGAACAATGATACCGTTGTAATCTATATGGGGCTTGAACATTTAAAAGACATGGCTGATGAGCTTCACAAAAAATTATCTAAGGAAACCAATATCAATGTAGTATCGAAGGTTAGCTATACAGACAGTGATGTGATAAGCGGGAACACAAAGTTTTTCAGCCAAATAAAAAACAGCGGATTGCCGGCGTCACCAGCAGTAATAGTATTGGGAAATCACACTCAAATTCCTGGAAGCAGAGAAGTTAGTTTAAGAGGCAAAGCAGCCGTTTCGAGTAGAATTAAAAACTTTATCAGACAACCATTTTTAAACCTGTTTTAAAAATTCAGATGAATATGCAATACAGAACAAATAGATTCTGTGCAACACTCCACTCAATTTACTCGTCTTTTCTTCAAAATATCAAAAGCAGACTTTCTTATGAATTTCTGCTTTTTTTATTTAAGCTGTAACTTAATTCACGTTCACGGCGTCTTATATACTGATTAACATTTTCACTTAAAACACAAATACCTATGAAAAAAATTATCCAAAAGGCCTCCCTTCTAATTGTAGGTCTTACTTTTCTGCTTACAGGAAATACAAGTGCCCAGTTTTGGGGCGAAAAAGGGAACGGTAATGTTCAGACTCAAGATCGTGAAATTGGATCATTCTCTGCAATTTCGGCAAGTAGTGGATTGAACGTATATGTGACTCAGGGCGACAAAGAATCTTTACGTGTTGAAGCTGACGAAAATCTTATGGAATACATTATTACCCGTGTAAAAGGAAACGAACTGATTCTTAAAGTAGATGGTAATATCCGCAGGGCAACTAAAATGAATATTTACCTTACTCTGGTAAATGTTACCGAAATACACGTTTCAAGCGGAGCAGATTTCAAAACCAGAAACATGATAAACGCAGAGAAATTAGATATTTCGGTAAGCAGCGGCGCCGATGCCAAAATGGAATTAAATGCTAAAGAATTAAGCTGCAGTGTTAGCTCTGGTGCTGATGCCACACTAAGAGGAAAAGCTGATTTTTTTGCTGGTAAAGCAAGCAGTGGCAGCGATCTAAAAGCGAAAGAATTAATCGCAAAAGTTTGTAAAGCAAAAGCGTCAAGTGGTGGCGATGTTACTGTTTATGCAGAAGAAGAAATTGAAGCCAGCGCAAGTTCCGGTGGTGATGTCAACTACTACGGTAATCCTTCAAAAGTAAACGTAAGTGACTCGAGCGGTGGAGATGTTAATCGTCGTTAGAGCTACAAAGAGGCATTTCTTTTCGGAAATGCCTCTTTCAATTCTCACCTTTTTTCTCTGCGATACTTTGTGTACTCTATGGTCAAAATTTATTTTTATTTTTTTCTCCCACAGAGAGCACTGAGGGACACAGAGGTTTATGAATTATTTCTTCTTTTTCTTCTCCTCTACCTGTTTCAGATAATCACCCAGACCTTCGAACGGCATGTAGGTTTTCGGAATGCCTAATTTTGCAGAAGGATCATTTGCCGATAAATCTACTTTCTTCCCACACTTTGGACAACTTACTGTATGATGATTTGTGATTTCTAAAATATTCACAATGATTTCACCCTTGCAATGCGGGCAATCAACAATTACTTCCTGATCGTTAAATTCCATAATTTCTCGTTTTCTGATTTTGTAAAAATGGTAGAAAATTTACTGCTCGCAATCTTTCATTGATAATTGAATTCTTTTTCGGGCAACATCAACCTCGGTAACTTTTACATTTACGTGCTGATGCAATTGAACCACATCGGCCGGATTGGACACGAACCGGTTTGCCAGCTGCGAGATATGAACCAAACCATCCTGTTTCACGCCAACATCAACAAAGGCGCCAAAATTGGTGATATTGGTTACAATTCCCGGCAACTCCATACCCACTTCCAACTGCTCTACTTTATAAATTCCTTCTTTAAACTGGAATACCTTAATAATGGTTCGCGGATCGCGGCCCGGCTTTTCCAATTCCTCCATAATATCTTTCAGGGTAGGCAATCCGACCTCGTCGCTAACATATTTATTCAAGTCGATTTGCTTACGCAATTCCTGATCGGCAATTAAATCGGCCACCGAACACTTTAGATCCTTCGCCATTTGTTTCACAATGCCATACGATTCGGGATGCACAGCTGAGTTATCCAATGGATTATCGGAATTGGGAATACGAAGAAAGCCTGCACATTGCTCGAATGCTTTAGCACCCATTCGTTTCACTTTTGATATTTCTTTGCGGGTATTGAAAGCTCCGTTTTCAGCACGGTAATCAACAATATTCTGAGCCAATTGCGGGCCTAAACCCGACACATAGTTCAACAAATGCTTACTGGCCGTGTTCAAGTTAACGCCCACCTTGTTTACACATGATTCAACCACCTGATCGAGGCTTTGCTGTAGTAAATTCTGATCTACATCATGCTGGTACTGCCCAACACCGATAGATTTGGCTTCAATTTTCACCAACTCGGCCAATGGATCCATTAAGCGGCGACCAATGGAAACCGCACCACGCACGGTAACATCGTATTCGGGAAACTCTTCGCGGGCCACTTTCGATGCGGAATAAATAGAAGCTCCGGCCTCGCTCACCACAAAAACCTGCACCTTGCGGTCGTAATGCAAATTTGTTACAAAACGTTCGGTTTCCCTGCTGGCTGTTCCGTTACCAATAGCAATGGCCTGAATGTTGTAAGTCTCGACCATATTGGTCAGCTTTTTGGCCGCCATACTTCCCTGGTTTTGCGGAGGATGCGGATAAATTGTTTCGTTGTGCAGTAAATTTCCCTGCGCATCCAAACAAACCACTTTACAACCACTTCGGTAACCCGGATCTAAAGCCAAAACACGTTTTTGTCCCAGCGGAGATGAAAGAAGCAGTTGTCTCAAATTCTCTGAAAACACACGAATGGCTTCCTTATCGGCAGCTTCTTTGGACGTGTTTGCAAACTCTGTTTCCAGTGACGATCCCAATAATCTTTTGTAGGCATCTTTAACTGCCAGTTCAACCTGTTGGGAAGCGGCAGTATTTCCTTTTACAAAAAGACGATCCAGACGATCCAATACTTCTTCTTCATCCGGAGCAATACTTACCCGCAAAATCCCTTCAGCCTCGCCTCTTCGTAAAGCCAGTATTCTATGAGAAGCTACTCGTTTCAGAGGCTCTTCCGACTCAAAATAATCTTTGAATTTCTCGCCTTCTTCCTCTTTTCCCTTAACCACTTTGGAACGGATTACCGCCTGACGCTGAAATATACTTCGAACCGAATTTCTGGCTGTCTCATTCTCGTTCACCCACTCGGCAATAATATCGCGTGCCCCCTGCAAAGCTTCCTCGGTGTTTGGCACTTCATCCGACAAAAACTGAGCTGCACGACCTTCTACATCACGTTCCTCCTGCTTCATCAAAATTTTCGCCAGTGGTTCCAGTCCTTTTTCCCTGGCCTTTACCGCTTTGGTTTTTCTTTTTTGTTTGTAAGGCAAATACAAATCTTCCAACTGATTTAACTCTCCACATGCCATAATGCGTTGCTTCAAATCATCAGTCAGCTTGTCCTGTTTCTCAATGGAATCAAGAATACTTTCGCGTCGTTTATCCAGCTCCGCTAACCGGGCAATTTCGTCTTTTATATTGCCAATCTGCACCTCGTCCAAACTACCTGTCATCTCTTTTCTATAACGGGAAATAAATGGCAAAGTAGCTCCTTCACTTAAAAGCTGCAAGGTATTTTCAACCTGAAAAGCCTGCAACTGCAAGCTTTTCTTTATGTGATCTATGTATTTTTGCGTCATGTTATTTTTGATAATAAGACTGTATTTTTAGCTGTTATTTTTCATGTACCGTTCACATTCATGCCGCGAACGCTCTACACAATCTTCTAACGAAAGTCCGTTAAAATAATTGCCGGTCAAATAAACTCCTGCCTGTTCTGCCAATTTCTGAATCTCCTGAATTCTTTCTTTGTGTCCCAAATCCAGTACAGGTAACCGGTGATTTGCCACAATAGTCTCATCCAAATCAGATTCATCAACACCAAGCATTTCAGCCATTAAAGCCACTTGTTCTTCTTTTCGGATATTATTTTCTTCGAAATGAAAAGCAAATCCTCTCGATTCCTTGTGCTCCATTACATCTCGTGTCACCATCGAAAGGCAAGAGCCTTGCAAAGGAATAATAAAAGAAACCGGATCGAAAGACAATTTTTCCTTTGGCAGGACAACAGTTCTCGATAAAATATTTTTGGTGGTATATTCTTTCAGTTTAGCAGCCAAATCGGAATTTATCTCAGCAAGTAAACCTCCGGCAACCGATGGAGTTACAGCAAAAGCAATATCTTTCGCGTTGAATTCTTCTCCTGATTCTGTTGTTACGCTCACCTCATTCTCTTTTTGAACCAAAACCACTTCCTGCCCTGTAAGCAAAGTAATATTTTCAGTTTCGGACAATGCATTCATAAAACTCTGCATTCCCTTTTTCAGGATAAAACTTTTAGGATGTTCCTTACTTTTTGTTTTTCGTCGCTTCAAGAAAAATTCTGCAGAAAAGTCATCTGCATTTTGAACAATTACTGCACTAAACATGCGGTTAAAAACCTTGTCATAGTTCTTTTTACCAACAATATTCCCGAAATATTCCTTCACCGTTTTGCCATCTCGTTTCGAGAAAAACAATTTTGGCCCGGATGTTAACAATTCCCATTTGCTTACCCCCGACATGATTTTCTCGTGCCGGTCGGTAAACACTTTCATTCCCACCTTGGCTCTTGGCTCAATACTTGGTTCCAATCCTGCAGACTGAATTAACGCAATCAGGTTTGTATAGGAAGCGTAAAAAGTATGTGCTCCCATTTCTACCCAAAAATCATTTTTATCCTGATAATGAGTGTTTAAACAACCGCCAATCCTATTATCACCTTCTAATACAAGAACTTGCTTTCCGTTTTGGGCCACTTGAAAGGCCAGGCTTAATCCGCTGATACCGGCGCCCACAACGATCATGTCGTATACTTTAGGATGGGTCATGATTTGGGTTCGTTTAAGTTTATTTCTTTTTGAAATTCTTTTTCTTGAAAAATTTCTTTTTCCCACCGCCACTATATGACTTTGGATTGTACTCAGGAGCTTCTCCTAATTCTTCAGGAACAGGAATTTTATAAATTGATGATTCAATCAGATCTTCTATCTTCTTAAAATCGTTCTGATCTTTTGGAGTTATCAGTGTAATCGCAACACCTTCGGTTTCGGCTCTAGCTGTTCTACCTACTCGATGCACATAATCTTCCGCATCATGAGGCACATCAAAATTGATCACCAAGTCGATTGAATCGATATCGATTCCCCGGGCAATTATATCTGTGGCCACCAAAATCTGATACTTTCTGTTTTTGAAATCACGAAGAACATCTTCCCGTTCCTTTTGCTCCAAATCAGATTGAATCCCTGCCGCTTTAAATTTATGCCTTATTAGATCTTTGGTAATTGCTTTTACATTCAACTTTGTAGCAGAAAAAATAATAATACTCTTAATATCCTTGTCTCTTAACAAATGATTTATCAAAGGTATTTTTTGCTCAGGATAAAGCATGTATGCCGCTTGCAAAACTCCTTCGGCCGGTTTAGAAATGGCAATATTGATGCTCTCAGGATTATTCATCATAGTTCCTGCCAATTCGCGAATTTTAGATGGCATAGTAGCCGAAAACATTAAATTCTGACGCTCTTTCGGCAAATGACCAATAATTTGCATTAAATCGTCAAAGAACCCCATATCGAGCATTCTATCCGCCTCATCTAAAATTAAATGCTTTAATTTAGATGTGTTTACATAGCCCAGACTCAAATGAGAAATCATTCGGCCAGGAGTGGCGATTACAATATCAGCGCCTTCCATTAATCCCTTTTTCTGCTGATCCCAAACTGAAGAGTCTCCACCTCCATAAACCGAAAGCGATGTAATCGATACGAAATAGCCAAAACCTTCCATTTGCTGATCAATTTGCATCGCCAGTTCACGGGTTGGCACTAAAATTAAAGTGCTAAAACCATCAATTTTATTCTTTTGTATTTTATCCATTATTGGCAGCAAATAGGCTGCGGTTTTTCCGGTACCTGTCTGTGCACAACAAATTAAATCCTTGTTGTCGATGATTTGAGGTATAGCAAGTTCCTGAACAGGAGAAGGAGTTTCGAACCCCATGGCTGCAAGCCCATCCATTAATTCAGGTGTAAAGTTAAATTCTGAAAACTTCAATTTTTTTCGATTTACTTATTGATTACTGGATTTTCAAATTTGAAAACCAACTAAATATCAAGCGACAGGGAAGATACAAAAAACTGATAATTCTGTTACTAATTCCTCTGTGAAAATATTTATACTACTCTACATATAAAACCAGTCCTTTCAGGTACTCTCCCTCAGGATGGTAAATATTAACAGGATGGTCGGCCGGTTGTGTTAACTGATGAAGAATCCGTACTGTTCTTCCGGCACTCGTTGCTGCTGCAAAAATGGCTTTTCGAAAATCCTCCTTACTTACCGCCTGCGAACAAGAAAAAGTAAATAGAATTCCACCACTCTTTATCTGTTCAAAACCTATTGTATTTAATCGTTTGTATCCTTTTAAAGCATTCGCAAGCACATTTTTGTGTTTTGCAAAAGCGGGTGGATCCAATACAATCAAATCATATTTTCCTGCTGACCGATCCAAATATTTGAATGCATCCTCTGAAAATGCCTCATGACGGGCATCCTCCGGGAAATTTAATTCAACATTTTCTTTTGTAATCTCAATAGCTCTTGCCGAACTGTCAACAGAATGCACCAAATCGGCACCTCCACGCATTGCATAAAAGGAGAATCCTCCGGTATAACAAAACATATTCAACACCGATCGTCCCTTTGAGTATTGCTCCAAAAGGCTTCTGTTCTCCCGCTGATCGATAAAAAATCCTGTTTTTTGTCCTTTTAACCAATCAACATTGAATTTCAATCCATTCTCCAGAGCAACAAACGAATCTGTATTTCCATACAAATATTCATTCTTCGGCTCAATTCCTGATTTAAAAGGAATTGTTCCTTCCGATTTATCGTAAACAGCTTTTAAATCATCACCCAAAACGGCTAGTAGTGCTTTCGCAATTTCTTCGCGATGCAAATACATCCCAACCGAATGACATTGAATCACCGCTGTTCCCGCATAAAAATCGATGATTAATCCAGATAATCCATCTCCCTCACCATGCACCAAACGACAAACATTGTTATCTGCAGTTCCATACAAACCAATTGCTTTACGCATATTGCAGGCCGATTCGAATTTTCCCACCCAAAAATCAAGATTGATCTCTACCTTTTCGAAAGAAATAATTCTCACCACAATGGATCCAATAGCAATATGCCCGATCCCTAAAAACTCTTCTTTTGCCGAATAAACAGCAACCAAATCTCCTTCTTCCAACCCTTCGTCCACTCTACTTACCGCTCCCGAAAAAATCCAGGGATGAAATCGTTTAATAGAATGTTCTTTCCCTTGCTTAAGGATAACTTTTGGATAATTTATCATTTTGGAAATTTCTTTTCTTTTTGAATAGAGAGAAATCCAGTCGGGAAAATAATTTTCGCCTCTGATTCTCTCCTTAAAAATAACAATTCAAATTTATTTAATTAGGACAGATACTAAAGAAGAATTCTCTTAATAAAACTTTGTTTACTATACGATTGAAGCCTTTAGCTTTTCGAATATTTTAAGGGATACCCAAGCATCAGTAGCTGCATATTTTAATTGTCCTGAACTTAGCTCTTCAGCTTCCCAGTTGGAAACCTGCTGGCGCTTCGAGATTCTGAAATTAAGAACAATCGCTGACAATTTTTTCAGAGAAAAACTTTCAATCCCAAATTTTGAGACATATTCCTGCAACTCAAGAAAACCGTTGGCATCAAAATCATTCAATTTTTGCAATCCCCGAATATCATCTTTTATAGCAGCCCCTACTTTCATAATTTTCGGATCAGCAAGGAGATCAAGCAATTGCTCCGGTAAACCTATTTTATTAATCCTGAAAAGGAAAGTCTTGGAATTAGCCGCCAATTGCAGTAGAGCTACATCATTCACTCTACCTTTTTTAAACGACGGTCGTGTTTCGGTATCGAATCCCAAAATTGGAAACTTTTTCAAATACTGAACAGCATCATCCAGTTCCATGTCTCGATCGACTAGAACAATTTCACCATCAAAGCCCTGTAATGGCAATTCGTTTACTTCTTCCTTTGTAATTGATTTTTGAAATGGTAACATCTATTACTCTTTTTCTAAGGAAAACATGAATTTATTTTCCCATCTATTGATCGTCTTCTCCCCATTCTCTTTTCCTCTGCGAAAAGATTGAGTCACTTAAGTCGATATTATCTAATTTAGTGCGATCAGAATCTTCAATCTCCTCATCAAGATTTTCGTTTTTTGCCACCAAATTATGGATTGACCGCAATGAATTTACTAAATTCTGTCCCCAATGTTGATAGAAACTATTGTTTAGATCCCACAATGCCTCGTTCATCACATCCATTGTGCCAATTCTGTAGGAAGTAAGAAAATCCTTTAAATCCTGATAAACATCGGCAAAATTCTCTGAAACTGAAGCAATAACAGGCGTTTCACTATATTCCATATCCTCTTCGAACACTTCAAGATACTGATCGTGAGCTCCCATTTTTGACTGAACCGATGAATGAATAAATTCCCAATCCGATTCAGACACAAATTTTTCAATCTCTTCCTCCAGGTCTGTTTCATTTTTAGGCAACAAACATGCCTTTAAGTAAAGCAAAGGCAATAACTTCTGAGCTGTTTCAATAAATTCAATCTTTGATATCTTAGCGCAGGTTTCCAATAGCAAACAAAACTCATTGGCAACTGCTACAAACTCGATAACATTTTTTGAATAAACAATATGGTCAAACTGATCTTTCATCTTCTATCTAATACTATAAGCATGCAAAAATAACAAGATTTTACGAATATTTGGCAGAATAGTAATATACTACTGCTTATAAAAGAATAAAAACAAGAGTTAAAAGGATATATAACGAACACGATTGCCATCTAAGGACTCAAGCTCTTCATTGTCTTTCAAAAAACGAATCACCTCCAAAACAGATTCTTCCGAGTATTTCGACACTTTAATAATCTCATCAACACATAAAGTTTCCTTGCCCAATGTGGCACAAATTTCATTATAAATCTTAGCAAACTCGTCCTTGCTTAAGTCATTTCCTTCCGCCTCTTTGCAAATATCACACTGCCCGCATTCAGGAGCATATTTTTGTCCGAAATACTCCAACAAATATTTCGACCGACAAATGGTTGTTGTTTCAGCGTAATTAATTACTGCATTAATTTTCTGAGATAAATTTTCCTTTCGATCCTGATAAACTTCTTTCGTAAACTTTATAAAATTGAGTGGTAACCGTTCCTGTGTATAAATAATAAACGGTGTCTTTTTTCTGGGAATGTATTGAATCACCTTGTATTTCGATAATTCTTTCAAATAAGAAATAATTAACTCCTTGGAAGTTTTTATCCGTTTTGCCAGCAAATCTATATTAACTGGAACAAAATCGGTAAATAAACCGGTAAAAGACCGAAGAAGAACTTTTATAAACGCATCAAAATCTTTATTGGCCACCTGAAATTTATACAAATCATCTCTTTCAATTCGAAAATGTATTCTCGATTCGTGTTCCAAATCATCTGTAAGCTCTAAATATCCAGCTCTTTGCAAAACCTTTAAACTATTAAAAGCCTGAAGCACATTAAATTTAAAATTATGGCAAAACAAAGCTAAATCGAAATCGAAAACTGCATCCTTTCCAGCCCCCTCGGCAACCTGCAAAAAGTTCCCCACCGATTGATATACTCTTTTAATCGTATCTTTTTCAGGAAAAGAAGTAGAAATCCGTTTCAACAATTGTACTCTGTCAGGCTTCGAATACAGCAATACAGCAAAGGCTTTTTTCCCATCGCGACCGGCACGACCCGCCTCCTGAAAATAAGCCTCCAGCGAATCAGGCAAATCCATATGAACTACGGTTCTCACATCGGCTTTATCAATTCCCATTCCGAAAGCATTGGTCGCAACCATAACCTGAAAAATGCCCCTTTTCCATCTGTCCTGACGGAAATCCTTCACCTCATTTGATAAGCCGGCATGATAATATTCCGCCCTAATATTATTTGTTTTTAAAAAATCGGCTAATTCCTTACTCCTTTTTCTGCTTCGAACATATACAACCGAACTCCCCCTCTGCTTGCTGAATATTTTAAGCAGATATCTCTTTTTATCTTCAACCTCCCTAACCAGATAAATTAAATTCTTGCGTTCAAAACTCTTTCGAAAAACGTTCTTCTCCTTAAATCCCAGTTTATCCTGAATATCATTAACTACATCAGGGGTTGCCGTGGCTGTTAAAGCCAAAACCGGCACTTCGGGAAGCAACTCCCGCAAGTGTGTGATTTTTAAGTAAGCAGGCCGAAAATCATAACCCCATTGCGATATACAATGCGATTCATCAACAGCAATCAGGCAAACATTCATCTGCCTTAATTTTATCTGAAATAAATCTGAACCTATCCGCTCGGGCGAGATATACAGAAACTTAATATTTCCGAATAAACATTTATCCAGAATAATTTCAATTTCTTTATGTGTCAATCCTGAATACAGAAGTTCAGCCTTAATGCCTTTGTCTTTTAGGTTTTGCACCTGATCTTTCATTAGAGCTACCAGAGGAGAAACAACAAGGCATATCCCTTCCATTGCCAATGCCGGAATCTGAAAAGTTAATGACTTCCCTCCTCCTGTTGGCATTAAACCAAGCGTATCCTTCCCCTCTGCAACAGATTTAATAATCTCATCCTGCAAAGGTCGGAAACCTACATAGCCCCAATATTTTTTTAGAATCCCGTTAAAACGATCCATCGAACTGAATTACAAGTGATTTGATTAAAAAAACATGATTTTGAAAGATAAATAACAAATTAAAAATAGTAACTTTTGAAATGAATCAACTAATTAACACTTTTTAGAATTCAGAACAATCTCTGTTCCACTATTTTTTTGTAATTTCGCATGCAATTTAAATCTAAAATTATTGCATAATGTCATTTGTTTCTGATAAAATTATTTCTGACGGCCTGACTTTTGATGATGTACTTTTAGTTCCTGCATACTCGGAAGTATTACCTAGAGATGTAAATCTAAAAACCCGTTTCACCCGTAACATTACTCTGAACACTCCAATTGTATCAGCTGCAATGGATACTGTAACCGAATCGGCTTTAGCCATCTCTATTGCCCGTGAAGGTGGGATTGGCGTTATCCACAAAAATATGAGTATTAAATCTCAGGCCAAACAGGTTATGACTGTCAAGAGAGCAGAAAATGGGATGATTTATGATCCTATCACTATTGCTTCCTACAAAACAGTTAAAGATGCATTGGTATTAATGAAAGAATTTAAAATTGGCGGCATTCCTGTTGTCGAATCAGACAAATCATTAAAAGGTATTGTAACCAATCGTGATCTTCGTTTCGAGTTGGATATGGATCGCCCTATTTCTGAAATAATGACCAAAGAAAATCTGGTGACGACTTCGGTTTCAACCGACCTCGAAAAGGCAGCAGCAATTCTTCAGGCCTATAAAATTGAGAAATTACCAGTAATTGATTCCGACAATAAATTAATTGGTCTGGTTACTTATAAAGATATCACCAAAGCAAAAGACAAGCCTTTGGCATGTAAAGATGAAAAAGGGAGACTGAGAGTAGCCGCTGCTGTAGGTGTTTCCGGCGATACTCTCGACAGAATTGAAGCATTGGTGCATGCAAATGCCGATGCAATTATTATCGATACAGCTCACGGACACACCAAAGGGGTAGCCGATCTGCTTAAAATTGCGAAAAAAAGATTTCCCGACATGCAGTTTGTTGTTGGAAACATTGCAACCCCTGAAGCCGCTTTATTTTTAGTTGAAGCAGGTGCTGATGCTGTAAAAGTTGGTATCGGTCCTGGTTCTATTTGTACTACACGTGTAATTGCAGGTGTTGGTGTTCCTCAGCTTACCGCAATTTATGAAATTGCCAAAGCCCTTGATGGAACTGGTGTTCCTGTGATTGCAGATGGTGGTTTACGTTATTCAGGTGACATTGTAAAAGCAATTGCTGCCGGTGCAGATTCAATTATGGCAGGTTCATTATTTGCCGGCGTTGAAGAATCTCCGGGAGAAACAATCATTTATAATGGTCGTAAATTTAAATCATACCGAGGTATGGGATCCATTGAAGCTATGCAGCAAGGATCAAAAGACCGTTACTTTCAGGATGCTGAAGATGACATCAAAAAATTAGTTCCGGAAGGAATTGTAGCCCGTGTGCCTTATAAGGGAACCCTTTATGAAGTTATCTATCAATTAGTAGGTGGACTAAGAGCCGGAATGGGTTACTGTGGTGCTCCTAACATCAAGGCACTTCACAATGCTAAATTTGTAAAAATAACTGCTTCGGGAATGGCAGAAAGTCATCCTCATGATGTTGCAATTACCCGCGAAGCTCCAAATTACAGCAGATAGTCATATCTGATATTTCATGGTAGTCTGTCGCGCACAGGTTACCATTTTTTTGCGATTCAATGATCACATTAAATCCGCTAAATGAAGAGAGTATTCTTTTATCTATCGATAATTTTATGCTGCCAAATGGCAAGCTTTGGACAATCACATCCAACAGATACCCTTTTTACAATAAACAACACTCCTTTCTCTTCTCAGGAGTTTAAAGAACTATACCAAGCAAACAATCAGTTATCCATAGAAGAAGCTCTGGATCTTTACATCCTGTTTCAAGTAAAATTAGCCGAAGCAAAAAAATTAAAGATTGATACACTTCCCGAAGTAAAACACGAATTACAAATCAACAGAGACATAGCTCTTAACTCGTTTCTTTACCCTACCGTTATAACTGAAGAAAAAACTCAGGAAGCTTTCAATCGGATCCAGTATTTTCTTAGAGCGAGACATATTTTAGTGAAAATCAGCAAACGGGCCAACGATACACTTCCCGCTTATCAGAAAGCACAGGAAATTTACCTGGAACTGCTGCAAGGAAAATCATTTGAAAAAACGGCACGAAAAAAATCAGATGATCAATCTGTAAAAGAAAACCATGGAGAATTAGGTTATTTTACCGCATTCGACATGGAATATCGGTTTGAATCTGCGGCTTACAAATTGGAAATTGGCGAATTCTCAAAACCCATAAGAACGAAATTTGGGTATCATATTATTCAAATTCTGGAAAAAATACCAAATCCTGGAAAAGTAAAAATCAGACACATACTACTCGACTATCAACCTGAAAATGAATCGGAAATAAAACAAAAAATTGATTCGCTTTATACAATACTTATGAAAGGTGCTGATTTCGCACAATTAGCAAAAAATTATTCCGAAGATAAAAGATCAGCTCCATCAGGAGGCATTCTTCCTTGGTTCGGATTATTTGAAACACACCCGAAAATTGAAAAAACAGCATTTCAATTAAAAGAAATTGGAGAAATATCGAAACCCGTTAAAACCAATTTCGGATATCATATTTTACAATTAACCGATAAAAAAAACTACTCTTCATTAGACGATTGCAGAGAAGAAATTCAACGACTAATTGCATCAGATAGTCGTTCAAAACTAAGTACTGAAGAATTGATTGCTAAAATCAAAAAAGACTATCAATTTAAAGAAAACAGAGAGCTTCTTTCTAATTTTTATTCCATTTTAGATTATGCCTATGCTGATTTATGGGAGCCACTTTTCACAATCGACGGAAAGGAATATACCCAGGAAGATTTTGCAAATTATCTTAGCCAGCAGGCATCTAAGGATATTTATGAAAATTTTATAGAATACATCAACCGAATTTACGATAATTTCTCAAACAATAGTATCTTAGCCTTTTACAAAAATCAGTTACTTGAGAGCAATACCGATCTCATAAATCTGATTCAAAATTATGAAAACAGAGTGTTGGTTTTGGGCATTACAAAACAAAAAGTTTGGTTGCCGGCAAAACAAAATAATAAAGGTTTGATGGAATTCTATCAAAACCAAATAAATAGGTACAACAACAATGTTGATTTTGAAAGTATTAAACAAGAGGTCACTTCTGATTACAAAATGTATTTAAAAGAAGTTTGGGAAGATCAATTGCGAAACAATTACAAAATTGAAATCTCACAATCAACATTAAACAAAATTGTTCAACAACAAAATGACTAAATATTCCTTACTGTTACTACTTTTTGTAATTCTTTATTCATGCAACTCGAATAAAAGTAAAAACGACAAGCCTGTAGCAAAAGTAAATGACAACATTCTTTATTTAAGTACCGTTAAAGAGGTGATTCCAAATGGCATAAGCAAGGAGGACAGTCTTCTTATTGCCCAAAACTATACCCATCAGTGGATTAAAAAACAACTTATTATATCAAAAGCAGAACTCAACCTATCAGAGGAAGATAAAGATGTTAGTAAGATGGTTGAAGACTACAGATCATCACTAATAATTCACAAATACCAACAACAATTAATAGAACAGAAAATTGACACTCTGGTTAGTCAATTTGAAATCGAAAATTATTATAGGAATTATTCTGCCAATTTCATTTTAAACCGAAACATTCTTAAGGCATTGTACATAAAAGTTCCTATTCCTGTTCCCAATCTTTCAGAAGTTCAAAAGCTTTACAAATCGGAAAAAGAAGACGATTGGTCCGAATTGGAGGACTACTGTTTTCAAAATGCCACAAAATTTGATAATTTTAGCGATCGTTGGATTTATGCTCAAGAACTTTTGAATAAACTTCCAGGTAGTATCAAAGATGAAGATAAGTTTCTTAAGCACACAAAATACTATGAAACAAGTGATTCAACACATCATTATTTTGTGAAAATTCAGGAATTTGAACTAAAAGACAATCTTGCTCCTTTACCTTTTGTTAAGGAAGACATTAAAAAAATATTATTAAACAAACGTAAAATTCAGTTTATTAAAAATTTGGAAGAAAACATTTACAGGGATGCTGAATCCAAAAACAAATTCAAAATTTATTAATCCATAAAATATGCATAACATTTTCAAGAAATTCAATACTCTTTTAGCCTTGATTTTAATTGGTGTTTTTTCTGCCAATGCTCAAGATAATGTGGTAGATAAAGTAATTGCTGTTGTTGGGAATCAAGTGGTTCTAAAATCGGATGTAGAAAACAGATTTTTAAGCATGCAAGCTCAGGGATACACTTCCGGGAGTGTTGATTTAAAGACTGAAATATTTGAAGATCTTTTGATTCAACAACTAATGATTGCTCAAGCGCAAGTTGATAGTATCGAGGTAACCGATCAGGAAGTTGAAGATCAGTTGCAACGCAAGATGGAAATGTATATTCAGCGCATCGGATCCAAAGAAAAACTGGAACAATATTTCAACAAAAGCATTATTGATATGAAAAACGATCTTCGCGACGATACCCGCGACGAACGTATAAAGGAAAAAATGCAGGCTGAAATCACAAAGAATATTCATATCACTCCTGCTGAAGTACGCGAATTTTACAATTCGATTCCTCAGGATAGCCTGCCAACTATTCCAGGAGAACTTCAAATTCAGCAACTCGTAAAATACCCTCAGGTTTCGGATAATGAAAAAGACAGAATCAGAACCAAGTTAAGAGGATATCGGGAAAGAGTTCTAAATGGCGATAGCTTTGCAACACTAGCAGTTCTTTATTCGGAAGATCCTGGAAGTGCACAAAAAGGCGGAGAGCTTGGATATATGCCACGATCCAGTTTGGTAACTGAATTTGCAAATGTTGCATTTAATTTAAAAACAGATAAAGTTTCGAAAATAGTTGAGACTGAATTTGGATTCCATATTATTCAACTAATAGATAGAAAAGGGGAACGCATCAATGTGCGTCATATACTTCTAAAACCGAAAATTGAAGAGGCTGAAAGAACCTCTGCCATTAATAAACTGGATAGTATTGCCAATTTAATTCGTGAGGACAAAATGGATTTTGCAGAGGCTGCCTTTTATTTCTCAGATGATGAAGATACCCGAAATAACGGGGGATTACTTGTAAATCCTTACACCGGAGCCTCTAAATTCGAAAAGGATAATTTACCTCCGGCAGTATCTAAAACTGTAAACGACCTTAAATTAAATGAAATATCTTCAGCTTTTCTGGATGTTACAGGAGGTAAGGATGCCTATAAGGTGATTAAAATAAAATCAGAAACAAAAGCACATAAAGCAAATTTAGCTGATGATTGGAGCATATTTGAAAATATGCTGACAAACCAGAAACAACAAAAAATTCTGAACAAATGGATTTCCGAGAAACAGGAAAAGACCTATGTTCATGTTGACGACACCTATAAAAATGCTAAATTCCGATTCAAAGGCTGGATAAAGTAAATAAAATACCAACATAATAAATCAGACACAGCCTAGGCTGTGTCTGATTTATTAACGGCAATAATCAAGAAGGAATCCTATGAATTTTAAAACTGAAGTTGAAGCCGCAAATACCCTGCAAGCAGATTACCAAAAACTAACTGCTGAAATCAGGAAAAAAATTTATGGCCAGGATGATATTATCAAAAAAGTATTAATCTCCATTTTTAGTAATGGACATTGCTTACTTGTTGGCGTTCCAGGATTAGCTAAAACACTCTTAGTGAACACAATAGCTCAGGTTCTCGATTTAAAATACCAGAGAATTCAGTTTACTCCCGACTTAATGCCTTCGGATATCATTGGTACTGAAATATTGAACAATGACAGAAAATTCAACTTTATTCAAGGTCCTTTGTTTGCAAATATTCTTCTTGCTGATGAAATAAACCGGACTCCTCCTAAAACTCAATCAGCACTTTTAGAAGCAATGCAGGAACAAATGGTTACTGTAAACGGTAAAACTTATCCGATTAAAAAGCCATTTTTTGTTCTCGCTACGCAGAATCCAATAGAGCAGGAAGGAACCTATCCCCTTCCCGAAGCACAATTGGATCGATTTATGTTTAGCATCTACCTTGATTATCCAAAAATTGAAGATGAGTTGGCAATTGTTGAAAACACAACTTCTGGCAAAGAAATTGCACTTGATAAAATAATGTCGGCGGAACAAATACTGTACTATCAGAAATTGATTCAGAAAGTCCCGATTAATAGAAATGTTTTGGAATATGCTGTTAACTTAGCAGCCAAAACAAGGCCAAACACAGAGCATTCTCATAGTATGGCCAACGAATACATTAATTGGGGAGCAGGCCCCAGAGCATCGCAATATTTAGTAATCGGGGCAAAAACCAACGCTTTGCTGTCAGGAAAATATTCTCCGGATATTGAAGATGTGAAAGAGGTTGCAGTATCAATTCTTCGACACAGAATCATGAAGAATTACAAAGCTGAAGCCGAAGGAATCAGTATTGAAAATATCATACAAGAACTATTAAAGTAACAAAAAATGCTTAGCAAAGCTAACCGATACATATTTACATTACTTACAGGCATTATCTGTCTGGCAAATCTTTCGTCATCTGCTCAAAAGAAATCGAAAGTTCTGATCAAAAATTCCGATGAGGTTCAGTTTGTAAGAAACTCAGATCCGGTTCTCAATAAGTTTTTAGGCAATGTTTTTATTACACATGGCGATATAAAAATGTATTGTGACAGTGCTTACCAATTCGAAAAACTAAACACTTTAGAGGCATTTGGGAATGTTCATATTATTAATGCCGACACCGTTCATATTTACGGAGACTACTTAAAATATTATGGCAATACCAAATTTGCTGAATTGAGAAATAACGTAAAACTGAAAAACAAATCGGTAACGGTTACTACGCAATTTCTTGATTTTGACATGAACGAAAGCGTAGGGTACTACTTTAACGGCGGAAAAATTGTTGACGCAGAAAATACTCTTACCAGTGATATTGGAAGGTATTATACAAAACAGGAACTGCTGTTTTTTAAAGATAGTGTAAAAGCTGTAACTACAGATTACACGCTATATTCAGATACTTTAAAATACAATACGGTTAGTAAGGTTGCTTTTATTCTAGGACCAACTAAAATTGTTGGAGAAAAAGAAACCTTATATTCGGAAGATGGCTGGTACAATACAGAATCAAATATCTCTCAATTCTTTAAAAATACAACTCTTGACAGTAAATCTTATCAAATTAAAGGTGATAGTATTTATTTGGACAGGAACAACGAACTTGCCCGTATCTTTAATAATGTTGAATTGCGCGACACAGTAAATAATTTAATATTGAAGGGCAATTATCTTGAAACGTTTAAGAATACAGAGGAGGCTCTAATAACCGATTCGGCAGTCTTTATTCAGATTACTGATAGAGATTCTCTTTTTCTTCATTCCGATACTCTAAAGATCGAAAAAGATACAGCCAATTTTGAACGGATTAAGGCTTTTCATCATGTAAGATTTTACCGTACGGATATGCAGGGAATGTGCGATTCATTAGTTTATACCATGCAGGATTCTACTGTCAGATTATTCAATAATCCTGTTCTTTGGGCCCAACAAAACCAGATGGTGGCTGATACAATTGGCATTGAAACCCAAAATGAAGCAGTTCGTTATCTGCATTTTAGAGGATCTTCCTTTTTAACAGCGAAAGAAGACACCACTTTTTTCAATCAGATAAAAGGTAGAAATATGCTCGGGCATGTTAAAGACAACAAACTTTACAAACTTGACATTAAAGGAAATGGGGAAACTTTATATTACCCTGTTGACAAGGAAGTAATTATGGGAATGAATATTGCCAAGAGCAGCAATATCAGTATTCTTATCGAAAACAATAAAATTGACAAAATTATCTTTCTTAAAAAGCCTGATGGAAATATGTATCCTTTATTCGAAGTTGAAAATGAAATGAAATTTCTTAAAGACTTTCAATGGCTTGAAGAATACCAGCCAAAATCAAAGGAAGACATATTTATCTGGAAAGAATATACGCCAATTCGAAAACTAAATACATCCGAAAAAAAACCAATAAAAAAAGGGACTTTATAAAAAGTCCCTTTTTTTTATATTTTAGTACTCATCTTCGTTGAATAGAAAATCTCCTTTACTTGGATAATCAGGCCAAATATCTTCAATACTTTCGAAAATTTCACCTTCTTCCTCAATTTCCTGCAAGTTTTCAATCACTTCCAAAGGAGCTCCGGAACGGATTGCGTAATCAATTAATTCATCTTTGGAAGCAGGCCAAGGTGCATCTTCTAGTTTAGTGGCTAATTCAAGTGTCCAGTACATATATTCAATATTTTATTAGGTTCCTTTATATTCTGCGAATATAATTTTTTTTTTTGAATTTACAAGTCAAGCTCCCATTTAATTTCACCTGCCCCTGCATCATGTAAAACCTTACGCGAAAGCACGAATAAATAGTCCGAAAGACGATTTAAATACTTCAACAATAGTGGATTTATATCTACATCATTTGATAGTTGATTTGCCCGGCGTTCTGCCCTTCGGCATACCGTTCTTGCAACATGACAAAACCCGTTCGCCAAACTACCTCCCGGTAATACAAAATTATTAAGTTCAGCCAACTCTTCATCCATCCGATCCATCTCTTTTTCCAATAAAAGAATGTCTGCTTCCACAATAGGTAACTTCTCCTTTAAATCAGATTTTTCTTCATCGGTTGCCAACCTAGAACCAATCATAAACAATTTATTTTGAATCTCTAACAAAATCTCTTTTGATTTAGATTCAATATCATTTGAACGAATCAACCCAATATAAGAGTTTAATTCATCAACGGTGCCATAGGCTTCCAATCGCAGGTGATGCTTTGGAACTCTTGTTCCACCAATCAAACCTGTGGTACCAGAATCACCTGTTTTTGTATATACTTTAAATTTAGTCATTGTGTAATTTTAAATTAGCTCCAACATACATGATATTTTTTATACCTACAGCAGAGCTACTACAAAGATAAAATTTCGTAGAATCTATGCAATAGCTAGAACCTATACTTTCTTACATAATCCTGTTTCTGCATTCCGTCTTTTGAAATAAGAATTCCCAAATGAAACAAATCCAGACTCACGGAAACTCTCTCTAATTTCTTCATCTGCATCCAAAAGAGGTTAATAGCATCGTTTTTATGTGGATTTTGAATAACAATCATGCAATTATCTGCAAGCAGCAATTCATAATTCAAAATAAAATCAGACAGAATTTCATTTCTCGTATTTTCAGAAAAAACAAGAAAATCATAATTTGGTTTTTGCTCCAAAATCTCATTATAGTTAAAATTCTTATAATTCTGAATTCCCATATAGTTCCGAAAAATATCATCCGAATATTCCGATAAAACACCTCCCCGATCCAGACATGCAACACTTTTTCGGGAATCAAGCTTTGCCATATAAGCAAGAGTAAATCCTATTCCTTCACCAAAATAAGCTGATTTTTCAGCATGCCAAAAGTTCATCAGGCGAAACAGCAATCGATCCAATGCTTCTGTGGATTTAATAATTTGAATTTCCTCTTTGTACTTCTTTGCCAAATCCTTACTAATCTCACCATCTTCCAATTTTGATTTTAACGCATTCACAATAATTTTCCGATAAGGAAATAACTGACCAAATGCATAGTAAGACAATTTTGCCTCAATTACATTAACAATCAGGTGAAAAGTAAAGGGTGAATGAATCCCAAATCCTTTTCGGCGAAAGGCCTTTAAGCGATATAAACGTTTCTTTAATTTGTAGCGGATTCGACCCATAATTACAATAAACTAGAATTGGCGAATTTAATCGTAAATTTGAATTTCTTCAAATTCTTAAGCCAAGATATCACCTGTCACAGGTATTATCCTGATAATATTAATGATAATATGGCATAAGATTAAGCAATCATTTCTTTAAAATAAAAGTTTTTCAATTTACTTTTGTTTGTACTTTTAGATTTTTAAAGCATTTTCACAAAAGGGTGAAATTTTATCTCTCCATATAAAATAGAATTAGAACCGTAAGAATGTCAGAATTAGCTGGACTCGACATAAAATTTTTAGCAGGCGTTGGCCCCAAAAGGGCTTCCATCCTTAATCAGGAATTATCAATTTACAGTTACGAAGATTTACTGTATCATTTTCCCTACAAATATATCGACAGAACTAAGTTCTACGAAATCAGTGAAATTCACTCTAAGTTACCATACATACAGGTAAAAGGTGAGATAACCAGTATTGAGGTAATTGGAGAAAAAAGACAACAAAGACTGGTAGCATATTTTACTGATGGAAAAGGTGTAATGGAATTGGTTTGGTTTAAGGGAATTAAATACATTAAAGCAAGCCTTAAACCCAAGACTGAATATATCATTTTTGGTAAACCTTCCGAATTTAACCGGAAAATAAATGTAGTTCATCCTGAATTGGAAGAGAGTGAGACCAAAAATGGGAAATTGAATGCCTCCCTTCAGGCTTTTTATCTAACTACCGAAAAGATGAAAAGCAGTTTTATCAACTCTAAAGCAATTCACAAACTTCAGGAAAATGCCTTACAATCATTAAATGGAAAAATTCCGGAAACACTTCCGGCAAGTTTGACGAGTAAATTAGGATTAATTAATCTTCACGAAGCGCTTACGCAGATTCATTTCCCAAGTAATGCAGAAATACTAAAAAAAGCCACCTACCGATTAAAATTTGAAGAACTGTTTTACATTCAGCTAAACATTCTTAAAATGAAGATGAAGCGCAGGGTGCTTTATCGTGGTCATCAGTTCACTAAAATAGGGGAAAACTTTAACCAATTCTTTCAAAATAATCTTCCTTTCGAACTTACGGATGCTCAAAAAAGAGTTATCAAAGAAATTAGAAAAGACGTTGGTTCGGGAAAACAAATGAATCGTCTTTTGCAGGGCGATGTGGGCAGTGGCAAAACAATGGTTGGACTAATGTGCATGCTAATGGGACTTGACAATGGTTGTCAGTCTTGTTTGATGGCTCCAACGGAAATTTTAGCCACACAACACATGGAATCAATCACTGAATTTCTCGAGGGGCTCAATATTAAAGTGGCTTTGCTTACCGGATCAACAAAACAGAAAGACCGAAAAATTATTCATGAACAATTACTAAGTGGTGAGCTGCAAATTTTGATTGGCACTCACGCTCTTCTTGAAGACATTGTTCAATTCAATAATCTGGGCTTGGTAATTATTGATGAACAACATCGATTTGGTGTTGCGCAACGGGCTCGATTGTGGAAAAAAAATAATATTCCCCCTCATATTTTAGTGATGACTGCTACACCTATTCCCAGAACTCTTGCCATGACTTTATATGGTGATTTGGAAGTTTCGGTTATAGATGAGTTACCGCCGGGAAGAAAACCAATACAAACAGTTCACTACTTCGAGAAAAGAAGAAAACAGGTTTACGATTTCATGAAAAAACAGATTGATTTGGGAAGACAAATTTATTTGGTCTATCCAATGATTAAAGAATCTGAAAAAATGGATTTCAAAAATCTGGAAGAAGGATATGAAAGTGTTTCTCAATATTTCCCTCCCGAAAAATATGGAATAAGTATGGTTCATGGGAAAATGAAACCAGCTGAAAAAGAAGCGGAAATGCAACGGTTTGCAAAAGGAGAAACTCAAATAATGGTAGCGACAACGGTTATCGAAGTTGGAGTAAACATTCCAAATGCCTCTGTAATGATCATAGAAAGTACTGAACGGTTTGGTTTATCCCAACTTCATCAGCTACGTGGCCGGGTTGGTCGTGGAGCCGAACAATCTTACTGCATACTAATGTCTTCCTACAAAATTTCAAACGAATCACGAAAGCGAATTGAAACGATGGTTCGCACAAATGATGGCTTCGAAATTGCCGAAGTAGATTTAAAACTTCGTGGTCCCGGAGATATTGAAGGAACGCAGCAAAGCGGAATTTCTTACAACTTGAAAATTGCCAATCTAGGTAAAGATGGTCAGTTGCTTCAATATGCAAGAGATGTTGCTCAGGAAATACTGGACAATGATCCCCTACTGGACAAAGAAGAAAATTTCATTCTTGCAAAACAGGTTAAACGATTGAGTAAAACCAAAATAAACTGGAGCGTAATCAGTTAAAAAGCAAATACATAGCAATATAAAAACAGCGAAACCTATCCAGATGTCGCTGTTTTTTTTTGTGAGAATACCGCATATCTTATTACTTGATACAAGTAATAAGTTGTTCAATTTCAAGAATCCAATTGAATTTCGATCTAAGACTAAGCTACAATCCCATTTTAATTTTCTCTATCACCGCCAAATATTCAGCTTCGGAAAGGGTAGTTTTTTGAGGATTCATTTCAAAAACACCACCAAATCCATATCCATCTTTGTATTTTGGAACAATATGCATGTGCAAATGCGATAAAGTATCGGCATAGGCACCGTAATTAATTTTCGCAGGTTGAAACGCCGCATCCATTGCTTTGGCAGTTTTAGCCACATCATTCATAAACGCAGTGCGCTGTTCATCACTTAATTCATGAAATTCTAAACCATGATCCTTGTACACAACATTACAACGCCCCAAATACGATTGTTCTTTAAACAGAAATAATTGCGACACTTCCAAATCACAAATTTTAATCATTAAACTGTGCAGTAATTCATTGTCTTGACAATACAAACATTCTGAAACAGGAGTTGGCATAAACAGGCTTATTTTATTAAAAAAAAGTATTTTACATACTTTATATCCGAGCAATTTGCACGACAGCAAATATATATATATATATAAAGTACATG
>JAFGYE010000049.1 GCA_016936255.1 Marinifilaceae bacterium | reverse complement strand
TTAAATTTTGACAGAGCCTAAATCGCTCTATAAAAATGAAAATTAAAAAATAGAATAAAACTCTAGGATATCAGGGGTCAAAACATATACATAAAGAATTCTATTTAGTATACACAAAAATATATATCATGAAAAGCCTGCTAACAGTATGTATTTCTATTCTTTTAGGTGGATGTGCAAGTTCATATGTATCTTTTCAAAACATTGAAAAACCAAAGAAACAATATCACAAAATATTTGTAATTACGATTTTTAATGAAATAAATGTTAAAACATTAAATGAAGAAACTTACGATAAATATTTCAGGGATAATATTAATGATCTGAAATCGATGGATAGCAGAAGACTTCTGGAGAATGTTCTTAGAAATGAAATATCCAATCCAAGAACTCCAATCACATCATCAAAAGACAAATTCAAAATAAATATTGATATTAATTACAATGATTTTATTTCAACTTTACGCAAATCTGATACTGAAGCGATTCTTCTTATCAATGAAACAGATTACTATTATGAGGTAAGCGAAAGAATTAGTAAGTGTGGAGAAATTAAAAAATCAGAAAGTCCGAAAGCTGTATTTCAAGCCTACTTAATAGATATAAATAGTATGCAACCTTTTTGGGTTGGTAAAATTTATTCTTCGGGCACGCAATGGGATGATGCCGGTACAATCTACAGGAGTATGAGCAGAAGGCTAAATAAACAACTAATCAAAGAAAAAATTCTATTGCCTCCTTTATTGATACGTAAGTAAAGAAAATAAAAAAGGCGGCCAAACAGCCGCCTTCTATATTCCAGATGAAGAATTATTACATCATACCAGGCATTCCTCCGCCCATTCCGCCACCCATTGGCATAGCAGGAGCTTCTTCCTTTATTTCAATCAAAACACATTCTGTAGTTAAGAACATACCAGCTATTGAAGCCGCATTTTCAAGAGCTACACGAGATACTTTAGCAGGATCAATAACACCGGTTTCAAATAGATTCTGATATTCTCCAATCCGTGCATTGTAACCAAAGTCCCCTTTACCAGCTCTCACCTTATCAACCACAACTGCACCTTCGCCGCCAGCATTGGCAACAATCTGACGCAATGGCTCTTCGATAGCACGCTTTATGATCTCGATACCGGTTGTTTCGTCCTCATTCTCGCCTTTAAGGTTTTCCAGAGCCGCAATTGCACGAATATACGCTACACCACCTCCAGGAACAATTCCTTCTTCAACAGCCGCACGAGTAGCACTCAATGCATCGTCAACACGATCTTTTTTCTCTTTCATTTCAACTTCAGAAGCAGCTCCAACATAAAGTACAGCAACTCCACCAGCTAATTTCGCTAATCTTTCCTGAAGTTTTTCTTTATCGTAATCAGAAGATGAATTCTCGATTAAAGTTTTGATTTGAGAAACACGTGCAACAATACCATCTTTTTCTCCACTTCCATTTACAATCGTTGTATTTTCTTTATCAATGGTAATTTTTTCCGATTGACCAAGCATCTCTAAAGTTGCCTGCTCCAATTTCATTCCCTTTTCTTCAGAAATAACAACCCCACCTGTAAGAATAGCAATATCTTCCAACATTTCTTTTCTTCTGTCACCAAAACCGGGAGCCTTAACAGCAGCAACTTTTAATGAACCTCTTAAACGATTCACAACCAAAGTGGCCAATGCTTCGCCTTCTACATCTTCTGCTATAATCATTAACGGACGACCTGATTGAGCAACTGGTTCAAGAACCGGCATTAACTCTTTCATTGTAGAAATTTTCTTATCATACAATAAAATATATGGGTTCTCTAAATCAGCCTCCATTTTTTCAGGATCAGTAATGAAATACGGAGAGATGTATCCTCTGTCAAATTGCATTCCTTCAACCACTTTCACGTAAGTTTCGGTTCCTTTTGCTTCTTCAACAGTAATTACACCTTCTTTTTTCACTTTCTCCATTGCTTCAGCAATCAGTGCACCAATAGTCTCATCATTATTTGCAGAGATTTTAGCAACCTGCTTGATTTTCTCGAAGTTATCTCCTACTTCCTGAGCCTGCTCTTTAATGTTATCAACAACTGCAGCAACGGCAATATCGATACCACGTTTTAAATCCATAGGATTCGCACCGGCTGTTACATTTTTCAATCCAACATTTACGATAGATTGCGCCAACACAGTTGCTGTTGTAGTTCCATCACCAGCATCATCACCAGTTTTTGAAGCTACTTCTTTAACCATCTGAGCACCCATATTCGCTCCTGGATCAGCCAATTCGATCTCCTTTGCAACTGTAACACCATCTTTAGTAATCTGAGGTGCACCAAACTTGCGATCAATCACAACATTTCTACCCTTAGGTCCCAAAGTTACTTTTACTGCATTTGCCAACTCATCAACACCTTTTTTTAAAAGATCGCGGGCTTCTATATTAAATTTTATTTCTTTAGCCATTTCTTACTTAATTTTGAAAGTTTGTGTAATTAATTATACAATGTACAAAACGTCTGACTGAGACATTAAAAGATAATCATCTCCATCAATTACCAACTCTGTTCCTGAATATTTGCCATAAAAAACGGTATCTCCGATTTTTAATTCCATTGGTTCATCTTTCTTATCAGTACCAACCAATACTACTTTACCTTGCATTGGCTTTTCTTTTGCAGCATCCGGAATAATGATACCACTTGCAGTTTTTTCTTCAGCCTTGATAGCTTCAACCAAAATTTTACCAGCAAGAATTCTACCTTTTAAATCTGCCATTTTCAAAATATTTAAAGTTTTAAATTACAATTTATGACTCATTCTCTTTCACAATCCATGCCAAAAGAAATTCATTGACAATATTGCCGCAATTCTGTTTCTATTTTAAAACCTCTATAACAAATACGAAACAGACTAATCAATATTTCAATTGATAATGAATAAATATACTGAAAAACAAAAAGATAACAACACAAAAAAAATGTCAGTATGATATGACATACTGACATTTTTTTATATCAATGATATTTTATTTTCTTATTTTGCTGTATCCTTTTCTGTAGAAGGAGCTTCTGTAGGGAAAGTTGGAACATCAGTAGCAGTTTCAGTTTCCTGCAATTGCTGCTCAATTTGTGATTTCTGACCTTCTACTTCACCACGATCAATAGTCATCGCAGCTAAAAGACAAAGAACTAATAAACTTCCGGCCAAACCCCAAGTTGCTTTCTCAAGGAAATCAGTTGTTTTCTTAACTCCCATAATTTGGTTTGAGGATGAAAAGTTTGAAGCTAATCCACCTCCTTTAGAGTTCTGTACTAATACGATTAACACTAAAAGTACACAAACAATAAAGATCAATACTAAAACAAAGGTATACATACTTATCTATTTACTATTTTTTAATTTTTCTATTCTCTCAATCTGACTCGCAAAGTAAGCGTTTTTTTCGGGATTTTTCAAAACTAATTTGTCATAAACAGCAATGGCCTTACTGAACAACCTCTGCTTCACATAGATAGATGCCAAAGTTTCACTAATAAAACCATCTTTATCCTCTAAACTTCCTAATGAAATATCCTCTTGTTTATCAACAACTTTAATGTTCCTGCTAATTCTTGGTTCATTTTGAATAAAACTATCAATCAGATCAATTCCCTTTTTCGATTTTTCCTTATCAGAATCTGGGCCAACTTCTTTGCTGTCTTTTTTATTAACAACTGTCATCCAATCAGTAAAGCTGTGATTTTCATCCTTATCAGATTCAGTTTCCCTGATCTTTGGTTCATCTGATAAGGTATATAAATTGCCTCCAAAACCAATATGATAAACCTCAGTTGCCGACACCAATAATTCTGAGTCGCTCAACTGCTTTTCAATTTGAGGCTTCTCAGTTTTTGCTGCAGATTCCTCTTTTTTATTTTCAGAATCATCAAATTCTAAAATTTCCTCATTTGCAGCAAACAAATTTTCAGATTCTACAGGATTTTTCTGATCCTGCAAAACCTCCGAATCTACCACCTCCGACTCCTCTGATAGTTGAAACAATCCATCCGGCTCCTCTGCTTTAATTACAGATCTCTTTTCACCAATCAGAAGATCAGAACTTTCTTCTTGCGCCTCAATTTGAACTTGTATAACAGGCTCTGATATTTCAGGAGTAATGAGTTTCATTTCACTGCTCTCAGAACGGGATTGTATCTTAATTTGATCTTGAATTAACAAAAATAACTGACGACGGTCCGGAATGTACAAAGCTGAATTTCTCAACTCTTCTTTAAACCGAATGCTTTGGCTATCATGCAAGTTTTTCAGCAGGAGTAGATGAGCGGTCTGAAAATAAGGATATCTGTCAATCAGAATTTTTAATTCCTGATGACTGTTCCGATCCATTTTCGCCGAATTCCTAATCCAATCTTGCAATAAACTTTGATTCATTTTTTACCAGTTTACAACTGCTTCGTTATATATATCATCGATAATATCTTCCAAAATCTGTACCACCAGTTCTTCTTCCACATCGCTCAACTGCTTGGTACTATCAAAATCCCGAAAGGCCGAAAAGCTCTTATCAAAATCGTTATCTGGTTCAATTTCGTTTGTAAAACGAACTTTTACAGTAACAGTTAATCGATTGGTTGCAGAAATATCATCCGCGGTAACATCCAAAGCCTGAGTTCTGTATCCGGTAATTTCCCCCTCAAAATTCAAATGACCTTCTCCATCTACAATTTCATCCAAAGTAGTTTGCCCACGAAATTTCTCTTTAAGCGCCTCAGTAAACTGATTGCTCAAATTAGGATTTACAAGGGGAGCTCTATTGGGAAAAAATTGTACCGAAAAAGTTTTCACCTCAGGTGAAAGGGTTCCTCCTGTAAATGAATAGGACACTTTACATGCTGTTACTATAAAAGCAACACAAAAACTTAAAAACAAGACTTTAATTAAATTCATATATTGGGAAATAAAAATAACAATAAATTGTGAATATTAGTTGATATCGTATTCTTTGATTTTACGATATAGTGTCCGCTCAGATATTCCTAAATCCTGCGCAGCATATTTCCGTTTTCCGTTGTGCTTTTCCAGGGCTTTCCTGATCAATTCAACCTCTTTATCTTCGAGCGATAAAGATTCCTCAACAAATTCCTCGGTGTCTTGAATTTCAGAATCTTTAGGAGATGAAATAGTAGTAGAAGCTTGTGCCGAAGATTGATGATGAAGAATGTCAATCTCCTGATCTTCATACAGCTTTCGAATAAGCAAAGCGTTATCTTTTTGCAAAGACGAAGAATCTCCACTTGTTTGCATCAACTCAAATACTAGTTTTTTCAAATCAGTCATGTCCTTTTTCATATCAAAAAGAACCTTGTAGAGTATTTCCCTTTCTGAAGAAAAGGCCTGATCTTTTTTAGACGTATCAGTATAAATCGCTGGTAACATATGTTCATCATTCCGTGGAAGATAGTTCCTTAATATATCAGCACCAATTTGCCTTTCTTTTTCGATGATGGAAATTTGTTCCGTAATATTTTTTAATTGTCGAATATTCCCAGGCCAACGATAGGATTTCAATAACTGTTGAGCTCCGGTATCAAGCCGCAAAGGCGGCATTCTATATTTTTCAGCAAAATCTTGTGCAAATTTTCGGAAAAGAAGATAAATATCTTCTTGCCTTTCTCGCAGAGGCGGCATGTTTATAGGGACTGTATTTAAACGATAGTACAAATCCTCTCTAAACTTACCATCTTTTACAGCTTTGGGTATATTAAGATTTGTAGCCGCGACAACTCTAACATCTGATTTTAAAACCTTTGATGAGCCAACTTTAATAAACTCTCCTGTTTCCAGAACACGTAACAACCGAACTTGCGTTGATAATGGAAGTTCACCAATCTCGTCCAAAAAAATGGTTCCTTTGTTGGCTACCTCAAAATAGCCTTTCCTATCGGACAAAGCCCCGGTAAACGCACCTTTTTCGTGTCCAAATAATTCCGAATCAATAGTTCCTTCCGGAATAGCACCACAATTCACAGCTATATATGGAGCGTGTTTTCGTGAACTAAACTGATGTATTATTTGAGGAAATACTTCTTTTCCAGTTCCGCTTTCTCCTGTTATTAATACCGATAAATCAGTAGGAGCAACTTGAATAGCAATATCAAGCGATCTGTTTAAAGAATATGTATTCCCAATAATTGAGAAACGATGTTTTATTGTTTGTATATCCATCAAAAAAATCTAATTTGATTGTTCCTAAAGTGAAAAACATGAAATTTTATCATGCTGCCTGACAAAATTACTACTTTTTAAAATTAGAAGGCAATTCTGCTCAATTAATATCATTAAAGATTGTTAATTTTCAGTATCCTTTTCCTGTAACTCACGTAAATATCTAGAAATTTATGAAGTATTTAAACCTGAGATACTATGTCAATCAACCTCGAGAACTTAAAAGAATCAAATGAATTTTTAAACATTTTATTCGATAATATCACATCGGCACTATTTATTCTTGATAAAAATGCTCGTGTTGAAAACATGAATGAATCTTTTTCTCTTCTTTTTCAAAAACAAGAAGAAAAAATACTTGGCAATTTATGTGGTAATGCATTGGGATGTAAATTTGCAGTTGAAGAGAATGCATTATGCGGCGAAACTTCTTATTGTAAAAATTGTATTCTAAGAAGAGATATTTTAAAAACCTTGTCTAAAAGAGTACCTACAAACAGAAGAAAACTATCCCGGGATTTTTACTCAGATATTAAAAAAGTGACCAAACATTTCCTGTATTCTACCAGATACATTCAATACTATGGCAAGGAATTTATTCTGGTAATTGTTGATGACAATACAGAATTAGAAAATAGCAGAAATAAGCTTGAAGAACAAAATGAAACACTTCGTGTACTTAATAAACAAAAATCGAAATTTCTAGGTATCGCTGCACACGACCTTCGTAATCCAATTGGTGCTATAAAATCCTTTTCCAATCTACTTTTGGATTCATATCACGAATTCTCCGATGAAGATAGAATTGAGTTCATTAGATTGATAAAAGACAGCAGTCAGTTTTCCATAAACTTAATCAATGAATTGCTGGATATATCAAAAATTGAAATGGGTAAACTTAAATTGGATAAAAAGGATGAAAATATTCAGGAAATAGTTGAAAACGCAATAAAAATCAATAAAATTTTCGCAAAAAAAAAGAACATTGAAATTAATTTTCCATCAACACCGGCTGCTACCTCAATTTCCATCGACAAAAACAAAATTGAGCAAGTACTGCACAATCTATTAAGCAATGCTTTGAAATACTCAAATCCAAACACTACAATCTCCGTTATTATTAAAAAGAACAATTCACATATTGAAATATCAGTTAACGATCAAGGTGTTGGTATTCCTGATCAGGAATTAAAAAATTTATTTACCGAATTTGGAAAAACAAGCGCTAAAACTACTGCAAACGAAAGTAGTACTGGTTTAGGTTTAGCTATAGCTAAAAAAATTGTGAATGGTCATGGAGGAGAAATAATGGCTCATAGCAAACTAGGAAAAGGTTCTGAATTTTTGTTTACTTTGCCATTAAATTAAAACAAGTAAAAATAAAACAAGAATGAAATTCTTAGGAATTATACCAGCAAGATATGCATCTACAAGGTTTCCTGGTAAACCTTTGGCCGATATTAGTGGCAAACCAATGATTCAAAAAGTATACGAACAAGCTCAACAAGCGCTTGAGCATGTTTATGTAGCAACCGATGATATAAGGATTGAAGAAGCTGTAAAAAACTTTGGCGGAAAGGTAATTATGACCTCCTCAGATCATAAAAGTGGTACGGATCGGATTGCTGAAGCAGCTAATATTATCACCAAAATACTAAAGCTTGATTTCAATGTGGTGATCAACATTCAGGGTGATGAACCTTTTATTCAGCCAGAACAAATTAATTCATTAAAATCCTGCTTCAAAAATCCCGCTACTGAAATTGCAACATTAATAAAAGCAATTACAAATACTGCTGAGATTTTTGATCCAAACAAAGTTAAGGTAGTAACTGCAAAGGATAACCGCGCCTTATATTTCAGTCGGTCAGCAGTACCTTTTGTACGCGGTGAAGATCAGAAAAAATGGCTTTCAAAAAATACTTTTTTCAAACATATAGGAATGTACGCCTACCGGTTTGATGCTTTAATGAAAGTTACTAAATTAGACCAAAGCAAATTAGAATTATCGGAATCCTTAGAGCAATTGCGTTGGCTTGAGAATGGCTATTGGATACAGACAGAGATAACAGAACATGAATCAATCGGGATAGATACTCCTGAAGATTTACTTAGAGTAAAGGAAATGGGACTTTTATAGTCCCTTTTTTATACTTTTATTTTTCTGTAATACTCATTTGGTATCACCAAAGAACCAACACTAAAGTAATACTCTATCGGGAAACTCATTTTCGATCCAGTATTGTGAATAATAACTTTAAATAATCAACAAGAGAAACTCTCTCCAGAAGAATCAAAGTTGTTAAGTTTACTCTGTACAAATATGAGTCATATTTCATGTCTGGGATATGACATACGAGCCATTTAGGGAGATGATAACATCTATACAACGAAGCATAGATATTTACATTACTCACACTTAAAAAGTCTGTAATGCCGGAATCCGACTTATCCATTGAGAACATTCACGGAAGCATTTTTTTTC
>JAFGYE010000048.1 GCA_016936255.1 Marinifilaceae bacterium | reverse complement strand
TTCTAATGTCCAACGTCTTTTCATACCCTAAATTTAACTGTTTTAAATCTGAAATTTTACTCCAGTCTTTTTAGGGGCTAAACTATCTTAGTTGGGTTTTAAAAAGAACTGTATCTATAAATAATATAAATGAGAATCCATTTTGAAGAACTAAAAAAATCAATTTTTCAGAAAGATGAAAACCATACTTTTCTTAAAAAATACAAGGTCGATTATGACGAAAGATATGTATGGGATTAATATGCCGCCCTTTCAGTGCTTTTCCGTTTTCGAAGGATTAAAATCCATCGTTATTATATTTTGTCCTTTCAGGACATAACAACAACTTACAAACACGCACAGATAAGTAAGCAAAATACATTTATATAAAAAATGGAAATAATTAACAAATATTTGAATAATGAAAATTACTATGGACATTTAGTTTATGGCTCTCATATTGATGAAGTAACAGAAATTTACAATAACACTTTATTGATACCAATGAAATCATTGTATCACCATCATTACGTTGACTATATAAAATATTTTTTTGAAACTTTTACGTTTAAATATGATAAAAACAATACAGACACTTTTAATAAAGATTACTCAGACAATGTACCTATTTGTTTTATTATTCATAAAACAGATTTGAGTGAGATAAATATTCCAGACTTTGAAAATGAATGTATTGAATCTATTGAATTAGCAATAATTTCTCCCGATTTAGCAAAAAACATATTTCTGTTATTTCAAGAAAAAACCTTTAATTTGATCTATACAACATTGACCATTTGTTCCGTTATTCATTGGATTTATTGCATAAAGTTTTGGTATAAATATGATAGATATTCTAAGGCGATTTTTCCATTAATATTTCCACATTATATATATGCACCCTTTTATTATTATCAAGTGAAAATCAAAAAAAGAACTTTAAAAGGAAAAATTATTGAGAAAGAACCTGAAAATTCAAATGAAGATTTAAGTATTACTGATATAGAATTTGTTGAATTGACAAGAAAAAATATTTTCGGAGTGATTGATTTGTGGACATCAAAAAAGAGTCAGCTTGATTATCAAAAAAACGTACCGATTGCCCAAGTTTCATCTGAATTGTTTTGCCAGTGGGAAGATTTATATTTTCCAGATTCGGACGATTTTAGTCAGTCTTTTAATATTGAAGAATTGGAAATACTATCAGAATTCGATAAAGTATTGAATGACACGGTTGTTAAAACACATCAAAACCTCCCTGAGATTGAAGAATTTATTGAAACAGAGGAATGGAAGGAAATGAATAAAAAAGCGATTGAGATAAAGAAAGAATTAAATACGGTTGGCAACAACTAAGCATTTGTAAATCCACAAGCTTTTAAAACATCTTTTATTGCAGGCGACTATAGTTATTAAGAATACCAATACCATAAAAACACTACCCGTAACTTCTCTACTGACAATACATTACATTCTCTTTGTTAATAATATCCAACGGCATATACTGATGCAAAGGAACATCTGTTTTTAAAACAATGTTTTTGTACAAAGACTGCATGCCTAAATAGCCTTGCACTTTAGGCTTTTGATGAATCAGATAATCGATAGCTCCACTATTTAGCAATCGTAAGTTTGATTTCAGTAAATCGTATCCAACAACCCGCAATTGATTTGTTTCTTTGAACTGGATCAACTGCTCGGCCAGCTTATAGGTTTTTGAATTGGGAATAAAGAGATGAACCGGATTTTCATGTTTCAAGAGTACATTCAAGAAATCATCGGCAGTAATCTGATCTTTTTCGAGGTTTACTTCATGAATATTTACATGACTGATCTGATTTTCGTCGAAATAACTTCGAAAGCCTTCTATTCTATTTTTAATGATTTGCTCTTTAATGTCCGATTCGCTGAAGGTGGTGATGTAAATCTCATAATCCGACAAGTATTTATCGTGCAGCAGGCAAGCTCCCAAAACGCCGCTTCGGTAGGAATCCTGACCAATAAAAGTAAGCTGTCCTGCATCAATTATATTTGAATCGACAAACACATATGGTTTTCCTTTTTCTCTTAATTTGCTTAATAAATCGGTTTGCTGATGAAATGCTGACGGTGCAATAATAAAACCATCTGCATCGGAATCCAATATCTGATTCAGCTGCTTTGCCTGAGAACCGTCGTTAGCTACAAAGCAATAGGTGGCAGTAAAGCCCATTTGTCCGAATTCTTCACAACCTTCCTCAATGCCTTCTTTAAGCATCAGCCAATAATTGTTTTCCTCGGGCAAGATTACCGAAATCCGATAGGTCTTATTTAGCTTTAAATGACGCGCCATTACATTGGAGGAATAATTCCCTTCTTTGGCAATTTTGAGCACTTTATCGCGGGTTGCTTCTGCCACACGTCCCCTATTGTGCAAAACTCTATCGACAGTACCAATTGATACATCTGCCTTTCGGGCTATTTCTTTTATTGTAATTCGATTCACCATCTGAAAAAAACTTCTGTTTATTATGCAAATGTAGGCACAATATACTATATTTGTCCCGAAGTGTTAACGTACACGCAAAATATATCCTTTATTCGTAAAGGTTTTTTTAATAAAATTTGCGGTAACGTTACCGCAAATAAATTGAATCGCAATTTCTTCACATTTATTTTTAAAAATTAAGTTATGAGACAGTTAAATAGAGAAACAGTACCATCACAAGAATTACCGATTAAAATTCTTCAATTTGGAGAAGGAAATTTTTTGAGAGCCTTTGTTGATTGGATGATTGACATCATGAATAAAGAACACAATTACAATTCGGGTGTGGCTATTGTTCAACCAATTGAATTTGGTATGACTGATCTTCTAAGAAAACAAGATAATCTATATCATCATATTTACCGCGGACTAAAAGACGGAAAAGCAATCAGCGAAACCAGACTGATCTCCTGCGTACAAAAAGCAATCAACCCATTCGAACAAAAGAAAGAATACGATGATTTGGCAATTCTGAATGAATTGGAATTGGTGATTTCGAACACAACCGAAGCTGGTATTGTTTTTAAAACGGACGACTGTCCTAAAGATGGCGAACTTGCTGCTACTTATCCTGGAAAATTAACGCAGCTTCTTTTGAGTCGATTTACTCATTTTAATGGCGACACTGCAAAAGGATTGAAATTTATTCCTGTTGAATTGATCGACAAAAATGGCGAGAAGCTTAAAAAAGCGATTTTAGACTATGCCAAATTATGGGATTTATCGGAAGAGTTTACTCAATGGGTTGACAAATCCAATTATTTTGCAAATACTTTGGTAGACCGTATTGTTCCAGGATATCCAAAAGACGAAATTGACGAAATTAAAAAATCAATCGGTTTTGATGACAATTTAGTAGTATCCTCTGAAATTTTCCACTTGTGGGTAATTGAAGGATGCGAAGAAATTCAAAAAACTTTTCCTGCTGACAAATGTGGCTTGAATGTGATCTATACAAAAGATTTATCGCCTTACCGCACCCGAAAAGTTCGTATTCTGAATGGTGCCCATACATCAATGGTTCCTGTTGCTTTACTAAACGGTATTGAAACAGTTCGCGAATCGGTTGAAAGCGATAATGTAGGTGAATTTGTTCGTCACATCATTTTCAATGAAATTGCACCAACTATAAATCTGCCAAAAGCAGAATTGGAATTGTACGCAACCGAGGTTTTGGAACGATTCATGAATCCATTCATTCATCATGAATTAAAATCAATCGCACTAAACTCAATATCAAAATACAAAGTACGTGTGTTGCCTTCGCTGCTTGACTCTTTAAAAACAAACAACAAGTTGCCCGAAGGATTGGTTTTGGCCTTTACCTATCTGATTAAACTTTATCTATCAGAATCTTTTACCATTCAAGACAATGAAGAAGTAATTGCCTTCTTCTCTGCTCTTTCAGCCTCAGCTGAAACACCGGAAGCTATCATCCGTAAAGTATTGGGCGAAGTCTCATTCTGGGATACTGATTTAAATCAAAATAACGGTTTAACAGAAATGATGACCAGTCAGTTGGAAAAATTGAATAAAGATGCAGCAATCAGCAACTTTAAATTTTAACAATCATGAATAAAGCAATCACGATAAACAGCAGCGACAATCTTGCCGTTGCTCTTACAAATCTTGCAAAAGGTGAGGTTATTTGTGTTAATGATACCAATATCACTTTACAGGAAGATATTAAGGCGAAACACAAGTTTTCGATTAATGATCTTGCTGTTGGCGATGAAATGTTTATGTACGGTTTGGTTGTAGGTACAGCAAGCAAAGCAATCAATAGCGGCGAGGCAATTACCGTAAATAATACAGAACACAAGGCAACCGAATACGATCCAAATAAAACAAACGAGTTTCATTGGACCGCTCCAAATGTTGAGCGATTCAAAGATAAGACTTTCATGGGTTATCACCGGGCTGACGGACAAGTTGGCACAGCCAATAACTGGTTGGTTTTGCCTTTGGTATTTTGCGAAAACAGAAATGTTTTAACCCTGAAAAAAGCTTTTGAAAAAGTTTTGGGTAAGAAAAAGACCAATCCATACGAAAATTTAGTTCAGGATATGGCTGCCGGTTATCAATCGGGAGTTTCTTTCGAAGGATTGTCATTGGCAAAAGCAGAGGATCTTGATCAAAAACAGGTTTTCGATCAGATAAACATCAAATTCATCACTCATGAAGGTGGCTGTGGTGGTACTCGTGAGGATAGCGATAGCTTGTGCAGATTACTGGCAGGATATTTAAAAAATCCGAATGTAGCCGGAGCTACGGTATTAAGTTTGGGTTGTCAGAATGCTCAAGTAAGTATTTTACAAGAGGCCATTAAAAACCTGGATCCAAACCTGGACAAACCGGTACTAATTTTTGATCAGCAAACAATCGGAAATGAAACCGTAATGCTTGAAAAAGCCATTAAGGAAACATTTAAAGGTTTGGTTGAAGCCAATAAAATTGAACGCAAACCTGCTCCTCTTTCAAAACTAACCATTGGTTTGGAATGTGGAGGATCTGATGGATTTTCGGGTATCTCTGCCAATCCTGCCTTGGGACGGGTTGCTGATTTAATTACTGCCCTGGGCGGTAAGGCAATTCTATCGGAGTTTCCTGAATTATGCGGCGTTGAGCAAGAATTGATGAGCAGAACCGGAAATCCTGAGCACGCTGATAAATTCATAAAAATCATGCGTGCTTATGCACAAGCAGCAATTGATGCAGGATCTGGTTTTGATATGAATCCTTCGCCTGGCAATATAAAAGACGGCCTGATTACTGATGCGATGAAATCGGCAGGAGCTTCAAAAAAAGGAGGTTCTTCTCCTATTAATGATGTGCTGGACTATACCGAATACGTAAAACATGATGGTCTTAGTTTGCTGTGCACACCAGGTAACGATGTTGAATCGACAACCGGATTGGTTGGATCTGGTGCCAATGTAGTTTTGTTTACTACAGGTTTGGGAACACCTACGGGTAATCCTGTTGCTCCTGTGCTAAAAGTTTCTTCGAATACTGAGCTATCTAAAAAAATGTCGGACATTATCGATATCAACGCTGGTGTTGTTATTGATGGTACTCAAACTTTAGATGAATTGGGAGAAAGCATGTTGGAGCATATTATAAAAGTTGCCAGCGGAGAAATTGAATGCAAAGCAGATCAATTGAATCAGGAAGATTTTATTCCCTGGAAAAGAGGTGTGTCTTTGTAAGATTTACCAGCTTAAATCGTTTATTATAAACCCGTAATACTCAATCGTAATAATTTTACGATACCACAATAAAACCCGATTGCCAATGCATTTTGCATGAACAATCGGGTTTTTCATTTACAACGACTAAACTAAATTGTATTATTTGAATGTTCGGGGCTTTACTGTTGCTTTGATGCTTTGAATCGTTCCACTTACCAACTCAAACTCCTGTTGTAATTCTTCCTCAGTTAAAGTATTTTCTCCTTTAAATTCGAAACGTTCCCGTCCCACTCCATTAAAATAGGAGAAAACTTTACCGCTTTTTGTCTGAATTTTTAAATCGCCGACCGGCATTACAATTTCATCAAACCATAAAAAAAGAGATTGGTTTTCATATTCCGCTTTAACCACTTTAATAGAAGAAGTATCTTCAGGATTCCATTTTTGATCGAATGTCCATTCCGGAGATATTTTAGCTGCAGAGCTGGAATCAATATTATTGGCGAACCATAAATAATTACCTTTTTTACGATTACAATTGTAAAAATTGTATCTGTCCCCGTACAAGTAAGGTCTGCTTTTCTCTGGTTTATCCGGATAAAAAACATGAACAATCGATTTATCTCTCATTTCTGAAGGAAAAATACAATTCAAAAAATAGAACTGCGCATCGTAATGATGACGGGCTAAATAGAAACTATCTACTCCCATAAATTCACAGTTGCTCAATACGAATTTCTGATTTTTATTTGTTGTAGCCGCATGCCACACAGCTGCGGTATTCATCAACTCTTTAAAACTTGAGTTGGAAATATAACACCATCCCCGGGGACAAACAAAATCAACACCTCCTTCAAAACAGCAGTTGTCGTGATAATACATTCCTTCCTTATAATTCCAAAGAGAAACAGTATCGCCACCATTGCTGGTTACATTGCAATTTGTTATAATCGTGCGTGTTCCTGTACCATAAATGGTAAACGCATGAGGCCCCAACCTGGGTTGAGTGTTTCTTATGGTGAGATTATCTAAAATAATGTCATCAGCATGAATGTTGATAACCGCAGGGCCAATATAATCTCTGTTCTTTTGCCAATCTTCTCTTAGCTGAGCATATTGAATAATTGTACTGTCACGGCTTTCTCCGCGAATGGTCAGGTAATCCTGTTCTATTCGTATCTTCTCATTGTACACACCATTTTTTACAAAAATTACCAAACGCTGATAATTGTAAAATGGCAAATGATCAATTGCCTCTGTCAGAGAGATGTAATCTCCGGTTCCATCAGCGGCAACAACAATATCACCCTTATTGTCTGCAATAGCGCAGTTTGTAAAAACTGTCAACCATGCAATGATCCAGATATATTTCATTTGTTCTATTTTAAATCATTTATAAATTTTGTCACTAGCTTCTATCTACCTAAAAACAGTGTTAAGAAAATTAAGAATACAGCCATGCGCTTCTTCGAACCATGGATGAAAAAGCCAAAAAGGATGAGGTGTATTTTCAATTGTATGTACTTCGTGATACGTTTTATTCCTATCGAGGATATGAAACAAAGAATCTCTTCCGGCATGAAAACGTGGCAACGCACTGTTTATATACAATGTTGTTGGCATATATTCATCCACATAGTTAATTGGAGAGGCTTCCTTCCATAGTTCCGGATTTTCCTGATAAGTAACTCCAAAAAACAGACTTGCTGCCGATGGCTTCTTTGGATTACTTATTTTTCGGCTTTCATTTGGGTCAGTATAGTCAACAACACCATCTATATTCACCAAAGCCTGCACTCTTGACGAGTAGTTGGAGTAAACCGATTCAGGATCATCAAACTTTGTTATTCCTGCTGTAGCAGCCATAAAGCTTGCAAGTGTGGCACCCGATGAGCAACCCAATACCGCTATTTTCGTTGTGTCGATGCCATATAAATCACTATTGTGTTTTAAAAACCGAATGGCCTCCTTCAAGTCATAAATAGCTGCAGGGTATATCGCTTCCATTGATAAACGATACTCAACCGAGGCTGTCACATAACCATCAGCAGCCAACTGCTGCGCCATAGGAACCAAATGCGACTTATTGCCAGACCGCCAACCACCACCATGAATCATCATAACAACTGGTCGTTTCTGCCCGCAATCTCTGTTCGGAAGAAAAACATCCATGCGCAGCTTTCTGTTTGGTCTTATCCGGTAAACTTGATTTGGTAATGATAGAAACTCACTAGAAACAATTTCTTTAACCGGTAAAGCTTGTGGAAAATCTTTCTCTATTTTTTTCCCTGCAGAATATACCGAAAACGAAGTGTCCTTAGGAAATTCATTTTGCCCCCAACCCAATATTGGGAGCAGTAAAAAAAGAAGCGGTACTATTTTATATTTTAACATTCTTGTCATTTTCGATCAAAAATTAAAGGGCATTAAACAAATTCAGGATATCCTATCTTTAAATTCAGTGATAAGATTTCAGCATTTTGAATATTACTTTTTGCCTCCTAAATAAGAAACACCGCTGCCTGTTAGAAAATCTTCCCGAACCGGACTGAATACATCTATTAATACTCCAGGTTCCAAACAAACAGCACCATGTAACATATTGGGCTCAATATATACGCCGTCACCTACGCCAATCACCTTTTTCTCACCACCAATAGTAAACTCAAACTGACCACTTGCGCAACAGGTTGTTTGTGTATGGAAATGCTGATGAAGTGCACCAACAGCTCCTTTCTCAAATTTCACCTTCACCATCATAATTTGATTGTCGTAACCTAAAAACTGACGGGAAACACCAGCTCCTAAATCTTCCCATTCTAATTCTTCTGTCAAAATAAACTTCTCACTATTACGTTTCATACGATTATAATTTTATGTGTTTGTCATATGGAACTTACCATGAACAAATAATCATTCCTCTTCGGTCACAATTGCCTGTCATGGACGTTTCATATCTTTTTTTTAATGATTTAATTTTATAAATACCAGTCAATAAAGTTAAACACTAATTCATGGTAAACCGATCAATATCTACAAAACCTGAATCATTTATTTTATTCTTTCTTTGAGCAAAGAAACCAATTTTACTACCAATCCATCTTCCTGTATTGGCTGTGAAAGGTAAACCAACCGACTTGTAATCCAATCCATTTTCGGAATATGAAAAATGACAAATTCCCCCCTCCTCAACTTTAACTTTCAAAAACAAATCGGAAGACACGGGCTGAAAATCACCTGCATAATTCTCCTCTGATCCTTTGCGTGCATTCAAACAAGTAATCTCATTCAAAACCAATTCTTCATTTTTATTTTCTACTACTACTGACGCATAATCCTGTCCCATTATTATCAATCCGAATCTTTCGCCATCATTTAAAAATGACAATTTCACTTTTGCGACAGCTTCAAAAGAAACAGCCGGCCATTTCTGAAGAAACAATGAAGGTACATCCCATAAATTAACAGATCCTTCAGCAGACGACTGACAATACATTCTGAAAACACCTTTCCCTGGAAAGCTTTTTCCCCAATCGAGACCAGGATTGGCATGCCATTGCCATAACAAAGAAGGTGCATCCCCATTAAATTCATCATCCATACTTTCAGGAGAAATCATCTCTGTCTGTTTAACAGCAGGCTTACGATATGTAATTACAGGCTCTCCTGTTCCGTCGCCATTAGCATCATGACCAATCACGGGCCAATTGTCCTTCCAATTCATTGGCTGCAAATGCACAACACGTCCGTAAGCTTCCTGATCCTGAAAATGAAGGAACCAATCTTCGCCACCTGCCAAACTAACCCAAGCTCCCTGATGAGGTCCGTTAATTTCTGTTTTGCCTTGACTCATAACCACCTTCGACTCATATGGTCCTGTAATATTTTTAGAACGAAGCACCAATTGCCAGCCTGTAGAAACTCCACCTGCGGGAGCAAAAATATAGTAGTATCCATTCTTTTTATAGAATTTAGGTCCCTCAACAGTTCCATTTCCATCATGACCATCGAAAACCAAAATGCCATCGTCCAACAATGCAGTTCCGTCAGGTTTCATTCGGTTAACCGCTAAAATACTTTTAATACCTGCTCTTGAACCAGCGTAGCCATGTACCAAATAAGCTTGTCCGTCTTCATCCCAAAACGGGCAGGAATCTATCCATCCTTTAGCTTCCTTAATTAAGAGTGGTTCACTCCACGGACCTTCTGCTTTTTTTGATTTCAACATAAAAATTCCAAAATCGGGATCGCCGTAAAAGATGTAAAATATTCCATTGTGGTAACGTAAAGATGGAGCCCATATGCCATTACCATGTTGTATTTTATTATAATGAGCTTCGGGCATTACTTTGGGTGAAGCATAAGCAATCAGCTGCCAATTTACCAAATCGCGGGAATGAAGAATGGGTAAACCTGGTGCACATCCAAAACTAGAAACTGTCATGAAAAAATCATCCTCCACTCTAATGGCATCAGGATCGGAGTAATCTGCCTGAATAATTGGATTCGTATAGGTGCCATCTCCATTATCAGCACTTTTGAGTGTTACTTGAACTCCCCTGTAATCTGGAGCTGTTGTTGGTGCAGAACAAGCCGAAACCAACAAATAAATAGCTGCAAGTGCACAAATCAATTTACTTTTCATTTTTCAATACTTTTTTAGTTTCAATTCCTTATTGTATAATCACTCTTAACTAAACGAGCCATTTCCTGCGCTCTGTATTTTTTATATACGTGTTATTTTAGATACACTCAGTACAGTTCTTCCTGATTGCCGGTTTAGTAATTAAAATCATGTTTATTGTATTATTTTCCAGACTGATTCAATTTTAAGTAACCAATCAGAAAATTCATATTCTGAATGTACTCTTTAGTTGAGATATAATATTTATCAGAAGGATCAGGATAAGTAGACGTATCTGTTTCGTCACCAACACGAGTTGTTGAATACTCATCACTTTGATTCTGATTCTGACCATCCCCAATGTAAGGATGGCTAATAAAAGCATGTTTCACCAACCACCTGCCCTGCTGATCGAGAGATGCAATAATATCTTTTACCTCAGCCTCTGAAGCAACACCTGTGAAAACATTACGGTTTAGGTCGTAAAATCGTTGAGGTGTATCACTTTCCTTGAAACATGATTCCTTTAGAGGCGAATCTTTTGTCACCTTATCTAAGTCAAGCTCATTAAGCATTTTGTATTTAAACTTCAGCTCCTCAAGCTGAATACGGCACTTGCCGTAGTAATGAGCCAATAACTTTTTATCATCACTATCGACATAATACATTCCAAATTTCACATTCGCCCCTTTCCGATGTACATATATGGGCTTGTTGGTTCCTACTTCAATAAAAGTTGGATGAGAACGAGCCCCTTCTATCTGATTTTCGGGAAGTCGTGTACTGTCCAACCAACGAATTGCATCAGGAACACGAGCAATAAATTTTTTATCTCCCGTATATTGATAAAATTTCAGTAGGAGCATTGCATTTTTGCATGTTGTAGATGGCAAAAAAGCTGCCGGTTCATACGTTCGGGCACCTTCTGTTTGCATATTCAAATTAAGTTGCTGTCCCCAAGCTCCGCATGCATCCTGAGAAATCAGATAAAAATCCATTCCCCGGCGAATCGGTTCCAAAAAACGTTCTTCCCCCAAAGTCAGATAGCTTTGAATCAAAAAATGAACGTTTTCCCAAATTACATCGTCGTTAAATGTATAAAACGAACTATAATCAGAATGACCTTGTTTATTGAAATCATATTTTAACGGATAACGCTGTGGCCAACCACCTGAAGCATACTGACTTTTTAATATAAAGTCGATTGCTTTGTCAAGAGCAGGTTTATAACCCGGATCTAATTTCTCGAGATAGATTCTTAGTAAAAACCTTGCTGCATCAGATGTAATATCATCATCGAAAGTGGAGTTGCCATAATAATGCTGAAACTCTTCAAGTCTCCACCCATTTTTACCAATAGTATTATACCATTTCTTTAAGGAGCGGTCACCGGCGAAATCGATCATATAATTCCAACCACCTTCGTTACTTTGCCCCCAAATAATAGCTGTTGCAACTTTTTGCGCGGCTTGATAATAATATTCGTTTTTCGTGGTTCTATAAGCATCTAAAAATAAGTGCCCAATGCTGATTGTTCCAGGATGTTGAAGCCAAATCATGGTTTTGTAGGCCTCCATCTCGCCCCATCGACGAGATAAATCGGGCAAATAGTACCAAACATAGCCTCCATTAGTACTCACCTCTTCAACCATAAATTGAGTGGCTTTCAGCATTGTTTCACAAATTTGTTCCTTTGTAATTTCAGATTGAGCTTTTAACTTCAATCCAAAAGCAAGAAATAAAAGAAGTAAAAGAAGTAAAATTAAATATTTAGTAGGTTTCATGGTATTTATATTCTTAGCAGAGTTAACTAATAAGTCATAAAATCATCGGGCTTGAGTTGTTTAGATACTATTCTGATTTTGTAAATCATTCCTTTAAACCAAGACTTTTTGTTCAGGCGAACACCAATTGAGCAGTTACCAGTCCCAATTGGTTGATAAGAAAACGACTCGGACAATTCCTGTTTTCCGTTAACAAAAGTGGACAAACTATCAGCCCCCACAATAAAAGCAACATGATACCATTGTCCAAGCTGATGAGTAAGTTGTTCGTTAATTAAGGCTTTCTTGTTATTTCCGGAAGCCGCAAAACCATCGAAATACCAGATATCCGTAACTGCACGGATTTCCAGCAACATTCTATTACCTAAGACCTCACCAATATGAAGAATCCGCTGTTCGAAAGATGCATTTATATCCGGACAAAAAATCATTTCTACGGTAAATTCCTTCATCGATTTAAGAGGCATTTCCTGTAAAATAAGAGCATCACTACTTCCATTAAAGGAAACAGCTTTTCCATAAGGAGAATCAACCAGTTTTGGCTGACCAAGTATCTTTATTTGTTTTGAGTTTTGTTGCAGTAAATCAGCCACGCACCATTCTGTATGCGATTTTACTGAAGATTTTTTTTCTAAGTTTTGACCATTTCCTGAGAAGGGAAAATACATAAAAAACAAGACTATTAAGATCGGAGTAATTTTCATCTGTCTGTTTTTTTATTGGAAGCAGCAAAATTCATTTCAAATTCCATTTTTAAGAGAAGTAAGAAATAGTGTTTATCCAATTTTAGAACTTATATTATAATCTCTATTTAGATAACAGAGACCAGCTTCATGCCTTATTACCTGAGATAAAAAGCAAAGATAATCCGTCAACGAATCGACGGATTATCCTATTTATTATTAAGAATTTAAAGCATTCTTATTGATTAAATCCATAACCATTGCTTATTCCTGAATTCTCTAAAATTGTAGAATTCAATGGCACTAGATAGACTGGAGGATTACCCGCACTAAAGTCAGCATCACTATAACCTTTAAAAAGATCAGTTGAGTAATCTGCAGCATTAGCTACGATATCAGCACCCCAGTTTGTTTGAACATATCCATCAGCTTCAAGAGCCAATGCTTCTGCACTTCCAGGAGCGATATAATTGAACAATCCTTTGATCGCAACGTTAGTTTCCGGTCCATTAACAGTTTTGCCAATCTCAGTTGCAAGACTTTGCCAATCGTCATATTGACCTCTCCAACCAGGGAATAATACTGGATCTGTTTCGTCTACACATTGCGTAGTCAAACGATAACCATGAGTTGCTTTTGCATCAACCATTTTTGTCCAAATATACATTGGTATTTGGTTTCCATTATCAAATGTATAATATCCATTTGTTTCCAAACCACCAATAATAGTAGTCATTAATTGTCTATTAGCAACTACAGCTTGTGGTAATTTCCCAGTGCGGATAAGATCATAACGACGCATTCCTTCACCACCAAATTCTAATTTACGCTCTTCCAAAACAGCTTCATAAACACTACCCGCTTTTGCAATAAAACCGTTTAAATCGGCATCTGCAGGTGATGTAAATGCACGATTGTGTACTTTCTCTAATTCTGTTCTCGCAGGACCATCATTGCCTAAAGCTGCCTCAACCTCAGCAAGCATCAGGATAACATCTGATACACGCATGTATGGACAATTAATTCCAGATTTACGTGATTTCGCAACATATGGACTAGTCATACGGTTTTCATCCCATTTATTATTCGCAATTCCACCGTGTGATTTCGAACCAGGAATCCAGTCAATCATTTTTTCAGTACCATCACCTTTACTTGCTGTTACAGCTACCGTAACATCACGTCGCAAATCTTTAGGATCGAAAGAACCATAATAATAATGTGCCTGGAAACGTGACTGACAATAACTCTTGCCAGGGAAAGCTTTTGAGCTGCCACCATCCGAAGGACGACCAAATGCATAAGGACGTTCTGAATAGTAACCATATTCTTCCGGAATCTCATAGATAGACTCTTTCGATAGTTGTTCGCCAGTCATCATCATCTGAAATACATATTGGAATGGATTCCCAAATTCTTGTCCAGCTCCTCCGGCAGAACGTGGATCACTTGTAATTAAATAAGCAGAACCAGAATTTTCTACACATTTAGTCAGATATGTTTTAGCAATATTGAAATAATCCTGCCAATCAGAACGACGGGAATAAACTGCTCCATCCTTTTCAGTTCCCATAGTCTCAAATGAAATTGCACTTCCATCCAATTTTTTATAGAAATCACTTCCAAGATCAGTACGACGGGTAGCATAACCTCCGGCATAAAGACACATACGTCCGATTAATCCCTGTACATAAGTTCGGGTCATTACATCAGCATTGTTTCCTCCCTCACCAACTCGGTACATATAAGGCTCTACCTTCATCAATTGATTGATGTGATATTCATAAATTTCATCACGGGAAACAAGACCTTTATTCTCTGTATCACTTATAGAAAGTACGTGAGGTACATCACCATAATAACGACACAATTCAAAATATGCAGTAGCTCTCAGTGCAACAGCTTGTCCGTATATATCCGACAATTCAGTCACTTCTCCACTACTCATCATTGCCTCAAAATCACTTGTTCCTTCAAACGCCTCAATCAAAGAGTTCGTTACTGACACAATCCCATAAAGAGCTGTCCAGGCTTTTTCACTATCCGTAAATGAAATGTCAAAACTTGAAGTTCCTCCTGGATAGAAATATTCAGGAACGTGACGTGTTTGTGATGAAAATGTTTCCGGATGGTGTTCAACATCAGAACCAACAACTGCAAGATCGTAAAAAAGACCATTAGAGTGCACATATGCATTACCTCTCCATTTTTCGTATGCATTCAGTAAAGCTCCCTTTGCAGAAGTAGCTCCTGAAAATACAAATTCAGAATCTACAACCGAAGGAGAAGATGTATCTAAAAATTCTTCGCAGGAATTAAGCGATAAGGTGAATACACCAATAATTGCTATAATTAATATTTTTTTCATACCTAATTTAATTATCAAATTAACAATAATATTCCTCATATTAGAAAGTAACATTTACTCCTAAAGTGAAAGTTTTTGCACGAGGATATGCACCCCAGTCCATATTAGTTGTCGGGAATATTTTCAAACTGCTAAAAGCGCTGCCTGCACTCTTTGGAGTTGTATTCACCTCTGGATCTACTCCTGAATAACCTGTTATTGTAAATAAATTATTACCAGTGAAATACACACGAATTCTTTCAATTCCTATTTTTTGAGACGCCAACTTTGGAACATTATATCCCAATGTTACTGTTTGTAAACGCAAATAAGAAGCATCCTCAACAAATGTAGAATAGGTAACACCATTCTCATTGTAAGGCAGAGCATATTTAGCATTTGCATTTAATGCTTTTAATGCCGCAGGATCGGTTACAGCTACCAAATCTCCAGAAGAATTAACGTCATAAACTTTATAAGCATCTTTTACAAAGGCTAAACGGTTCGCACCAATACTAGCATCTTTATTTCCATAACTACTTACCAAAGCTGCGGCATTGTAGATTTTTCCACCCAAAACCCAGTTCATATTAGCACCTAAATCAAAATTTTTATATCTTAAATTTAAGTTAATTGATCCTGTATGTTTTGGTGTTGCTTCTCCCAATTCTGTATAATCCTCAGCATCAACAGTTCCACTTTTATCTACATCTTTCAATTTAATAGCACCTGGGAAAGCATTCTGACCATCGGCAACGTTAAACGGATTTGGATAACTTCCCGTAAAACCTGTATCAAAATCTGCAATTCCGTCTTTTAGTGTATAAATACCATTTGCATAGTTAAAATCATCAACCTTATAGAATCCTTCGCTTACATAACCACGAATTACTCCTACTGATTTGCCTTCAACAAGTGCATAATCATACGCAGGTTTAGTAGATGTAGAAGCCCAATTAGAAGCATATTGATACTGATCTGTGTTTTTAAGATTATCAATATTGTTTTTATTGTAGTTGTAGATAAGATTTACTCCAAAATCCCAATCTTCAGAACGAATAATATCGACTCCAACAGAAAGCTCGACTCCTTTATTTGAGGTCTGTCCAAAATTTTGGTACTGGTAAGAATATCCTGTTGTATTGTCAACAGGAACAGCCATTAATAAGTCTTTGGTTGTGTTCCAATAAACTTCAGCAACCCCATAAATACGGTTGTTGAACATTCCATAGTCAATACCTAAATTTCTAGAAACAGTTGTTTCCCATTTTAAGTCTGGATTAGGATAAAGACCTGATGGCTTGTAATAAGATCCAATACTACCGTTAATAGGGTAATGAATACTACTACTGCTACCACTTTCCCATGTTTCTTTCCATAATGAAGAGCTGATATTATCGCTGCCCGAAGCACCATAAGATACTCTTAATTTAAGGTTATCTAACCAATCCCTTGTGCTTTCCAACATAGGCTCATCAGAGATACGCCATGCTGCAGCTACTGCCGGAAAATATCCCCATCGATTGTTTGAAGCAAATTTAGATGAACCGTCAGCACGAACTGTAGCTGTAAAAAGATATCTGTCTTTTAATGAGTAGTTTGCACGACCAAAGAAAGACAATGAATGCGAAGGAGTTCCAACTGTGTTTAATGGAGTTAAAGTCTCTCCTGTTTGAATTAAACCAGTTGTTGTCTTATAATCAAAATTTTCAGGGTATCCCTTACCTTTAACTTCTAAAGTAGTAGATTTCGATTTCAAAATTTCATTACCTAACAAAAAAGATAATTTATTTGATTCTCCTAAATTAAATTCATAATTCAGCGTTGTAACTGAACGAAAACTTTCCGCGCCTTTTCTTTTAATGGTTGCTGTTTTATATCCATTGGTCAATCCATCTTCGTAATAATTACTTTCATCATTAACTCTGGTAAATCCAACCTCACTGCGAGCCTTAAGTCCTTTTATGATCTCCCATGTTAATCCGGCAAATCCACGTAAGTTTTGCGATTTTGTAATATTTGTAATATCATTAATTAACCCAATCGGATTACTGCTTTCATCGATGTTTGCATCACCATTACCAAAACTGGAAGAAACATCGGTATAATCAACACCACCTAATGGATTATCAATTGGACGAAACCAGTAAGCAGAAGAAATTAGAGACCCTCTACCATTAGTATTACCTTCTTTTCCACTTAACTCTGATTCTGAATAACGTAAATCAAAATCTACCTTCAAGTTTTCAGCCAATTCCTGATCTATTTTAAAAGAAGCGTTTGAACGCTCATAGCCTGAATTAATCTTGATACCTTCATCATTTAAATATCCAATGGAAGCAAATACTTTTGTTTTTTCAGTTCCACCAGACAAACTAATAGTATGACTTTGAGTAAATGCAGTTCGTAGTGCATCATCGGTGTAGTTATGAGCCTTTACATTGGCGTAATCAGCATAATGATTGCCATTGGCACTTCCCAATCCAAAATACTCGGCTATTCCACTTCCATTACTAGCACCGTAAGCTGTAGCATAAGCCCATGTATGATTCACATACTCCTGTGCAGATAAAGTTTCAAGTGATTTTGCTACGCTTTTTACCTGTGTGTAACCACTATAAGTAACTTGAAGCTTTCCTGCTTTGCCCTTTTTTGTAGTAACCAGAATAACACCATTTGCTCCACGAGCACCATAAATTGCAGTTGAAGATGCATCCTTTAACACATCAATAGATTCAATTTGATCTGCAGGAATTTCAGAAATAGAACTTACTGGAAATCCATCAACAACAAATAGAGGATCATTGGATTGAGTGATAGAACCTCCTCCACGAATTTTGATAGATACATCAGCACCAGGACGTCCATCCTGACTAACCACATTTACGCCCAATAAACGCCCCTGTAATGCCTGAGCAACATCCGGCACTGAAATAGCTGCTAAATCTTCACCTTTAACCGAAGCTACAGCTCCCGTAAGGTCTTTCTTTTTAACAACTCCATAACCAATCGCTACAATCTCTTCCAATTGTGTGAATGCTTCCTGCAAAACTACATTAATTTCAGTCCTTCCGGATACTGGAATTTCTTGCGTCTCCATTCCGATAAAAGAAACTATAATTATATCAGATTGAGAATTTGGTAATTCTATTGAATAAATACCATCAATACCTGTAATTGTACCGAGATTTTGGTTGCCTTTTACTGTAACTGTAACTCCTGGCAATGGAAAATTTGTTGCATCAGTAACCATTCCTGTTACTTTTTGTCCAAAGCTATCAAGACTGCAAAATAGCAGTACAAAAAAGCCCAGCATAAAAAGTTTGCTAATTTTATTCAGATTTTTCTTCATTTAGATAAGTTTAGTAAAAAATTAGAATACACTTTAATATATTTGATTAAGATTAGAAATTTCATCTTCACTCCATTTTTAGTCCATCAATACAAATTGATTTTAATAAACAAAAACATTTTTGTAAGTGACAACCACCTCTTCAAGCAACTTCTAACGTTTGCGCCAACGGACTAACGAACAGGTTAAGGTTCGTTTTTTTTTCACAATACACATACACTTGTTTTTAGTTAAATATGATGTATACAAGTGACAATCACGGCTATTTATTCAATTCTATAGCCGCCAAAATAAAAGGTGCAACTCCTTTAGGATCATTCACAACCCTCTTCTCATTAATATAATATTCATAAGAACCATCTCTATATGGATTGCCACCCAAACCACAACCGCCACAAATATCTTTCATCTCAATTGATCCGTCCGGATTTTCCGTTATGAGTAATTGCGTGATGGAACTAAATACTGAGTTAGCAATATTATAGTATTTTTTATCCAAATAACCTTTCGATGCACCTTTAGCAAATGCGTAGCAAAACATCGCAGAACCAGAACCTTCGAGATAATTCCCTTCCCGATCAGCCTGATCAAGAACCTGATACCACAACCCACTATCTTTATCGCGTACCTTCAGCAAAGATTCACAACTATTTTGTAGTAGAGATATCAGTTCATCCCGATCCTTATGGTTCTCAGGCAGATAATCCAAAACATCAACAATAGCCATAACATACCACCCCATAGATCTGCTCCAAAAATTTGGAGAGCAACCTGTTACCTGATTACTCCATTTTTGTTCACGGCTTTCATCATAAGCATGGTATAACAGGCCTGTCTTTTCATCCTTTGTTTTTTCATAGATTAATTTAATCTGAAGGCATACCTCATCAAATAGTCCAGGAGTATTGAATTCCTTTGCATATTGAGCTAAAAATGGAGAAGCCATATATATCCCATCCAACCACATTTGATTTGGATAAACTTTTTTATGCCAAAAACCACCACTTTTTGTTTTGGGATGATTTTGCATTTGAATAACAAATGAATTCAGCGCTTTACGGTACTTTTCTTCGCCTGTTCTCTTATAAAGCGTAATAATATTTTTAGCCGGATTAATTCGATCTATATTGTACTCTTCAATCTTATAATTCTTTACACTACCATCTTCCCTGACAAAATAATTCACATAATCTTCCATATAACGAGAATATTTCGAATCAACATCTCCTAAATGATCGATTGCCTGTCCTAAAAAGGCAATGTCGTATTGCCATTTTACAGTTCGAGGATTTAAATAATGAATAAGGCTATCCGATTGTCTCATCACCTCATCGGCCATTTTTACCGACCATTTTGGAGTCTCTTTCTTTTGTGCATTTCCTGTTGATGTTTGCTTAAACTTACAACTGGTAACGACTAACAATATGATTATAAATGAAATGTTCTTCATAAGTGTTTTATTTTTTCACTGCAGTTTGTGTATTCTTTTCCATATTACTCTTAATGATGTTTCCTTTTTCAGTCAAAAACGGCACATCACCATCAACCAGCAAAGCTACACCTGAAAGAATATTATTAATCACAAATAGATTTGTTACTGACTGATTGCCTTCAATAAAAACAGGCAATTCTGTTGGTTGAAAACAATTATTCACCAATATATCAGAACAATTATCCAACTTTATCACCGATGCGTCGGCAGACAAATTATAAACGGTTAAATCGCTGATCTGGATTTTCTCCGAATGATTAAATTCAATTGCATTTCCATTACTCACAGAAAGACGAATATTTTTCATATCAACATTAGAAGCATAATCACCAGTAACACCTGTTTTCCCTTCTATTTGTATATCGTTAAAGCTTATTTGATCTGCGGAACGCTCTTTTAATCCATAAATCGCAATGCCTTTATTAGCATTAGTCATTCTTACATTTGAAATATAAACATTCCGAATGGCTGGTGTTCGATCCGAAATTGGTTCCTCCGGTGTTTCATGATAGTGCATGTTAATCATCACCCCTTCTCTTAACATATTATGCATAACAACATTTGAAACACGCACATCTTCCACAACACCACCTCTTCCTCTCATAGTCTTAATACGGATACCTCTGTCTGTACCCTCAAATACACAATTTGAAATGGTTACTCTCCGCACACTGCCAGACATTTCACTTCCAATTACAACCCCACCATGACCATTAAGCATGGTGCAGTTGGTGATTGTTATATTTTCTGTTGGTTTATCTGCATCACGCCCATCAGCATCACGTCCTGATTTAATAACAATACAGTCATCACCAACACTAATGTGACTGTTACTGATTCTTACATTTCGGCACGATGAAGGATCAATTCCATCTGTATTTGGTGAGTCTCCAGGATTGAGTATAGTAATTCCATCAATAGTAACATTTTCTGAAAAAACAGGCATCAAAGTCCAAAAGGGTGGGTTCGTAAATGTTACCCCTTCTACTCTAACATTGGTACAATTATATGGCATAAATAAGGGTGGGCGCAAAAAACTTCCCATACTTTGCAGATATTCATTGGTTTTAAGCATTTCTGAATTTTCCTTTTGAAATATAGCCTCCCATTTGGTATTGGTCTTCTCTCCTCCTCTTATGCGTGACCACAAATCCCACCATTTGCTTCCATTTCCATCTATCAAGCCTCGTCCCTTAATAGTTATATTATTTGCATTATGAGAATAAATACAAGATTTAAAATTTTTCACCCGAACTCCTTCCCATCTTGAATCAATCATTGGAAGATACGCATCAAAATCATCTGTGAATTTAAGAACGGCTCCCGATCCAATATTAAGTGTTATATTACTTTTTAATTCTATTGGTCCACTCAAATAAACCCCTGATGGAATATAAATCTCCCCACCTCCTTGTTCACTCAATTCTGTAACAATTTTATCAATAATAGTTGAACAGTTTACTAATCCGTTACTATCCGCACCAGCATCTTTCAAATCCACAACACTATTCTGCCCAAAAGTTATTTGAGAAACGAAAAGGAGAAAAACACAAAATAATTTCATACTTACTATTTTAAAACTTATTAAATTTCACATACCATTTATAATTGACCTGCAAGAACCAACTTCAACTTTTCACTCTTTACCTAAGCAACAAGTTTTTCGGTATTTATAACGTTTGCAAAATATGCTCTTTTATTTAAACTTACAGATTGCATTTCATCTAAAATACGGTGTCAAATCATCAGACTGCAAGGGAGTCAAATTATCAACACACTCATTAACAGTAAATTAAAAATAAGTGGATATTGCTAAAATCTTAAAAAATGTAAAAAAACTCATTAAATTATTATATTTGTATGAATAAGAAATAACATATGCATCAAATAAGAATACTGACATTTCTATTGCTCTCTCTTTTGCAAAGTCTTTGTACTTTATCTCAAGACATTTATAGGTTTGAACATTTTAATTCAGAAAATGGACTTTCTCAAAATACCATATCCAGTTTACTATGCGACAGAAAAGGATTTTTATGGATTGGAACAATGAATGGTTTAAATCGTTATGATGGTTATCGGTTTAAAATTTACAAGAGCAAAAAAGGAGATAGTAACGTTTTCACAAACAATAGAGTTATAGATCTATGGGAAGATTGTCAAGGTTTTATTTGGATGAAAACCTATGATGGATATTATCACTACCTGAACCCTGAATTAGAATTATTTAAAACCTTGCCCGAATACGATGAAATTAAAAATACTAAAATAAGTGTAGCAACGTGTTTTTTACAGTACTCTCCTGAAGATATTTGGGTTGGCACCACAAATGGAGGTGTTCTTTATTTAAAATACAATCCCGAATTAAATAATTACGCTCAATCAAAACACAGCGATAAAGGAAGATACAGCATATCAAACAAAGAAGTTCGCTTTATTGTTTCAGATAAAGATTCTTCAGTTTGGGTAGGAACTAAAAAAGGGATTAATCTTCTCACAAAAAAAGATATTAGTGCAGGAACATTTAACTTTCAACATCTTTTTATCAATTATTCATTTAACTCAGCAATCGAATTAAATAATGAAATTTGGCTAGGCACTGATAATTACGGAATAATTAGATACAACAAAAATGAATCTTCGTTCAGATTTTTGGACATGACCAACACGTCCGGATTTGAGTCAAATCAGATTTCTAATTTGTACCAATCTAAAGATGGAATCATATTGGCTACTTTTCTTAACAAGGGAGTATTAGCCTATAATCCTGATTCTAACGAATGGACGAAACTGAAAGTTCATGGCAATGAAATTTTGAATGTTTATTTTGATAGAAAACACAATGCCTGGATAACAGCCACAGAATTTGGAATTACGAAAGTTGATCTGAGCACATTGCAGTCGAAATATTATAAACTAACTGCTAAAAACCAAAGAGTAATTACAGATTTGGAACGTCATGTATTCTATGAAGATCTGGACTCAAACTTATGGATTGGACTGCACGGTGGAGCTTTAACGTACTACAATAGTGAAAAAGACCAATTTGTTCACTATCAAAACAATCCTTCAAATCCGAACTCCATTTCATCAAGTATTGTACACTGTATCACAGAAGATTTATCAGGACAAATGTGGCTTGGAACAGGTCAATACAAAGGAGGCCTCGAGAAAATAATTAAACGGGATCCTGCTTTTACACACATTATACCTATTCCTGAATTTAATCAAATAACTGATAATGTCGTCCGTTCAATTTGTCAGGATAAAAACGGTTATATTTGGTTTGGCACCAAAGCAGGCGATTTGCATATCTACTCGCCCGATTTAAAAAAACTGAGCACAATTCAGTCTTTTCACCCAACAAAAAATGATCCCTATAAAGATAACATATACAGCATTTTTATTGATCATCAGAATTACTTGTGGTTAGGAACTAAGGGAAAAGGTTTATTAATAAGTCAAAAACCCATCCCAAATAATCCTGCAGATTACACTAAAATCAAGTTCAATTCATATCTAAATAATCCAAAGGATTCCACCTCGTTAGCAGGGAATAATATTTATTCGATTTCTCAGGATCAAATGGGAATTATATGGATTGGCACATTCGGAAATGGAATTTGCAAAACGAACGCCAATTACTCCAAGCCATTAGTCTTCCAATCCTATTCAACGAACAACAGTCAATTATCAAGCGATTTGGTAAGATGTATCTATAGTGACACTGATTCCAACCTTTGGGTTGCCACCTCTTTTGGTTTGAATCTGGTAAAAGCCAATGACCTCAAACAAGACAATATCATATTCCAAAACTTTTACTATTCAGCGGAGAAGCCGAACAGTATCAATTACAACGATGTAGTTGAGATTTTTGAAGATTCCAAAAAACAAGTCTGGTTTGGCACTTTTGGTGGAGGAGTTAATAAATTAATCTTACCTATTGTTGATACGATTCAATTTTCATCCGTAACATCCGAATCCGGTCTTTCAAATGATGTAATATTTGGGATCATGGAAGACAATTCAAACCATTTGTGGTTTAGTTCTGAAAACGGCTTAAGCCGTTACGACGAATCGAATAAAAGCGTTCAAATCTACAATGAATCTAACGGACTGGCTTTTAATAACTTCGCAGAAAACACCTGTTATACATTAGCCGATGGAAGAATTCTATTTGGTGGATCAAACGGAATTGAAGTTGTTCAGCCCGAGTTAATTAAACACTCCCAACCGACCAACTTTATTGAACTTACCAATTTTCAACTATTTAATAAAGATGTAACTGTTGGTGCTCCAAAATCCCCTTTAAAAAAGAATATCTCATATACGAACGATATAACTTTACTCAGTAATCAATCAAGTTTTAGTATTGAATATTCGGCCCTTAACCTATCCGATCCGAAAAAAAATCAATACGCCTATTTGCTGGAGAATTTTGATAGCGATTGGAATTATGTTGGCAATCAAACCAAAGCAACTTATACAAACCTCGCTCCCGGGGAATATAAATTTAAAGTGAAAAGCACAACCCGGACCGGTTTTTGGAATGAAAATGAACGTGTATTAAGAATAACCATTTCACCGGCTTGGTGGCAAACCAAACCCGCATTTTTTGCTTATTTGTTAATCTCTATAGGTTTAATCATTTTCAGTAGATACATCATTAAACGAATGAATAAGTTTCGCAATGATTTAACCATTGAAAAAACAATTAATGAACTAAAACTAAGGTTTTTCACAAATATTTCGCACGAAATAAGAACTCCTCTTACCCTAATTCTTGGACCTATTGAAGACCTGTTACAACAAGACAATCTGGATGTTGCTCCAACTAAAAAATTGCGGATTATTCGCAAAAATGCAAAACGCATGCTGCAACTTGTCAACCAATTACTAGACTTTAGGAAAGTTCAGAACAATAAAATGCAATTAAAAATTCAGGAAGTAGACCTAAATGAATTCACAAAAGACATTTTTGAAAGTTTCATCCCTTTAGCAAATCACAAGCAAATTTTTTATTCTTTTCAAAATTCAAGCTCACCAATCAACATTTGGGGAGACCGGTCAAAATTAGATTCAATAATTTACAATCTAATTTCAAATGCAATCAAATTTACACCAAAAGGGAAAAAAGTTATTGTTAGTGTGAAAATTAATTCATCCAAAAATAAAGCCGAAGTTCTTGTTACAGATGAAGGTCCGGGAATCCCAGAAAAAAACATATCCGAAATATTTAACCGATATACGATTCTCAGCAACCACGATTTCGCAGGTACAGGAATAGGATTGTCGTTAGCACACGAATTGGCCATTCTGCATCAAGGAAATATTGAGCTGTCATCGACAGTAGGAAAAGGCAGTGTTTTTTGTTTTTCAATGCCTTTAGACAAAGAAAAATTAATTCAATCACCTAACATTCAGATAATAACAGATGAATCTCATCAGCCAATCTATCATCATATAGAAATAGAAGATCATAATGTTACAGAAACTATTACTGATAATGCTAATGATCAGGTAATACTTATTGTTGAAGACAATGAAGAGATTTTGACATACACCAAAGATTCCCTTTCTTCATTGTATTCATGTATTGTTGCAAATAACGGAAAAGAAGGGCTTCGATTGGCACAAATTCATAATCCTGATGTTATTATTACAGATATCATGATGCCGGAAATGGATGGCATTGAGATGACACGTTTGTTAAAAGAAAATTTTTCTACTTGTCACATACCCATTGTTATGATGACCGCAAAAGTAGATATACAAGACAAAATTGCAGGTTTTGAAATGGGTGCAGAAGCCTATATCACAAAACCACTTCAAATGGCTTATCTAAAAGCTGTTATAAAAACATTGATTACTCAAAGAAAATTAGTTATTTCAAAATACCGGGACAATAAAACTATTGACCCTAAAACATTAAAGGTTAACTCAAAAGATGAAGAGTTTCTGAAACAATTAGTTACATATATTGAGACAAATTATTCAACAGAATTAAGTGTTGACAGTCTCTCTGGATTTTGTTGTGTAAGCCGAACCGTATTTTATAATAAAATTAAAGGTTTAACCGGACTTAGTCCCTTGGAATTTATTCGGGAAATCAAACTTAAAATTGCCATGCAATTTTTAGAAAAAGGCTTTTCTGTTTCCGAAGTTGCCAATAAAATAGGTTATACTGATGTAAAATATTTCTCGAAACAATTTAGCTCTCAATACGGTTATCCACCAAGTAAAATAAAGAAAATAAACAAATCTAAATTAGAAGGAACAGAATAATATTTGAACTAAAAATTAACAAAGGCAATTAATTTTTGCTCTGAAAAAGCTTACTATAATTGTCGATACTTGTTCTTCATGCACTATTTCGACCAGCTTGTTTTTTTGATTCTGAAATGATTTAAGAAATCAAAAAGATTTCCCTGCATCTGATCTATTTTTAAACCATTAAAATTCCTTGCAGTAAAATGTGGGAACAACACCAGTTTAAAACAGAACTAAAATTAATAAAAAACTTATTTAAAAAACTCGCCCAATTCTTTCTCCAGTTGAAAAAAAGTTTGAGGAACAGCAACTGTTTTTAGAGATGAATCGATCAAAAACATGCTTGGGGTAACGTAAATATTAAACAGATTTGCAGTTGTACCGTTCAAGCCATCGGTATCGCAGGCATTTACCCAAGAGGAATAGTTTTGCAAAACCATTTCCCGCCAATAATTCAAATTATTATCCAATGATACCGCAACAACTTCCAACCCTAAATCATGATATTCAGGGTACAAATCCTTAATACGCTCCAGCAATTCTCTACTATGCACACAACTCCCCGACCAAATTATCAGCAGCGTTAAATCACTGTTAACATCAGATAATGATTGAATTTTTCCATCAAAGGAATGATTTAACTCTACATCGGGAACCAACCAGCCTGCATTGTTAGCGTGCGAATTTCGCATTCGGGTTTGTATAATTTTATTCCCCATAACGTATTCGCAGGTATTCAAAACCTTATAAGCATCAACAATTAAATGATATATTTCCGGAAACTTCTGTTCCGGGTATCGGTTCATTAAATAGTTTGCCAGATATTTTTGTGAGCTTAGCTCCAGTTCTGTCAGCCAAAACAGTTTACTTATCACATCATTTATCGTCTTATAATTTTCCGCTTTTATCAGATCATCAATGTGATTTGCATTTAAGTATTTCCCAATTTTCTCGTAATAAATAGGCGTAGCTTGCAGCACGGAATCTGAAAAGGCGAAATAATCAAAAAAATGCTTTTGATGATAGTCATCGTAATTCTTTCCTTTCAATTTCACATCCGGATCCAACTCCTGCTTAGCCAAGGCCATGCGTGCCGGCCATGAATCGATATGAGTTCTCCATAATTCTTTTAATAAAACTTTCTTTTCTTTTTGCACCAACTTAAATTGAGCGTACAATTCTTTATAGGAAGAATCCCTCTCATTTAATTTCTCCAACGCTTCCCTCAAAGTTCCAATTCTTTGATTCAACACATTAAATTCTGAGAGGTAATAATGAAACTGATTATTTTCATCTGTATCAGGAAAACGAAGCTCACCAAGCACCGGTTTGCCATCCAGTGAAAAATAAAAGTCAGGATTTGAAATCAAAAAGTCAATATTTCCCATTTCACCGGCAAGTCTGTAAAAACCATAATTACCTTCCCACGAAAAAGAAAGAACTCCATTATCGGCTACTTTTGTTTGCCCTACAACAAATGAACCTCCTTCATCGCCTCTTACAAGCAAAAACTTTTCCTGCTTGCAATCGGGCATCTGCACGGTTAATTTCAGTTGTATTTGTCCAAATACAGTCTGTGAAATCAGCAAAAATACAACTGAAAGAATTTTATTATTCATGAATATCATTCTCCTATTTATATAATATAAGTACCAAAGTAGATCGTAAAGGTACGTTATTCTTATTATGGATAGCCAAGCCCGTCGATTTAATTAGCCAATTTTACTGACCGTTAAAATGAATTTTTTCCATCTAAAAATTTTATTGTAAATTTAGTATTCCATATAAAAAGATTCCTTAGCTCAGCTGGTAGAGCACATCACTTTTAATGATGGGGTCCTGGGTTCGAGCCCCAGAGGGATCACAAATGAACCGTCAAATGACTTTGATGGTTTTTTCCATTTTATATAATGATAAACAAAAACCTTCTTTCTTTAAACATTTTGCTTATATTTAATGGCATAATTTCAATAGACATGCAACGCATGGTTTCCGCATTCGTCATTAGAATAGAAATTGATTAATGAGCTCATTGTACAAAAACATTCACCAGGACCTAATTGAGCTTTGCGGAAAAAATGACCCCAAAGCCCAATTCAAAATCTATAAGTTATACTACAAAGCAATGTATAACTCATCTTTACGAATTGTAAAGGATGCTGCGGAGGCTGAAGATATCATGCAGGAATCATTTCTTGCCGCATTCCGAAACATTAAAAAATACAAGGGAGAAGTTAGTTTTGGTGCATGGTTAAAAAAAATAGTTGTAAACCGTTCTTTGGATAGTTTAAAAAAGAAAAAACTGGAACTATTCCCTATTGACAGTGAGCTGTATAAATTATCCGAAGAGGAAAAAGAAGATAAGCATAACATTGAATATTCAGAAGAGCAAATTACCTTATTAAAAAAAGGAATAGACCTGCTACCAACAGGCTATCGAATTATCTTGAATCTGTATTTAATCGAAGGCTATGATCATGAAGAAATAGGAAGCATTCTTAATATTACCTCCTCCACTTCCCGATCACAGTTCTTACGGGCAAAGAAAAAGCTGATTCAGATAATTTCGGAAAAAGAAAACCAAAAAATGCTATGAACCCTTCTCTTCCTTTTGTGAAAATTAAAAGCTCATAATTTTCGGGCTTAATTAATTAAAGGAAATGAAAAGAAGGTTACATACTACAATCAATGAAAATTTGTAAGTATGAAAGACTTAGAAAAAATTTTACGAGATCATAAAGATCAATTCGATGATTACGAACCACAGGATAGTCATTTCGAAAATTTTCTTGAGAAGCTAAACCATCAAAAGAAAAGAAATGTATTCGAAAGCATCCCAAACTTTTTAAAAGTGGCTGTAATAATTACTTTTGTAATCTTTTCGGGGCTGGTTGGGTATCAAATTAGAAATATGCAGGGCGAACAATTAGGTTTGGGAGCAATATCTCCCGAATACAAGGAAGTTGAAGCATTTTACACTGCAAACATCAACAATCAGCTGGGCATGTTAAAACAACTCGGTAGTTTTGATAAGAAACAGCATCAAAGCATACTGAGCGAAGAATTAAAAGATATGGATGAGAGATATTCACAGCTAAAAAAAGAGCTTGAATTACATCCGGATGACGATAGAATTATTCAGGCAATGATTGAATATTATCAGGTAAAAACGAGTATTTTAAATCGTATAATCGAACAATTATATCAGATTAAAAAACAAAACAAAATCAATCTGAATACAGCAGTATAATTAAAACAATATCACAAAAAAAAACACATCCTAAATAAAAAGACCATGAAGACATTAAAATTCAAATTTTCCGCTCTCTTATTTGTTGTTCTTCTCGCTTTTACAACAAATGTATTTGCATTAGATGACTTCGAGAAACAGATTAAAGAAGTTTTCTCTGCTGCAGAAGGCACAGAATTTAGCATCAACAACAAATACGGCGATGTTAACATTAAAAATTGGGATCGCGATTCCGTATCCATTAATGTGATCATCACATTAGAAACCTCAAGTGAAGAGAAAGCCAAATTACTCTTTAAGAGTATCGATATAAAACTCAATAAAACAGGGAATGAAATTACCGCTGTGACCGAAATGTCGCATCAATTCAAAACAGGTAATAAATTCAGTATCGATTACGAAATATTTATGCCTGCATATATCAAGCTGGATATTTCAAATAAGTTTGGTAACATTTACATCAATACCTTGCGTGCAAAAACCAATATTAATTTAAGCTACGGAAATCTTCAAGGTGAAAGTTTTCTTTATCCGGAAGATAAACCTGTCAGCACTATTAATTTAAGTTATGCAAAAGCAACAATAAATGAGTGCAACCGAACCAAATTAACTCTTAAGTATTCGAAAATGAATATTGGTACCAGTAAAGCTTTGGTTGTGGTTAGCCGTTACTCAAAGTTACATCTTGATAATAATGAAACTGTTCTTGCTGATAGTAAATACGATGCTTTTGATATTGTGAACACCAATACTTTTATAGTTACGCTGGGACAATATTCTGATTTCAAAATTGAAAATGTAAATAAGAATCTGGAATTGAATCTTCGTTACGGAAATTGTAAGATTGAAAATGTTTCCAAAGAATTTGAATCCATTAAAGTGGACAATCAATATGTAGCCAGCAGAATTGCAATTGAAGAAGGAGCAAACTATTCACTGGAAGCAGAAACAAAATATTGCGACATAAGCTATCCTGAAGATGCTCAGGTGATTCAAAAGATTGTTAATAACTCTGAAACTTCTCTAAAAGTTGTTGTTGGAAAATCTGCATCACCAAAAGGAAAAGTTATCATTAACAGCCAGTACGGCAATGTGAGTCTTAAATAACTGGTCGACAAATCATACATCATCCCTCTTTGCGTGGCAAAGAGGGATTTTTTTTTATTAAAAGTACCTAAACAGTAAAAAATTTGTCCGGTTTTCGCCCAATATAATTCATAATATTGTAATTTTAGCCTGTAAACAATTAGAAACCTAAAAATGACTGTCGCCGAGAGAGTAAACGCCCTGCGTTCTTTATTGCATGAAAAAAATATTCATGCCTATATTATTACCAGTACTGATCCTCATATGAGTGAATATGTTCCAGACAGATGGACAACTCGTCAATGGTTATCTGGATTTACCGGCTCGGCAGGAACACTTGTGATAACCCAGGAGAAAGCAGGACTTTGGACAGACTCCAGATATTTTTTACAAGCAGAAACCCAATTAGAAGGAAGTGGAATTGAGCTTTTCAAAATGGGAACTGCAGGAACTCCTACTCAAAACGAATGGTTATCCGGTGAACTACCTATTAATCCAAATGTTGGATTTGACGGAACTTGTTTTTCTGTAGCACAAACCAGAGAATTAAAAAACAAATTGGGTGATTTGGGTATCAATATCATTGAAGAATTCGATCTGGTTAATGAAATCTGGGAAAATCGTCCAGAATTGCCAAACAAACCAATTTTCGATCATGAAGTTTGCTATTCAGGCCAAACCAGATACAGTAAGTTGCTAAAAATCCGCAAACAAATGGAAGAATGCGAGTGCAATTTTCATTTTGTGGCTAGCTTAGATGATGTGGCCTGGATCTTCAATATCAGAGGAAATGATATAGATTACAATCCCCTTGCCTTAGCCTATGCCATAATAGGAATCGAATCGGCAACTCTTTACCTAAGCGAAGATCAAATTTCCAATGATTTGATTCAAAAATTAGCCGAAGATGAAATTTACATTGCAGATTACGGTCAGATATTTAGCGACTTGGATAAAATCCCGGGCTCTGCAAGTGTTCTACTTGATGTAAATCGAACCAATTTAAATGCATTCTACTCAATAAGTGCCAATATCGTTGAAAGAGAAAACCCCTCTCAACTGCTGAAAAGTATAAAAAATGACGTGGAAATAGAAGGAATGAAAAATGCCATGAAGAAGGATGGTACAGCTCTCACTCAATTCTACTATTGGCTTGAAGAAAATATAGGCAAAACTAAGATTACTGAATTAACGGTAATGAATAAACTGAAAGAATTCAGATCTCTTCAACAAGATTTTAAAGGCGAAAGCTTTGGAACTATTGCGGGGTACAAAGATCACGGAGCTCATCCTCATTATTCCACAACACCCGAATCGGATGTTGAAATTAAAGCAGAAGGGCTGCTTCTTATTGATTCGGGCGCACAATATTTGGATGGTACTACTGACATAACCAGAACCATTCCGATGGGTGAATTAAACGAAGAGGAAAAAACTGATTTCACTTTGGTTTTAAAAGGAATGATTCAATTGGCAATGGCTAAATTTCCGAAAGGAACACGTGGCTGCAATTTGGATATTTTAGCTCGTCAGGCTTTATGGAACCAAGGTAAAAATTACGGACATGGAACCGGGCACGGTGTTGGATGTTTTATGAATGTTCACGAAGGGCCACAAAGTATCCGACAGGAGATTAAAGATCAGGCCTTGTTAGCGGGAATGATAACTTCTGATGAACCCGGATTTTATCGTGAAGGATTCTACGGTATCAGACATGAGAATCTTATTCTATGCTGCCCGGAAGAAACAACTCAATTTGGCGAATTCCTGAACTTTGAAACAATCACTTTATGCCATTTCGAAACTAAAGGAATTATCTGTGAACTTCTTACTCCGGAAGAAAGAAAATGGTTGAATAATTATCATCAGAAAGTTTACGATGAATTGTCTCCCGAACTGGATGAGAGTCATCAGAACTGGTTAAAAGAAAAAACCAAAGCGATATAAAACAAGAAGCGCCTCAATAATGAGGCGTTTTTCATTTACGAATATATGGTAATTACCAGCTTTCTTCTGCCACCTCTATTTCTAAATTCACAAAGATAAATCCCTTGCCAGGTTCCCATATTTAACTGATGATTCGTAATTGGAATTGTAAGTTCCGGACCAATCAATGAGGTTTTCACATGAGCAGGCATATCGTCTGAGCCTTCCAAAACATGAGTATAGAAAGACTGATTTTCAGGTACAATTCGGTTCATGATTGATTCAAAATCATCGCGAACCGAAGGATCGGCATTTTCATTTATGCTTAAGGCTGCTGATGTGTGTTTTAAAAATAAATGAAGTATTCCAATTTTTGGCAAATTGCTAAAATGCTCTGCAATCTCAGAATCGATAAGATGATAACCCCTGCCATAAGCCGGTAATGTAATTTCCAATTGTTGAATCATAGATCTCTTATTATACCAAATTAAGATCAAAATCTTTAAACTACTCGTTTACATATAAAGATTCAGGCGATATTAAATTGGCAACTGTAATTCGATACAAGATAATGTATTCTGCATAATCCTCAAAAAAATACAAATTCCCTTAACTGGAATACTGCACAATAAGCACATTTTAAACATTCAGTTAGGGAACTGTTTAAGAATTCTTTGTAAATGAACAACTAATGTCGAATACGAACATTTACCTTAATGGGTTTCTGGTCGAACACTTTTTTAACGCAGGCAATCATCTGTTTTTCAGTCAAATGATCTTCCGACTCAATTTTACGAATGCGGTCTTTAAGAATGGGCTCTTTACTTATGTGCTTAGCGAGATGCACCTTTGTTTCGGCAGGACCAAACAGGTAAATTTCTTGTGCGTCGGATAAATGATCCGTAATGTTCTCAAAATAATGTTTCAATTGATGACGTCTTTTGTGTGTTATTTTGGTTGCTGGATTAATAAACTGATTGCCCATACGGGAATAAGCTTTTGTTTCTCCCTTAAAACGCAATCGTGATTCAATTTCTGATTCAATTTTATCAACTCTGGCTCCATTATCCTCAATAGTAATAATGTAGGCTTTTTCGGTATCTAACCAAACTCCAATGTTTTTTTTCATTTTCGTCTCCTTTTAATGAATAGAATTTAAACTAGTTTGAAACGCTTCGTAAAGGGCAGGTGTATGAGAAGAGTGATCTGAATTGAAGAAACAGGTTCTTACCATATTATAAAAATGAATTTTCATATCACGTTTAGTATTAACAAGCGTGTGTTCTTCTTATTAGATCTAATCTAAATTTACGAAATTTACTGTCTCTTGTCAAGATTAATGATTGAATGCCACTGCTATTCATACAGTAATAAATCAATGGTTTACATAATAGCAATGTACTGGTTATGTTTATAAAAACACAATCAACAAAACAAAAAATAAAGTTGTGATGAAACTAAACATCCCAAAACAGGGAAGCCTGAAAACAAAAAAACGGAATTCATTTCTGAATCCCGTTGCATATTTAAATCCGTGTTAAGCTTTTTCTTAAAAAAAACCACACACTTATCACTTATCAATAAAAGGTTTAATTCTATTCTACAATCTGAAAATTATCCTGAACAAAACTAAAGCAGATATCATCAACAGCATTGCAAACAGCATTGTAGGCTTGTAATCTAACGCTCTCCTCTCCTTCCACATCTGCAGGATCAGGCAATTCGAACAATAAAATTTTAGGATTTCCATCGAGAGCAGGAACATTATTTTCAACTTCTTTATCGAAACACAATACAAAATCAAAAGAATTCTGATCGAGTTCCGCAACTACTTTCGATTTATATTCCGGGATATCCATTATAGCTTCGGCCATTGCTTTCTGAGCCAGTAAGTGAATAGATCCTTTTTTTAGGCCAGCGCTGCATACCTCGATATGTCTTTTGCCATAATAGTTCAACCACTTTTCAGCCATTTGCGAACGAGCTTCATTTTTATCGCTTAACACCAATACTTTCTTCACAATATGATCTTTTTAATTTATCTATGGCAAAGGTATAAATTTGCAAACAAAGTATATAAGTTGCAGAACAGCTAGGGACTAATTCAATGCCATTTTTTTATTCTTGGCATATTCCTCTACTTCCTTAAAAACACGCATAAAATTTCCACCCCAAATTTTTCCAATTTCTTCTTCGGAATAGTTTCTCTTCAGCAGTTCTTTCGTAATATTCATCATTTGACTCACATCGGCACAATCTTTTAGGCCTCCTCCACCATCAAAATCAGTACCAATTCCTACATGATCAATTCCAATTAAATTCACAATATGATCGATATGATCAACTGCGTCAGCCACAGTAGGTTTATCCTTTGGGTAATCAATTTGCATCTGACGCCATTCGTCCCATAATTTATCTTCTTCCTCTTTAGACATCTTGCCTGCATTTCTATAACGGGTTCGTAATTCCAACTCTTTTTGATAACCTACAGTGGCAGTATCAGGAGCCTTAACGTAATCATCCAAAATACACATTTGTATCACCCCACCATTTTTAGCCAGTGCCTTAAGCATCTTATCCGATAAGTTTCTTGGATTATCGCACACTGCTCTTGCGCAGGAATGCGAAGCGATAACAGGAGTTTTTGATAATTTAATTACATCAAAAAACGAACTATCCGAAATGTGCGATACATCAATTATTATCCCCAAATCATTCATTTTGGGAACCACTTGCTCTCCAAAAGCACTCAATCCGTTAAATTCAGCTCCATTTTTGTCGGTAGAAGAATCGCAAATATCGTTATTGGATGTATGACACAAAGTAATGTAGCGAACTCCTTTGGTAAAATATCTTTCTACCTCCGCAATATCCTTACCAATAGGGAAACCGTTCTCAAGCCCAATATAGATGGCTCTTTTTCCTTCTTTTTCCAAACGATATCCATCTTCTACTGATATCGCAACATCGGCCAAATTAGAATTTTTCTGACATGCAGCATAAATTGAATCTATTAATTCATCAGCTTTGCAGCGCGCAGTAATTATATTTTCATCAGTTCTTTCTTTTTGCGAAGTAAACGCGGCAAAAAAGATACCATCTAATCCACCTGCTTTCATTCTGGGAAAATCGACAAGACTTCCTCCATTAACAAATGGATGAGAAATACTAATATCAAAATCCTTATCTAAAAGATGATACGGCGTATCCACATGAGTATCAATAGTAAAAGCATGATTGTGTATTTTAGTTGCTTTTTGATCCAGACTTTCGCAGGATAACAAAACTACAATTAGGGGAATGAACAGGCCTGTCAAATAAACTTTTTTCATATATCAATCAATTTTCGGTTATGGAATCCTTAAAGATAAGTTCCTAATCTAAAAAAAAATGTAGAATATTGATTTTTTTATATTTTATGGAAACTATTCCTTTATTTAGAATTGCTTTGTATCTTGGGATTTTAGTAATTCCAAATTCTTTTTTTTGAAACCAGAACTTAACAGGCTGTATATCATTATGGTTCAATCAATATATCGATTAATTCTTTTACTTAGCTTATTGCTTCCCATACAATTAGAAGCGCAGCAGAGCGCTGTTCTCAAAGGAATAATTACTGACAACAATCAAAACGAAGTTTCAGGTGTTCATATTCAAATTGAACCATTCTCTCTATATACAATTAGTGATACAAATGGAAATTACATTATAAAAGTACCCTCGAATAATACATTCGCCTTAAAAATATCGCACATTAGTTATCAAAATATTGAAGTTGATTTCCTTCTAAAGCCAGGGGAAACAAAATTTTTCAATCCTATATTAATGGTAAAACAGGAACAATTAAAAGAAGTTACTGTAGATTCAAAAAAAGCAATATCAGATAAAAACATTAGCATTAGCACCAAACAACTGGAACAACTTCCGGTAACAGGAAACGGTGCGGTCGAACAAATAATTAAAACCCTGCCGGGAGTAAGCTCTAATAATGAATTAAGCTCACAATACTCAGTACGAGGAGGCAATTTCGATGAAAACCTCGTATACATCAACGATGTAGAAATTTACCGTCCTAATTTAGTTCGATCTGGTCAACAGGAAGGATTGAGTGTCATTAATCCCGATTTAGTTTCATCGATTCAGTTTTCTTCCGGTGGATTTGATGCCAAATACGGAGATAAGCTTTCTTCTGTTTTGGATGTGAAATACAAAACACCAAACAAATTTGAAGCTTCTGCTGAAGCAAGTTTGCTGGGAAGTTCTGTCCACTTTGCCAATACCAGCAAAAACAACAAACTAACCTATTTGGCTGGTATTCGATACAAAACAAATGAATATCTACTAAATTCTCTGGACACAAAAGGGGAATACAAACCAAATTACACGGATGTTCAGGCAATGCTAAATTATCGTTTTTCCTCATCGTTCAGTATGCATTTGTGGGGAAGTGTAAGTAGAAATAATTACAATTTCAGGCCGGAAACCAGAAATACTTCTTTTGGAACAATCAGTGACGCATTACAGCTTAAAATCTATTTTGATGGCAAAGAAAAAGACAAGTACGAAACTAATATTCAGGCACTCACATTAAAATTCCATCCCAACAGCAAGTCTTTGTACCGTGTTATAGCAAGCAGATACGAAACTACAGAAAAAGAAACTTTCGATATTATGGGACAATATTATCTTAGTGATTTATTTGTATCGCAAGGAGGAAATTCATCGGAAAGCATAGAGAATTTGGGGGTCGGAACTTTTATCGATCACGCAAGAAATAAACTAAGTAAAAAAGTCAGCACAATTGATATAAAGGGAGATCACAACAGAAATAATTTATTTGTTCAATGGGGAATTGGAGGGAAACACGAAGAAGTAGATGATCAAATAAACGAATGGCAATATCAGGATTCAGCAGGTTATTCAATTCCCATTTCAACTTCTAAAGTATCACTGGCATACACAAAAAATGCAGTTAATAAAATTAGTAGCAATCACATCACTTCCTTCGTCCAAGGCAGCTATGTATTTCAAAATAGCAAAGGCGAGTTTCAGATAACCGGAGGGCTGAGATATCATTTTTGGGATTACAATACTGAAAGCTTCTGCTCTCCCCGGGCATCTGTCAACTACATTCCAAATTGGGAAAGAAAGGTTAAATTTCGTATTTCCTCTGGTTACTACCAGCAAACGCCATCATATCGTGAAATGCTGAATAGTAACGGACAAATTAGCGCCAATGTAAATCTGCAAAAATCGATTCACTATGTTTTGGGGCAGGAATATTACTTTAAAGCATGGAACCGCCCATTCAAATTTTCAAGCGAATTGTACTATAAAGATCTTAAATCATTAACTCCATATGACATTGAAAATGTTAGGATCCGATATTACGGAGATAAAAAATCGAAAGGATATGCCACTGGTCTGGATTTAAGAATTAATGGCGAATTTGTTCCTGGAACTGAATCATGGGCCAGTTTATCGATAATGAAAACAGGAGAAAATATCATAGGCAACGAACTTGGTTATTTGCCCAGACCAACAGACGAACGGGTAAATTTTTCGATGTTTTTTCAAGATTATTTACCAAACAACCCATCCTATAAAATGCATTTAAGTCTGTTCTACGGAGGAAAATTACCTGTTTGGGCTCCTAAAAAAGGGAAAAACAGCGAGAGCTTTAGAATGCCTAATTACAGAAGGATTGATTTGGGTTTTTCTAAAATATTGCTTGATGAAAATACCAAATACAAAAATGGTTTATTAAAACATTTTAAGTCGATGTGGATAAGTCTGGAAGTTTTCAATGTTTTGGATATAAATAATACCATATCCTATTTATGGATTAATGATGTATCGGGAAATCAATATGCAATTCCAAATTACCTTACATCGAGAAAAATCAACTTGAAGCTCACTGCAAAATTCTAGCCAAGAGCTTATTATCAAGTAGTAATTTAATGTAACAATAAAAAAACAAAGCTTAAATATGTTCCATTTTTTGCATCCCGAGATTCTTTGGACTCTATTAGCCCTCCTATTTCCAATTATTATACATCTTTTTAATTTCAAGAGATTTAAAAAAATCTATTTCAGCAATTTAAAGTTTCTTAAAAACCTGAACATTGAAAACAAGCGCCGGTCGAAAGTGAAAAAATGGTTGCTTCTCCTGCTTAGACTTCTAGCTTTGGCCTGCATTATTATCGCCTTTTCACAACCTTACATACCCAGCGAAAAAGATCAAAATAAGCGTTTGCAGCAAAATGAATTCTTTAGGATTTATATCGACAATTCATTTAGCATGAACGCCGAAACAGAAAGTGGTAATGCTTTAGAGACCGCAAAAAATAAAGCTATTGAATTAATTAACAGCTACCCCAACTACTCTAAAATTAGAATTTACAGTAATCATTTTTTTCCCTTCTCTTCAAATTTAAACAAGCAACAGGCCATAGCCAGGGTTATGGATATAAACCCTTCGCCCCTACCAGTTTTACTTTCAGAACAGATTAAAAAGATACAACTTAATAATGCCGATACTAATTATCACCTATACGTGTTCTCCGATTTTCAAAAAACACAAAGTGATATTGAAAATATCGAAGTTGACAGTACAAATTCAATCACATTCCTGCCGCTTTCGGTACAGCAGTCAAGCAATTTGCTGATTGATTCCTGTTGGTTTGACAAACCCTATCATCAGGTAAAACAAAGTCAGGAACTCTTTATCAGACTTGTAAATACTTCGAATCAAAACTATCAAAAAATACCTATTAAACTAAGCATCAACGACAGTACAAAATCCATTTCCAGTTTTGATATCGATAGAAATTCAAAAAAAAATATCAGCCTGAAATACGTAAATAACAAATCAGGAATTTATCAGGGAATGGTTGAAATTAATGACTTTCCTATCACATACGACAACAAATTCTATTTCTCATATTCAATTAATGATAAGATCCAAATTGGATCTGTGAATCAGAAAGAACCCAACAAATACCTGAATAAATTATTTTCAAACACAGAAGCTTTTGAATTTAAAAACCATGATAAATCAAGTATTTTTAATGAAAATCCGGATAATTATCAACTGCTTATTTTGAATGAAATTCAGGAAATGGAAAGTGGTTTTAGTCAAACCGTTAAAAATTACTTGTCCAACGGAGGGCATGTCCTATTTATTCCAAACAGCAAGCCAAATCAGTCAGTAAATGAGTTTCTTGATGAAATTCTGGCTCCTCAATTACTCCAAATTGACTCAAGCAAACAAAAACTGTCAATCATTGAACTAAACTCTGAGCTTTACCAAAATGTATTTAAAGAAATTAAGACTGATGCAAGACTACCTGATATATACCAGCATTACAAATTAGGAACTTCAAAAAATAATTTATCAGAAACTATTTGGAAGACGCAGGCCGGCGACGATCTATTGATTAAAATAAAATATGGCAACGGTAATTTCTATCAGCTTTCCATGCAGTTAAACCCAAAATGGACCAATTTAATTACACATCCTATTTTCGTGCCTACATTTATTAATTTAACCCGTAACAGCAACAACAATCAATCTTTATACTACACTTTAGGCAACAAAGAACCTGTTAAAATCAATTCATTTAAGCACAAGTCATCCAACGCTCGATTTCATATTATCAACAAAAAGAATCATACAGATATCATCCCTGATCAAGAAAATAACTTTGATAAAGGAACGCTTCTTTACACACGTGAGGAAATTATTCAAGCCGAAAACTATCTGATATCCAGAAATGATTCAATAATTTATTGCTGCTCTTTCAACTACTCCAGGATAGAATCAGATCCCGAATATTTTACACTTGATGAGCTAAAATCTCAAATAAAGTCACAATTATTGCCCATTTCGATTAATTCTCCTGAAAAAATGAAACTATCTGACATTTATAACGAACAAAGTAATGGAAAGCGGTATTGGAAACATTTTGTTCTGCTTTGTATCCTTCTTACTGTTTCGGAAAGCCTGTTGCATCGAACAAATTCAAACAATAATCATAAGCCTGCAACAAAAAAATAACGTAACACACAATTTAAAAACACAATACAATACCAAGAAAAACATAATCACAAAAACTAATCCGCTCAGCATGAAACTTGATACTTCTATACAACTAAGACAACTGGAAAAAATTCATCGGATTGCGGGTATTGGCTATTGGATTTACAATTATAACACAAATGAAATGTGGTGGTCGAACATCACCTATTCTATTTTAGGGCACCATACACAAAATGTTACACCCAACAGAGAAAATTTAATAAAACACATCCATCCCGAAGATCTCGAATTCTTTTTGGTCTCACTGCAACAAATGGCAAATCAAGCAATAGAGATTGAATTTCGATTTTTTAAAAATGGAGAACTAAGACTTGGAAAAATCACCGGAGAAGTATACAATGACAATCAGGAAGGACTCATCGAAGAAGTTCTTTTCCAAGACATTACGGAAATAAAAATAAAAGAGTTTGAAATTGCCAAAGCATGGAACAAAGCTCTTGATGCCGAAAATCTGAAGAATTCCTTTTTGGCAAATATGAGCCATGAGTTGAGAACACCATTAAACTCGATAATCGGTTTTTCTGAGTTATTGGAAACCAGTCACGAAAATGATGACGTTAGTAAATTCGCATCCACAATAAAAGCATCAGGCATGCAACTTTTACGTATCATTGAAGACTTATTAAAAGTATCGATGCTTGAAAGTCGTGTATCAAAGCCTTTTAAGAGAAATTTTCATCTCAACCAAATGCTTTTGGATATAAAAGAGAACAGCCTGGGGCTACTAAAAGAAAACAACAAAGAACATATTGAACTAATTTTTAATTTTGATCTTGATTCCACAAACGATGTGATCAAGTCGGATCAGATTAAAATCAGAAGCATCTTTAAAAACCTAATACACAACGCAATAAAATTTACGGAAACTGGCAGTATAACATGCTCATACAAAATAATAAAAGACACAATCCACTTTTCGGTTACCGATACCGGTGTTGGCATTCCTTCCAAATACGAAAATCGAGTATTTAAACGATTCAGACAAGTTGACGAATCAGGGCAAAAGTATTATGGTGGCACAGGTTTAGGCATGTATATTTCACGACTGGAACTGGAATTGCTTGGCGGAAAAATATGGTTTGTTTCTGAAAACAATTTAGGAACAACAATTAACTTTACAATTCCAAACATCTTAACATCTAACAATCAGTTCGAAGAAGACAACTATCAAGAGTCTTACAACTGGGAAAACTATACCGTTATTATTGCCGAAGATCAAACCACCAATTTTAAAATCCTTGAAGCCTATCTTCAAAATACAAACATTAACATTCTATGGGCGAAAAACGGACAGGAAGTAATTAATGCATGTCTGCAAAATCCAGAGATAAGCATTGTATTAATGGACATTAACCTTCCACAAATCAATGGCTTAGAGGCGACTGCCATCATCAAAGAAAAAAGACCAAACCTAACTGTTATTGCGCAAACAGCATACGCGCTTGTTGGTGACAAAGAAAAATCACTTCAGGCAGGCTGTTCCGACCATCTGCCAAAACCAATTAAAAAAGGCGATTTACTGGAATCAATGGCAAAATTCCTCCCCTAATTCAAACAGACTGTTTTCACTGGGATAGCAGTTCAAACTCCTAATCATAAAATTAAAAACGTTTTAATAAACGACCTTATGATAATAGTTTGCCTTGAAATTAATTTTACTAGCAGAATTAAAAAACATCTCAAAAGTATTGGTTTATAAAAAAATAATTGCAAATTTGGGATACCGGATTTCAAGAGTTTAATCCGTACAAACAAATCTTTTAAACATTGTAATTATGACAAATGCAACAACATCCATGACTGCGAAAGATTACATGGAGAAGGAATCCAAATTTGGTGCTCACAACTATCATCCACTTCCAGTAGTTCTTGAACGTGGAGAAGGTGTATATGTTTGGGATACTGACGGAAAAAGATATTTTGATTTTTTGTCTGCTTATTCTGCCGTTAATCAAGGTCACTGTCATCCAAAGATTGTGAACGCTTTAATAGAGCAAGCTCAAAAACTGACTCTTACCTCCCGCGCTTTTTATAGTAACAACCTTGGTAAATACGAGGAATTTGTAACGAAATATTTTGGATATGACAAGGTATTACCAATGAATACGGGTGCCGAAGCCGACGAAACGGCACTTAAATTAGTCCGTCGCTGGGGATATGATGTAAAAGGTATTCCTGAGAATGAAGCAAAAATTATTGTGTGCGATGGGAACTTCCACGGACGTACAATTACTATAATTTCAATGTCTACCGATCCGGATTCATACAAAGGTTTTGGGCCTTTCACACCAGGTTTTGTTGTAATTCCCTACAACGATATTGAAGCTCTTGAGAAAGAATTAAAAAATCCGAATGTATGTGCATTCCTTGTTGAACCAATTCAAGGCGAAGCCGGAGTTTACGTTCCTGAAGATGGTTTCTTGAAGAAAGCATCAGATCTTTGTAAAGCAAATAACGTATTGTTCGTTGCTGATGAAGTTCAAACCGGTATTGCCAGAACAGGTAAATTATTAGCAGTTGATCATGAAGGTGTTCGTCCTGATGTATTGATTCTTGGAAAAGCAATTTCAGGCGGTGTTGTTCCTGTATCAGCAGTATTAGCAGATGATGAAATCATGCTTTGCATCAAACCAGGTGAGCACGGTTCTACTTTTGGTGGAAACCCAATTGCTTGTGCTGTAGCAATGGCCGCTTTAACCGTTGTTAAAGAAGAGAAATTGGCTGAAAATGCTGAAGCAATGGGTAAAATCTTCCGTGAAGAATTACAGGCGGTTAAATCAGACATGATTGAACTTGTTCGTGGTAAAGGATTACTTAACGCAGTTGTAATCAAACCTAAAGGTGGTAAAACTGCATGGGATGTTTGCATGCGTTTACGCGATAACGGAATGCTTGCAAAACCAACTCATGGTCATATTATCCGTTTTGCGCCTCCACTGACAATTAACGAAGAACAATTGAGAGAAGCTATTGATATCATTAAGAAAACAATGGCTGAATTCGAATAAAAAAATTCTCAATAAAATTTAAAAGGCTTTCCGATGGAAAGCCTTTTTTTATTATAAACTACCGTAAAAATATATATCATTGCAAATAAAAAGTAATCGGAATTGTATACGATACATTAACTAATTCACCTTCTTGTCTTCCTGGTTTCCATTCTGGCATACAACGCACAACTCGAATTGCTTCAGCATCAAGAAGTGGATCTGCAGATCTAATAATCCTGACACCTACAGCCCTCCCGTCCTTGTTTATAACAAATGTTACAAAAACTCTACCAGTTATTCCTTTTTGCTGTGCTTCTATAGGGTATCTAACACTCATTGCAATATACCTTTGTAATTCCAAATTACCACCTGGAAATTCGGGCATGTCATCCACGATAACATAGACTTCACCTGTATTTACTGGTACTGGAATAGGATCTGGCAAGTGAGGAATGTACTGAATTTCTTTGGATTCCGATTTTTTTTCTTTCACATCCACCATTAAATGGGTTGTTTTCTGATTTAATACCTCAACAGAACATTTAAACTTTTTTTTCTTAAGTATAAAAGTTATATCATAAACACCCGTATTTATTTCTTCTAAAATAATAGAGTCCTGGATTTTATTTCCATCAATACCTAATTTAGGAATTTCTATAATCAACTCTGATGGAATCGTCTGGATAATTAAATTCCCTAAATTTATTTCCACAACTTCTTCAGCTTCTCCTGAATTTTCAGATTGTGCGCATAACTGAAATCCTGAAAAAATTAAAAACACGATTAAAATAATTTTGTTCATCTTCTCTTATTAGATTAGTAGGTTACGATTGAGTATGAAAATTTATGCTAAAAAAACTTTAATAACAAATATATAACAACATAATACTAATCAAAATAAAATTAAAATTAAAATAACAAAAAGGAAATCAAACTATATAAGAAAACAGCAATTTCATTACAAATTTGATCAAAATGTAATAAAATTGCTGTTAGTAAATTAATTCAAAACTATTGTAATTTGTCTTAATTAGCTATTAAAGTTTCTTACTGAATAATCAATTTTGTTCGAACCACTTTATCAGGATACTGAATGGTCAAGAAATAGATACCTCCCGTCAGATTTTTCAGATCGAAAGCAATCCTATTATTACGAAGACCATTTTCAACGCTTCGAGTTGCAACCAGTTTTCCTGTCTGATCAAATATTCTCAAAACACCATTCTCATCCGAATTTGAAATCTCGATAAAAAATTCTCCTCGACTTGGATTTGGATAAACAACGACCCCATTTTCTGAAATTAAATCTTCGATACCCGTAGTAATAAATACCTGTTGCGATTTCTTACTATTAGGACAAGCATCGTTCGAAGCCGTTAAACTCACCACATACCCCGATCCATTTGCATTATCCAAAACAAACGAATGACTTGGCTCAAATTCACTGCTAATGATTCCATCGCCAAAATCCCAAACTATATTTGTTGCATTAACACTTAAGTTTGTAAAATCAACCCGATTGTAATCAATCTCGAATGTGAAATCGGCTAAAGGCGGCTCAATCGGACTCACTGTCACAGAATTAGAGTATTGAGTTGTAAAACCATCTTTCGAAACCATTGCTCTGTATCTGGCATTTTTAACCACTTCATCGGATATAAAAATTTCCGAATTTTCACCATCTATATCTTCATAAATATCATTCAACTCATCGTACTTTTGCCACTGAATAAGGCCATCAAAACCAACAAGGGTAATACTCGAACTGGCGCCATAACAAACCAATTCAGGATTTGCCCTGGCTTCGCCTGCCCTATTGACCTGCGGTTCCGGAATTGTAAACGACTGAGACAATTTAGGAATTATTCCTGTTCCTTCAAACTCCAGACGGGCTCCTTCCACTTCCCTTTCACTTGTTGCAGTTAGATCTGTATACTTAACCATACCATCAACGGCAATCTGAGTAAAAGTTCCTGCAAGTGACCAATCTCCATCGTCACCTTTTTTAACAGCTACAGGTGTTTCATTATCGGTAACACAATTATTTCGAAACTGATCCTGCAATTTAAGCTGTGGTTGTCTGAGTAAAACATCTCCATTTTTGAGGGGAGCAGATGGCTCTTTAACAATTACCAGATATTTCGACTTTCCGTGATGTATTGTCTGTTCAAACCGGACAGTATCATAGTTCCCGGAATAAATATACATCGAATCGACTCCTGATTTTTGAAGAATAGAAGTCACGGTTGGATCAAACGTAATTTTTCCAGGTTCCGAAATATCGTAATTTCCCTCCAGGCTTCGTATTCCGTATCGGATATCAAAAATCAGCGATCGCCATGTTTTGTTATCCGTAAATTCCACAAAGAAACTTGCATCAACATCAGCATCAACAGCTCCCACAATAACCGGCGGAGGAGGAATTACAATATCGAAACTGTCGGAAACAACATTCGGTAACGCATCTGAAGTAAACAGCAAACGCGCACCTTCTACCCGGTTTTCACTGGTTGCAGTCAAATTCAGGTAAGTTACCAAACCTCCAACAGCAGTTATGGTTTTGGTTCCTCCTAAATCCCACAAATCAACCACATCGGCTTCTGAACCATCGGAATATTTAGAAGCTGAAATTTGAGTTGCATTGTCTTTTTCGCAATTATTTTTATATTGATCTCTCAACTGTAGTTTAGGTTGCTGCGCGAGAGTATCTCCATTATTTACAGGACCAACAGGCTGATCGATTATCACCATTTCTGTGACTATTCCATGTCCAATTTCCTGTTCAATTATAGCGTTGGCATATCCATTGGCAATTACAATTAATGTGTCAGTTCTTGCAATCTGTAATATAGAATCCCTATCTGGATAGAAAGTAATACCTCCAGCTTCAATCAAGTAAGAAGTATCAACTAAAGTTTCACCTGCAAATGATATGGCTGATATTGAATCCCTCCAGCTGGCATTGTCACTGGCCTGTATTGTGAATTCATTATCCACAGTCACATTTAATGCTGCAGTCAGCTCAATAACCGGAACAGGAATCTTAAACAAAGCAGAAATTACTGTGTCTTTATTGAATGAAAACTGAAGGTAAGCTGAATCAATTGCAATCTCACTTGTTGCAGTTAAATCAGTAAAACTAACTACACCACTTACCGATTGAGCTTGAAGAGTTCCAGATAAAATCCAGGCTTTCTGATCATATTTAACCACATTTACCTGCGTAAAATTATCTCCGGTACAGTCATTTAGGTATTGATCACTTAATTTTAATACAGGTTGCTGAGATAATAATTCACCATTATTAGCAGGATCTGATGGCTGAGTTGTGATCAGTAAACTATCTGCTATACCGTGATTGATCTCCTGCTGAACTGTATCGTGAGCAAAACCCCGGGACTGCACAATAATCTGAAATGATCCGCTTTTTTGCAGAAACTCCGATTCAGAAGGAATCAACTCCAACTCTCCGGCCTGACCCGCATTATAACTCGCAGCACTCAATACACTGTCATTAACAGTCACCACATTAATACGGCTTCTCCAAACGGAATCCTCAGTAAAAGTAATTTTAAACGGATTATCAACAGTTGCACCAATTGCAACGCTTAGAACCGGAGAACTGCTAACATCCGGAATATCAAAAGGTGCAGAGACAACTGCAGTTAAATCCGCAGCAATAAATTTCAATTCAGCACCACTTACCGGAGCCGTGCTGTATGCCGACAAATCCGTAAATGTAACAATTCCATTTGTTGCTGTTTGCTCAACAGTTCCAGCTAAAGTCCATTCTCCGGTATCATTCCTTTCAACAGCAATGCCCTTTTGAATTTCGGAAGTGCAGACATTTGCATATTGATCCAAAAATTGTAAAATGGGTTGTTGAGCCAGCAGATCTCCATTTGTTAGCGGAGCCAATGGCTGTTGAGTTATCTCCATACTTGCAACTGCTCCGTGACCAACCTCTTGTTCCACGATTACATTAGTATAACCTAAAGAATGGATAACAATACTGAATGTTCCTGCTTTCTGCAGCAATACTTCTTGTGAAATATGAAAAGTAATTGATTCCGCAGCTATCGTATAAGCAGAAGAAGGAAGCGTATCCCCCTCGTAAGTGATGGTGGTAATACTGTTTTTCCATGTATCATCAATGGCAAAAAAGTTTAATGTAAAATCTGAATCAACTGTGACAAGGAATGCAGAATTAATGTTAGGCGGACTTAATAACTCAACAATATCAAAAGGATCTGAGTTCACTGAAACCACACCAGCACCGGAAAATTTCAGAAAAGCTCCGGCAATGGCTGTCTCACTTGAAGCACTTAAGCCACTATATGTAAGCACACCTGATGAAACCCTTTGAGTTAAGGTCCCCCCCAAAGTCCAGGCCTGCGCATCTCCATTTGCGACAGAAATCTCAAAAGTATTATTGCTGGAGCAACTATTGTTGTATTGATCCCGCACAGATACCCTTGGCTGCGTATCTAAATTGCCGCCATTCACCAATGGAGCCGTTGGTTGCCTGTCAATAAAAATAGTATCCGGAATACCATGTTTAATTTCCTGATTGACTGCTGCATTTTGATATCCTCTTGAATAAACTAAAATTTCTTTCGTTCCTGTTACTTGCAATTCTGTACTTTTTGAAGGATCAAAAACAATTTTCCCTGCTTGACTTTTGTCATAAACATCAGTTGCCAGCAAGTTTCCTCCATAAGAAATTGAATCAATTTCTCCTTGCCAAGCGGCATTTTCCGAGAAGGTAACATCAAACAATGAATCAACAGTTGCAGTTGTTGAAGCAATAAGAGGAGTAGCAATAAGAGGTGCTGGAATAATAAATGTCTCAGACTCCTGGCTTGTTAGTCCTGTGCCAGAAAAAGTGATTGTTGCATCAAATACCAGATCCGTACTTCTGGCGGTCAAATCGGTAAAATCAACAATCCCATTAGTTACCATTAACGAAGTAGTTCCCTCTACTACCCAGCTTCCTCCTGTTGCATTTGCATTGATAGTTTGTACACTATTTGTTGTACAGTCATTTAAATATTGATCTTGTATTTTAACAGCTGGTTGGGTTTGTAGCAAACCTGCATTGCTTGCAGGCTGTTGTGGTTGAGTTATTATTGCAATAGATGTTGCTGCACCATGACCAATTGCCTGCAGAACAGAATCTTTCAGGAATGAGGTAGAAACGATATACATATACCCGCTGGCTACTGTTTGTAGAATTGGCGATTCTGCAGGTTTAAAAGTTATTATTCCCGCAACAGAAGTGTCGTAAGCATTTACAGGCAAAACATCGGTTCCGTATCTTATTTCTGTAACTTGACTCCTCCAGGTTGGATTATCAGTAAAAGTAATATCAAAGTTTGAATCAACGGTAACACCACTTGCAGCAGTTAATACGGGCGAAGCTGCTAAATCAGGAATGTTAAAAGTGTTTGAATTTACGGTTGCTAATCCTACTGTTGAAAAAACAATAAAAGCACCAGTAATTGCACCACTACTCGATGCTGTTAAATCAGTAAAACTAACAGACCCATTGGTTACTTTTTTTACCAACGTACCTCCTAGTGTCCAAGCATTAGCGTCTCCTTTTGCTGATGTAATTTCAATTGTATTTTCACTGGTACAATCATTAGCATATTGATCCTTTAGCGTTATTACAGGTTGATTAGCTAGCAATGCTCCATTCTCAACAGGAGCTGTCGGCTGCAAAACAATTACCATATCAGTAGCCACACCATGCTTTATTTGTTGTGATACACTCGCATTATCATATCCTCTGGCATAAACTATCATATCAGCTGTTCCCGAAATCTGTAAATCAGAATCTAATGCCGGATCAAAAATAATCTTCCCGGATTGAGTTTTATCATAAGCACTTGCTGCTATTAAATTCCCGTTGTACTTAATCGAATCAATGGCAAGCTGCCAAGTTGCATTTGCACTAAAACTTATTTCAAAACCTGCATCTACTGTTGCTGTTGAAGAAGCAAGTAGTGTTGGTGATGAATCCAAAGAGGGAATTGTAAACGCAGCAGATACAACATCGGTTAAAACTCCTGATGAAAAAGTAATGCTGGCTGTAGTCAGTTCAACACTACTACTTGCCGTTAAATCTGTATAAGTAAATACTCCTGAACCGGCAGTTAATCCCCTTGTTCCTCCCAACGTCCAGGTTCCACCGCTGGTTGTTTCCGAAATAGTACTTGTATTATCTGTAGTACAAATATTTGCGTATTGATCTCGTAATTGAACTACTGGCTGGGTAGCAAGCTGACCTCCATTGCCTGAAGGACCAACTGGCTGTGTAAACATGAACAGCTCATCAGCAACCCCATGCTCAAGCACCTGACTTAAAGTATCATTAGCAAAGCCACTGGAAATAACAATGATTTCTTTTGTGCCTGCAGTTTGTAAGACATTTGATTCAACAGGCTTAAAAATAATTCGAGTCGCATTCGTGGCATCATAGGCTGCTTCCGGAATAGAATTGCCATCAAATGTAATATCAGTTATACTTCCCCTCCATGTTGCATTATCTGTAAAAGTGATCTGAAATTCTCCATCAACCGTAGCATTATTTGCGGGAGAAAGAGCAGGTGAAGCATTTACAGGAATATCGAAAGTTGCAGAATTAACATCCGCAAAACTACCAGATGAAAAAGTTAAATAAGCTCCAATAACCGGTGCATCGCTTGTAGCCGACAAATCAGTATATGTAAATGATCCTCCCACTAAAGTCTGATTGGGTGAGCCACCCAACGACCAATTTCCAGTATCGCCCTTCACTACAGATATTGCCGTTGCATTATCTGAAGTGCATGAATTAAGATATTGATCCTGACTAATAACAACTGGTTGCTGCACCAATAAACCACCATTGCTTGTTGGTGCTGTTGGTTCAACACTTACTTTAATTGAGGTAGGTACACCATGACCGATCGTTTGTGATAAAGCTGCATTTGAGAATCCTGCAGCAATAAAAACGAAATCTTGTGTTCCTGCAGTTTGCAATGCTGTTGATAAGGATGGATCAAATATTATTTGTCCACTTGTTAGTTTATTGTAAGCAGAAGCATCAATCTCTGTACCACCATAACTAATACTACTGATTTTACTTTGCCAACTGTTTTCATCAGCAAAAGTTACCGTAAATGCACCATCAACGGTCACACCTGAAGCTGCTGTTAATACAGGAGGTGAATTTAATCCCAGATCGAATGTTGCCGAAGCTACTCCTGTTAATTCAGATGCTGTAAAAGAAATATAAGCTCCTGTAACTGCAGCATCGCTGCTAGCAGATAAATCAGTGTAGTTTAATACTCCAGACGCAACAGTGCCCATTGGAGTTCCACCTAAAGTCCAGTTAACAGGATCATTTTCACCGGCAGTAATGGAAACAGTACTATTCGAAGTACAAATGTTACTATATTGATCCTGAATAGCAACAACAGGCTGCATGGTAAATAGACTTCCATTCACACCGGACGGTACAGGTTCTGTTTGTACAACTATTTTAGTTGCTGCACCATGTCCTATATTTTGGGTTGTACTCGCAGGACTGTAGCTATCAACAAAAATTTCCAAGCTGGCAGATGCAGCAGTTTGCAGTGAAGGATCTGCCGAAGGTGTAAAAACAATTTTATTTGTTGTTGAATTTACAGAATATGCACTTGCAGAAATGGTTGTTCCATTAAATCGAATCGAATCAATACTTGATTCCCAGCTAGAGTCATCTGAATATGAAATTTCAAAAACATCATCAACAGTTGCTCCTGTAGCGGCAGTAAGTGTTGGTGGAGTATTTACTGGAATATCAAAAGGAGAAGAATTGAGCGTTGGCAAGCTGCCTGATGAAAAAACTAAATATGCCCCACTAACAACCAAATTACTACTTCCCGTAAGTCCGGAAAACGAAACAGTTCCTCCTACCGCAGAAACAGTAGTGCCTATCCCCCCCAAAGTCCAATCTCCGGAAGCATCAGCGGCTGCAATTACCTGTGTTGCACCATCACCCGTACAGTCATTACCATACTGATCCTGCAATTTAACTACAGGCTGTGTTCCCAATAAACCTCCATTGGAAGCCGGAGCTGTTGGTTGAGTAACCATTACAATATTAGCAGCAGCACCATGCTTCATCTCCAAAGATTCAACAGCATCCGAATATCCACTGGACACAATGGTCAGATTCTTCGTACCAGGAACCTGTAAAAATCCTGACTGAGACGGCTTAATGGTGATTGCATCCGCACTTGTTTTATCATAAGCTCCAACAGGAAGAACATCGGTGCCATATCGAATTTCACTGATGCCGGTTCTCCATGTTGCATCATCTGTAAAAGTAATATCAAAATCAGAATCAACAGTAGCATCTGTTGGCACTGAAAGTGTTGGATGAGCATTGACAGGAATATCAAATGGATCGGAGATCAGGGAAAATCCATCCAAAGAAAAAGTGATTGCAGCTCCGGTAACAGCAACAGCGCTGCTCCCTGTTAAACCAGAAAAAGTCACGACTCCCGATGATGCTGTTTGAGGCGTTGTTCCGCCCAAAACCCAACTCGCCCCACTGGCAACAACTCCCACAGAACTTGTTCCATCGCTTGTACAAGTATTACTATACTGATCCTGCAGACTTACTGCAGGCTGTGTTCCCAAAACTCCGCCATTGGAAGCCGGAGCAGTCGGCTGAGTAGTTATAACAAACTTTGTTGCAGCACCGTGCCCTATCGTTTGTGAAAACACACCATCAAAGTAGGTTCCATCTGTTACAATAGTAATATTTAAGGTTGTGTCATTTTGAAAATAAACACTTGCAGATGGAGTAAAAACAATTTCTCCTGAAGTTGTACCTGCATCGTAAGCAGATGGATCAACAACATCATCTCCATATCGTATTTCAGAAATAAGACTTTGCCATGTACCATCATCAGTAAATAACAAAGTGAAAGAATTATCAACCGTAACTCCCGATACCGAATTTAAGACTGGCGGTGCATTTTGAGCTTGTACAATAATGACTGAGATAACCCAAAGGAATCCCAAGAGTAGATATTTTTTCATAATTACAGGACTTTAGATAACTAACACTTAGTTAGAACCAAAGTACGTACCACAAGCCATAACAAGCTGTCATACCGTCTCATACACTAAAGCTACAGATTCTCACATATCTACGATATTGGATAAAAGCTCAAGCAAATAAAAAAAAGTCAGTAAATACACGACTTTTCTCCCTATTAAAAAAAGACATCCTATTGTGGATGATTTATCCGTATTCGGATAAAAAAAAAGCTGAATCGCATAGATTCAGCTTCCAATTTTAAATTTAATTACCCTATTCTGATATCTGAAAAGTATTTTGAGATTTAGGGATGGAATGTCTTATCTTAAAATCCCGGGAATAATTTACAATCTGAACTCCTTGATTTTCGAGTCCTCCAAACGCATTTACTCTTTTAAAATGGTAATTTGATTGCAGCAAATCCAATTTCAATTCATTCAAATGATCAGGAAAATCATGTCCATACCGGCTTACAGCCTTGGAAAAAAATCGACACAAATCAAATGCCCTAAAACTAAAATCATTCGGTTCACATGTAAATTTCTCTCTAAAATCTGTAACGAACAAATCAACTTTAGCATCCTTATAATCAATATTGTATGGAGTTATCACACTTAGATTTAAATTGTAGAATAGTTCGGCATCCAAACTATTAAATCGCTGCCACACAGGAAAACCCATTAAACGAATATCGAAACGTTGACTTAAAACATTTAAATTGGAGATTATATTTTCAACATACGGTTGTTTGGTAGAAGGCACTAGAATTACATTTTCACATGTATCGCTCAGCATGCGTTCAATTCCAAAAAGTCCGTATTCATCAAATGATATCTTTTTATAAGTCATATCACCATTTTCCCAGTACTTTCCTTTTTCAAACATATTCCGTTCAATATCTGTAACCAACTGAAATTCATTCAAATGCTCATAGCGATCAGGATGAACAACAACTAAATTCCTCGTATCCAACTCGAAACAAACATAGTCGGATATTTTTCCACAAATCGATTGAATAGAAGTATTCATTTGAATAACGAATGGATTCGTTGTGAGCTCTGAATTCTTTGGCGAAAGAGGTGAAATAATAGGGATTCTTCTTCTTTGGGCAAAATCTGCCACAATCGAAAATGTACTTTGATAAACCGGGCCTATCATAAAATCCAAATCAGTATATTGCAGTCCATCGATGATTCGCTGAACGCGTTCAGGATTTTTTTCTGTATCAAAAACATGAAGATCTACCGATAAACCCTCTTTTTGCAGAGAATCTACAGCCAAAAGAATACCTTGGTAAAAACGAATAAAATCATGAGATTTATTGTATAAAATACGTGGATTTCTCTCCGTAACAATTTCAATAGTATCCTTATAGGAAATACTTCTATTTATAGAATCATTCGCATCCAGATACAAAGGCAAAAACAATGCTATTCGTATTTTATTCTGACTTAGAGGTATTAAATCGACTTTAGCAACAACAGTATCTGTAATCTGGTATTTTTTTGCAATTGTATCCTTTTGATCTTCCGTCTCCACAAAATATTCCGGAGGAACCAAATACCTGGGTATCCGAACCCAATCGCCAATCTTTAAAGCTGTACTTTTCAGTTTAGGATTTAACTTTTTGAATTTTCGCAGATTCATAAAAAACTGACGGGATATGGAAGATTCTGTATCGCCTTGTTTTATCACATAATAGTAATAATTCTTATCGTGTTTAGGAATTGTATTTAGCTGTGTTTTTTTAACGATTTTAGGAACCTTAACAATTGTACCCAAACGTAAGCTGTCTCCCATATCTGGATTTGAGGCCTTTATTAAAGCAATATCAACACCATATTTTTTATATAAAGAAAATAGTGTGTCCCCTTTTTTCACGATGTAATAAAAGAAATTTTCATCTTCCGTTTTCACTAAAACAGGAGAAAGAACGGTTTCTGCATCTACAACCGGAATTCTTAAAACCTCACCAACATTAACTGTTGCTTCCGTTTTTCGATTTACCTGCAAAATAACAGCGAGGTCGACACCATATGCCCGACTAATAGAAAATAAGGTTTGCTTTTCTTTAACAAGATGCAAAAAGCAGGGTTGACCACCTACAACAACCTTATTATTAGACAACTCAACATTTGTAGTTTGAGCTTTCGTAAAATTTACGGCTCCAGCAAGGAGACATATCAGAAGAATACTTCGAAAAAAATAATGCATTAATTATCTGTATTTCAAATATTTATAGTTCACTAGTAATAACTAACAAAAATACTAAAGTCAGCTTGGAAAACAAAATATCTACAATAATTGAACCGTAAAAAAGTAAAATCGAAATTCTTCACCTGAATTTCGATTTTATCTTACTTCAAAATAACGATCCCTCATTATTTTTACAAATCAATTCTCTACTAAAATATGTTCGTCATACTCTATTTCAAATTTCAATTTTTGTCGTGCCTCATCATTAGCCAGAGCCAAAAAAGTTTCTCTGCATTCCTTATTAACAGCACTCTCGGCCATACTCAAATAAAATTTAAATTTTGCCTTTTCTTTTTTCATTGCAATAATCAGTGCATCCTGATAGGTCAAATCATTTCTGGTGTAATCTACATCCTCAAGACTAGCAGTAATTTTCATATCCTTAATTTCATCCAGGTTCAATTCAGGTTTCACATCCTTCATCTTCTCCAGCCGAAGCATTCTTGCAGTTTTCTCCAAAGCAATATCCCAAAAAAGTCCTTTCACATGTTTCCTGTCCATTCGACTTGCAACCTCTGAGTAAAATTCTATTTCATCCATCTCTTTATCGATTGCATAATCAATAATTTCCTCAAATGTCCTAAAAATTTTCATTCTTAATTTTTATTAATTAATAATCTCATACGAATTAAAACCCTCTTTCAGATTGATGTGTGTGTTTTTAAAGCTTGACCTTATAAGTTACAAAATATTAATGCGCAACACAAAATAATTTTTAATCAAAAAAAAAAGCCTTGATTTCTCAAGACTTTTTTTAGTATGTCTATTACAATTCTAATTCTCTGTTAGAATATTATTATCGTATTCCACTTCAAAACGCAGTTTATGCTTTGCTTCTTCCTGGGCAAGCATAAGGAATAATTTTTTTGAAGGTTCATCTGTAGCTGCAGAAGCAAGATCATTATACAATCTAAAAGCGATTTTCTCCTTTTTCATAGCAAGAATTAACGCTTCCTGATAAGTAATATTTGTTTTATCAACATCTACATCCAGTAAATAATCAGCAATTTTTAAATCAGCAATTTTAGCCTCCGAAACCTGATATTTTTTACCATTTTTAATAGCTTCCAGCTTAGAGCGATGACCGATTTCTTCCAAAGCATATTGCTCAAAAGTATCCTTCATCTCCTGATGTTTCATTTTACCAGCAAGTTCGGTATAAAAATCAGCAGCCATTTGCTCTTCATTAATGGCAAAATCTAAAATATCTTCAAGTGAATTAAACTCTTTCATTTTTTCTAATTTTTAGTGTTCCACTTTATTGGATAAATATTTTTCCTGCAAATAGATATTCATGTTTTTAGCCGCTTTTCTGCCATCTCCCATTGCAAGAATAACAGTAGCACCACCGCGAACAATATCTCCACCTGCAAATACTTCAGGAATTGATGATTGCATTTTATCTTTAACAACTTCAATCGTTCCCCATTTCGAAACCTCCAAGCCTTCCACCGAATTTGGAATCAATGGATTTGGAGAAACTCCTACAGCAACCACAACTACAGTTGCATCAATCGTATATTCAGAACCTTCCATTGGAATTGGTCTTCTTCTACCCGATGCATCAGGTTCACCTAATTCCATTTTCTGAACCTTGATTTGCTTCACACGACTATTTTCGTCAGCAATGTATTCAATTGGGTTCGTTAAGGTAAGAAATTCGATTCCCTCCTGTTTGGCATGATGAACTTCCTCAACACGTGCAGGCATTTCTTCTTCAGAACGACGGTAAACAATAATTGCTCTTTCGGCACCTAATCGTTTTGCAGTACGAACCGAATCCATAGCAGTGTTACCACCGCCAACAACCACAACATTTTTACCACGCAATATTGGCGTATCCGATTCTTCCGAATCAGCTCCCATCAAATTTACACGGGTTAAATACTCATTTGATGACATAATTCCGTTCGAATTTTCACCAGGAATATTCATGAAACGAGGCAAGCCAGCACCGCTACCTACATAAAATGCTTTATATCCTTCTTCTCTTAAATCATCTAAACTTGCGGTTTGGCCTACAATATAGTTGGTGATGAATTTCACACCCATCCGGCGTAAATTTTCAATTTCTACATCAACAACAGCATTTGGCAAACGGAATTCAGGAATACCATATTTTAAAACACCACCAATTTCGTGAAGTGCTTCGAAAACAGTTACATCGTAACCCAATTTAGCCATATCGCCGGCAAAAGACAAACCTGATGGTCCGGAACCGATAACAGCTACTTTAACACCATTTGATTCTGCCAATTCAGGAACAGAAATTACACCGGATTCTCTTTCAAAATCAGCGGCAAAACGCTCCAAATGACCAATTGCCACAGAAGGCAGATTCAATTTCTCAACATAAAAGCATCTCTGTTCACATTGAACTTCCTGCGGGCAAACACGACCACAAACAGCTGGTAACGCACTGGTTTCTTTTAAAACCGCTGCTGCCTCCAAAATGTTTCCGCGTTCAATATTTTTAATAAATTTGGGAATATTGATACTTACCGGACAGCCTTCCATACAAGTTGGATTTACGCAATCCATACAACGTGTTGCCTCTAACATTGCCTGCTCTTTAGTCAGACCTACATTCACCTCAACGCGCTGAGATTTAATTCGCTCTTCAGGAGCCATTTCTGTCATCTCCACCCTTTCAATCGCCATACGATCTTTGGCTTTTGTCAGTTTTTGAAGTTCGACTCTCCACTCTTGTTTACGCTCGTTTTTTATATATTCTTCAGACCTTTCCATTGTCCTGTTTTGTCTTTAGTTGATTAATTTTGAAAATGATCCATTTTGTCATTTTCTTCTTCCTTGTAACCTCCTAATCTCGACATCATTTCGTCAAAATCAATTTTATGCGCATCAAACTCAGGTCCATCTACGCAAGTAAATTTAGTTTTACCATCAACGGTAACTCTGCATGCTCCGCACATACCGGTTCCGTCAACCATAATACTATTCAAACTCGCCATAGTAGGAATTTCATATTTCTTGGTCAGCAAAGAACAGAATTTCATCATTACAGCAGGACCAATGGTGATACACTCATCCACTTTTTCACGCTTAATAACCTCTTCCATACCTTCAGTAACCAAACCTTTTCTTCCATGCGATCCGTCGTCAGTCATCACGATCAGCTCATCAGAATGTTTGCGCATTTCTTCCTCCAGAATCAACAGATCTTTTGATCTTGCTGCAATAACAGTAATGACACGATTACCCGCTTTTTTGTATCCTTCAACAATTGGAAGCAGTGGTGCAACACCAACACCGCCACCGCAGCAAAGCACCGTGCCAACCTTATGTATTTCGGTTGGTTTACCCAGCGGGCCTACCAAATCGGTTACATAATCTCCAACTTCAAGCTGACACAGCTTAATAGATGACACGCCCATTTTCTGAACGATAATGGTAATGGTTCCCCTGGAAACATCAGCACCAGCAATGGTCAAAGGGATACGTTCCCCTTTTTCACCTACCCGTACAATTACAAAATTACCCGGTTTGCGGGCCTTAGCAATTAAAGGTGCCTCAACCACAATTTTCACTACTTTTTCTGAAAAATTCTCTTTTTCAACTATCTTGTTCATTACTTTTCTTAAATAAATGAATGAATAAAATGCTAAACAACTGCAACACCACAACTCAAAAGATCTGATTCGCAATCGATTCCATACTGATATTACAGCACATATTTACAATTCAAAAGTATAAAGAAGTAGGATTCCAGCCTAGCCAAATACATATAAATTAGCCTGCTAAAATACTTTAGAATGAATCTAAATAGTCAACGAAATAAATCATTCACAACGATACGGAAAGAACAAAATACTTTTTAATTCTACCTTTATTCTTTTAATTTGATCTTCAATACAACAGTAATTTATGCCTGATAAAAATAGAATTCAAATCGTAATACAAATTATCGATAGAATTTTAAGACTTGAAAATGAAATTGTAATTCTAAAGGATTTAACCCAACCTATTTCGCCGGATTGTGCCATTGGCAGAGTTAGCCGAATGGATGCAATAAACAACAAGAGTGTGAATGAGGCAGCTTTGCGTAAAAAGGAAATTCAGCTTTCAGCATTAAAAGAATCTTTCAAGAATATTGATTCGGATGATTTTGGGAAATGCATAAAATGTGGAATAACTATTCCCATCGGAAGAATCATGATTATGCCTGAAAGTAAGAAATGTGTAGATTGTGCCGGCAAATAATTACATTCAAGTTTTGCACCAGCATTTCACAAATAAAAAAAATAATGATCTTATCCATACTATTTGACATTTGGCTATTAACCAAACTCATAGGAATTTTACTTCCGGTAATCGCAATTGTTGATATCCTCCGACGGGATTTATTAGGAATCAACAGACTTATATGGATTCTACTGGTTGTCTTCATCCCTTTTGTTGGCTCCATCATCTATTTCGTGAACCGAACAACTTATAAAGCTAAATTTTAAATATCTTTGTTCTGATAGTAATAAATAACTGGTGCTTCGTGGTGAAATACCCATTTTAATCAGTTATTGTGTACTAATTACTAACATACTTTATTAAAATGGCAAAAAGCAAAAAAAATATCGTTTACTCAACGAACCCCGATTACAACTACGAATACGATGATGAATCGGTAGAAGAAACCTTAGCTCCGAACAAACAAAAGTTAAGAGTATTACTGGACAAAAAACAAAGAAAAGGTAAGGTTGTTACTTTAATTGAAGGTTTTGTTGGTACGCCTGATGATTTAAAAGAATTGGGGAAAATTTTAAAAAGCAAATGTGGCGGCGGCGGTTCTGCTAAAGATGGAGAAATCTTAATTCAAGGCGATCACCGCGATAAAATTATGGAGCTTTTAAAAGCGGAAGGTTATCAGGTAAAACGGGTTGGCGGATGATTTTATAGATCCCCAAACAAATGATCTAAAAACAAAACCGAAATCTGTAATGGATTTCGGTTTTGTTTTTTATACTCTGCTTTTTATTGTCTAAAACCTATTTCAAAGTCTTCAGGCAATCTGAAATATTCTTTTCGATTCTGGCATTAATATCTTTTGCATCTGCTTTAATAAATTTCTCTCCAATAATCTGCTCGTACAACTCAATGTAACGCTCCGAAATCTGATTTACTTTTTCTTCAGTCATTTCGGGCACTTTTTGTCCCTCTTTACCTTGAAAACCATTCTCCATCAGCCATTCGCGAACAAACTCTTTCGACAATTGCTTTTGCGGCTCATTCTTAGCCAAACGCTCAGCATATCCTTCCGAATAAAAGTAACGGGATGAATCCGGAGTATGAATCTCATCAATCAGATAGATCACACCATCTTTTTTACCAAATTCATATTTTGTATCAACCAAAATCAGACCTTTTTCGGCAGCAATCTCAGTTCCTCTGGCAAACAAAGCCTGAGTATATTTTTCAAGCATCTCGTAATCCTCTTCAGATACAATGCCTTGTTTTAAAATTTCTTCCCTGGAAATATCTTCATCGTGACCTTCCATAGCCTTAGTAGTTGGCGTGATGATCGGTTTTTCGAATTTCTGATTTTCTTTCATTCCTTCAGGCAATGAGACACCGCAAAGCATACGTTTTCCTGCTTTGTATTCTCTCCATGCATGACCGGTTAAATATCCTCTAATTACCATCTCAACCATAAATGGCTCAGCCATATGACCAATTGTTACCATTGGATCAGGAGTCGCAATTTTCCAGTTTGGAACGATATCGGATGTTGCATCTAAAAAGCGGGTAGCAATTTGATTCAATACCTGTCCCTTAAAAGGAATACCTTCAGGTAATACAACATCAAAAGCTGAAATACGATCAGAAACAACCATAGCAAGATACTCATCGTTAATATTATAAACGTCTCTTACCTTACCTACGTAAAGATTCTTTTGATTCGGGAAATTAAAATCTGTTTTAACAATTGCTTCTTTCATTGCTCCAAAAATTCTAATAATTTATAAAACGGTTTATATTTAAGCGCGAAGATAATCGATTTATTCCTTTTTCTCCCTCTTTTTTTCTTCCTTTTCCTCTTCAATTTCGTAGGCTGCTACAATCTCTTTCACCAATCGGTGTCGAATTATATCCGATTTATCAAACTCAACCATTGCTATTCCTTTGATGTCCTTTAAAATCCGAAAGGCCTGAACCAATCCGGATTGTTGTTTTCTGGGCAAATCTATTTGCGTGATATCGCCTGTAATCATAAACTTACCACTGGTTCCCATACGGGTTAAAAACATTTTTAACTGCTTGGTTGTGGTATTTTGTGCCTCATCTAAAATAACAAAAGCCTCGTTCAAAGTTCTTCCGCGCATATAAGCCAAGGGGGCAATTTGAATAATTTCTGCTTCCAGATAATCGGCTAGTTTACGTGGCGGAATCATATCCAGCAAAGCATCATATAAGGGCTGTAAATAAGGATCAATTTTCTCTTTTAAATCTCCGGGAAGGAAACCCAGATTCTCTCCTGCCTCCACTGCAGGCCGACTCAAAATAATCTTTCTCACCTCAGAATTACGCAGGGCTTTAACAGCCAAGGCAATTGCAGTATAGGTTTTTCCCGATCCGGCAGGACCAACAGCAAAAATCATATCGTTTTTTGATGATTTTTCGACCAGCTTTTTTTGATTAGCAGTGCGGGCACGAATAATTTTCCCATTATTACCAAAAAGAATAACACTTTTAGGATCATCAGGATTCTGTATATCCGGAGTATTTTCCAACACAATTCGTTTTATATTGGCCAGCGTAAGAACGTTGTATTGGTTGTAGTGCTGAATCAAAAGATTCACTTTCATTTCAAATAAATTCAGAATCTTTTCTTCGCCGCTGGCAAATATTTCATTCCCTCTCCCAACAATATTCAATTTTGGAAACATCTCCTTTAAAACGACCAATTTTGAATTATTAATTCCATAAAATTCAAGAGGATCAATTACCCCTAAAGATATGCTCTTTTCAATCATATATTCCGTTCAATATTCATTACTTTTGAGTCTACAAATTAATTATTAATTCTGATTTGTTTAGCAGTACCTAAGAGAAATATGAATATATTTTCGTTTGCAGTAAACCTCTTTCTCTTTAAAATTAGATCCATTTATGACAATAATAAGTTTAACTACCGATTGGCAGCACCGCGATTACTATCTGGGGGCACTTAAGGGGCGCCTCTTATCTATCTGTCCGGGAGCACAATTGGTCGATTTAAGTCACAATGTTGATAACTACAATATATCTCAGACATCTTTTATTATAAAAAATGCCTTTGTCCATTTTCCAAAAGGAAGTATTCATATTATTGGAGTTAAATCAGAAGAAACACCGGAACATCCGCACGTAGTTGTAAAATATCAGGATCATTATTTTATTGGTGCCGACAATGGTATTTTTAGTCTGGTAATGAAAGGCGATCCTGAAGAAATTGTACGCATCGAAAATATTGAAAAGGAAGATCAATTTCATACTTTTCCGGAACTGGATGTATTCGCCAAAGCGGCTTCTCACATTATTAAATACAACAATCTTTCAAAACTGGGATCCATCCATAAAGAATTGTACCGATTGGTTCCAATCCGCGCGTTAATTCAGAAAGGAACAATTACCGGACAAATCATTTATATTGATTCGTATGGGAATATAACCACAAATATTTCAAAAGAATTGTTTGAATCTGTCCGTCAGGAAAGAGATTTTGAAATTTTGGTACAAAGCAACCACTACCGGATTACTAAAATCAACCAGAACTACCACGAAACTTCTGAAGGTGATTTCCTGGCGCTCTTCAACTCGTCAGGATTACTGGAAATAGCGATAAACAAAGGCAATTTAGCTGAACTATTACAACTGGATATTAACTCCGATATTAGAATCAAACTCCATGATCATTAGATTTGTAAAGCTGGAAATCCGACCTCAGCACATTCAAGAATTCAAAAAACTTACATCAGGTGAAAAAGAGGATATTATCGCTTTTCCTGGCTGTTCTTATCTTGAAATTCTGCAGGACGTATCAAATCCATCGGTGTTCTTCACTGTAAGTCATTGGAAATCGGAGGATGATTTAAATACTTACCGCAATTCAGATTTTTTTCAGGGCAACTGGGCAAAAGTAAAACAATGGTTTTCAGCTAAGCCTGAAGCATGGAGTTTATCCAATCACCACAGATACTAAGCACTTCTCCTAATTTATAAATCTTTGTGATGCTTCGTGATATCCCTTTGTGTACTTTGTGGTTAATTTTCCCAACATGCCTCACTCCAAAGCAACTTCCTTCCTTTAATTGTACTGTTGCTTTCTCCATTTATAGCTAGTTGAGCTTTATTTCCCTTATCTTTGTCGACGGAAATAAATCCGTACCAATAATCAGAACAAAAATATATGTCGTTTGCATCTTTAGGACTATCTTCATCTTTGCTAAAAGCTCTGGCCGATCAAAACTACACCGAATCCTATCCAATTCAAAAAGAGGCTATTCCTGCCATTCTTAAGAAAAAGGATGTGTTGGGTATTGCCAAAACAGGATCGGGAAAAACAGCCAGCTATGTCTTGCCCATATTAACCAACCTTCAGGGAGGAAGTATTTCTAAGAACAGATACATCAAGACATTGGTATTGGTGCCTACCCGCGAATTAGCCATGCAGGTTTTGGAAGTTTTTCAACAGTTTTCATCTGCCCTCGCCGATCCGATTAAATGCCTGGCCGTTCACGGTGGTGTTTCTATCAATCCGCAAATGAAGGCGATGAACAATGTAGACGTTTTGGTTGCTACTCCCGGTCGTTTATTGGAATTGGTAGATTCGAATGCAGTACACTTATCGGAAATTGAAGCCTTGGTACTGGACGAAGCTGATAAAATGCTGAATCTGGGTTTTAAAGATGAGATGAACCGCATATTTGCTTTATTGCCTAAAAAACGTCAAAATCTTTTGTTCTCGGCCACTTTAAGCGATGATGTAAACAACGTAAATCAGGTTCTTTTGAATGAACCAGTGATTATAAAAATAGAGGCTGAAGAAAATACGCTTGATTTAATCGATCAGATAGCCTACTCGGTTAGCGAAGAAAAAAAAGGGCCGTTGCTTCGGTATATCATTAAGAAAAACAATTTAGAACAGGTTCTTGTATTTGTATCATCGGCACACCGGGCTGATGCTGTTGCTTACAAACTAAGCAAAAATGGTATTCAGGCCACCAGCACTCACAGCAAGAAAAGTCAGGGAGCAAGAACCGAAAATCTGCGCAAGTTTAAAACCGGCAAGCTTCGGGTTTTAGTTGCCACCGATTTATTAACCCGAGGTATTGATATTGAATTCTTACCTTACGTGGTAAATTACGATTTGCCTCGATCTCCTAAAGATTACATTCACCGAATTGGTAGAACTGGTCGTGCAGAATCGCCGGGAGAAGCTATTTCTTTTGTTTCTGAAGAGGATGAACACCACTTTCAAGTGATTCAGAAAAAAATGAAAATAAGACTGAACCTTATCAAGAGTGAGAACCTCAATTTAAAAAATAGTAAATAAAATCTTGTTGCAAATCAGCATAGTAACGTCCAATTTATAAAAGCCAATCACGTGAAAGACCTTTTTCTGGTAACTCCGCCTTTTACTCAATTAAACACCCCTTATCCGGCAACAGCCTATTTAAAGGGATTTTTAAATGAGAAAAACAGATCTTCCTTTCAAATGGATTTGGGTATTGAAGTTATTCTGGAGCTTTTTTCCAAAGAAGGTTTATCGGAAATTTTCGAAATCGCTTTTCAGAAAGAACAGATTATTTCGGAAAATGCGTCAAGAATATATGCCCTTCGAGAACATTATTTATTGGCAATAAACGATGTATTTTCTTTTCTGCAAGGGAAAAATCAGACTCTGGCACGACAAATTTGCACTGAGAATTTTCTACCGCAAGCCTCGCGCTTCAATCAGGTAGAAGATCTGGAATGGGCTTTTGGTTTGATGGGAATGCAAGACAAAGCCAAGCATTTGGCGACTCTTTTTCTGGAAGATTTATCGGATTTTATTACCGAATGCATCGATGAGAATTTTGGTTTTGGCCGATATGCCGAACGATTGGGCCGAAGTGCATCTACCTTCGACCAATTGCAGGAGCATTTGCAGGAAGAGTTAAGCTATATCGATGAACTTAGTCTCAAAATACTGGCTAAGCAATTGAACATCCAAAATCCAAAATTGGTTTGCTTCTCGGTTCCTTTCCCCGGAAATTTATACAGTGCCTTTCGTTGTGCTCAGTTCATTAAAAAAGAGTATCCTGCCATTAAAATTGTAATGGGCGGCGGATTTCCAAATACAGAATTAAGAAGTCTGACCGACCCCAGAGTCTTCGATTTCGTTGACTACATTACTTTGGATGACGGCGAGCTGCCTTTGGAACTTCTGGCGAATCATGTACTGAATCCGGTTAACGAAACACCTGCATTAAAACGAACTTTTGAGCGGATAAAAGGCGAAGTAACATACAACAATTATTCTCCCATTCAGGATTACAAACAGAATGAATTGGGCACACCCGACTACTCCGATCTTTTACTCGACAAATACATTTCAGTAATCGAAATTGCCAACCCCATGCACAGTTTGTGGAGCGATGGACGATGGAACAAATTAACCATGGCACACGGTTGCTACTGGGGCAAATGTACCTTTTGCGATGGCTCACTGAATTACATCAAATATTTTGAACCCATTGCAGCCAAAGTGCTGGCAGACAGAATTGAGAAAATTGTGGCACAAACCGGAGAAAAAGGCTTTCATTTTGTTGATGAAGCAGCACCTCCGGCATTAATGAAAGCTCTCGCCATCGAGATCATTAAGCGCAATTTAAACATTACTTGGTGGACCAATGTCCGATTCGAAAAAAGCTTTACAAAAGATCTTTGTTTGCTGCTGAAAGCCTCCGGTTGCATTGCCGTTTCGGGCGGACTGGAAGTTGCCTCCGATCGATTGTTAAAATTGATCAATAAAGGAGTCACTCTAAAACAGGTAGCTCAGGTGACCAATAATTTTACCGAAACGGGAATTATGGTTCATGCCTATTTGATGTATGGATTTCCGTCGCAAACTATGCAGGAAACCATCGACAGTCTGGAAGTAGTTCGGCAGATATTCGAATTGGGGATTGTGCAATCGGCCTTTTGGCATCAGTTTGCACTTACAGCTCACAGTCCGGTTGGTCTGAATCCTGAAGCTTACGGCATTACACCCAAGTACAATAAAATTTCATTCGCCAATAACGATATTCAATTTACCGACAAAACGGGAATCGATCACGATCTGTTTAGCTACGGTTTAAAAAAATCGCTCTATAACTACATGCACGGACTGGGCTTTGAAATTCCTTTGCAGAATTGGTTCGACGATGTACCATCCGGTTTTAGAATTCCGAAAACCAGCATCAAACAGAATTTTATTCAAACCTGTCTGGAAACTGTCGAATACAGCACTCCAAAAGATTCAGCAAAACCAATATGGCTGGGAGGCACACCGGAAATTATGACCATCACAAAATCAAAAAAAGGCAGAAGCTGGGAGCTTTACAAAATGTGCTTTCATGAAAAGACAGAAAGCTTCGAAATATCGCTCGAAAAAGAAAAAGGAGATTGGTTGCTTGATGTACTGAAAAACATATCCGTAAAGGAAGAAAACACACTTACTTTGGCGGCTTTAAAAGTAGATTTTGAGAATCATTTTGAAGATTTTGAATTATTTTGGTATTCGAAACCAATGAATCAATTACGGGAACATTCTTTGCTGATTTTATAAATAGTAATTCCCCACCCCAAACCCCTAAAGGGGCTTAAAAGCTGCAGTTTGGGAAATAGTCCCCTTCAGGGGATTTAGGGGTAAAAAAAATAAAGAATAATTATAGATTATTAATTCACAATTACTAATTAGCAAAAAGTTAATATGGAATCAAACGAAAATAATACAACCAACAGAGAGCAGGTAAATAATCCATTGCACGGCGTTAAACTGTCTGATATATTGGAATTTTTGGTGGCTTATTATGGCTGGGAAGAATTGGGAAGCATGATTAAAATAAACTGCTTTACCAGCGATCCTTCCATTAAATCGAGCCTGAAGTTTCTGAGAAAAACACCATGGGCACGCGAAAAGGTGGAAGGTCTTTATCTAAAGTGTGTGCGAAAACACTAAACACAGAACTAATCCTAAGTTCATTAACATGCGGTATCAATGTCCTCTTTGTAACAATAATGCGAAACTTTTTTATAAAACAGAAAATCGCATTCATTATCAATGCAACACTTGCTTTGGGATATTTGCCGATGCAAACTCAAGACCTGGCCAAGATGTTGAAAAAACGCACTATCAGCAGCACAATAACGACATAGAAGACACGGGATATCAGAAGTTCGTCTCCCCCATTACCAATTCCGTTCGCCGGGATTTTACTGCAAATCATAAAGGCCTGGATTTTGGTGCGGGCACAGGTCCTGTAATTTCCAAAGTGCTGACGGATCATGGTTTTTCCATTGTACCATACGATCCTTACTTTCACAACTACCCAAAATTGCTGCAAGAAAAATACGATTACATCGCGTCCTGCGAGGTGATTGAACATTTCTATAATCCGCACAAGGAATTTAGCTTTCTAAAAAAAATTCTGAAACCCAAGGGAAAGTTGTACTGCATGACCCATCTTTACAACGAAAACATCGATTTTGCGAATTGGTACTACAAAAACGATCCCACTCATGTGTTTATCTATCAGAAACAAACATTTGAATGGATTCAGAAAGAATTTGCATTTGCAGATGTAATGATTGAAAACAGGCTTGTTGTTTTTTCAACTTAAACAGAATCATATTCTTTGTCCTTTAACCGGACAGGCTTCTATTTTTATTCTCTAGTAATGGGTATTTCCTGATCTCCCAATACTGGGTTCCTTGAATCAACATGGCTTTCGCCAATTTAATGTTTTGTTTTCAAGCCAGACGGGCTGTTCTTTTTGTTTATTTGATGCGTTGATTTAGATAATAAATATTTTTTGCTAAAAGTGATACTTTCAAAGCGGGCGTTATTCGGAGCACTCATTCACATAGAAAGCCGTGCAGCATCCGAGAGGCTTGATTCTTTTGCTTACTTTTTTATCTAAGAAGAATTGAAAATCATGAATGCCTTAATTTGAATTTATTTATGAATAAAAGTAAGAGCCCGTCTGGCTTGAAGACAAAACATCAAACAAAAAAAAGAGCTTCGGTACTCTGTACCTAATTCGCAATCATACAAATTAATCTACACAAGTCTGTTGCTTATCACCGGAATATGAAAAAAGAATTTGCATTTTCTGATGTGATGATTCAAAATAGATGTATTACCTTTTCAGTACAATTAATCCTTAAGCTATGATTTTAAAATACACAACAGGAAAACTGCCTCCCAATTTTTTTATGTTGGGTGTTATTTTATTGCTGATAGGCATACTGGCAATAACGATGTCTGAATTTGCGGGTATTGTTGCTATTCCTTTGTCCATCCCATTACTTTTTATCCGCACAGGTATTTTAATTGATACCAAAGGGAAACGGATCAAAAAATACATAGGTCTATTTGCCTGCAAAACAGGAGAATGGGAAAGCATCACCCAAATTAAACATCTTCAAATCATTCGGGTACGACAAACAACAGGAATGGCAGTTCTCTCCATTGCCCGAAACGAAACCAATATAGTTTACAAACTGCTAGCCGTTCTGCCCAATGAAAACATTGAACTCCTTTCGGGAAAAGGTGCTTCTATCAGCGAGGCGGCAAACGATATTTCAAGCCAATTGAATCTGGAAGTTTTTGAGCCTGTAAACGGAATTGCGTAAAAGTAATTTAGGTTAAATTTCAGAATAACATTGCTTACCAGTGACCTTTAGTGAAAAACACAAATTAAGATCATCCTTATCGCCACATTTTGGAAATGACCGCTGATAACGCATCGGGACTAGCGGAATTTCTTCCTTTCCGCTGCCAGGCCTTTCGTTCACAAAATAGATTGAATACAACAGATTAAAGAAATCATGAAGAACAAAGTCACTTTTATCTTTTTTATCATTATAAATACACTTGCTGCTTACGCCCAAAATAATGAGGCAAATTTGAAAATATTTGATAATCCTCCAGATACAGTTCCAAAAATTTTTGCCAAAGAACTGATTTCCATTGCAGACAGGTATGAATATGGTCTGGCTATTTCGCCGGATTACAATGAAATATTTTTTACTGCAGTAAAACCAGGAGATGGTTTAATGTTTACCCGAAAACTTGATGATGACAGCTGGTCAACTCCAAAAACAGCCAACCTAAGAGGCAATAACAGCGATGAACAAGAAGCATTCTTTACCCCTGACGGGCAAAAATTATATTTTGCTTCAGATGTTAATGATACAACGCGGCTTTGGGTTTCCTTAAAAGAAAATTCCAAGTGGTCTCTACCAATATTATTAGATTCACCTGTTAATAACACACGGGTATTTTGGGCTACGTTTACAAATAATAATACAATGTATTACTCAAATCTATCCAATTTTAAAATTTACAAATCGAAACTTGAAAACAATCAATATAAGGCAACAGAAAATGCCGGCATTCCATTTGGTATGCATCCATCAGTTTCTAAAGATGAAAGTTTTATTCTTTTTAATTTTCGGGGAGACATCTATGTTGCATTTAAGAATAACGAAAACGTATGGGGAAAACCACGAAAATTAGAAGGATTAATTAATACAACTGAATTTAGTGAAACCTGCCCATCATTCTCTCCAGATGAAAAATTCATATTTTTTAGCAGATATAATGACTTAAATAAAAAAAGTGATATTTATTGGATTAACTCAATCATCATTGAAAAAACAAGAAAGAAATTTATTAAATAGTTAACGCAAGCCTACCCCCGTTAATCTGAAGCTCCTATTCGAAAACGATATTGTTCCTAACAACTAACAAACTAAAAATGACAGCTCCCTCTTTGTAACATTCCAAATTAAGTTATGTGTCTGTTTTTGCGAATTTAAATGAACGGATATTAAACTTTCAGACCCCCTCAGTTTATCGGATTACGAAAAACCCTTAGTGCAATTTTTGAAGAAAACATGACTGTAATCAAATAACCAACACCAAGTGCAATAACATAGTGGCAGAACCTTTACTCAGCACTTTTAACTTAAAAGAGATTCGCACTTTTTAAAGAAGATAAAAATGGGGCGATGGGTTGCATTAGCCCAACTTTAGCCGTAATTTTACAAAAAATTAAAAGAATCACATTTTTCACCTTATTTGCCAATCAGACTAGAAAACAATTTGGTTCAATTTTAATTATTATTATTTATCTTAGTACATGTAACTAATAACGGACAAAAAAACTAATAAATAATGGAATCACCGATAAAATATTCAGTACGATTAAGTTTCGAAGAAATTAAACTTCCACCCTTTGAAGATATTTTGGTTCTTGGAATAAATTCACCTCATGGTAAAAATGGAATCTCAAAGTCATTTGAACTTTTAATTCCAAATGGATTTGAGATTGTTGAAACAGACCATGAAAACATCGATTGCGTTTTTGTTAACAACAGAATTTTAACAAAAATGTCTAAAGATAAGATTCTTGCAATATTGACTAAAAACGTTTTTCCATTTGTATCTCCTTCTGAAATAATTAAAGTTGATTTTAAAGTAACAATTACTTATACTACTATCGAAGATGAACTTATATGAAAGTTGAACATTTAATACGAAAAAAATTTATTACCACTAATCCCTATTCCGGAATCAATGAAATTAAAAATCTATTGCTTAAAAACAATGCAATAGTTGTTCAGGATGAGGAGAGATTTTATGGTGTTTTAACACCTATAGATATTGTACAAAAACCTAGAACACTGGCAATTGATTGCCTTACCGTTAAAACACTTATTGATTCCGAACAATCTATTGAGAAAGTTCTATCAATTATGAAGTTTGACAACTCGGATGTATTACCGGTTAGTAAAAATGACACATTTATAGGCTTGGTATTTAAAAATGACCTTTTTAATTATCTCACTGATTATAATGAAGAATTAGAAAACAAAATAAAAGAACGAACAATTGAATTGGAGAAAGCAATAGGAATGAAAGATTTGATGTATTCCATTATTGCGCATGATTTACGTAATCCATTTAACAGCATTATTGGTTTTGCAGATCTTTTAATCGAGAATATCAACACTTATAATATTGATAAAATTGAACATCAAATCAAACAAATATCTTCTCAATCAAAAAAGGCATACATACTACTTGATAACTTACTAAACTGGGCACTTTCACAAACGGATCATATTTCGTTCAATCCTGGTTTTTGTAATTTAGATCTAATAACTAAGGAGGTTATCGAACAATTAAAAATTTCTATCCAAATCAAAGATATTACTCTACGGTGTTTCCATTCTCCAAATATTTTTGCTTACGCAGATAAAAACATGGTCGAAACAATCTTTAGAAATCTTATCTCGAATGCAATTAAATACTCAAATGAAGGAGGTGAAATTAATATTTATTCCTATTTGCAAGACAATAATTACATTGAAATAACAATTTCGGATACAGGTATCGGATTAAGCGAATCTGAAAAAAGCAATATTTTCAACATTGAACAAGTTATTTCCAAACCTGGAACGGCAGATGAAAAAGGTGTTGGTTTGGGTTTATTAATCTGCAAGGAGTTTGTAGAAATGCAGGGTGGGCAGATTTGGTTGGAAAACAAAACAGATGAAGGTTGTGAGTTTAAATTTACATTACCTGTTTATGGTGACTTACTAGTTTAAAATTTAGGATCCAATCACATAAACTATTGATAATCAGACAAACCTATCCACAGGTAATCACTGATGGAAAGAATCTCCCATACCAATGAACGTGGGGAAAATTAAGACAAGAACAAACCTACTTCACCCTAACAAACATTAAACTTCCAAAAATTTTAAGATTGTTGAATTGATAAGTTTTTAGTTGTCTCAAAATTACAAGAACTGTGAGTAATGAGATAATGCATCAAATTGATAAGAATCATTAATACCAAGTTAACATCAAAACCAATCTTATAAAATGTTTCTTTTTAGCTATGTTTTCGTTAAAAAAGAGGCAACCTAACCCGGCTATGTTTTACTTCTTTGCCTTGATCTAACTAAAACTAATTTTATTTAAAGCTGCTTTTGAAATTAAATGGGTACAACTCGTGATTGTTGAGTCGTCAACCACCAAATGATTCGTTTAGCTGATTTTTACTCTCCCCAACATTTATTTACAATCAAGATAAATCCCAAAACTCCCAAATACTTTTGTAAATTTGATCTTCAAATATAAAACGCAGAACAAATGGATCGAAAACTAAAAGCCTTTGAGCGCTTACTAAATATTATGGATCAGCTTCGCGAAGGCTGTCCATGGGACAAAAAACAGACTTTTGAGAGTCTGCGGACATTGACCATTGAAGAAACCTACGAACTGGCCGATGCCATTTTAAAGGGTGAAAATCAGGAAATAAAGAAAGAATTAGGCGATATTCTGCTCCACATTGTGTTCTATGCCAAAATAGGTTCTGAAACCAACGATTTCGACATTGCTGATGTTTGCGATGGCATCAGCGAAAAACTCATCTATCGTCATCCTCACATTTTTAGCGATACCAAAGTTGCCAATGCCAGAGAGGTAGAAGAAAACTGGGAACAACTGAAGCTAAAGGAAAAAGACGGTAACAAATCGGTTTTGGAAGGTGTTCCGCAAAGTCTGCCAGCTTTGGTAAAAGCCAACCGAATTCAAGATAAGGTACGAGGTGTAGGCTTCGACTGGGACGAAAAAGAGCAGGTTTGGGAGAAGGTGAAAGAAGAAATGATGGAATTGCAGGAAGAAATTATCAATGGCGATCAGAACAAAATGGAAGCCGAATTTGGCGATATGTTCTTCTCCTTGATTAATGCGGCACGTTTGTATGGTGTAAATCCTGAAAATGCACTGGAACGCACCAACCAGAAATTCACCAGACGATTCAATTATCTGGAAAGTAAAACCATGAAATTAGGACGAAACCTAAAAGACATGAATCTGGAAGAAATGGATGAAATTTGGGAAGAGGCCAAGCTGTTTGACAAGTAGAACTAAAGCTACAAGGAACAAGTTTCAAGGAAAAAGCAAAAAAACCTTACAGCCTCTAACAATTAAAATTAAAAAGTGCCTTAAGTTGTCATTGATTTCGACTTAAGGCACTTTCTGTTTGAAGTACTTTTAACTGATTTTGCTATCTTGTGTGTTCCATAAAAATCAGAAAAATGAACATTCTTCAAATCATACCCGGTTCGGGAGGCAGTTTTTACTGCGGCAATTGTTTGCGCGACGATAAATTTCATCTTGCCATGAAAAAGCAGGGACATGAGGTAACCAAAATACCCATGTATCTCCCCTTATTTTCCGATGAGCATGATTTGAATGATATTCCCGTTTTTTATGGAGCCATCAGCATTTATCTAAAGCAATTGTATCCTGTTTTCAGACATGCACCTGCCTGGTTGGATCGTTTGTTGAACTCTGTCCCAATGTTAAAATTAGCCGCAAGCATGGCAGGATCAACCAATGCAAAAGGCCTGGAAGAAATGACCGTTTCGATGTTGATGGGAGAAGAAGGAAAGCAGAAAGAGGAGCTCAACCGCATGGTAAGCTGGATGGCAGAATATCTTACCCCCGATGTAATTCATTTGTCGAATGCGCTGCTTTTGGGACTGGCTCCTAAATTAAAAAAGGAATTTCCGAATGCCATACTGGTTTGCTCGCTGCAGGATGAAGATGTGTGGGTTGATGCCATGAAAGACTCATTTAGAGATAAAATTTGGGCGCTGATGAGTACCAAAGCCGAATATTTGGATGCATTTATTGCTGTGAGTGATTTTTACGCGGGAGTTTCTCTGGAAAAAATGAACATTCCCAAAGAGAAAGTATTTATCAACCATTTGGGTGTTGATCCGGACGAATACAAGTTTGCCAAACCAGAGTCAAAAGCACGAAACATCGGTTACATTTCCCGAATGTGCGAAGGAAATGGTTTCGATATTATCGTTGATGCCTTTATCGAACTGAAAAAAGATACTGCCTGCCAAGATGTGAAATTGATCGTCACCGGCGGATCAACCGGTGACGACAAACCTTTACTAAAACAAGTCCGGCAAAAATTGAAAGAAGAAAGACTTTTGGAACAGGTTGAATTTCACGAAGATTTTAACGGGGAAGGAAGGCACAAGTTCTTCAAAAAAGTGAAACTAATTTCGGTTCCTGTGCGGAATGGTGAAGCCTTTGGCTTGTATTTATTGGAAAGTATGGCTTCGGGCGTACCGGTTGTGCAACCCAATCTGGGTGCATTTGCCGAGATTGTTAATAAATCAAAGGGTGGGATCATCTACGAAAACAATACTGCAGAAGAACTGGCCGTGACTTTTAAAAAATTATTGAACAATGAAAACAAGATACAGGAGCTTTCTGTTACAGGTCGAAAAGCTGTTGAAAAGGAGTTCAATATCTACACAAAAACAGATCATCTGATCCATATTTACAAGCAGTTGATGGAGAAGAATTAATTAAATTTCCTCCAATAGAGATTGAATCGATCGGGAATGGTTATTCATTCCCACTTTTTTTGCAAACTGCACCACCAAAGGCAATTCCATGCCAATTTCCTGCATCAAGACTTTGTTGCTCATTATTTTTTCAGGTGACCCGGCAGCAATGATTCTCCCTTCTTTCATCAGAATTACCTGATCGGCCCATTCGTAAGCAAAATCCGGATTATGTGTGGAAATCAGTACCGTTTTAGCTTGTTTGTTCAAATCATCAATAATCTCATTCATAATTTGCTTGTGCCGGTTATCGAGCCAGGCAAAAGGCTCATCAAACAAAATAATTTCAGGCTCCATAGCTAAAACTCCTGCCACAGCAACCTGCTTTTTCTGTCCGTAACTCAGCTGATGCGGGGCTTTGTCTTTCAATTCCTGAATACCCAGCAAATTTAGATACTTTTCTACCCTGATTTCAATATCCTTTCTATCCAAGTCCAAATTAAAGGGACCAAATGCTACATCTTCGTACACACTTGCGGCAAACAACTGCACTTCCGGATCCTGAAACACATAACCTACTTTGTGTGCCATTTGCTTTCTTTCTTTGGTCGAAAAGCCAAATTGTTTTCCATCCAGAATATACTTTCCTTTCTGAGGTTTGTGAATTCCATTCAAAACCAAAAACAAACTTGATTTTCCGGCACCATTCTCTCCCAGAAAAGCCACCCTGCTTCCCTGCTCAATCTGCAAAGAAACAGCTTCCAGTCCTTTTGTGCCTTCGGGATATGTGTATTCTATGTTTTGAAGTTGAATCATTTCGTTAAGATATGAGATTTTAGATGTGAGAAATCAGATCGAACAAGTTTGAATAATTATCAAGAAAAAGTAACAGGATTCCAAATACCAACATCGATAAAACCTGTTTTAATCTCAAGACTTCCTTTTGCTGCCGAAAATAAAATTCGCCGTGATAACCTCTTGACTGAAGCGCTTCCAGACTCCGATCCGAAAACAGAAGACTTTTGATAAAAACAGAGGAAAACAACATCCCTGCCGATGAAATGGATTGTTTTCGCCTGGCATAACCCAGACGGTTTCGCTGCGCAATGTGAACCTGACCCGTAAAAGTAAAAAGCAATGAAATGTAACGATAGATTAAGACAAATAATTCACGCAAAATCAAAGGGATTTTCAATTTTCGTCCTATATCGTTAAGTTCTGACAGGGAACAGGAAAGAATTAGGTAATTTAGAGCCATTACAGCCGCCATTGCCTTAAAAAACAAATCCAAAGCCTTGTGCAATCCTGCCGTTTCCAAACCAATACACAATCCCATGCTATCGAAGCAAAACAGACTGTTTTCGGGATCGGCATGCAGAGAAAAAGCGATTGAAATACTTCCCAATACAATAAATCCAAAAGGCAAGGCAATTAAACGAAGCAGTTTTATCAGGTCAATTCCATGAGTTAAAAAGCCAATTGAAATCAATGATATCAGAAACAAATGCATATACAAATTCCCGGAAAGCAAAGCACAATTAAGAAGCACCATAAAAAGAATAAACTTTTCCATGCTGTACAATCCGAATATCGGTTTTCTTAGTATGTATTGTTCGCTTATAAACACTTATTTGAATTAAAAATTAGTAATGAGTAATTAGTAAAAATCCATCCCTTCGCCTATTGGCAATTCCTTGCACTAACAATAATTATAAATTTCTAATTGTTAACTGAGCCTTTTAACTGCCTTCTTCCCTCTATAATATCCTAATACATAACAAACAACCCCAGCTCCAAAAGCTGCCTGCAGCGCAAATAGTAAACTTTCAATTTCGGCTCCTGGAGGCTCCCAAATATTCGAAAACCACGGTTTGTAATCAGGATTGGCTTCTGTAATATATTCTTCGGCATGTCCGTCGGCACCTCCAAATTCAGAATCACCAACGTAAACAAAAACACCAATTAGAATGGCAATTATTGCCAAAAACAGGAATTTATTTTGATTTTTAAGAACAAATTTCAACATATGCTTACAATTTAGGAGCTTGAAGATTCAGTTTTATTCCTTCCCAATCCGGTACATTTTTAATCAGAATGTTCATCACCAAAACAGTGATTAATCCTTCAACAACAGCAATTGGAATTTGCGTTAAGCTAAAAATAGATGCAAATTTCACAAAAGCTCCGGCTACACCGGTATGCGTATCGGGATGGGCCAGGGCTAACTGCAAGGCTGTAACTGTATAGGTAGTTAAATCGCCCAGACATGCAGCTAAAAAAATGGAAACAGAGCGGTTGCATTTCAATTTGGCGCACAATTTATAAATACCAAATGTTACCACCGGACCGGCCAATGCCATCGAAAATGCATTAGCGCCCAAAGTGGTAATGCCACCATGCGCCAACAGCAACACCTGAAAAATAAGAACCAAAACACCCAACACACTCATTACAATCGGGCCAAACAACAATACGCCCAAACCAACACCGGTAGGATGCGAACTGCTGCCGGTAACCGATGGCAATTTTAATGCCGACAATACAAAGGCAAAAGCCGCCGCCAATGCCAAAAGCATTTTTAGCTCAGGATGTTTTATTACTATTTTCTGAATCACCTTTACACCCCAAACAAAAAATGGCAAATAAACCACGGTCCAAAAAACAGACCAGCCTGCCGGCAGATAGCCTTCCATTATATGCATGCTAAATCCCTGAAAAGGAAGTGAAAACGCAAGTAGTACAAATAGTTTTTTTCTCATATTTAATTTAGTATGTAGTAGTTATTACAGAATCTTAAATACTGTTTCCTGCCTATTCCTGTTTTAATCATTTTTTTTGAAATTCATAACTCTAAATAATAACTCCATTATTGCTGATTAAAAGAAGCTCGAAACTGCAGTCTGTAATAACTTGCTTACAAACCTTTTCACATTTAAATTTTACAGCTTTAAAAAATGGTTCATCTCCCATAAATGGAACTAATTCTTCCAGTTCCCGCGCCATTTTAATTTCTCCAATTTGTTGAATAATCTCTTCGGAATAACTACAATCTCTTGCCAATCCCATCAGAAAATTATGATCTAAAACAACCTTACTGCTGTGTGTATCCAGATGTCCGGCAGCCAGTTTCACTGCTTTGCCAGTCATGATTCCCATGCTTACTTTTTCGGCACCCGAAGCATTAATTGTTTGCAGCATTTCGCCAATAAAATTCCCATATTGCAGGAAAGCCAAATCGCCCAAATCAGGAAACTTCTCTTTCAGATATCGTTCGCTTCTTCCTCCGGAATTTACCACAATGTGTTTGTTCCCGTTCAGCACAGCCAAGTTCAACTGTTTTTGAATGGTTTGCACATAAGCTTCCAACGAGTAAGGCTTAATTCTTCCGGTAGTTCCGATGATGGAAATGCCATCAACAATTCCCAGCTTGGGATTAAAAGTCTTCGCTCCCAGTTTTTTACCTACGGGCACAAATACCGAAACATCAATACCTCTATTAATATCATACTCTTCCAGAATTTGTTCCAATTCGAATGCAATCATCTTTCGGGGAACAGGATTTACTGCCGGTTCGCCTAAGGGAATTCCCAAACCATTTAAAGTAACCGTTCCCACTCCTTCCCCTTTCACAAAACGAATGCAATTCACATCATTCCACCTCAGGCAGGCGCCGATTTCCATTCCATCGGTAATATCCGGATCGTCGCCGGAGTTTTTCACCACCGAACACAAAGCAAAATCTTCCATGAATCTGTTCTGATGCAATTGCATTTCACAAATTCCACCATCGGGCAAAGCAATGCGCTCTTTTAGCTGCAATTCTTCTCCTAAGAGTAATTTTAGGGCCGCTTTCGTAGCTATTGCAGCACAAGTCCCCGAAGTAAAACCATGAGCCAATTCTTTTCGCTCCAATCCAAACCGATTCTTCAAATATTTCTGCAGCCTTTCCCGATTACTTATCGTCTCATCGTAGTTGGGTAAGTCGGGTCGGGCAATCACGTACAATGGAATTTGATGTTTTACCGCCAAATCCATTTTCTGATCCAACAAACCCGAGTAGCCACTCTCTTTCGTAATCATGGCTTCAATTCCCTCATCAACCAATAAATTTTCAATGGATTCCATTCCATCAAATGCATCCGAAACAATAACCTTTTCCATTTCAACACCTGCCTTTTGGGCAATTTCCAGTGAAGAAGGAAAATCAAGAATCCGATACCATATATTAGCATTTGGCACGATTTTATGAATCACCGGTATGGCTTTTACGCCAACCAGCGAAAGTATATTTTTATACTTTTGGGAATGCAAATCTGTCAATATCGATACCAAACTGTGGTGATATTGTATCCATTTGCTATTAATTCGAGGTACTGCATCGCGCTCCACTCTAATTACCGGCAGACTTGCCTGATTGGCCGACTCCACAATACTGTGATGCAAGACTTCTGCAAAAGGATGTGCGGCATCTATCAGTAAATCAATTTCATTTTCCAAACAAAAGGTACAAATCTCTTCCACATTCATCGCACCACAAATTCGCTGTCCGAATCTGGATTCGTAATTTCCCGAACTCGTTTTTGTTGAGTAAAAATGCGGAATCTCTAAATCATCCAACCAGTTAGATGTTGCTTTCCCCTCAGTCGTTCCCCCGAATAATAATATTTTCATTCCAATTAATTTTCTCTTTTTTGCCCCGTCAGAACTAACAATTATTCATTGTTGATTACTAACTATTAATACCTTTTCGACAACCGTGAGTAAATTTAGGGTCATATAATAAAGATCTGTTTTTCCGGTTTCCAATGGCTTCACCAACCACAATCATTACGGTTAAGGATAGTTTGTTTTCCTTCACAATTTTTGCCAGATCTTTCAATTCACCTCTCCAAATCTTTTCCTCTTTCCAGGTTAATTTGTGACAGATGGCCACTGGTGTATTCTCCGGATATCCTTCCAATAAATCAGCCTGCAGTTTATCCACTAAAGTCACACTTAAAAACAAACAGATCGTGCTCTGGAATTTAGCGAACTCAGCCAATTGCTCTCTTGGTGGCATCGGCGTTCTGCCTTCTCCACGAGTCAAGATGATAGATTGAACCTTTTCGGGAATCGTAAATTGCGACTTTAAACGTGCAGCTGCAGCCTGAAAGGAGGAAATACCCGGAACAATTTCATAATCCATTTCGTGCTGATCGAAGAAATTCATTTGTTCCTGAATAGCACCGTAAATGCAAGGATCACCAGTATGCAAACGCACAACCAATCCACCCCGATCGTAATGCTCTTTCATCACATCAAACTGCTCTTCGAGAGTTAAATCTGCAGAGTTTCGAATCACACAGGAAGTTTTCCCATAATTGGTTAATTCCCTTGGCACCAAACTTCCGGCATATAAAATCAAATCAGCTCGTTTCAAAAGACTCTTGCCTCGAACGGAAATTAAATCGGGTGCACCCGGCCCCGCACCAACAATAAAAATTTCGCCTTTCCGCTCCTGCTCAGCATCCATGGCCAAAGCCAGGGTAAAATGCTTTCCATTGGCATCAACGTGCTTGCTCTTGGTTTGAAGCAGTGTATTTGCTCCGCTGGCGATCAATGCCGATGCCTCAGATACATTTACAGCTCCCACTTCACGATGCGCTGCCGCAGAATAGGAAACTTCACCTTCCTTCTCATTTAATTCTTCGGAAGAATAAGTAATGAAGGATAAATTAGTTGTCTCGCTGAATTGTTTATAAGCCTCTTCGTTGGCCTTTACAGTGATACTGTGAATGCTTTTTAAGGATGCAAAAGCCAAGCGGTTTGCCTCAAACCGGGATCTTAATTCATTTTCAAAAGCTTCTACTCCAATTCCTTTTTGTGCACCGGTACCAACCACGATGCACTTAGGGCGGAAAAACAAACTTGGAATATTTGTTTCGTACAATGTGGGAGTCACAGCTATCAGCAAATCAAAATCTTCCTGTTTAATCTGATCAAATTGATAGAAAACCTCCACAAAATCAGGACAGGAATCCTGCAAGCTTTGCGTCCCCCCGTTTTTCACCTCTAAAAGTAATGCTGTTTTCTTCTGATTTACAAAGGCAGCAATCAAATCGTTCTCAGAAACATTCTGATATTCATTCGTCCAGTTATATTTTTTGCCAAAGATATCCAATGGCCATACCTCCAATGTATCACTTGCTGTTGTAATTATCGCCGTTCCATTGGTGATTTCAGCAATTTGCTGAGCGTACTCATTCGCACCACCTTTGTGTCCCGACAAAACCGACTGCACATATTTCCCATGCAAATCGATATTGATTACTGCCGGATCTATCGCTTTATTCTGGATAAAAGGAGCAATACTTCTTACGCAAATGCCCATAGCTCCAATAAAAATCAGCAAATCGGCAACCTGAAAAGATTCTGAAAGAAAATCCGGTAAAGAAGAAATTTTATTGCTGCCCGGATATCCGGCAACAGAAACAATCGTACTTCCTTCCATTTTTGCAACAATGCGTTCGGCAGTTGCTATAGCAAAACTGTTATTGATAATGATGAATGTATTGCTCATGTATTTTTTCTTTTAGCTATTAGCCTGTCGCCAATAGCTTTTTCTTAATTATTTTCTTTGTGTTACTTCGTGCTATCCTTCGTTTTCCTTTGTGGTTAATTCCTTTTTTTAGCCTGAAATATTACAATCGGGTTGTGATCATCCTGCTGTATAATCATCTGATCGGTAATCTCCATTTGAAGCTCTTTTGCTGCCTTCAGAAAATCCTGCTTGGTTGCTTCGCTAACCGCATTAAAAACAATGATCCCATCATCGTGCAAAACAGCACACAACCGATTCATCATTTCGTTTAATTTACCTCCGTGCCCGCCAATAAAGATCCGATCCGGACTTTGAATTGCAGACAAATCAATATTGAAAAAATCACCGTGAATGCCATCTATTCCAGGCACGCAAAATTTTCGTTGATTCAGCTTCAAAAGCTCTTTCGATTCTTCTCTGCGTTCAAAAGCAGTCACCTGCAAATGCGGGGCAAACTGCTTGGCTTCAATAGAAACCGAACCCGTGCAATATCCTACATCCCAAAGGTGTTTTGCATTATTCAATTCCAAAAATGAAATGGAATTCAATCGGATGCTTCGCTTGGTTATCATCTTTGGCCTGCCTTCCAGAATGTGAAAATCAGCCTCGTGAATGCCCAATGTCCGTTTGATCTCCCTCTCCAGAATTAGAATCAAACAATTTGGATGAGCAAAGTCCTTACCAACAACCTCATGCAATGAAATTTCTGTACAATATTGTTCTTCTCCTCCCAGTTTTGAACCTACAATCACCTTGTAATTGTCGAAACCGGCATCCAGCATTCTTGCAGCAATTGTGGCCGGTGTTTTTCTCTTATCGGTAAGAACACCAATGCATTTTTTACCGCGAATCAACTCCTGATCCAAATTCACCCAATTTCTTCCGGTCAGGGTGCAAATTGTCATTTCGCCATATGCCAATTGAAACTCATGTGCCAGCAACTGTAAACTGTTGAAATAAGGGTAAACCTTTATTTTTGCATCCGGAAAACGGCACTTGATCGTGTTACCGATACCAAAAAATAATGGATCTCCGGATGCAATCACAACAATGGGTTCATCTATCTGCTCGTAAACAAGAAAGGTTCCCTCCAATGGAATAACAACATCAATCCATTTGGCATTTTCAGGCAAATAAGAAGCAACCAAATTTCTGTGGCGCTTTCCTCCCGAGAAATAGTGATGATTTTGCAGCACCTCCTTCACCTCATCAGATAGACTTACTTCCATTCGGTCTGGTATGCCAATGATGTAAAAATTAAACATCTCTTCCGGGTTTTAAATCGTAAGCATCTTCCAAGCTTAAAATGGCATTCACAATGGTTGCAGCTAAGGTAGAACCACCTTTTCGTCCTTCAATAATAACAGCGGGTAAATCTGTAAAACTCTTCACTCTGTGTTTTGATTCTTTTACATTCACAAATCCAACCGGAGCCGCTATGATCCCGGCTGGCTGAATGTTTTTACTTCTCATTAAGTCAGTTAATTCAATCAATGCTGTTGGCGCATTTCCAAATACATACAAAGCGTCGGGATGCTCCTCTACTGCCAAACGAATTCCCGCCTGAGTGCGGGTGATACCATGTTTTACGGACAATTCCATGGTGCGGGGATCGTGCAAATAACATTTGATCTCAACGCCCATTCTCTCGCAGGCTTTTTTGCGAATTCCCGACTGAACCATAGTAACATCAGTAATGATTACACCTCCTTTTTGGAGGTATTCATTCAATTTTGGAGTTGCATCGTTCTGTACTTTTAAAATCTCAGCCAATTCAAAGTCTGCCGAAGTATGAATGCAATGCAAAAGAATCCATTTCGTTTCCAAGGGTAAATCCATTTCTTTCAATTCTGCAGCAATTGTTCGAAAGCTTTCCTGCATAATCAAAGGACCCGGTCTTCCCTCCTGTTCTTCTTTACTGTAGTATCCACGTGGTGTAATAAACCGATCACCTGAAATATAGCTTTGCGAATTCCCAACAATCACCAGCGAAAACATGTCTACCATTTCAGGATCAAAATCGCGTAGGTTTGTCAAAGTAATTTGTTCTTCGGCACGAGCCACCTGGCGCACAATGGCAACTGGTGTTGTTTCTTCTCGTTCTTCCAAAAACAGTTCCCGTAAACGATACAATTGCCAATATCTTTTATTGCTTTTCGGATTGTAAATTGCAGTTACGAAATCGCCCATCGCAGCTGCCTTTATTCTCTTCTCGATCAAAGCATAATTGGTCAGTAAATCCGACAAGGAAAGTATCACCAAATCGTGACTAAGTGGAGCTCCCAATTTTGCCGCAGCAGCCTGAAAAGCAGAAATCCCGGGTATGACTTTTAGCTCTACTTTCGATTGTGTTTTCTCAGCCATTTCGAAAACAAGCGATGCCATTCCGTAAATGCCGGCATCGCCAGAGCTGATCACAACAACATCTTTCCCTGTTTCAGCCAATTCAAATGCCTTTTCGGCGCGCTGCACTTCCTGACGCATTCCCGTATCCATACATTCTGTTCCTTTTTTCAGAAATGATTCTATGAACTGGAAATAATATTTGTATCCGATCACCACATCGGCTTCTCTTATTGCATCTATTGCCGGATTTAAAAACAGATCCGGACTTCCTGGTCCAAGGCCTGCAACGGTTATTTTTCCTAATCTATTTGGCATGATATATTATTTATTTCCGTAAAAAATTAAAATGGCGAAGTATGGAATTTTCCTGTCCTTCAAACTTTCCATATCGGTGCAGGTAAACTGCTTTTGAGTTCCTAAATATTCACCGTAAAAGAACTTCAGATCACTATTTTGAATGAATACTTTAATCCAATCACGAACCATTGATAACTTCATCAAAACGACAGTTTGGTTCTGCTCCAGCAGAGATTTCAGTTCCTCTTCATCCTCTATGTCTGGAGCTATTAATAATTTATCGTTCTGAGTTGCCAATGCCAGTTTTCCTGCTGATCCTCCCAAAATAAAAGCCGGAACTCCCGGAATCATCTCAAAATCGACACTATTCTTCCTGAAATCTTCAAGTAAATAGGAAAAAGTACTGAAAAATGAAATATCTCCTTCGCTCACCACTACTACCTGTTTGCCCTCTCCAACATCCTTCTGCACTTTCAGAAACAAATCTGCATATGCTTTTTCTGCCGCCGATCGATCCTTGCTCATCGGCACTGTAATCGGAACAAACTTGTTCTCTTCTACACCCAGTTGTTTCAAAATCACCAATGAAAAACTATCCTGATTTCCTTTTGATGATTGCGTTGCCGGATAGTAAATCTTCTCTGATTTCTTCAAACAGTTCAAAGCTTTCACCGTAATTAACTCAGGATCTCCAGGGCCTAAGGCCACTCCAAACACTTTTCCGCTCATATCTTTTATCTCGTATTAGAATTAATGATGATGATGATGTCCTTGATCATGACTTTGTCCGTGACAATGCCCGTGATCGTGTCCGTGATGATGATGTGGTTCTACTCCAGTTAAATCAGTACTCATTATTAGATCAACTTTTCCATCCAACACTTCCTGTAATCTTGCATTTAATACCTCAAACAATCCATTTGCATCACCTAACAGAGGTGCAATTTCGATGTTCTTATCCGGGTTTTCTTTTGCAAAATGTTCCATTATCTCGTATGCTTTATCCATATAAACTCCTGGAAAGAATACAAATGGTAACATCATAATATTTTTGAACGGCAAAACCTTCAACCAATCCAATACCACAGGCAATGCCGGATAAGTCATGCTGCTTGTGTAAGCATTAATGGCAAATGGATACTTGTATTTTTCCTGAATTAATCGGGTCATTTTCGCCAAATCTCCATTAGCCTCAGCTTTGGAAGCTCCAATACCTAATCCAAGGAATGCAGTCTCGTCGCTCTTCCAATCCTTAGCTTCAAGAGTTTCATTTATTAGCTGCACTCCATACTCAACCATTTCATTGCATGTTCCGATGTAATTGGCCAACTGAATTTTCACCTTATATTTTTCCTGAAAGCTTTTTAGAGCGTAAGGAATATCTCTTTCCATATGTACTCCGGTAAAAAGAAATACTGGAACAGCAATAATCTCTGTCACACCTTTTTCAACCAATCGTTTTACTCCTGTTTCAAAATCCGGCTCCGAAAGCTCCAAAAATCCAAATTCAACCTCATAATGCGTAGTTTGAGATGCAAATCGCTCCGCAAACTCTTGAAATGCTTTCGCGCCCCTTTCTTTGCGGGTTCCATGCCCACATAATAAAATTCCTTTTCTGTTCATAGCTATCAAATTTCTGTTTTGGCCATTTGATTAATCAATGGTGATAATTGTTCTGAATAAGCAACTACCTCCCCAACAATAAAAATTGCCGGTGGCTTAAAGTCGTGCTGTTCCATCTTTGCCACAATATTTTCTAAAGTTCCTTTCATTACTTCCTGTTCCGGCAAAGTTCCCCAACGAATCATTGCAACCGGTGTTTCCGGTTTCCTGCCATTTGCCATCAGATTACGAACAATTCGTGGAGCCTGAGTCACCCCCATATAGAAAACCAGAGTATCAATACCCACAGCAATCTTATCCCACTGAATTTCTGTTTTGTGATTTTCGCACTGATGTCCTGTGAAAAAAGCTACTGAAGAAGCCACATTTCTCAATGTAACGGGAATACCTGCTGCTCCGGGAACCGCAACCCCAGCTGTAATTCCCGGAATCACCTCAAATTCAATATCATGCTCCTGCAAACCAAGTATTTCTTCAGCTCCCCGTCCGAAAACAAATGGGTCGCCACCTTTTAAACGAGCAATTTTTTTTCCCGATAAGCCAAACTCAATCAGCATTTTATTAATTTCCTCCTGAGGATAGGTGTGTTGTTTGTTCTTTTTACCAACGTAAACAATCTGACAATCAGGTTTGCAATATCCTAGCAATTCCTTGTTTACCAAATAATCGTATAAAACAACTTCTGCATTTTCAATGGCTCTGATTGCCTTCAGTGTAATTAATTCCGGATCACCTGGCCCAGCTCCAACAATGCTTACTTTACCTCTTTCGCGTATCATATTATATTGATTTTAAAGGATTCAAACCTATGTTTGCCTTTAATTATGAGCACATCAATTCTAACCTGTTGTGAAAAACAAGCTGAATTATTAAATTGTATTAATTGGGAATAGAAATTGACTCCAAAAATTAAAATTTTGCAAATGACGTTTTTCAGCCTTTGCTTCTTTAATTAATATGATCATCAACCTGTTTGCTTTAGCAACAAACGAGATGAACAGAGAGTCATCTGTAACTGATCTGAATTTGAAAATTTGGTTCCGAAATAATGAACCAAGCATAATATGCCCCGCAGGCATAGATTTAGTAATTTTCTTCATAATCTTACTTTTAGTCCCGAAAGTGTCGATTAAACAAAATTGCTTTTAGGCAGGTTTTCTGACTTTCTCCCTCTTGTTGCGCCTTCCCATATCTTCCATAAGATACAGTGACATCATGCAACAGAGTTTGGTATAGAGATTACAGCTGCGGGTACAGTTCCGGACTCAAACCGGATTCCCTCTTTAATATCAGATCAAGGGATATGATATTGCCAAATCGCGAAACAAATGTATCAATATTAATTCAAGATACTAACAATCTATTTTATGAATGTAAAAACCAAAGCAAACCACCCACTACTAAACACTGATTATCATACAAATAACAAACACAGTAAGATCTTATTTCTGTCTAAAAACATAAAGAACAAGAAATTTTCAGATTATAAAAAAACACCCCAAATGTTAGGTATAACATTTGGGGTGAAGTTTAGTCTTTTTTGTTTCTAATGGTATAGAAACCGCTTTATTTTATGCGTTGCCGTTTTTTGAAATGGGTCAATTTGGGCGATCACTAACTGAACCTGCGAAAATTTATTTACACGTGAATTCACATAAACCTGTAATTCCTGCATTAACTCATCAACAGTGTCATCGACATAATTCCCCACCTCTTTTTTAAGATGTTGATATTGCTGTTCCAATTCCTCATAATTAAAATGAACCATTGCAACCAATTTTCCTTTCTGCTCAATAACTACAGACTCTATTACATGTTTAAAGTTATTGATTACCGATTCTATTTCTTCCGGATAAATGTTTTCTCCACTTGATCCAACAATCATATTTTTCAATCGACCTTCGATATATAAATAATTGTCTTTATCCATTTTTGCCAAGTCGCCGGTTTTAAACCAACCATCTTCGGTTAAAACCTCCTTGGTTTTTTCGGGCTCTTTATAGTAACCCATCATCACATTATCACCCTTTGCCCATACTTCTCCAATTTGAGTAACAGGGTCTGGATTATTGATTTTCAGCTCAACTCCGACTAAAGCAGGCCCTGTAGATTGAAATTTAGTAATTGCCGGACCACATCCTGCAATTAATGGTGCTGTTTCTGTTAATCCATAACCAATTGCATAGGGAAATTTTGCTTCACGCAAAAATAGTTCAACCTTAGAATTCAATTTAGCTCCGCCAATACCAAAAAAGGTTAATTTACCACCAAAGGTTTCCATTAATTTTTTTCCGGCAATTGCATTCAGCTTCTTGCGGAAAAACGGAATTTTATATAAATATTTGGTAACGGCTTTCCCATTAATCGACGGTAAAATTTTACTCCTGTAAATCTTCTCGATAATCAATGGTACCGAAAACATGATGGTTGGCCGTACTTCTTTAAATGCTGACAATAATAATGAAGGCACGGGAGCTTTTCCTAAATAATAGATACAAGAACCGGCAATCATCGGAATCACATATCCCAAAGTATTTTCATAGGTGTGCGACAAAGGTAAAATTGAAAGAAAACGATCCGTTTCATCTATAGGATGGATTGTTTTTGACAGAATAGCATTGGAGCAGATATTTTTATGAGACAACATAACACCCTTAGAGTTGCCTGTTGTTCCAGACGTATAAATAATTGCAGCCATATCATCCTCACAAACCTGATAATCCTGCTTTGGTTTTTCAGAAAGATCAAATTTCGGTGAAGATTCATTTGTATGAATTAAATTGAAATCTTCAATTGCAATAATCGATTGTAAGGTTTCAATTTTAAGGTTTTTAATTTTAGAACGCAAACCTGTCGAAACAAAAACAGCTTTTGCTTCAGAATGGCTTAAAATATTTTCAATCTCAAACTGACTAAAATCAGGTAACATTGGAACAACAACTGCACCCATAAAAGTTGTTGCATAGTAGGCCATTCCCCAATTAGGCATGTTCGTGCTCAACAGAGCAATTTTATCACCCGGTTTAATTCCCAACTTCTCAAAAAATGCAAGTAAGGCTTGAATATTTGCATAAACCTCGTTATAAGTAAAGGGAGTTTGCCCAACAAGGGCCATTGCATTACAGTTGCCGAATTTCGCTGCAGTTTCCGAAAAAAGCGCAGGAAAAGTTAAACTTTTATACTGTTTCATCATGGTTTTATTTGTCCGTTGCAGCTCAATATTAAGGTTGAATTAATACAAACTACATATGCAAGTTATAAAAAAAACAACATTGGTATTCAATTTTCACCAAATAGCTTAATCGATTGTATTTACATCAAACAGATAGCATCCCACCCAGACACTTGTAAATAAGCATCTTGACACACGTTGTACTTCACTGCAACACTAAAATAATTCCACTTCATAAATCCTGAAATAATTCTTTTTTTAATACATTTAAGGCTCCAAACCTTAACCTGTATCAATGAAGCCTCGTCAGTTTCTCTCTTTATCTGCTATTGGTACAATTGGCTTACGAGTCAGCCACAAAACATAGAAATGTAGTAAAAAATAGAATCAGGAGATAAGAAAGAAATATTTAATCATGAATGATTCTTTCTTTTAACCAGGAAACTCGATTTCAAAAGTACTTCCCTTTCCCAATTCACTTTTAACTTTGATTGTTCCCTTATGAATTCGAATTAATTCGAAACAAATACTTAAGCCCAAACCGGTTCCCTGTTCGTTGTGCAAACCTTGAGTACTATTTATTGTTTTTGAATTATCAAATAATCTATTCAAAATATCCGGCGACATCCCGGTGCCATTGTCTTTTACTTTAATATTCACATGAGAATTTGTTTTAGTCGCATCCAATCTAATCAAACCACCCTCATATGTGTATTTAATAGCGTTGGAAATTAAATTAATTAAAATTGTCCGAAGAATATCCGGATCGGCCATAACCTTCTGTTCAATTAAATTATTGAATTCAATCTTTACCTTATATTGCTGTTGCTCTGATTCAAAAAAACTGTTTAACTCATCAAACAGCTGATCAAATGATATTGATGTCGGGTAAAATGAAATAGCTCCTGTTTGTGATCTAGACCAATCCAATAAATTGGTCAACAGCTTTATTCCTTCCAATGATGACTGATGAATATAACCGGCAAACTTCTCTGTATTTTGATAATCACCTTCTCTGCTCTCTTCCATTAATAACTCACTAAATCCAATTAAAGAATTAAACGGATTTTTTAAATCATGAGAAATTACTGAGAATAATTTATCCTTTGTCCGGTTAATTTCGGCTAGCTTAAGATTCAATTTCCGCTGTGACTGATAACGCCAATAAAGAATAACAGCAATTATCAACATCAGAATGATAATAATCACCAAGTATAATTCTTGAAATTTTCGGGATGCTAATTCCTGCTCTGTTTCGGATAGAGTTTGCCGAATCGTAAATCTATTTTGCATCTCCTCAATAATCTCAAATTGCTGGATGGAAAAAATGGAATCGTATACCAATGAAAACCTATCGTAGCTCACCATTGCATTTGACTGATCATCAACAATTTGATAAAGTTCAACAAATGCCCTATATGTTTTTAGAATTTTGGAATTCAATCCTAATTTGCTGGCAACACCAAGCGCTTTATGCAATGCAAGCTCTGCCTCTGCACGTTCATTTTTATGAGCATAAACTAAGGCCAAACCGATATAATCATCAACCATACCAAAATTATGCCTGCGCTCCTGATTTAATTTCAATGCTTTCTGATAATATTCAAACGCTTTATCGTACTCACTTTTCAGATAAAATATATTAGCCATTCCTGACAAACAAAAAGCAGCATATCTGACATTACTTGAACCCAGACTTTTCTGAAAAGACTGCTGATAATATTTCATTGCTATATCATGATCTCCTTTTGCTTCATAAGTCCGCGCAATTTCCAAGGTTACCGAGCCCATCCCCAATTCATCTCCTAACTCCTTCCATAATGATTTAGCCTTTTCAAAATATTCCAGTGCCAAATCAAAATCTTTCTTCTCACGATATACCAAACCCATATTCACGTATGCATATGATTTTCCCGCATCATGATTAAGAATCGTGAATATTTGCAATGAATATTCGGAGAATTTTAAGGCTAAAGGTATATTTCCAGTTAATAGATATAAATCACCTAAATTGTTATATGAATAAGCCAGCTGCACCGAGTCTTTTTGTTGCAGGCTATACTCCAAAGCCCGATGTAAGTAGGGAATTGATTCTTTCGTTTTGTATAAGTAGTGCAATTGAACAACCCCAATAAACCCATAGAGTCTTGGCAATTCTTTTTTTATATCATATTGAATCGCTAATTGCAAAGCCTGCTGTCCAAGAATAATGGCAGAATCAGAATTAATTTCCCGTAAACTCCAGCACTTGTCTCCCAGCAATCTTACCTTTTTCGAAATTTCTACCTCCGAGAAAAGTTCAGAAACAGTTTTACCTCCCGACTGGGCAAACGTGACTGTGGTAATAAATACAAATATGATTAAAATAATAAAGTACCGGGATCGTATCATTAAGTGTCCAATTAAGAAAACTAAATATAAAACAAATTCCGTGGAGAAAATTGATTTGCCAAAATTATGAATAAGCTTTTTGAGTAAGGATATTTATATGGATGTAGAACCACTAAAATAGTTGAGAACCTACAATAATTAACACAATTGCAACTACAATCAGATACGCATATGGATTTGCAAAATTAAAAGTCCAGCCCAACATCGGATTGTATTTGGGGACAATTAATCGTGGATCTTTTCGGTTGCAATAAAACGGGCCATGCCAATTTCCCAGATTCTTACTCATTGAATCCAGTAAATGTTGATCAAGTTTTCTTCTCATGATTAAATATTTTTATTTCTTGATTTAACCTTTCGTAAAGATAAATAAAACAAATACCAACAAAAAAAATGGCCTCAAATCAGAAAACTGATTTGAGGCCGCAATATTCTTTCGAACTTGAAATTCTTTAGCAAGACTATTAAATTAATTCCCGTCATTTAAAAAGTAAAGTGAATGAAAAGCAGATCCAAGGACACTTTACTTAAACAATAGCCATTAATAATATTAGCCTGTTAAAACAATTTTAATTAAGACACCGAAAGACTTTTTAATTTCTCAAAATACATAGCAAACGAACGATATAAAAAATGTGTCCACTTCCCAAAAGGCACTATAATAATAGCCCACTGCACAAGAATCGTTAAATGAATTAAATACATCCAAATATTAGTTTCCAGAATATCTAAATCGATAAATAAACGGACAACAAAAGCACTCAATCCCATTAGAAATAGCCAGATTACAAAAAACCAGTCGCTTGGATGTGAATTTTTACTCACCTGCGTTTTTTTGTTAAGGCGTCCAATCATGAAAATAAATGTTACTGAAAAAATAACTGCACTTTCGAGATAACCCAAAACCAGAATGAAACTGCTGTCGGTTGCAAACCAATCCAAAAACACTGTTGTGAAAAGCAATGATAAATAACCAATTACAAGAATTAAGTGTTGAAACCAACGGGTTTGACTATCATCACAACCCAATGTTCTTTTTTGGGTAAACATATGAACAATCAGTTCGCTAAATGATTTTAAATAAGCAGAGAATGACACATTCACCTTTGGTTTTCGGATTACCATATTCCACATACGAATAAGATTCGGAAGTAAAATCAGTAGAAAAACACTACCAATTGCCGACATCTCAAAATAATGACCGTAATGCAATAATAATTCAGGTTCAAAATTAAGACTTAATGCAAACCAAATTACTCCTACTGCCAACAAAACAAATGCAATAACAGATGTACTTAGAGATTTATACAACATCCCTGAAAGCCCTGTCCAATCATATTTTGAAGTCAGGTATCTGCGAAGTGACATCATTAATTCACCTGGCTCTGCTTCACGTGGGCACGTTGCACTGCAATCGCCACAATAATAGCACAACCAAGGTTCCAATGAAGTTTGAATTTCATTTTCCAAACCAAGTACGCTATATCTTACCATTTTCCGTGGAAACGAGTTGTCTTCGTCTGACAAAGAGCAAACAGCTGTACAATTCCCGCAATTATAACATGCGTTTGTATCAAAAGCGCCATAGCTTTGCAACTCAGTTGTGAATTTAGGATTTATCCTTGCCATTGTCTTTTATTTTGTAATAAAAATATTCGTCCATATCATCAAGGTCGCCTGTTTCAACAAAACCGTATTTCATCAAGCTCATCAACTGATACAACACCTCATCTCCAGGTATATTTAGTGCTTTGGATAGTTGAGGAACGGTTTTATCCCCTTCTTTCAAAGCATCCATCAGTATTTTTTTTGTTTTTGTAAAATATTTAAGGTTCTCCATAACCTCTTTGGCTACAGGGTTCTTTTCTTTCCGATATTTTGCGGTTTTACCTTTTTCAACTTCCATATTCATAGTTTTAATCTGTTGATACTAAAGCGTCAATCATACTTTCAATTTGATTGTCAGTATATCCAATCAATTCAATTGCATTGGACGGACAAACAGGCATACACATTCCACACCCTTTACAAACAGATTCATTTACAACTGCAACCAGCTTACCATTAACATCTGCTTTTGTTAAAGCACTAAATGGACATGCATCATCACATTTACCACACCACCCGCAGTTATCCACATCAATTTTGGCAATAGTAGGTGATAGAGAAAGTTCTCCCGAAGCAATTAATGAAAAAGACTTGGTTGCAGCAGCCAAAGATGAATTCATTGATTCCATAATATTCTTTGGCCCTTGAGAAGCACCAGCAATGGTTACACCATCAATTACTGTTTCAACTGGTCGCAGCTTCATGTGAATTTCATTAAAGAAATTATCTCTTCCCCTTGGAATTTTCAGAAGACTGCCAATTGAATTGTCCTGGCGGGGTACCATACCAGTTACCAAAACCACCAAATCAGCTTCCACTTCCAAAATTTTATCGGCAGTTAAAATATCGTTAATAGTAACAATAGTCTTGTCACCTTCCTTAGACACAACCGGTGGATGATCTTCAAATGACTGCAAATAAATATCCCCCAAACGAGAAGATTCATCGTATAAAACTTCCTGTTTCCCATAGGTTCTAATTCCTCTGTTAAAATGGAAATTATACAGATCTTTGTATTTCTTTTTAGCAGTGATTGCTGCATGTATGGTAGCTGTGCAGCAATACCTTGAGCAATATTTATTATCCCCGTCAACCTGACGACTGCCTACACAATAGATATAGGCGACATTCTTAACCTCTTTTCCTTTATAAACAAGCTTATCATCACAATAATGAACCAAACGTTTAAATTGAGGAAGAGTAACAACATTATCAATCGTTTTATAACCAAATTCATCATTTTTTGGCTCGTATGGATCAAAACCTGTTGCAAGAAGTACAGAACCAACTTTAATATTTAGAAATTCATCCTTCTGACTAAAATCAACATTTTCGCAAACTTTTTCACACTCTCCACAGCGGGTACAATTCTCTATGTCGATTACCGGAAGTTGAGGATACTCACCGGGAAAATTGTGATAGATAGCCTTACGTGTAGTAATATTAAAGTTAAATTTATCGGGAACAACGACCGGACAAACTTCAATGGCTTTCCCTAAATTACCCTCGTTGCAATCCAATTTCATATGACGAGGAGCAATTTTCACCTTCAATGAGATATTTCCAACACTCCCGCTATTCTCAATAATTTCAGCCCCTGTAAACAATGTAATATTTTTGTGATTCATTGCTTTGTCGTAAAGACGGGTAATTAACTCTTTACCAGTTTCATCTGACACAAACAAATCATCCCATTGAGCAACTCTACCCCCTACAAAAAATTCACGTTCTATTAAATATACCTGAGCTCCTGATTCGGCTAATTGGATTGCTGAACGAAGCCCTGCAATACCGGCACCAACAACAGCTACAGCATTGGTCGCAGCTACCCGAAATGGTTCAAGGGCATTCGACCTCTTCACTTTTGCAACAGCCGCTTTTACAATCTGAATTGCTTTCTCGGTTGCCCCAACTTTATCATCAGAATGAGCCCAGGAAGCTTGTTCTCTGATATTTGCATGAATATAATTGTATTTATTCAACCCGGCTCTTTCAGCAACAGCGCTAAATGTAAGTAAATGTAATGTGGGAGAACAAGAAGCAACAACGGCACCATCCAATTGCTTTTCTGCAATATCTGTAACCATATCCTTCTGGTTGGAATCTGCACAGGCAAACATAGTTGTTTTCGATAAAAATACGCTTTCATCCTTCTCAATCTCGGCCCGAACCTTTTCCACGTCAACGTAATCTGAAATATTCCCTCCGCAATGACATACGTAAACACCTATTTTCTTTTTCATATGATTATAATTTGCTTTGTTAATTGCCATATGGAACTTTCCATGCTGGAATAATCATCCTCCTGTATGTCAAAATATCCTTGGCATGGACGTTTCATAACGATGCCCTCCTTAAATAACTTGTAGTTTCTGCAGAAGCAGCACCTGCTGACAATATTGAATCAGGAATATCCATTGGACCCGTAGCTGTACCAGCAACAAATACGCCATCAATGCTGGTTTCAGCAGGACTGGCCAGAATATCATTTTGATTGATAAATCCATAATCATCTAATCGTAACGATTCACCTTGGAAAGAATCAGAAATTTCAGAATTAGACATCACACCTACTGAAAGTACAACCATATCGTGTTCTGCTTCCTTCACCTTACCTTCTTCAATATCTTCGTATCGTAGAATTAAGTTTCCGTTTTCCTTCTCAGTGATATTACCAATTTTACCTTTAATAAATTCTACACCCATGTCTTTGGACTGATCGTAAAACTCATTAAAACCTTTTCCAAATGCTCTGATATGCAAGTAATAAATGGTCACATCAGCCATTGGCAGCGATCCCATTAACAATTGACCTTGTTTTATGGAATACATACAACATACCTGGGAACAAATTGGGTTACCTACCGATTTATCGCGTGAACCTGTACACAGTACATATGCGATATTATCAGGCATTTTTCCATCTCCAGGTCTCAGAATGGTATTAAAGGGTCTGGTTGGAGCGAGTTGTCTTTCCATTTGCATGGAAGTAATTACATTTTTATATTTTCCGTAACCGTAACGTGGAATTTTAAGCGGATCAAACAAGTTAAAACCGGTAGCCACAACTACGGCTTTGGTTTTAACAATAAAGTCATTGTCTGTTTGTGTAAAATCAATACATCCTGTCGGGCACACTCTTTCACATGCTCCGCACAAAGTGCAATTTATGATATCGATAGCTGCAGCACGAGGACTCGCAATACTAAATGGAATAAAGGCAGCTTTACGCCCCACCAAACCTTGTTGATATTCGTCTATTACACTAACCGGACATGCTTTCTCACACAATTGACATGCTGTACAGTCCTCGATATTTACATATCTTGGTTTTTGATACACATGAGCCTCAAAATTATGTTCTCCAATTTTATCAATCTTCTTAGCCTCGGCACTAAACATAATCGTAATATTGGGATGTCTGGATATTTCAGATACTTTAGGAGTAGTGATACAAGCCGCACAATCCAGAGTTGGGAATACCTTGCTAAATGCAATCATCTTTCCACCAAGAGATAAGTCTTTCTCAACCACCAAAACCTTATAATTAAGATTTGCGAGATTCAGAGCCGCTTCTCCGCCAGAAATACCACCGCCTACAACAAGAACATCATATTCTAATATTTTCTTTTCCGACATTCTGCTTAATTTGAAGAATTCATTAAATAATTAGTAAAACTCTTTACATGTTTTACGAATGGCTCACTGCACACAGAACATATGGCCGCCATTTTAAGACGAGCTGGATCCATTCCTTTTTGCTTTAAAAGTTCTTGAGTTGCACCTACAAGCTGACCGGTTTTATCGACACAAGATTCACCATATGGACAGTCGGTTCCATCAGCAGCTATAAATACACCATCAAACCCTTGCTCAAGGGCATGTAAAATCCACTTTGATTTGATTCCACTTGAGCAAGGAACTGTGATGGTATAGACAGTAGGCGGATAATGTAATTTCAATAAGCCCGCCATATCAATAGCCGGATCGGAGATTTTTTCTGTTGAAAAAACCAAAATCTTCGGGCCTTTATTTACTTTTTCCGCTCCCATCTTTATTTTTTTAGATAAATTTTATAAAATCCAGATTCTTCCAGCGTTCCTAAACATTCGAACCCTTTTTTGTTACACCATTTTGGAATATCATTTCTTGTACCTTCATCGGCAGAAAGAATCTCCATAATTTGACCTTTATCAATAGTTCCAATTGCTTTTTTAGCTGCTAATAGTGGTCCGGGACATGAAGTTCCACGTGCATCTACAGATGTATCTGCTTTTATTTCCAATAATTCTTCTTGTGTCATGATCTTAAATTTTAATAATTAAAAAATTCTCTTTATATAAATAACTGTGATGTGCTCTCACCCATATCTCCGGCAAATGTTACAGCACCTGCAAAACGCATATTTGGATAATCAATCAATTCTTCTTTTTTTATTCCCATCAAATCCATCGACATCTCGCAAATAGTAATTTCAATACCAAACTCACCAGCTTGTTTAAACATTTCTTCCAAAGAAAGAACACCATGCTTTTTCATAATCGATTTGATCATTCGTGGTCCCATTCCGCACATATTCATATTCGATAATTTCAATTTCTCCTTTCCTTTAGGAAGCATAACGCCAAACATTTTAGAAATAAAATTCTTTCCAGTGACTGATTTTTTAGGATCACGTAAAGCGGCAAGGGCCCAAAATGAAAAGAATAATTTCACTTCTGTATCCATTGCAGCTGCTCCGAGAGAAATAACCATAGCCGCCAAAATTTTATCAAAATCACCTGATACAACCGCGATTGATAATTGATCTTGATTCATACCTTCCAGCATGGAAACCTTTGCAGTAAGGGCGTCAATTTGTTTTTGAAAATCAACAGCCTGAATTTCTGTTACTTGTTGCATTTTAGTTTTGAATTATATTAATAAACTTATATCTGAGTTTTGAGTAAATGTTGGTCTTGACTTTTTCTGCACACCAATTATTAAATCACACATATCCAGAACAATTGCCCCACCAAGAAGAACAGTTCTGACAATCAATTTTTAATTTGTCATTTGATTTTCAATTCGTGTTGATTGCAAATATATAGAGAGGAAAAATGCCTTCTGGTTTTTAAGGCGTGATGTGAAATATATTTTAGTGTGATTCATATCACATTATAGAAATATTTATATATTTACATCTCGTTTCATTACTATAGCACAGTAAAAACACATTTAATACACATATTTGACTCAAAATCAGAACAATTAATAAATAATTATTTCTTTAATCCTGATAAGAATAATTTATGAATGAAAAATCATGTAAATTTTGCAGCAACAGGTCGTCTGCTTCAAATTTTTTAAACGATAAAGAACTAAAAATGCTTGAGGAAAGCTGCGTAGATGTACAATTCCAAAAGGGTGACGTAATTTTCAGACAAAATGCTCTTTCTTCAAATATTATCTTTGTAAAAAGTGGATTGGTGAAAATACATATTACCGGTCCTGAGAGAGAACAAATTTTAAAGATTATTAAAGGACCTATTTATCTTGGAATCCCTACAACCCTAGGAGATAAGGTGAATCATTATTCTGCCACAGCATTAATGGAAACAAGAGTTTGCTTTATTAGTTTAGACTCTTTTAAAGATTTTATTGCATCAAACAGCGATTTTGCCTACGAAATAATCACCGAATTATGCAAGAATGAATTAGGGCATTTTGATCATTGTGTAAATCAAGTGCAAAAGCAAAGTCAGGGAAGAATTGCCGAAGCTCTTTGCTTTTTTGCTGAAGATATTTTTGACGAGCCAAATTTTTCACTACCTCTCTCCCGACAGGAATTTGGTGACTTAACCGGTAATTCAAGAGAAAGTGTTTCCCGGATACTTGCCAATTTAAATAATGATGGTGTAATATCATTAAATGGGAAAAACATACAAATTCTGAATATGGAACGCCTGAAAAGCATCAGGAAAAATGGTTGAATCTCTATAAAATACCATTCTTAAATACTCTTTTACCTGCTCTAACATTCATTCAGATTATTTATTATTCCAAAAGATAAATTCTCCTTACATCATTCTTTACGTCTTTTAAATTCGATATCTGGCAAGCAAACAATTTTGATTTTAATTACATTTGCCCAACAAAAACCGATGCTCACTCAAACTTTTATGGAAGATTCAAAGAATACTACAATAGGATATGTATATGCCCTTCAAGCCTTTTTCACTTGGGGAATACTGCCTATATTCTGGAAATTACTTTCCAATGTTTCTGCGATTGAAATTTTAGCTCATCGAATTTTTTGGTCGTTTGCATTTCTTATTATCCTTTTACTACTGACCCGGAAAAAAAATGTATGGAATTTATTGCGTCAAAAGAAAACACGTAAGAGTTTAATCATATCATCTTTGTTAATAGGTTTAAATTGGGGATTATTCATTTATGCCGTAAATGCAAAACAAATTGTTGAAGCCAGTTTAGGTTATTACATCAATCCTATCGTAAACGTAATACTTGGAATGATTGTTCTTAACGAAAAGTTGGATAAGCTAAAATACATTGCAGTATTAATAGCATCTGCTGCAGTTATTTACCTTACAATTGATTACGGAAAATTCCCTTGGATTGCTATTATTTTAGCTTGTTCTTTTGGTTTATATGGCTTAACAAAAAAAACAGCTGGAATTGAAGCAATACCTGCTCTGGCTGTTGAAACACTAATTCTGGCACCATTTGCATTGGGATATATCCTTTATAAAATGTGGATAGGAAATGGAGCTTTATTTACCGGCAGTATATCAATCTCAAGCTATTTGATGCTAACGGGAATTGTTACCACTTTGCCTTTGTATTGGTTTGCAAAAGGAGCACAACGAATTCCACTGTCAGCATTAGGATTTATGCAATATATTGCACCCACCCTAATGCTATTAATTGGCGTATTGATCTATAACGAACCATTTAGATACGAACAACTTATTGCCTTTGGTTTAATTTGGATTGCGTTAGCTCTTTACACAACTTCCATAATCAGAAATACAAGAAAGAAAATTAAATCAACTAAACGATAATCCTATTTTCTTAAGCCCTGATTTCCAGAATCAAGTACATATTTCCAATCATTATTTTCATCTTTTTTCCAAACTGAAACATAGGTTCCCTGATACAAGGAATCAACCGTCTGAAAAGAATAAGTGCCATAGGTATAACCTAATTCGCCCGATTTTGAAACATCAGCATCCAATGGGCACCAGGTAAATGTAATTTGAGTATCATCTCCTGAAAATTGTTTTTTAATATTTTCTTTTCCTATCAGCGGACTACTATTATCCTTCAGCATTACTGCCTTCTCTGCTGCATATTTATAAAAGGCTTTATTCATACCATTCTCCAAATAATCAGAAAAAGCCATATCGGTTTCCATTAGTAATTTTCGATTCTCTTCTGACTTTACAGATACACGGCAAGAATTGAAAGAAAAAAGAAAAGTGATCACAATGAGCATGCTGTTGCTATAATATTTCATATTTTCCATTTATTAAATACGTTCTAAAAATAAATAATATCACAAAAATTACCATTTATAAAATTCGAAAGAACAAATTTATTCAAACGATCAATTTGAAAGTCTTATAATTTCTGTTGAAAATGTATTTGCTGTTCCTATTCAGCCGGCACCGGCACATTTCTTTACCTGGCATGTGGAAAAATTGAATTTGAATTAATTTCATTTTCTCCCTTATTGAATCGGATGATTTAATTGCCTTCCCGAAAGGTCAGATGTGTCATTTAAAAGAACAGTAAGATTAAAAAATTTTAATTTCAAGGAATCCTCAAATAAAGAAAAAAAGCTTGCTCAGTAATTCTGAACAAGCTTTTTTCTGAATTGATGTATGCAATACCTTTATTAAGGTATTCTAATTGATAATCCTAAGCTAATAAAAAAATCCGGAGAAACCTTATTTAATCCAATTCCAGTGGAAAAATCAAGCAGTAAATCCTCATTTACAAGGTAAGTCATTCCTGCATCCCAACGATGGTCATTTCTTCCTTCTTTAGGAAGAAAACCATATAATTCTGCGAAAGCTCCTAACTTTTCCGATAAACTCATCTGTATCACAGCAGTGTATATTCCTACTGCTGTATTGCCATTCTCAACACCACTCCAAGCCAGCCCGAAGTTACCACCCAAAGACATTGCTTCATTTAGTGAATATTCTCCATTAACACGAAAATCAACACCCAAGTATTTATTTTCGTACCAGCTTGCTCCGGTATTTGGAAGCGTAACAGTGGTCATAAAAGCTAATTTTGGAAGAACTTCATTTTCCTCCAGCAATTGAAATTTTGCACCGACAACAATTGGGGCAAAACCACTTTCATCAAAATTGCCCCCATCAAATGAAACATTCGTTCCCAAATAAGCGAGTCCTAATCGAAGTTCCATTTTCTCAAAAAGACCATAACGAACCAATGTTGAATTATACGTTGTGTTCTTGATTTCTGAATTATATCTTTCAAACGAAAACCCCGATTCTATTTGGAATTTTTTCAATGGAACAATGGCAGCAGATACAGTCTGATTGGAACGATCTGTCACTATATCTTCCTTCTCCTGAGCAATCAAGCACCCCCAGAGCAACACAGCAAGAGTCAACAAGGACATTTTTTTCATCATGCTCTGCGTATAATGATTATTCTTTTTGCAATTCTTCAATACATCTCCTTGCCTTTTCAGCGTCCTCATCTGCAACCAATAATTCAACAGAATCTGGCACGCCACCTAATCCAACAATGGTGCCTGAACTAAATTCATCTTTCCATAAAGAAGCAACTCCAGCCTCTTCCAATCTTTCCTTATAATATTGCACGTCAATAATTGATCCTATAAATACGCAGGTTAATTCGGTTCCGTCTGTCATAATAAGTAATGTATTAAAAATTTATGTTTTCTAAACCTAAGATATGGAAAACTTTCCAAATTCCTAATTTCGATTTATTAAAAATACGGAACACTCTCCTTAAAAAAAAATCAAATCTCTGATTATGCAACCCTTACAAAAACAACCTTTTGTATTATATTTATAAGCCCGCGAAATAAAATTCTTTCTTTGAAACAATTGTCCTGTTTTTCTATGTATATTCTACAATATTTTGCCTTGAATGATTC
>JAFGYE010000047.1 GCA_016936255.1 Marinifilaceae bacterium | reverse complement strand
ATTTCATATCTCTAAAATAAGAAATCAGTGATAAATATAAAAAACTATAAAACGAAAAAGAGACTATCTCATTTGAGACAGCCTCTTCTTTTTTCATGATCAAGGAGTAATGTTTTCCGCTTAGTTTTTTACTATTTTTACTTGGCTGTAAAAATCCACAGGAAATATCTGGTTATTAGAATTTGAAAATAACAAGTTCGAAGGATTGCTAAATTACTGTTTTGATTGATATGGTTTTTCACACTAACATGAGTTTCGATGAAAATAGAAGTAAAAAGTTTTCAGGCGCCAAACGAGAACGAGAACATTCTTTTTTTGGCAACTGCCGGGAATTACAAAAATCTTCCTCTTTCCGAGCAGGAAATGAAGTTTGCCGAAGAGCAAATTGATGACGAGGATACTTTAATTGAGTTGAATCGTTATACGCATAAAATTTATTTACACGTGTCAGATAAAAAAGTGTATACTAATTCCGATTTGGAGAAAATGAGGAAGTTGGGTTTCTCGTTTCATTCCAAGATTCAGAAAAGTAAAATCACCAAAATTGTTTTGCAGGATTATCTGAACGATGCAGAAGCAATACTTGCTTTTACAGAAGGTGTTGCTTTAACAAATTATCAATTTTTGAAATATATTACCGATACAAAGAAACAAAAGCATACTTTGGAAGAGGTAATTATTCATAGTGATGCCGTTGGTTCAGCACAACTTAATGATCTAATGGCAGTTGTTGAAGGGGTGAAGTTTGCGCGCGAACTTGTAAACGAACCTTTAAGCTATCTTACAGCAGAAAGATTAAGTGAAGAAATTCAGGAAATGAGTGCTAAGGCTGGATTTACAGTTGAAGTTTTTGGAAAGAAAAAGATTGAAAGTTTAAAGATGGGTGGCCTTTTGGCAGTGAATAAAGGTAGCCTTGATGAGCCGACTTTTTCTATCCTGGAGTGGAAATCAAAAGAGGCGGTTAATTCAAAACCAATTGTTTTTGTTGGAAAAGGAGTCGTATATGATACCGGAGGATTGAGTCTTAAACCAACTAAAGATAGCATGGATTTGATGAAATCTGATATGGGTGGTGCAGCATCGGTAGCCGGAGCAATTTATGCAATTGCGAAAGCTAAATTGCCAATTCATGTAATTGGATTAATTCCTGCTACAGACAATCGTCCGGGCGGAAATGCTTATGTGCCGGGTGATGTTATCAAAATGTATAATGGGAAAACTGTTGAGGTTTTAAATACAGATGCCGAAGGAAGAATGATTTTAGCCGATGCTCTTAGTTATGCAGATCAGTATCAACCGGAATTTGTTGTCGATTTGGCAACTTTAACAGGTGCTGCAGCTGCAGCCATCGGGAAATATGGCATGGTGGCAATGGGAAATGAGGATAGTAAGGATAAGATGACCCAATTAAAGGAGTCTGGAGAGAAAGTTTACGAAAGACTGGTAGAATTTCCTTTTTGGGAGGAATTTGGAGAGCTGATAAAATCGGATATTGCAGATTTGAAGAATATTGGTGGTCGTGATGGTGGAGCAATAACAGCTGGGAAATTCCTGGAGCATTTTACAAATTATCCATGGATTCATCTCGATATTGCCGGACCGGCGTTTGTAAGTACAACAGATAATTACAGAGGTAAAGGAGGCACAGGTGTTGGTGTTCGCTTGTTATTTGAATTTATTAAACAATATCGATAGTAGGAATAATTGAAAAGATGATGCTCTTTTATTGAATCTTTCTATTTTTGTAATGATTTTTTTAAGATTTAAGGCACAAATGTTTTGCAAATGTATTTCTTAATCACTCTGTTAATTGTATTGATAAAGTCAGAGAGTATAAGAAGTAACAATATAGCTGATCATTTTCCAGTTCACTCTATTTAAATAGTAACGGCTTAAAATTGGACTTTTGAAAGTGATATCAGTCCACTGATATAAAATAAACAGCAGATGAAAAACACTAAAATAAGAGTTGGAATCACTCATGGCGATATTAACGGAATTGGCTACGAGGTTATTATTAAAACCTTGATGGATGAAAGGATGTATGAAATTTGTACTCCAATTATTTATGGCTCTCCAAAAGTTGCAGCTTATCATCGAAAAGCACTCGACATAGAAACTTTTAGTTTGAATAATATTAAGGAAGCTCAGGAAGCGCACCCTAATAGAACAAACATTATTAATTGTGTTGATGAAAATATAAAGGTTGAGTTAGGTAAATCAACAAGTAGTGCCGGAGAATCTGCGTTTAAGGCTTTAGAGGCTGCTGTTGCAGATTTAGAAAAGGGATTAATTGATGTATTGGTTACAGCGCCAATAAATAAAAAGAACATTCAATCTAAGGATTTTGTATTTCCAGGGCATACTGAATATTTGGAAAGCAAGTTGAATTCCGGTAAATCGTTAATGCTTTTAATTAGCGATAAGCTAAGAGTGGGGGTTGTTGCAGGTCATGTGCCTATTTCAAAGGTGCCCGAGGTTGTTTCAAAAGAAAATATTATTAGTAAGCTTAATATTTTAAATAGTTCTTTGCAGAAGGATTTTGGAATTAGAAGACCACGAATTGCAGTTTTAAGTTTAAACCCACATGCTGGTGACGAAGGATTGATTGGAACAGAGGAAATCGATGTAATAATTCCTGCTTTGGAAGAGGTTCGGGAAAAGGGAATAATGGCCTTAGGCCCTTATCCTGCTGATGGTTTCTTTGGTTCTTCAGATTATATGAAGTTTGATGCTATTTTGGCAATGTATCATGATCAGGGGCTGGCTCCATTTAAAGCTTTGGCATTTGATTCCGGGGTGAATTTTACCGCAGGATTATCCAAAATCAGAACATCGCCTGCCCATGGTACAGCATATTCTATTGCCGGAACTAATGTTGCATCTGAAAAATCTTTTCAGCAGGCATTGTATACCGCCATTGATGTTTTTAGAAACAGGGAAAATTTTGAAGAAATTAATAGAAACCCTATGCAAACATCAGAATCATCAAAGAATTCGTAATGAATTATTAACAAGTTAGTTAAAAGAGCGGTTAAATTTGAATCGCTCTTTCATTTTTTGTTAAAAACAAAATCTTGATTGTAAAAATTGCATAATTTTACATATTTTAAGGATCTAAACAGAAAAATTCAATTCACATTTTATGTTTGAATATATAAAAGGAATTATAGTTGACCTTACCCCCACTTCAGTAGTTGTCGAAACTGGCGGAATCGGTTATTTTTTAAATATTTCATTGAATACCTATTCGAAATTATCTGGACATAAAGAAGCACAATTGTATTTGCATCAGGTTGTTCGTGAGGATGCACACTTGTTCTTCGGTTTTTTTGATGCTAATGAAAGAGGAATTTTTCGTCATTTAATATCGGTGTCAGGAGTTGGTGCCAATACAGCTCGTATGATGCTTTCATCTTTAACACCTTCTGAAATTCAATCAGCAATTATTTCCAGCAATGTAAAAACCTTGCAGGGAGTTAAAGGAATCGGAGCTAAATCGGCACAAAGAATTATTATTGAATTAAAGGATAAACTTGGAAAAGATACTGATATCTCTGACTTTTCTTTACCGCAGAACAATACTACTAAAGAAGAAGCGTTATCTGCTTTAGTGATGTTAGGTTTTGCAAAAAATTCAGTAACTAAAGTTATTGATAAAGTATTTGCCGCGAATATTGATGCAAGTGTGGAGGATTTAATTAAGCTGGCCTTGAAACAACTATAATTGAAAAACGTAATTGCTTTACTAACCTAAGGTAATCAACCATTGAAGAAACTTATTAGATATACTCTGACCTTATTAATCGTATTGTTCTGTAATGCTTTGAGAAGTAATTACAGCCTGAGTGCCCGTAATTCTAATTTTGAATTTGGCATTCAAACAATTCAACAACAGGACACTACCAAACGATCAAAAAGCGACTCAGGACGTGTAGTCAATTCGAAATCTCCATTTCATAAAGATAATCCTGATGCAAAAGACAATTCACTTCCCTTCCCATTTGAAGATGTAAACGATAATCAAGAGTTTGGTTCTCAAAATCAATCTCCATTGTATCTTAAGGATCCCAAAAATATTCTGACATCTATTCAGTATGATGCTGTTACAGGTAATTATATTCTAGTGACGCGAATTGGTGATATCGATTATCGTCGTCCAATAAGCATGACAGCAGAAGAATACAAGCAATACGAAGCAGAAAAATCTCTTCGGGATTATTGGATGGAACGCAGTCGGAGTGATGGAATGTCAGGTGGTGACGAGTTAGTTCCGGATTTAAAATTAGGTGGGCAATTTGTCGATAAAATTTTTGGAAGCAATACAATTTCCATTAAACCACAGGGATCAGCCGAGCTAACTTTCGGCATTAATACAACCAAGGTCGAAAATCCGACTCTGCCTGTAAATCTTAGGAAAACAACGAGTTTCGATTTTGATGAGAAGATTCAAATGAACGTGACTGGTTCAGTTGGCGAGAAGTTGAAGATGGATGTGAATTACAATACTGAGGCTACTTTCGATTTTGAAAATCAAATGAGGCTGGAGTATTCCGGTGATGAAGATGAGATTATTAAGAAGATTGAAGCTGGTAATGTTTCAATGCCAATTTCAAATACACTGATTACCGGGGGACAAAATTTGTTTGGTGTAAAGGCACAATTGCAATTCGGCAAGCTATCGGTAACTTCGATTTTCTCTCAGCAAAAAGGAGAGACCACTGTTGTTGAGATGGAGAATGGAGCTCAGAAAAATGAATTTGAGATTTCAGTGGATAAATATGAAGCCAACCGACATTTCTTTCTTTCGAAATATTTTTACGACAATTACGATCGATCTCTGCGAAATCTTCCGGTTATTAATTCAGGAGTTGCAATCAATAAAGTTGAAGTTTGGGTGACCAATAAAACTTCCAATTTTCAGGATTCCCGTAACCTTGTTGCTTTTGTTGATTTAGCTGAAGATGGCTCAAATATTTATAATCCTTCAGAATTTTTGCAGACAGGAACAGGAACCTTGCCATATAATGAGTTGAACGATCTCTATGTGAAAATGACTAATTCTTATTCAGGGATTAGAGATATCAATCAGGTTACAAGTACATTATCGCCTTTGGCTCCGGGATTTGTCAGTGGAACCGATTACGAAAAAGTTGAAAATGCCCGCAAATTGTCCGAGTCGGAATATTCTGTGAATGAAAAATTGGGTTATATTTCTTTAAATCAGGCATTAAATGCGGATGAGATTTTGGCTGTTTCGTATGAATACACCTACAGAGGACAAGTGTTTAGAGTTGGAGAATTCACCAGTGATGGAGTGAGTGCTCCTCAAACACTCATTATGAAATTGTTGAAAGGAACCAATCTGAGCCCACAAATGCCAACATGGAAATTAATGATGAAAAACATCTATAATATTGGTGCTTTTCAGGTTAATCCAGAGGATTTCATATTAAATGTATTGTATCAAAATGATAATGCGGGAACTTCTGTAAATTATTTACCGGAAGGAGACATTAAAAACCAAATTCTGCTCGAAGTATTGAATTTAGATAACCTGAATTCTCAATTGGATCCGGGTGCTGATGGAATGTTCGATTTTATCGATGGGATTACAATTTATTCAACAAATGGTCGAATCATATTCCCGGAAATTGAGCCTTTTGGCAGCCACCTCAGAAAAATGATTAATAATGAAGCTATTGCAGATCAATATGTGTTTGAGGAGCTTTATAAATTGACTCAAAATGATGCACAGCAGATTGCAGAGAAAAATAAATATAGTCTGAAAGGTAGTTACAAATCATCAACAAGTTCAGAGATTTCTTTGAATGCTTTGAATGTGGAACCAGGTTCGGTTAGTGTAAAGGCTGGTGGTAGAGAACTAATCGAGAATATTGATTACACTGTGGATTATACACTGGGAAGGGTGAAAATAATCAATCAAAGTTTATTGGAATCGAGTACACCAATTTCCATTTCTTCGGAAAATAATTCGTTATTTAATATTCAGACCAAAACATTGATCGGGGTTCAAATGGATTATCAGTTTAATGATGATTTTAATCTGGGTGCTACCATGATGCATCTTTCTGAACAGCCTCTTACACAAAAAGTTAATATTGGTGATGAACCAATTTCGAATACGATTTGGGGTTTGAATGGCAGCTATAGAACCGAATCGGAATTTCTGACACGCATGGTGGATAAAATTCCATTTATTGAAACAAAAGAGCCTTCATCAATTGCTGTTGAAGGTGAATTTGCGCAATTGGTTCCAGGTCATAATAAAGCAATTGGCAGTTCGGGTACAGCCTATATCGATGATTTTGAGGGAACAGAGACTTCGATTGATATGAAGAGTTTGAGTTCCTGGGTTTTGGCGAGTACGCCACAAAATAATGAAGCTTTATTTAAAGAAGGAAATTTGAATAATGATTTAGCATATGGTTTTAACCGGGCAAAACTGGCTTGGTATGTAATCGATCCTTTATTCTTGCGCAATAGCTCTGCAACACCAGGGCACATTAAATCGGATAAGGATCAGCAATCAAATCACTTTGTCCGAGAGATATTTGAGGAAGAAATCTGGCCGAATAAGGAGAGGGCCTCCGGGGTTCCGACTAATATTTCGGTTCTGAATATGGCTTATTATCCTGATGAAAAAGGGCCCTATAATTATGACGTAGATGGACAATCCGGGATTTCTCAAGGGATGAATTCTGATGGAACCCTTAAAGCCCCGGAATCAAGGTGGGGTGGTATCATGCGTAAAATCGAAACCAACGATTTTGAAGCTGCAAATATTGCTTACATTGAGTTTTGGATGATGGATCCATTTGTGTATGAACCAGATCACAAAGGGGGAAATTTATATTTTAATCTTGGAAACATTTCCGAAGATATATTAAGAGATTCGAGAAAATCATTTGAGAATGGATTGCCTGCAGATGAAACTGTTACTTTGGTGGATAGTACAAAATGGGGGCGTGTTCCTTTAGTACAATCCCTGGTAAATGCTTTCGATAATAATACAAACTCCAGAAGATATCAGGATGTTGGATTGGATGGATTGAGTTCAAGTGATGAGTTGAGTTATTTCAAGGAATACATTCAGGCAATTAGTATTTCGGCAAATCTGGGGACAGGATCCGAAGCCTATGTTTTGGCTCAAAATGACCCTTCAGGTGATGATTATCATTATTTTAGAGGTGCAGATTACGATAGTGATGAGCTAAGTATTTTGGAACGTTATAAAAAGTATAATGGTCCGGAGGGGAATTCACCAACATCCGAATTATCAGGAAGTGCATACCCTACATCTGCAACAACATTGCCAGATGTTGAAGATATTAATCATGATAATACTTTGAGTGAAACTGAAGCTTACTATCAATGCAAAGTACATTTGGCGCCGGCAGACATGCAGATAGGTCAAAACTTTATTGTTGATAAAGTGACCAGTAATGTGGACTTAGCAAATGGAACAAATGGCTCGGTTGATTGGTATCAGTTTAAGATTCCTGTTGATGAATTCAAAGATACATATGGTAACATAAGTGATTTTACATCCATTCGTTTCATGAGAATGTTCTTGAGGGATTTTGAAGAAGATGTGGTTCTGCGATTTGCTACCCTCGATTTAGTTCGTGATGATTGGAGGAGTTATGATCAGTCTATTAATGAAAATGAAACGGATGATATCGTATCGGAAGCTGGTTTTGATATTACAGCAGTAAATATTGAGGAGAATGCAAGTAAAGAACCGGTAAACTATATTTTGCCACCGGGAATTGATCGGGTTGTAGATCCGAGTAATCCTCAGTTAATTCAACTCAATGAGCAGGCAATATTGTTGAAAGTTACTAATCTGGAAGATGGAAAAGGAAAAGGAGCCTACAAAACCCTTAACATGGACATCAGGAAATATGGTAAGTTTAAAATGGATGTTCATGCTGAGGAGATTGAAGGCTATTCGGTTCGTGATGAAGAAGTGAATGTATTTGTTCGTTTGGGTTCGGATTATCAGGACAATTACTACGAATATGAAATTCCCATGCGGTTAACACCTGCCGGTCTTTATAATGGAGATATTGAAGAGGATCGTTTAGCCGTTTGGCCTGATGAAAATCGTTTTGATTTTAAGCTTCGTCTGTTTCAAACAATAAAGCAGTTACGAAACGATGCAGTACGTGGTACTAATGCAAAATATTCCGACATATATGATTTAAAAGTTGGTGATTTGTCAAATGATGCAGATCCGCAGCACCAAGATCATATTGTTAGAATAAAAGGAAATCCAAATCTGGCGAACATCAGAACGGTTATGATTGGGGTGAAAAATCCCACCAATGATGCTACCGGAATGGATGATAATCAACTAAAATCGGTTGAGGTATGGTTGAACGAAATGCGGTTGACGGATTTTGATGAAGACGGTGGTTGGGCAGCAAATCTAAGGGTAACAACAAAATTAGCTGATTTTGGTACGGTTACTTGGGCAGGAAGCAAAATTACATCTGGTTTTGGGGGTATAGAAGATGGTGTTAATGATCGCTACAAAGATGATATATTTCAGTATGATTTATCTGCGAGTTTTGAGTTAGGTAAATTTTTTCCCGAAAAATCGGGTGTTCGAATTCCATTGTATTATGCTATTTCTGAAGAAACAATAAGTCCGGAATACAATCCGTTAGATCCGGACATTCCATTGGATGTAGCACTTGAGAATGCGAATTCTAAAATGGAACGGGACTCTATCGAAAAAATGTCTCAGGAATATACGAAAAGAAAGAGTTTTAATTTGACGAATGTTCGTATCGAAAAGACAGAAGGAAAACCTAAATTGCTGGATGTTTCGAATTTAGCTCTTACCTATTCCTACAATGAAACTTATTCCAGAGATGTAAATACGGTTCGTGATTTGGAGAAGAATTACAGAGGTGTATTGAGCTATAACTATAACAATGTGCCGAAAAATATCCAGCCATTTAAGAGGGTTAGTGCTTTTCAAAATCCGATGTTTAGATTGTTAAAGGATTTTAATTTTTACTATTTGCCAACACAACTTTCTTTCCGATCTGATTTGCAGCGCTATTACCGCGAAATTGAGAAAAGGCATATTACTGAAATAGGAAGTGGAAATACCGAGCTGGCGACTGTTAAAATTAAACCTACTTTCGATAAGGATTTTATTTGGTATCGTTATTACGATTTAAAATACAATTTAACTAAAGGACTAAAGTTTGATTTCTCCGCGACAAATACATCTCGAATTGATGAACCGGAAGGTATTGTTGATAGAGATAGAGATCGTGAAACCTACAACATTTGGAAAGATTCTATTTGGAATAATTTAATGGATGGTGGTCGAAATATTCAGTACCATCATAATTTTAATCTTACTTATACGGTTCCGATAAATAAAATTCCTTTGTTGAATTGGACATCAGTTACAGCACGATATGCGGGGGCATATGATTGGAATGCTGGTGCAGTTACCGCCGATACTATCGAGTTGGGAAATACCATTCGAAACTCAAATAATATACAGGTAAACGGGCAATTAAACTTTGTTAATTTGTACAATAAAGTTGGTTTGCTGAAAAGAATTAATCAAAAATATAGTTCGAATCGGAAATACAAAAAGAAAACAGAGGATTACAAAAAGGTTAATTATGAAGGTACTGTTGCAGAACTAAAAGCTGGAATTCCTACTTCTGTATATCATAAATTATCTACCGAGGATATCTCCATTAAGGTTTATGATACTCAGGGAAAGGAAATAAAGGTTAAGGTGAAATCTGTAACAGGTAACAGGGCTAAGATTACTTCAAGCGAGAATGTGAAAAATGTTCGGGTAAGAGTCAATGGCAAGCTTTCGGAGAGTGATGGTGTTTTTGCTTTGATAGGAGAGAATTTTCTTAGAACAGTAATGAGTGTTCGTAATATTTCTATTAATTATTCGGAAATTAACTCAACAACATTGCCTGGATATATGCCACAAACAAATTATTTTGGAGGTGAGTCATATAACGGAACCAAGGCTCCCGGGTTTAACTTCCTGATAGGTAAGCAGGACAATAATTTTGCAGGAAATGCCGCTGAAAAAGGTTGGATTACAACTGATGAAGCTTTGAATGAACCATATGTAATGAGTCATACTCAAAACTTTACCATAAGGAGTACTATCGAACCGGTAAAAGGCTTAAAAATTGATTTAACTGCCAATCGTAATTATTCAAGGAACCGAAGCGAATACTATATTTACGATTCGGGGAATGATAATTTCACGGCAGAGAATCTTGTTAAATCGGGTAATTTCAGCATGAGTTTTTTAAGTTTGAAATCGGCCTTTTTTACTATTGGAAACACTGGAGATTATTCTTCTTCATATTTCGATAAATTTTTAGATTTAAGAAAAGAAGAAAGTTTACGATTGGCAAAAGAGAGATATGGTGAAAATTATGAGGCGAAAAAAATATTCACAGAGGTTGTTGTAGGAACAGAAACAACGAAAGTAGAGACGGATTATTATGAAGGTTATGGAGAAACTTCCCAGGAAGTTTTAATTCCAGCTTTTCTTAAAGCATATGGTAATGGAGGAAAAGGTTATAATAGTTTGTTCCCGGCTATTTCCCGTATGAAACCAAATTGGAGAGTGACTTTCGAAGGATTATCCAAACTGCCGTTAATTAAGAGGTATTTCAAATCTATAAATTTGAGTCATTCATATACTGCCACGTATGATGTGGGGTCGTATAATACCAATTTGACTTACGAGGAAGGCGATGACGGATATAGTATTATTCAAGATCTGGCGAAAAATTTTCTACCTCTTTACGAAGCCAATTCAATTTCCATAAACGAGCAATTCAATCCTTTGATAAACGTTGATATGATTTGGAAGAATAATTTCTCGACTAGTTTTGAAATTAAGCGCACGCGAAATTTGATTCTAAGTTTATCAAACACGCAGTTAACAGAAGTAGCTTCTAATGAAGTGATTTTTGGTCTGGGGTATCGATTTGATGATTTCGGTATGATAATCGGCTCAGGGGCGAAACAGAAAAAATATAAGAGTGATCTTAATTTACGGGGAGATCTATCAATTCGTAAGAACAATACCATTATTAGAAAAATTGTTGATGAAGTGGATCAGTTAACATCAGGACAGAAAGTAGTAACAGTTAAGTTTAGTGCTGACTATGTTTTGAGTAACAGATTTAATTTAAGACTGTATTACGACCGGATTGTAAATACTCCTTATGTTTCACTTTCATACCCAACTACAACTACTGAATTTGGTGCGAGTATTCGTTTTACTCTTGCGAATTAAAGGTTTTACTGTTATGCACTTATATTCTGATTTTGCAGTGATCATTACTCATCAGATAGAATGAATAAGAATAAGTTCTAAAACATTCAATTACGTATGAAGTGATATTTTATAATTAAAAAAAAAATGTAAATTTGGGCAGTAATTTAATACTCTTAATAAACAACATACTATCATGAATGTACCTGAAAATTTAAAGTATACCAAAGATCACGAATGGATTCGTGTTGAAGGAGAAGAAGCCTTTGTTGGTGTTACTGACTTTGCTCAAGGAGAGCTTGGAGATATCGTTTTTGTTGAAGTTGAAACCGAAGGCGACGAATTAGATAAAGAAGAAATATTCGGAACTATTGAGGCAGTTAAGACTGTTTCAGACATGTTTATGCCAATTGGGGGTGAAGTGTTAGAGTTCAATGAGAAATTGGAAGAGGCTCCGGATTTGATCAACTCTGATCCATATGGTGAAGGTTGGATTGTGAAAATTAAAATTGCTGATAATTCAGAATTGGAAGAATTATTAACTGCAGAACAATACAAAGAATTATTGTAATTATTCAATATGTAACGAAACCCTCATACCATCCGTGTGAGGGTTTTTTTATGATTGAAATCTTTTTAGTGTAAAAAATAATTTAGGATTTATTTATCTGGCATATTAATAATTTTGCACGATATAGAGTAAATTGTAGCCCTTTATACTCTCAATCTGCAATTTAAAAAATCTGGAATACTGATTTAGGAATATTCTGACATTAAAACTAATTGCAAAGTAAGAACATAAAAAAAGCAGGCTGAACAGCCTGCTTTTTACTATTTATAGAATTGTATATTTTACAATTTCTTTTTTACCTCTATTTCTTCAAATGCTTCTACCATATCGCCAACTTTAATGTCGTTGTATTTGTCGATATTTAATCCACATTCGTAACCTTTCGCTACTTCTTTCACATCGTCTTTGAAACGTTTCAGAGAACCAAGTACTCCTGTATAAACAACAATACCATCGCGAATTAATCGGATTCTAGAGTTACGGTTGATTTTTCCATCACGAACAAGACAACCTGCAATATTACCCACTTTGGTAATATTAAATACCTCCACAACTTCAACCGTAGCGGTAATTTCTTCCTTAATTTCAGGAGAAAGCATACCTTCCATTGCTGATTTTAATTCATCAATTGCATCGTAGATAATCGAGTACAAACGGATATCGATTTCTTCCTTCTCAGCAAGTTTTCTTGCTCCAATAGAAGGTCTAACCTGGAATCCAACAATAATAGCATTAGAAGCTGTTGCAAGCAATACATCCGATTCGGAAATCTGGCCAACTGCTTTGTGAATTACATTCACTTGAATTTCTTCAGTCGAAAGCTTAATTAATGAATCAGAAAGAGCTTCAATAGATCCATCCACATCACCTTTTACAATAACATTAAGTTCCTGGAAGTTTCCAATTGCAATACGACGGCCAATCTCATCAAGTGTAATGTGTTTCTGAGTACGAAGACCTTGCTCACGTTGTAATTGTTCACGCTTGTTAGCAATGGAACGTGCCTCTTTTTCACTTTCCATCACGTTGAAATTGTCACCAGCCTGTGGGGCACCATTCAAACCAAGAATTAGAGCTGGTTCTGAAGGACCAACCTTTTCTATTCTATTACCACGCTCATTATACATCGCTTTTACGTGACCGGTATAACTACCTGCCAATAGAACATCTCCAACTTTTAGGGTACCTGCCTGTACCAATAATGTAGTAACATAACCTCTACCTTTATCTAGTGAGGATTCAATTACTGAACCGATAGCACGTTTATTTGGATTTGCCTTAAGTTCCAGCATTTCTGCTTCTAAAAGAACTTTTTCCAGCAACTCTTCAATGTTAATACCATTTTTTGCTGAGATTTCCTGACACTGGTATTTTCCACCCCAGTCCTCAACTAAATAGTTCATATTTGCTAATTCCCCTTTAATTCTTTCAGGGTCAGCACCTGGCTTATCAATCTTATTAATTGCAAATACAATAGGAACTCCCGCGGCACTTGCGTGATTGATCGCCTCAATTGTTTGTGGCATTACGTTGTCGTCAGCTGCGATTATAATAATTGCAATATCAGTTACCTGAGCACCACGTGCACGCATCGCGGTAAACGCCTCGTGACCTGGAGTATCAAGGAAAGAAACCCTTCTTCCATCGTCAAGTTTCACATTGTAAGCTCCAATGTGCTGAGTAATTCCTCCGGCTTCACCTGCAATAACATTCGCGTGACGAACGTAGTCGAGTAAGGAGGTTTTACCGTGATCAACGTGTCCCATTACAGTAACAATTGGAGCACGGGATAATAAATCTGCTTCTTCGTCAACTTCTTCTTCAATTGATTCCTGAAGTTCAACACTTACAAATTCAGCTTTAAAGTTAAATTCGTCAGCAACAATAGCAATGGTTTCTGCATCTAATCGTTGATTGATAGATACAAATAAACCTAATCCCATACAAGTTGCAATAATATTGGTAACAGGAACAGCCATCATTGTTGCCAATTCATTAACTGTAACAAATTCGGTAAGCTTTAAAATATTTTTTTCAGCTTCAATTTGTTCTGCTATTTTTTCTCTTTTTGCACTTTCGATGTCACGTTTATCTCTACGGTGTCTCGATCCTTTCGATTTACCTCCTTTAGAAGTTAATCGGGCAAGAGTATCCTTAATCTGCTTTTGTACATCTTCTTCGCTAACTTCTTTTTTAACGACTTTTTTCTTCTTCAGCTTATTAAACTTAGCGGCACCTGCACCTGTTCCTTTAAGTCTTACTTCAGTAGTGCCTGGTTTTCCTGGTTTTCCTTGTCCGGGACTCGCTAAATTTACTTTCTCAGTATCCTTTTTAATTCTTTTACGCTTCTTACGCTGATTGGCAGATACTTTATCTTTATTACCCGCACCCGGCTTTTTCTCAACTGGAAGTTCAATTTTTCCAACTACAGTTGGACCAGCTAGTCTTTGGGTAGAAGATTTAAAAATTTCTTCTTTTCCTGATCCGGAATTTTCTTGTGCCTGAGGTTTTGAAGCAGGAACTTTTTGTTTTTCCCTTCTTTCAACTTCTTTTTCAGCCTTGGTTTTTTTGGTTGGCCGAGTTTTTTGATTTAATGCAGATAAATCAATCATGCCAACCACTTTAAGCTCATCTTTTTTCTCCTCTTTAGGAGCTCGGGCTTTTTCCTCTTTTTTCGGGGTTTCCATTTTAACAGTTTGGACATCTGAAACTGGATTTTTAGCAGGTTCAGATGTTTGTTCAGTAAGTTCTACTTTTGGAGGTGTAACTATTTTATCTACAGGTTTCTCTGCAGTAACCTCCGCCTTAGGTGCTTCCTTTTTGGGAGCCTCAGACTGAACTGGCTTAATAGTTTTTTCTACCTTATCTGGATCCGTTTTTGAAACGACTTCCTGTTTTGTTTCCTGCGGTCTTTTTGCTTTAGGTTTTAATGCATCTAAATCAATTTTACCAACAATTTTAACTGGTTCTTTTTTCGCAATTACTTCTTCTGTTTTTTTAACAGATTTTTCTTTACTGCGGTTTTCAGGCTCCGATTCTTCAGAAATTTTTTCGATTGAAACTGTTTCCTTTCTTTCGCGGGTACTTTTCAGATTTACCTTTTCAGATTCCTTTTTTAGATTCAAGTCAGAGCTATACTCTTTGGCAAGGATATTATAAGCCTCTTCTGAAACTTTGGTATTTGGATTGGAATCAATCGGAATGCCTTTTTTGTTCAGAAATTCAACAATTGTTGAAGTACCAACGTTTAGTTCTCTTGCTAATTTACTAAGTCTTATATTTTTATCGACTTTCACCATATTTAAAAGTTAACTGTTAAAATGTCCCGTTTCAAAAATTTACATCATGATTCTGAAGAATTTAATTATCGAACTCGGATTTAAAAATATTCAAAATCTCATTAATGGTCTCTATTTCAAGATCTGTTCTCTTTTCTAACTCCTCTGGAGATAAATCAAGAACGCTTCTTGCTGTATCACAACCAATTTTCTTTAACTCATCAATTATCCAGGCATCAATTTCATCCGTAAATTCTGATAAGTTTACATCTTCTTCAACTTCCTCCTCAGATTTCTCACGATACACATCAATCTCATATCCTGATAGCTGACTTGCCAGTTTTATATTTAAACCACCTTTACCAATAGCCAGGGAAACCTCTTCAGGATCCAGATAAACTTCAGCACGTTTGGTTTCTTCGTTAAGTTTCACTGAGGAAACTTTCGCAGGGTTAAGAGCTCTTGTGATAAAAAGCTGGGTGTTAGTTGTGTAATTGATTACATCAATATTTTCGTTACGTAATTCACGAACAATACCATGTATTCTCGACCCTTTCATACCCACACATGCTCCAACAGGATCAATTCTTTCATCGTAAGATTCAACTGCAACCTTAGCTCTTTCACCAGGAATACGAACAATATTTTTAATAGTGATTAGACCATCAAATATTTCCGGTACTTCCAGTTCAAACAATCTCTCAAGGAAAACAGGAGAAGTTCTTGAAACTATAATAAGAGGACTGTTATTTTTCACCTCAACACGAACAACAACGGCTCTAACTGTTTCTCCTTTGCGGAAATAATCAGAAGGGATCTGTTCTGTTTTAGGAAGAATCAATTCATTTTCTTCATCATCCAGAATAAGAATTTCTTTTTTCCATATCTGATAAACTTCACCGGTAACAATTTCGCCAACCCGATCTTTGTACAGGTTAAAGATATTGTCTTTCTCCAATTCTAAAATTCTTGCAGAAAGATTCTGACGTAAAGTTAGAATTGAACGTCGGCCAAAATCCATAAATTTTACTTCGTCCGTAACTTCTTCACCAACTTCGTAATCTTCATCTATCTTTTTCGCTTCAGAAAGCGAGATCTGTAAATTTTCATCCTCTACTTGTCCGTCTTCTACAATTTCTCTATTTCTCCAAATCTCTAAGTCACCTTTGTCTGGATTAATAATGATATCAAAGTTTTCGTCGGTGCCATAATTTTTCAATAGAAGATTTCTGAAAACATCTTCCAATACGCTCATCATTGTCGCGCGGTCGATGCTTTTCAACTCCTTAAATTCCGAAAAAGTCTCAATAAGATTCATGTATTCAGCTATTTACCTGTTAAAAAGTAATAATATCTTTTGTTGATTTAATTTGATCTAAAGTGAAAGAGTAATTTTTTACAACAAGTTGCTTCTTCTTTTTTCCTTCAACTTTTTCCATTTCTTCAACTTCAATTTCTATTTCATTATCACCAACGGTGATTAGTTTCCCTATAAATTTAATCCCCTCAGTTGTCAATACCTCAACATCTTTATTTATGTATTTGCGGTATTGTTTAAAAACCTGAAAGGGTTGACCGATTCCAGCTGAAGCAACTTGTAATTCAAAGTCTTCAACTTCACGATCAAAATGCCCTTCGATAGCTTTGCTTAGTTCAATACATGTAATGATCGGGACTCCGTCATAGCTATCAATTACAACCGAAATGGCATTTCCAGATGAAACGCTTACATCAACCAGAAACAGATCGGAGTCAGCAATTTCATTTTCAACAATTTCAGTTATAGTTTTTTTATCAATCATATGTCGGTTAATATCAATAAAATAGGGGACTTTTTGTCCCCTAAAGCTCACAATTTGCTTACTTTTCGATGCAAAATTAGAGATAAATGTTCTAAAAAACAAATGACATCCCTCTAAATTATTGTATTCTAATCGCTAATGAAAAATTATTCTCTTGAAAATGAGTTTTTTTAATGAAATATGATCTCTTCTTTTGTTCAATTGAATGATTTTAACGTATTTGAACAATTCCACTTCAATTCAAGAAAAATATTTTTATTCACGAGCCAATTTTAATTGGGGTTTGAATACCACTAAGATAGGCTTTTTTCGCTACTTTTTATACATTTGTTACCAGCCTATTATACAAATGCGTATGAATTTAAACACCAGCAGCAAGAAAAAAATAGTAAATGATCCGGTTCACGGATTCATTCATATTCCTTCCGGGATATCGTACGATTTGGTTGAGCATTCTTTTTTTCAGCGATTGAGAAGAATAAAGCAGTTAGGCCTCTCCTTTCTTGTTTTCCCGGGAACATTTCATAACAGATTTCAGCACGCTTTGGGGGCAACTTATTTAATGAGTCTTGCAATAGAAACTATTCGATCGAAAGGACATGTAGTTACTGTAGAAGAGGAAGAAGGGGTTTATGCGGCAATACTACTTCACGATATTGGGCATGGACCATTTTCGCATGCATTAGAGTATAGTATTGTTAATGGCATAACTCACGAACAGATTTCGGAATTATTTATGAATCGTTTAAATAATCAATTTAAAGGTGAGCTGGATGTGGCCATAAAAATATTTCGAAACGAATATCCCAAGCGGTTTTTGAATCAGTTGGTGTCGAGTCAGTTGGATATGGATCGCTTGGATTATTTGAGGAGGGATAGTTTTTTTGCCGGGGTTACCGAAGGGGTTGTCGGATCGGCAAGGATTATTAAAATGCTGGATGTTAGAAATGATCAGTTGGTTGTTGAGGCAAAAGGTATTTATTCAATTGAAAAATTTTTGATAGCCAGACGCTTAATGTATTGGCAGGTATATTTGCACAAGACTGTTATTGCTGCAGAAGAGATGTTGGTTCATATTTTGAAAAGGGCGAAATATCTTGCTGAACGGGGGGATAAATTGTTTGCGACCCCATCTTTAACTTACTTTTTGTATAATAAAGTGAGTAGAATGGAGTTTGAAAATCCTAATGTTATTTTTAATGGTCGGAATGCTTTGGAAATATTTGCTGATCTGGATGATGATGATATCATGGTTAGTATAAAGGTTTGGGCTAACCACAGCGACAAAGTTCTTTCTTATTTGTGTAAATGCATACGGGATCGGCAATTGTTTAAAATTGAGATTCAAAAAACAGCCTTCACTAATGAATATATTGATCAAGTGAAAAAAAAGGTGGGGCATTATTTTGCTTGTTCAGATCATGCTCTCGAGTTTATGGTGATTTCAAATTCGATCAGCAATAATGCATATAGCTCGGATGATGATCAAATAAATATTTTATACAAAGATGGCACACAGTGCGATATTGGAGAGGCTTCGGATATGTTGGATGCTTCTGTTCTGTCTAAAACAGTAAAAAAATATTATCTCTGCTACCCTAAAATTTAGGAGTCATTTGTGTGATTCCCTTACTCTTAAGAGGTGCTTTCATCTTCATTTTTACGAATGCTTTCTTTATGGATAAAGCAGGCAATAGGAGAAAAAATTTCATGTGCATGAAATAATTATTAGATTTGCAGAAATTTTTTTCTTATAAATCAGCTATGTTGGATGATTTGCGCTTAGTGTTTGCATTGTAAATACTAAGATATCAGTGAATCACTTTTTGATCTGATAAAAAATAGAACAAATGGAATTTACAGCAGAAGATATTGCAGAGTTTCTTAACGGAGAGGTAGATGGGAATGCTAAGGTTAAAGTAACCAATGTTTCCAGAATTGAAGAAGGGAAGCCTGGGACTCTTTCATTTTTAGCAAATCCTAAATACGAGCACTATATATACTCTACGCAGTCATCAATTGTTTTGGTAAACAAGAATTTTGAGACTGAAAAAGAGATTGAGACCACACTTATCCGTGTTGAGGATGCGTATCAGGCATTGGCTCAGTTGTTGGAAATGTATGAGCAAAGCAAACCTCAGAAAACAGGAATTGAAGAGCCTTCTTTTGTGAGCAAGTCATCAAAATTGGGTGAGAAGATTTATATTGGTGCCTTTGCATATATAGGTAGTAATGTTCAGATTGGAAATAACGTAAAAATTTATCCTCACTGCTATGTAGGCGATAATGTAACTATTGGCGACAACACTATATTGAACTCAGGCGTTAAAATTTACGAGGGATGTAAGATTGGTGCTGAATGCATTTTTCACTCAGGCGTTGTAATTGGAGGTGATGGATTTGGTTTTGCTCCATCATCGGCGAATAATTATAAAAAAGTACCTCAGGTAGGTAATGTGGTTATTGAAGATCATGTAGAGATTGGTGCAAATACGTGTGTTGATCGTGCTACTATGGGATCAACAATCATTCGTAAAGGAGTGAAGCTGGACAATTTGATTCAGGTTGCTCACAATGTAGAGATAGATGAAAATACAGTGATTGCTTCTCAAACCGGCATTGCAGGAAGTGCAAAGATTGGTAAAAATTGTATGATCGGAGGACAGGTGGGAATCGTAGGTCATTTATCAATTGCCGATGAAGTAAAAATCGCAGCTCAATCAGGTATTGGCCGAACAATCAAGAAAGAAGGAACTGTATTGCAAGGATCACCGGCTTTTGATTTTGGACCTTATCAAAAATCATATGTGCTGTTTAAGAATTTGCCTAAGATGAGAGAGCAAATTATTGAACTGGAAAAGGAAATAAAAAGATTAAAGGAAGAGTAAAGGGAAGTTTTGCTTTCAATTAGTTAACCTGGGATTTAAAAATATTGATGTCAAGTTATGGCAGATAAACAAAGAACATTAGCAAAAGAATTTACTCTTACAGGAAAAGGACTTCACACAGGACTGGAAGTTTCTATAAAGTTTCTGCCTGCATCTGAAAATCATGGTTATCAGTTTAAACGGGTAGATTTAGAAGGTCAACCTATTATAGAGGCAAGTGCCGAATATGTTGGTGATACTTCGAGAGGAACCGTGTTGGAAAAAGGAGAATGTAAAGTTCAAACTGTTGAGCATGCATTGTCTGCTTTGTATGGATTAGGTGTTGACAACTGTTTGATTGAGATGAATTCTTCTGAGCCTCCGATTTTAGATGGAAGTGCCAAATTTTATGTAGAAGGAATTGAAGAAGTTGGTATTGTAGAGCAGGACGCAATTCGTGAGTATTACGTGCCAAAAGAAAAGATAACATACAGGGATGAAGCCCGTGGTTCAGAAATTACGATTCTTCCTGATGATGAATATAGTATAGATACAATGATTTCATTCAACTCTAAAGTGTTGAGAAATCAGTATGCCCGCTTAAGTTCTTTAGCAGATTATAAAAGGGAAATCTCGATGTGCCGCACGTTTGTGTTTGTGCGGGAACTGGAATTTCTATTAAACCACAATTTAGTTAAGGGTGGAGATTTGGATAATGCCATTGTTATAATGGACCAAATGATGGACCAAAAAGAATTGGATCGCATCGCAGATTTATTCGACCATCAGCATGTTGAGGTAAAGGAAGGAATTTTAAGTAATTTAGAACTTTATTTTGATAATGAATGTGCGCGTCACAAATTATTAGATGTGATTGGCGACCTTGCTCTCTGCGGCAAGTTTATTAAGGGAAGGGTTATTGCAACCTGTCCTGGTCATGGACCAAACACTGAAATGGCAAAATTATTAATCAAACGAATTAAGAAAGAAATGGGAAAAGATTCAGTTCCGGCTTATGATCCAAACAAAGAGCCTGTTTTAGACATTAATGGCGTAATGGGCTTGTTGCCTCACCGTCCTCCATTCTTGTTGGTTGACAAAATTATTGATATTCAGGATGACAGCATCGTGGGGGTGAAGAACGTATCTATGAACGAGCCGTTTTTTGTTGGTCATTTCCCGGGAGAACCGGTAATGCCAGGCGTTTTAATGGTGGAGGCTATGGCACAATGCGGTGGTATTTTAGTACTTAATCAGGTCGAAGACCCTGAAAACTATTCTACTTATTTCCTGACTCAAAACAATATCAAGTTTAGAAAAAAAGTAGTTCCCGGTGATACTTTAATTTTTAAATTGTCATTTTTATCTCCTATTCGTAGGGGAATTGCTAACATGCGCGGTTTAGCTTTTGTTGGTGATACTGTTGTTGCCGAAGGTGAGTTTATGGCTCAAATCGCAAAGAAAAAATAATTAATTAGTAACTACTGCTACGCAACAACTTCTTGTAACGGGAGTTTTGCATAAAACGAAATATAAAAAAAATGAAGCAACCGTTAGCATATGTACATCCTGAAGCTAAAATAGCTGATAATGTAGTGATTGAGCCGTTTGTAACCATTGATAAAGATGTGGTAATTGGAGAAGGATCCCGTATTGGATCTAATGCCACTATCATGGAAGGAACCCGTATCGGTAAAAATTGCGTGGTATTTCCAGGGGCCGTTATTGGTGCTGTTCCACAGGATTTAAAATTCCGTGGTGAAAAAACAACTGTAGAAATTGGCGACAATACCACCATTCGTGAGTGTGTTACGATTAACAGAGGTACTGTAGCCAAAGGAAAAACCATTATTGGAAGTAACTGTTTGTTAATGGCCTATGTGCATGTGGCGCACGATTGTATTATTGGTAATAATTGTATTATTGGTAATGCGACACAAATTGCGGGCGAGGTAATTATCGACGATTTCGCTATTCTTAGCGGTTTGGTTGCTATTCATCAGTTTGTTCATATTGGTTCGCACGTAATGATTTCAGGTGGATCATTGGTTCGTAAAGATGTTCCTCCGTTTGTAAAAGCAGGTCGCGAGCCGGTTTCTTATATTGGAGTAAACTCAATTGGATTGCGTCGTCGTGAATTTGGAAATGAAAAAATCCGCGAAATTCAGGATGTTTACCGTTACCTATACCAAAAAGGAATGAATAACTTCAATGCTTTGGAAGCTATCGAGGCCGAAATGCCTGCTTCTCCTGAGCGTGATGATATTATTCTGTTTGTGAAAAATTCGAAGCGTGGTATTATGAGAGGATATTTTCCTGAGTAAGCTATCGTTTTAAATGATATAAAAAAAAGTGAGACTTTCAGTGGAGAGTCTCACTTTTTTTATGTAATTCCCAAGCTCCAGGCACTTCTTTATGGTGATGGATAGAATGAGGAGTCAATACATTTTTGCTTTCTCCAAATGAGGACAATTATTTTCGATGGCAATTTTTAGATCATTTTTAATTTTCTTCCATTCTTTCTGGTGTGATTTGGTATCGAAATAATGAATTTTATATTTACGATTGTGTGTTTGGAGTATAATTTTTTCATAATTACCATATTTACTTCTATCAAATCGGTACCATTTAATTTGCTCCCAAGTTACTTTGCAGCTATCATATTGAACACCATCTTGTCTTATTGTAAAAGTTTTAATTTGGACTTTCTTTTTTTCGATAAAATTTGAGATTGTTACAAATAAAATAGGAGATAAAAAAAGAATAAATATTGTCCAGTTTATTGTTGGTTTTATAATTCCAATAAGTAGAAAGGCAATAAGAAGAATTACTACTATTGTAGATAAAAAAATAACCAGAAATTTACCAATGGATAAGTAGGTGTATGAATATTTCTTCATATAAGCTTGATAGGTTTTCTACTGCTAACTTACATCAACCCCCAGCCTTTTTCCTTGAAGAGATGGACCGGGGATTGTTTTTGTTTCTTTTTTTTTGAGCTGTTTTCTCTTCTCCTTTAGGAGAAGGATAGGATGAGGTGTTCTAACCTTCCTTTATCGGATTCCAGCCCTGAGCCTGCAATTCAATTTCCACACCATCCCGTGTTACCAAATATTTTCCTTTCGAGATATCGGTGATGTGACCAATTATTTTCACATCTTCTATTTTTTCAATGGCATCGAACTGATCCAAAGGAACAGTAAACAGCAACTCGTAATCTTCACCGCCGTTTAACGAAAAGGTGCTGTAGTTCATGTTCAGCTCTTCGGCCATTTTGTGTGTTTCGTAGTCAACAGGAATTTTCTCTTCGTAAATCTGGCAGCCAACTTTCGATTCCTCGCAGATGTGCATAATATCCGATGATAATCCGTCCGAAATATCAATCATCGAACTAGGAACAATCTTCGCATCCTGCAAACGCTCATAAATGTCTTTTCGGGCCTCAGGCTTCAACTGACGCTCTAAGATGTAGTCATGCCCCGTTAAGTCTGGTTGCATGGCTGGATTGTTGTCGTAAACACGTTTTTCGCGCTCCAACAGCTGTAATCCGGCAAAGGCCGCTCCTAAGTTTCCGCTTACGCAGATTAAGTCGTTCTCTTTGGCTCCGCTGCGGTAAGTTAGTTGATCAGCATCAGCTTCGCCAATTGCAGTTACCGAAATACACAATCCGGTTAAAGAGGATGTGGTGTCGCCACCCACCAAATCGACATTGTAATTTTCGCAGGCCAAATTGATTCCTTCGTAAAGCTCCTCGATAGCTTCTAAAGTGAATCGTTTCGAGATAGCGATAGAAACCGTTACCTGCTTTGGCAGCGCATTCATGGCATAAACATCCGAAACATTCACAGCAATTGCTTTGTAACCTAAATGTTTAAGCGGTGTGTACATTAAATCGAAATGGATACCTTCCAGCAGTAAATCGGTGGTAACAACGGTTTTTTTATTCTGATAATCTAAAACAGCAGCATCGTCGCCAACTCCCACATTGGTGCTTGCGTGTTTTAGTTTTATATTTTTGGTCAGGTGTTTAATCAATCCGAATTCGCCCAACGTAGCGATGTCGGTTCCTTTAGCCTTGTTTTCCTGCATAGTCTCCTAAATTATTGATATTTGTCTGCAAAGGTAGATAAAAATTGGAAACTGAGAAGGTGGTGTTATTGGTCATGGTTTATAATTTTAAGGAGGTCATTGTTTTATAAATTTTGATTTTGTTTTTCATATCAGGAAAGCTTTAAATGTGTGGAATGAATTTGCATGAATGGTGTAATTTTAGTGACAAATGGCGGATAAAATGACACTAATGATGTTTGTAGACATAAAAAAGATTTGTATTTGTGGTATCTCTTTCATAAATTAAGTAGGTATTATCAAATCTTAATTTAAATTATAATGAAAAATAAACTTATGCTATTGATGGTTGTGGCTGCTTTGTTTGCCATTACCAATTGTCAGAATGACAATACCGCCGATCTTAAAGAAAATGATGGGGATAACCTAGTGTTAACCGATGTTCAGAATGGTGAGCCAATTGAAGGACAGTATATTGTTGTTCTGAATGAGAGCTCGGTTAAATCTGCTAATCAAGGCAGTTACGATGAGAGAATAGCCGAAGTAAAAGCTTTTGCCAATTCTATGTTTCAAACAAAATCGAGTTCTGAATTTGAAGTAGGTTTAGCTTTTGCTACTGTAATTAAAGGTTTTAGTGTTAAAACAACACCGGATTTTGTTGAAGCATTGAAATTGGATAGCAGAGTAAAATACCTTGAACAAGATAAAATTATTGCTCTGAAAAAGCCTGGAACTGTTCCAACACCAGAACCTACTAGTGAGGTTATTCCCTGGGGAATTACACGGGTTGGTTATGGAAGTGGCATTGGAAAAACAGCTTGGATTATTGATAGCGGTATCGATTTAGATCACTCTGATTTAAATGTTGATGTTGCCAGAAGCAGAGATTTCACTGGTTCTCGTGTGGGAGCTGATGATCAAAATGGACACGGAACTCATTGCGCAGGTACGGTTGGTGCTATCGATAATGAAATTGGAGTAGTTGGAGTTGCTGCTGGAGCAAATCTTGTGGCAGTTCGGGTTTTAGATCGTAGGGGTAGTGGTTCCACTTCCGGAGTTATTGCAGGAGTTGATTATGTTGCAAGTGCTGCTTCTCCCGGCGATGCTGCCAATATGAGTTTAGGCGGAGGTGTTTCTATTGCTTTGGATGATGCTGTATATGCCGCTTCTCAAAATGGCATTTACTTCGCATTAGCTGCCGGAAACGAAAGTGATGATGCTAACAATCACTCTCCGGCAAGAGTTAACGGAACTTATATTTGGACTATTTCGGCAATGGATATAAATGATAATTTTGCCTACTTTTCAAATTATGGAAATCCGCCTGTTGATTTTTGCGAGCCAGGTGTTAGTATTTATTCAACCTGGAAAGGCGATGCATACAATACAATAAGTGGAACTTCAATGGCAGCTCCGCACATGTGCGGTATTCTGCTAATGACCGATGGGAATCCAGTAACCGACGGTTTTGTAAATGGAGATCCTGATGGCAATGCAGATCCTATTGGAGGAATCTGAGATATTGCAAAATGAATGGGAATAGCCGTCAATTGACGGCTGTTTTTTTTTTGAAAAATAAAAAATGGAAATAGATTTGAGGGGAGATGGGACGGGTTTAGGGATCGGTCAGGTTTGGTTGACTTGAATTTAACTTTAATTTTTTAGACTTATTGGCAAAACTTTTAGGTTTTCTGATGCTTCCATGCATGAATTTACCCAATGGGTTTACCAAATCGTTGGGTTTATGTATTCCGATCAAAGGTCGAAGAATGAAGCAGGTGCTTCCACTCTTGAAAATCAAGCTTCGAAGCATTAAGATGATGCATTTACCCTTGACTTTGATGCCTTCAAGCATCTTCTTCGTGAAAAAATGCATGAAATTCATTCTTCAAGCCATCTAAATCAAGCTTCGAGATGCCTTGGTGGGGCTTCAATTCATCCTGTGCATGTATAAATGCTTCAAAAGAAAAGCGAAACCCGCATGTTTTGAGTTTCGCTTTCGCTGATGAATGCTTAATACGATTTTAGATACTGATCGGTATAAAGTAATTATTTAACCACTTCGGCCTCTTTTTTCTTGCCATGAGGGAAGAATTGTTTCAATTCTTCGTAAATAGGGATTGCTCCTTGCTGCTGTTCTGCAGCGTAATATCGAATAGACCGGTAAAATGCCATTGTATCCTGATAGTTATCATGATCCAAAAGAATTTTAGTATCACTTAGTTTGCGTTTAATTAAGTCGAGTTTCTGAATCATTTCTTCTATAGTTTCCCGTGCACTGTAATCGCGTTCAAACTCGTCTATATTCACAAACTGAGGAACCAAATCGGGATGCTGATCCATAAACGATTTTGCTTTATTAACCAGTAGTTTGTTGGTTTCGTTAATCGAACCATAGTTCGTTCTGTCTTCCGACGATAGTTGAGGGGCACTTTTCCCGGCAAAAGCCAGCAAGGCATCCAAATGAGCATTATTTTCGGTCAATTCTTCTGCGGTGAATGTGACCTGGATTAAATCGTTGTTTTTCATGTTGGGGTGTTTAAGTTATAGAACCATATTGAAAATTTCTGAATGAGTAATTAAAAAACCTAGTAGAATAATAAAGGCTGAAGCCATAGCGCCTAATATTGATTGTCTTTGATTTCTGTATATGATAGATGCATATATAAGTATTCCTGCTAAAAAGAATACTAAATCAAAATAGTAGGAATACTTGAACCATGATATATCATATAGCAGTTCGTCTAATGAGCTTTTCGATTTGATTATATAATCATCATTAACTAAGAAGATAAGCAGATAAAATTTTAAGACTTCGTTTATGATTAAGCAATAAATAAACCATTTGATGGCATTTTGAAAGGTTGTTATACAAGTTTTAAGGGATGTTAAATATAACATAGAAAATGAGGCTGTCAATAAAAGTAACAGTGTAATGTAAGAGAACATTGAACCTGTTACTACACTAAGGTAGCTACTTAATCTCGTAATAGGACGCAATTCAAAAGGAACATATGAAATGATGAATTCAGATTTAAAGACTCCAAAAATTATTGATATTAATATGAATAATCCTAACCGCTTAAGGGTTGGGGTGAAGTTAGATATTGTCATGGTGTGTAGTTTTGTATTAAATAACTTTCAATAACTGCTGCTATTATTAAAAAGGATAACGGTAAAGTAAATTCTTTCCAATGTGGTAGGCTAGGGAGGCTTTGATAAGTCATTAGTTTTTTATAAAAATAAAACCCTTTCATTCCAATTATCGCAAATAAAAAAAATGCAAGTATTTCTATGACCCCATGGTATATAAAGTATTCAATAAAATTAAAGAAATTTCCAGTGTTAAGATTTTTAGGTGTGATGAGACCTATGATTACCCCATTCCATATTAACACTAGGCATGACATTATTCCTCCTGTTAAATATCCAAGTATCGATAGGCAGAATGCTACAAGTAAGTTATTACTAAGAATATTAAAGAATGCTTCGAAATTGAAACTTTGAATTTCGATTAAAGTTTTTGGTGTTTGTATAGTTTGGGAGTCCACTGGTGTTGACAGTAATTCTCCTATAATAATGCCTATCGAAAATAAAGATAAGCACAGTGCTAAAGGCTTTAATTTATTTGCTTTCATTTATATTTGCAATTCTCTTTTTGTAAAGAGTGTAATTTCTGATTTCTTGAAAATTTCGTTGTTTGTTAAGGTATTGATAATACGACCTTAAGGCGTTGAGGAATTTGAGTTTGCCTGCGCGAGTTGCTATTTGAAGATCGATGTAAAGTAGTTTCTTTATAAAATAATCATTAGCAAGTATTCTATAAACGAAAACGACGTAAACACCAAAAATCCCATAAAATATGTCGGGGAGATGTTCTAATGTTAACTGTGATACAATAGTATATGGGATAATTAGCAGGCTGGTAAAAAATAAAAGGGTCTTAGTGTTGTCATATTTGTTCATTAAAACTTTATGTGTGATTAAGAGAGATGCTGCTTCGTTGCCTATATTTTCAACTAGTTTCTCACTTATCAGGATACTATTAAAAATAAGATTGTATTGTATGGTAGGTAAATGATTTTTAGTCATTTTAATCTTAATACTTTTATTAGGTATCAGGACCATAGAAGATATCGTGTTTTTGGTGTCTGGGTCGGAAACTAAAAATGCAATATTTAGAAGGAAATATCTAAGAGAACTGAAGTAGTAATAAATAGAGTAAAAAAGTAAGGTATTAGTTATTAAGGCTATAAATGTTATTGTAGATTCAAACATTTTAAGACTTATAATTGTTAGATAATATAGCCCTATTTGACAGAGTAGGTCAATTAATGCATATTTTAGTTTTTTAGGATTTATGTCGTAGAAATATGAAAGTTTGTAGTTTTTTATAATATCTAGGATATAAAAAAAGATTGTTATCAAAAATCCTATGGCAATTGAAAGTATAAGTGTATGAGTCATTGTGATTGTTTATTTCTATGGTAAGTTTAATGATTGCGGTCTGCTATTGTTTTGCAAAATAGCAGACTGCAGAAAAAAAATATGTATTTGTGAGGTTTAGGCTCCTCCAACATAAGATCCAACAATTTCTCCACCCCATACACCAAGAACAGTGCCCGCTGGTCCAAAAGCGCTACCAATTGCTCCTCCGACCCAAGCTCCAATAGTTCCTCCGCCTGATGCACCAAGCATTCCGCCTACGACACCACCATATATTCCTCCGGCGGGCCCGTAACCTTCCTCTAATTGTTTACCTACGTAATAGCTTGCCAGATTTGATGTTGCTAATGTGTTGATCTTGTTAGAGTAGCAAGCTGTTCCTATGAAAATACTAAAGGATAGCAAAAAAACGGTTAAAGGTTTTATGTCTTTTCTTTTCATTTTACAAAATTTAAGTGTTAATAATAAAAATTACTTTAATTTTGCCCGTATCTCCTCGAACGAGATATTTGGCTTTGAGTTTTGGTATGCGCATTATTGTAAACTCAAGTACCAAATTACAAAAGCTCACTGCCACTATTTGGCAGTGAGTTTATCTTTATTAAGTCTAATTTCCACACTGGGATTGTGCTGTGTTTGTTGCTGTTGTTATGATTGTAGTAATTCACACAATAGGAAGGTGGTTGGGTCATTCTAAATAAGAGGAAAATTGAACATCATATAATACAGATATCAGTGCACCGAAAGAAATCTATTTATCCGTACAAGGAGATTTTTACAATTGCGCTTTCCCTTTTTTATTTTCATAACAATAGCTTTGTTTGCATCTTCTGTAAGTTATGGGGTGCCCCATATTTTTTAAGGAGGAGATGATTCGATATAAACTGCGTTCCGAAATGTTTAATCGTTGGGCTAACTCCGTTGGTGTTCCAGTGCTTTCTTTTTCGGCATGTTCTTTAATGAACTCTGCTTTCTCTAAAATATTCAAATGTGTCATATGATTACTTTTTTGGCTGTTTGTGATTTACTCATTAGTTCCTGTAATGTTAAAAAGGTAACCCGATCATCTGTTAAATATTGTTAAGTTATTAATGGTGAACTTTGAGAATGTTATGTAAGTGAAATGTTTTCAAACTGTTAGTTCTTAAATTGCGAGATGGATTTTTTTTTTGTTAGATATTATTTAATTCAGTTAAGCTGTTGTATTTATCATACTTCAGCTAAGTTATTCGAAATGATTCATGGAACTGTTTAGGAGTAATTCGAAATAGAAAATGTAGTATCAAAAAGCATTGGAAAATCTTCGTTTCGTAAATGTATCCTTTCCGTTTAAATTACGTTAACAAATAAAAGGACTTGGAGGTATTTTATTCGTTTCAAGTAAAAAGATATCTAAATACTTTATTATATTTGCATGAAATTCCATTGGGGCATGCAATTGTGAGTAAGCTGAACGATTTAAAATTTCTTGCGAAATTTAAGGTGTGAACTTCTCCCCATTAATTTAAAATATTGAATTCTTTTAAGGAAATGGACAAGATCTTAGGCGATTTTGAAGATTTCTACCTGATACTGAAACAACATGGCAAAAGAAGAACAAGATAAAATATTGGATGAGGTAACTCAGAGCGATTACAAATACGGCTTTGTTACCGATATCGAAAATGATGATATAGGCAAAGGTCTTAGCGAGGATGTGATCCGCATGATATCGGCCAAGAAAAATGAGCCGGAATTTATGCTTGAATTTAGATTGAAGGCTTATCGTCATTGGCTAACTATGAAAATGCCAGAATGGGCATATTTAAAAATTCCTCCAATTGACTATCAGGATATTATCTATTATTCAGCTCCGAAACAGAAGGCGAAACTGGAGAGTATGGATGATGTGGATCCTGAAATTCGTGCCACTTTCGATAAGCTTGGGATTCCTTTGGATGAACAAAAACTGTTGTCGAATGTTGCAGTTGATGTGGTGATGGATTCATCGTCGGTAAAAACGACATTTAAACAAGCTTTGGCTGAAAAAGGGGTAATTTTCTGTTCGTTTAGTGATGCAGTTCAGGAACATCCCGATTTAATTCAGGAATATATGGGCACTGTTGTTCCAATTCAGGATAACTTTTTTGCAGCCCTTAACTCGGCAGTATTTTCCGACGGATCATTTGTTTACATCCCGAAAGGGGTTCGCTGTCCAATGGAGCTGTCTACCTATTTCCGTATCAATGCTGAAAATACAGGGCAGTTCGAGCGTACATTAATCGTGTGTGAGGAGGAGAGCTACGTTAGTTATTTGGAAGGATGTACGGCACCCATGCGAGATGAAAATCAGCTGCACGCAGCTATCGTCGAAATTATTGTGAAGGACAATGCAGAGGTGAAATACTCTACGGTTCAAAACTGGTATCCTGGTAACAAAGAGGGATTGGGAGGTATTTACAATTTTGTAACCAAACGGGGTATTTGCGAAGGTAAAAATGCGAAATTGATGTGGGCCCAGGTGGAGACCGGATCGGCAGTTACCTGGAAATATCCGTCTACTATATTAAAGGGTGATGGCTCGTCGAGTGAGTTTTATTCGGTAGCAGTAACTAATAATCATCAGCAGGCTGATACCGGATCAAAAATGATTCACATTGGTAACAATACCAAGAGTACAATCATATCAAAAGGAATATCAGCAGGAAAAAGCAGTAACTCTTACCGGGGATTGGTTAAAGTAACCAAGAATTGTGAAGGAGCCCGTAATTTTTCTCAATGCGATTCATTACTTTTAGGAGATAAATGTGGAGCACATACTTTCCCATATCTCGAAATTGGCAATAAATCGGCTAAGGTAGAACACGAAGCGACTACTTCTAAAATTGGTGAAGATCAAATTTTCTACTGCAATCAGCGGGGGATTTCTACCGAGGATGCTATTGGTTTAATTGTTAATGGCTATGCCAAAGAGGTAATCAACAAAATGCCTATGGAATTTGCTGTAGAAGCTCAAAAGCTTCTGGCGATCAGTTTGGAAGGATCCGTAGGTTAATAAATATAAAATAAGTAGAACCCAACGCATAACTGCGACAAAATAGAAGTGAAATGTTAAGTATTAAAAATTTACACGTTTCCATTGATGGAAAAGAAATCTTAAAAGGAATTAATCTTGAGATTAAGCCTGGAGAAGTTCATGCTATTATGGGACCTAATGGTGCTGGTAAAAGTACTTTAGCTTCAGTATTGGCAGGAAGAGATTTGTATGAAGTAACCGAAGGTGAAATTACATTTCAAGGAAAAAACTTGTTGGACATGGCACCTGAAGATCGTGCTAAAGAAGGAATTTTCCTGGGGTTTCAGTACCCGATAGAAATTCCTGGAGTTTCAACGGTTAATTTCATGAAAACTGCGGTTAACGAACACCGCAAACACAAAGGATTGGATCCGTTAACGGCATCTGATTTTTTAAAGTTGATGCGCGATAAAAAAGCATTGGTTGAAATCGACTCAAAACTGACAAATCGTTCTGTAAACGAGGGCTTTTCAGGTGGAGAGAAGAAAAAAAATGAGATTTTTCAAATGGCGATGCTGGAACCTAAATTGGCGGTTTTAGATGAAACCGATTCAGGATTGGATATTGATGCTCTTCGAGTTGTTGCAAATGGGGTGAATAAATTGAAAACAGCTGATAATTCAACAATTGTGATCACTCACTACCAACGTTTGTTGGATTATATTGTACCGGATGTAGTTCATGTTTTGTTTAACGGTCGAATTGTTAAAACTGCCGGCAAAGAGCTTGCTCTGGAGCTGGAAGAAAAAGGATACGACTGGATTAAGGAAGAAAACGGAAAATAGTTGAGCAGAGTGGAGGTATAGGGAATTGGATTTATCTCATTTCTCAAATCTCAGATCTAATATCTAAAAAAACATGGCCGACATAAATACAATAAATAAGGATTTCGCTGATCTGTTCGAACAAGGCAAAGAATTGCTTTCGAATGGTTCTTCTGCTTGCATGAATGAGGCTCGTGGAAAAGCTTTCGTTCAGTTTCAGAAATTAGGCGTTCCTACTCGTGCCAACGAGAATTACAAATACACCAACCTAATACCAGCTTTCGATCATCCATACAATGTAAATCTTCGTTATATGGAAGTGGATGTTGACCTGAATGATATCTTTCAGTGCGATGTTCCTGAGTTGGATACCAATATGGTATTGCTGACAAATGGTTGGTTTTACGGAAATAATAAAGTGCTTACCGAATTGCCCGAAGGAGTTATCGTTTGTGGTATTCAGGAGGCAGCACAAAAATATCCTGATATTTTTAATGCACATTACGGCAAGTATGCCAAACCTGAAGAGGATGGCATTGTAGCATTAAACACAGCTTTGGCAAAAGATGGTTTATTCATTTATGTGCCCAAAGGTGTTGTGATTGAAAGAGCAATTCAAGTGGTGAATCTTTTGAGATCCGACCGCGATTTAATGGCAACTCAACGTAATTTGTTTGTGATTGAAGAGAATGCTCAGGCTAAAATTATTGTTTGTGATCATACTTTAACACATCATAAATACCTAAGCAATTCTGTTACAGAAGTAAATGTTGCATCAAATGCCGTGTTTGATTTGTATACCTTGCAAAATCAGCATTTAAATTCTGTTATTCTGAATTCAACATTTATCCGTCAGGATAAGAATTCAAATGTGCTGACCAATACCATATCTCTTTACGGAGGAACCATTCGCAACAATCATCATGTATTGTTGGATGGCGAGCATTGCGAAAACAATACTTACGGAATGTATTTGATGGACAACAAACAGCATGTTGATAATTTTACATCGATAGATCATTCAAAACCGAATTGCTTAAGCAACGAGCATTTCAAAGGAGTTATGGATGGCGAAGCAACGGCTGCATTTTCAGGGCGGATCTATGTTCGTCGTGATGCTCAAAAAACCTTGGCTTATCAGTCAAATAACAATCTGTTGTTGAGCGATGACGCTCAAATAAATACAAAACCTCAGTTGATTATTGATGCTGATGATGTGAAATGTAGTCACGGAGCCACAGTTGGTCAGATGGATGAAGATGCATTGTTCTATCTTCGTGCAAGAGGAATTGATGAAAAAGAAGCCCGTCAGATGTTGATGTTTGCTTTTGCTCACGAAATAATTGAAAAAATTAGAGTTGAACCGCTTAAGGATCGAATTGATGCATTGGTTGATACAAGATTGAGAGGTGAAATATCAAAATGCAATACCTGTGCAATTGCCTGCAAAAATTAGATTAATTAATTTTGGTACGATGTACTTGATTCTCTTATAGAATGACAATAGATATTAATAAAATACGTAAAGATTTTCCCATTCTTGGGGAATTGATTTACGGCAAGCCTCTTGTTTACTTTGATAATGCGGCAACAACTCAAAAGCCTCGTCAGGTAATTGATAAGTTGACCGAGTATTATTACAGGTACAATTCCAATATTCACCGTGGTGTTCATTACCTGAGCAACAAATCCACCGATGGAAATGAGAATGCAAGAATAATTGTACAGAATTTCATCAATGCAAAACATTCGCATGAAGTAATTTTCACCAGCGGAGCCACCGAATCAATTAATCTGGTTGCCAATTCATTTGGCGATCGATTTATCTCGGAAGGCGATGAGGTGATTGTTTCTGAATTGGAACATCACTCCAATATTGTGCCCTGGCAACTAATTTGTGAACGGAAAAAAGCAACTTTAAAAGTATTGCCTTTTAACGATCAAGGGGAATTGATGATAGAGAAATTGGATGATTTAATTACGGATCGTACAAAAATTATTGCGGTAAATCACATCTCCAATTCATTGGGAACCATTAATCCGATCCGTAAAATAATCGGGATTGCGCATGCTAAAAATGTTCGTGTTTTAATTGATGCCGCTCAATCGGTTCAGCACAAAAAAATCGATGTTCAGGATTTGGATGTGGATTTTCTGGTGTTCTCCGGACATAAAATTTACGGACCAACCGGAATTGGTGTTTTATACGGCAAGGAAGAATTGCTGAATGAAATGTCACCTTGGAAAGGTGGAGGTGAAATGATTCAGGAAGTTACTTTCGAAAAAACAACCTACAACGAACTACCTTATAAATTCGAAGCTGGAACGCCAAATTATATCGATGCAATCGGATTGGGTGCTGCAATTGAATATGTGGAGAGTATTGGAATTGAAAATATCGATGCTTATGAGCAGGAATTGCTGGCATACGCAACCGAAAAATTATTATCCATTAAAGGTTTGCGGATTTACGGAACAGCAAAACGGAAAACTTCCGTAATTTCATTTTTGGTGGAAGGAATTCATTTCTATGATATGGGAATGCTGCTTGACCAAATGGGAATTGCAGTAAGAACCGGCACACATTGCACCGAGCCGGTAATGCAGCATTTTGGAATCGACGGGACAGTTCGGGCTTCATTTTCCTTTTACAATACAAAGGAAGAAATAGATGTACTTTGTAATGGCATTTTGAAAGTTTGCAAAATGTTTGCAGTAAAATAGTCCGTGGGTTAGATTTTCACAGATAGAAAATTATTGTAACTTTCGGCTGAAAAAATATAAATTAGATACGTTCGCAGATTTGTAATAGGGAATCTTTTCTCTGATTTAAAATCTCATATCTAAAATCTATAGTATGACAATAAACGAAATTCAGGAAGATATAATTGAAGAATTTGCAGGATTTGAAGATTGGATGGACAAATACGCCTATCTAATTGAGTTGGGAACAGATCTTTCCGGTTTAGATGCGAAATATCAAACAGAATCGAATCTGATAAAGGGTTGTCAGTCTAAAGTTTGGTTCAATGCATCACTCGAAAATGGTGTAGTCAAATTGGAGGCCGACAGCGATGCAATTATCGTAAAAGGAATTGCAGCTTTGTTAATTCGTGTTTTCAACAATCAAACTCCTGAAGACATAATGAATGCCGATTTAAAATTTATTGACGAAATCGGTTTAAAGCAACATTTATCTCCTACCCGCTCTAATGGGTTGGTTTCCATGGTAAAACAAATAAAAATGTATGGAATTGCTTTCAGTCATGTAAGCAAACAAGCAAAATAAGATGGGAAAAAGGGAAACAGAAGCAATAATCGTTGAGGTTTTAAAAACCATTTACGATCCGGAAATTCCAGTGAATATTTACGATCTGGGATTGATATATGAAATTGATCTGTACGAGGAAGATGAGGTTAAAATCACAATGACTCTTACAGCTCCAAACTGTCCGATGGCCGACCAAATTTTGGAAGAGGTGAACGAAAGAACAAAATCATTGCCGCAAATCGAAGATGTAACCGTTGTGTTAACCTTCGATCCACCTTGGGACAAGGATATGATGACCGAAGAAGCAAAACTCGAATTGGGTTTTCTCTAAATATATCAAAGGGCTGTTTTTTTACAGTCCTTTTTTAGTTTCTACGAATTTGGTTTCTGATTTTTGTTTTGGGCGTTTCCTTCGTTCCTCAGGTCGGGCTTTCCGTTTTTACTCCTCGCTCATTCTTCGCTGTGGGGTAAGCACTTCAATCCCTAACGCAAAATGGTTCTTTTTTTGAGTAATTCCTATGATTTTGAAATTCGTATTTTGTACAAATTGTCAGTCAAAGTCCCCTTTAGGGAAATGAGGGTAATTGGAATAACATTAATTTTTCAGTTCTATTTCTTAATTTAGCACCATGAATCTTACTCTCACTGCAAAATCAAACCTCATAAAAGCCAAAGCTATCGAGCTTGGTTTGGATCTTTGTGGAATCGCAAAAGCAGATTTTCTGGCGGATGAAAAAGAGAATTTACAATCTTGGTTAGATAAAAAATATCATGGTGAGATGTTGTATATGGCCAACAATATCGAAAAGCGACTGGATCCCCGTTTGTTGGTCGAAAATACAAAGTCCATTGTTGTTGTTGGTCTGAATTATTTCCCCAAGGAACAGCAGCAAGATTCCGAAGCTCCTGTTATTGCAAAATATGCTTATGGAAAAGATTATCACTTCGTACTAAAGGATCGATTAAATCAACTTTTGGAATACATCAATGCAGAAATTGGCGAAGTTTCGGGTCGTGCATTTGTCGATTCAGCTCCAGTATTGGAACATGCCTGGGCAAAAAAGGCAGGTTTAGGCTGGATAGGAAAAAACTCATTGCTTCTCAATCGTAAAATCGGTTCGTTTCTTTTTCTGGGCGAATTGTTAATCGATATGGAATTGGAATATGAGGAAACCAAGGAAATTGATTTTTGCGGAGGTTGCAGTAAATGCATTCGGGCTTGTCCTACCGGAGCAATTACAGAGCCTTACGTAGTTAATGGAAGCAAATGTATTTCCTATTTCACCATCGAACTCAAGGGTGAAATTCCTGAAGAAATGAATGGGAAATTCGAAAACCGGGTATTTGGCTGTGATATTTGTCAGGATGTGTGTCCATGGAATCGCATGGCAAAACCTCATTCCGTTCCCGAATTTGAACCAAATCCAGATCTGCTCTCTTTGTCAAACGCAGAATGGGAACAAATGGATACTCATAAATTTGCGGAGATCTTCAAAAATTCGGCTGTGAAACGAACAAAATTCAAAGGATTAAAACGCAATCTCGATTTTCTGTATAAAGAGAGTGAATAGCTTATATCGAATTGCTTTTATAAGGTTTTAGTAATGAACTTTTGTTTTCCCTTTTTTTCTATATTTATACATTCAAGAAGTGGATTTTACTTTTTTTGTTCTTCTCGAAAAAGTTTGATGCTCTGTGCATGCATTTTATTCGTCGTTAATATCAAATTTAATGATACACAATATTTACAATCTAACTACAAATGATAATACGCGTTTGTTTTTTCAAGTTTGGCAACCCGCAATTAGTCCCAAAGCAGTAATTTGTTTGGTTCATGGTATCGGCGAACATTCTTCCAGATATCACGATTGGGCGGAACAATTTGTGGAAAAGAACATAGCTGTTTTAAGTTACGATCAGCGGGGCCATGGTTTGTCTGATGGAAAAAGAGGAGTTATTGCCTCTTACGAAAAATTAATGGATGATGTTGATTTCGCGCTGGAAGAAGTAAAAAAGCATTTTGAGGATATACCATGCTTTTTATATGGTCATAGCATGGGAGGAGGAGAGGTTTTAAATCATTTAATTTCGCGAAAGTCGGATTATTTAGGAGTCATTTCTACTTCACCTTGGATTGTTACACAGGCAGCACCCCCTAAAACAGCAATGTCTATTCTTAGAGTGTTGGCGAATTTAGTTCCTTTTTTAAGTGTAAAAACGAGTTTTGATACTAAAATGTTATCTCATAATAAGGAGGTGTGCATTAAATATGATGAGGATGAATTGGTGCATCACATGGTTTCATTCAGATTATTTGTCGACGCATATGATGCCGGATACGGTGTTTTGCGGAATCCGGATAAAGTAAAAAAGCCATTATTGCTGCTTCATGGCAGTGGTGATCAGATAACAGATCCAAATGCCAGTAAGATTTTTTCAGAGGGAGTTGAGGATTTGTGCACCTATATTCAGTACGATAAAGCTTATCATGAATTGCATAATGAATTTTGTCAGCAAAAGGTTTTTGTTGATATTATTAATTGGTTGGAAGCTCGATTGGAAGAGAAAAACTAAATAATTTAGAAGATGGCAAATTTTAGAACTGAGGTGAAAATTTCTGAATCGAGAGATAAGTTGAATTACAATTCAAAAGCAATCATGTTGGGTTCTTGTTTTACCGAGAATATTGGAGCGCAACTGAGTAAATATAAATTTGATGTCAATATTAATCCATTTGGAGTAATATACAATCCGATAAGTGTTGGCAATAGTCTGAAAATACTAATAGAGAACAAAAAGTTTCGTGAGGAAGATTTAAATTTCGCTAATGATATGTGGTTTAGTTTTTCTCATCATGGGCGATTCTCAAATGCCGATGTAAACGAATGTTTAGATGCAATCAATACTGAAATTAAAAAGTCATCATTGGATTTGGCAAATTCAGATGTTCTTTACATTACATTCGGAACAGCCTGGGTTTATGAATTGCTCGATACTGGAGAGATAGTTTCTAATTGTCATAAATTACCTGCCAGGGAATTTCATCGTTACCGCTTGGATGTTGATGAAATTGTACAATTTTATAAAAAATTGATTGTCTCTTTGGCAATTTTTAATCCAGACCTAAAAATTGTATTTACGGTGAGTCCAATCCGACATTGGAAGGATGGAGCTCATGGAAATCAGCTTAGTAAAGCAACATTGCTTCTGGCAATTGAGCAGTTGGTTGAGCTCTTTGAACAAGTGTCTTACTTTCCATCTTACGAAATTGTAATGGATGAATTAAGAGACTATCGGTTTTACGCAGAGGACATGTTACATATGAATACTACATCTGTTAATTATATTTGGACTCGTTTTGTTGATACATATATGGAGAATGAAACACTTGCCGTGATGAAACGGGTCGATAAAATTGTTTCGGCGGCCAGTCATCGGCCCTTTAATCCAGACACGATTAGTCATCAGCAGTTTATTACCAGTACTTTACGTGATGTGGGGAAGTTAGAGAGTCAATACCCAAATATTGTTTTTGATAAAGAAAAGTCACTATTATTAAAAAATCTTCACCATTAGTATGGACATTCTCAATTGAATTTTGTATTTTGTTTTTCTCTTTCGGATAAAAAAATAGCTTCTGATTATCAGGCAGCTATTTCTTTTTGTAGAAAACTTTTCAATTTTGATTAGGAATTGGGAGAAATAATGGTTTATCTTTGCACCGCTTTCAACGGAAGGTGCCTGGTTTTTTTAGT
>JAFGYE010000046.1 GCA_016936255.1 Marinifilaceae bacterium | reverse complement strand
TTACAGTAGCGGGTACTGTTCCGGATTCTCACCGGATTCCCTTTTCATTCCCTCAGACGATAGCCTGAGCAGAACACCAAAATCGATACAAATGTATTATATATATTTTTAACAACGGTCTAAACAGCTCTTCTAATAAATGTTTTTAAGCACATATCGTAATAACACATTATTTGAATAGCAGTGCCGTGAAAATTTTGCCTGAAAATCAGTTTCTTTCTAACCTACCCTCTTTGGCAAATTCTTATGTTTTTTTAAGGATCTGTTAAAGTATATGTTAAACATACTTTAACAGCCTCACTATTGCTACAACTTAAATCCAACTGTAAGCATAACATTCCGTTCTTGTCCAGGAATGTACTGATTAGAATAAACCGAACTTGAATAATATTTTCTATTTAAAACATTATTGATTTTCAAATGCAGATAAGTTCTGTCTAATCCATAACCCAATACAGTATTAAACAGCCAATATTCAGGTAAACTATACTCATTAGACGAATTGGTATATAACTTATCAGTATAGTCAATACCAGCACCTACACTACAATTTTTTAACGCTCCTTTAAGCACCTGATAATGTGCCCATACAAACACATGGTTTTTAGGATTGTTCCGAATGCAATTCCCCTGTTTTGAGTCATGATATGCATTCGCTGAATACTTCCTGTATTTTGCCGTATTATAAGCATAACCAGCTTTTATACTTATCGAATTTACTGGTTTAAAAGTAGTTTCAACATCAAATCCTTTGGAATCAACAACGCCGATTTGTCCGTAAATTTTATTTCCCTCACCGGTTTTTCCAAGGTATTCTACAATGTTGTTCTTTTTAATGTAGTAAGCACTGGCATTTACAAACAGTTTCGAATTATAATTGTATTTCACACCTAACTCGGCTTGATAACCATTTTCGGGCTCGTATACTTCTTTACCATCATTTGGATAAAATTGATTCCCATCTTTATTTAGATACACATAGCTCTCATCGTAAACAGAACGTTTTGGTTTAAAGAAACTTGAATAAGATGCATACAATGCCAATGGCTCAATAGGTTCATAAACCACTCCGGCCCGATATGAAAAAGATTTATTTACAATCTCATTTTCTTTTGATTTGGATGTAATATTTCTTCCATTACTTACTATTCCAGACTGATACCTCATGTTAAAATAATCGAAACGCATCCCCAGCATGAATTTAAATTGTTTTGAGATCTCAATTAAATCCTGTGCATACAAAGCATTCACCATTTCGTGATAAATACTTGCACCTGAAAACTTTGTTGTTAAACCTCCTTGATTTAGTACAGGGTTACGAACAGCAATTTTTGCAAACAAACCTGCTCCTGCTACATCTCCTCCGTCAAAATCATACCCTTTGTAAGAAATTCGATCGATATACATGAAAAAACAGCCCATTGTAAGATTGTGCTGTAACAAACCTGTTTTTATCTGAGTTGAATAATACAAATCATTTTGAAAAGTTTTTGTATGATGAGAAAATCGTAAAGGATAAGTACGTTGCAAAGTATCTAAACTGATATGTATTTTTTCTCCTCCTTTTAAAAAATAAGTATCGTATATTGGATTTTCCGAATGCAAATAACTCAGCTCTTCTGTTGAAAAATAATCAATCAAATCGTCAGAATAGGAAGCTTGCATTTGCAATTTGGAATTCCCGGAGGTTTTCCGGGTGTATTTTATTGATGCGTTAACATTTTCATGATCCAAAAAATCAGCAGGATCGTTATAACGTTGTTTACGGTCGAAAGAAGTTGGTAAATCACCTTTTTTGTACAATAATTTGCCTTCTTTCGTATAAATATCATTTGTTACAGCTGGTAATCCTGTTTCGGTTCCGTAAAAATCGTCATTTACTCCCACCCTAAGTTCAAACTGATTTTTGTCATCCAAATCATAATTCAAAGCAAGGTAAGCATTGGATGTTTTATCACCTGCGTTTCGCCATCCCTTCTGATCGGACAATGCGACATCAAAGCGATAGCTCAGCTTATTACTAATTCGGTTTCCGACACCAACATTAACTCTTTTGCTTTCCCAACTTCCGTAACTTGTCGAAAAATTAGCCTGTAAATCTTTCGACGGTTGCTTACGAACAATGTTAATGATACCTCCAACTGCTGAGTGCCCGTAAAGCACTGAAGCCGGGCCCTTTAAGAATTCGATTCGTTCTACTGCTGCCAAAGATGTTACAGGAGCACTGTTTGAAAAATTCATTCGTTCATCCCTTGCTCCATCCTGCATAATTACAGGAGCTCCAAAACCTCTCATCGTAAATGTCTGAAAACCGCCATAATTAAGCATCGGTTTTATTCCTGTAGAGTAATTTAAAGCTTCGTTGATGCTATTTACCTGAGTTTGCTCTATCAATTCAGCACCAACACTTGATGTTGTTAACGGAATATCTTTAAGTGGAACCGGTAGTTTTAAGGCTGCTTCCGTTTTTCGAATACATTCAGCAGAAATTTCGACACCATCAAGCAAAGTTGCTGTTTTTTCCAATTCAAACTCCAGCATTGGCATATCAGGTTTTACTTCAATTTTACTGATTTTTTTTTGGTAGCCAACAAAAGTAATCTCGACAATATGCTCACCTGGAGTAATGCCAAAAATTTGAAATATTCCTGAAGGATTTGTAACTGAACCATGATCAATATCTTTCACATACACATTTGCGCCGACAATTGGGACTCCATTTTCTTTAATAATTCCTTTTACATTCACATTTTGTGCTTTGGCCACAAATAGACTAAGCAAAACACAAAGCAGTAAGGACAACATCTTTTTTTGCATGATTGAGTTGTTTTTGATTTTAAACATCACATCTTGCCTCCAAATGTTTACACAAAGAAAGAAATTAGAAAAATAAATACCGAACACGCGCGTAAGTTCAATACATATACTTCGATTCCCGGAAGCAAAATGTTCTTTAGTTACGACTTGGCAGGTCTCCTGACTTAT
>JAFGYE010000045.1 GCA_016936255.1 Marinifilaceae bacterium | reverse complement strand
TTACAGTAGCGGGTACTGTTCCGGATTCTCACCGGATTCCCTTTTCATTCCCTCAGACGATAGCCTGAGCAGAACACCAAAATCGATGCAAATGTATTATATATATTTTAAGATATCGTATTCACATCAAACAAACCAAAAGTGTTTTATAGCATCAATATTCTGGGTTCCGAAAATCAGCACATAATTTATAATCCTCATTACAAGTAAATTAAGCTTCTGTTATTTTAATCAACATCCCAGAAAATCAAATTAACTTCAGCAATAGATTACTTGTAAAATCCATACCTCTGTAAACGATCAGTTTCTTTACTTCTCCTTTTTTAATTGCCATGAAATCAAATTGATTCAACTTAAAGGAAATTTAAATTTGTTTTTTAGATACTTTTTTTGATAACTTTGCTTCCGAAAATAATTAAGATACCCCGTAAAAAGGGTTTAATAGGGAATCACGTTAAAATCGTGAGCTGACGCGCAACTGTAATTCCAAAACAGTTTGCAACATCAAGCCACTGTTCCAACATATGGAATGGGAAGGCGTTGTAAATGGAAAAGCCAGGAGACCTGTCTTATTTAATTAGATTGATGCTTTCGCGACATAAAGCTAAAAATCAGGACTCGCTAGTGAATTAAAAGTTCCTTTTTAATTCTATTATTCCTGTTTTTTTATTGATTAACGCAAAGCATACAGTTTTACCATTTAAAATGTATTGTTATGCAAAAAGTAAGCAGCACTCCTCGCGAAATGGAGAAAACAGTTAAGACTAAATACGACATGTATTTTGGCTTTACAACTAATCATTCCGAAAAGAATATTTTATTCCCCTTTCAACAAGTTTATAACATTCCTTATTGATTCCTGACCAGCCTTTGGATCAATTAAGTTGAGCCGGCACTTTCATTTGCCAATTCATAATATCCTGACTTCGTATCAAGGTAGATGGGAGTTCCGGCTCTTTTCATATCCCTTTATTTCTTACTAAAAAATGATCTTCTTTTGAGACCATATCGTTTAAAACACCAATAATTCAACATGAACTTTATAGAACTATTAACTACACCAGGAACAGCATCTACAATTGTCATCATTTGTCTGGCCGCTGTTTTAGGTATTCTATTTGGAAAACTAAGGTTTTTCAAAATTAAATTGGGCATTGCAGGCATACTGTTTTCCGGTCTGTTAATTGGTCATTTGGGTGCTGCTACCGATGCACACGTATTGCACTTTATTAAAGAATTTGGCTTGATATTATTTGTTTATTCCATTGGTTTAGAGGTGGGGCCACGCTTTATCACTTCACTTAAAAATAATGGATTAAAGATTAACCTGCTCGCTTCAGGAATTGTTATTTCAGGTTTCTTTATTGCTGTTGCCATAAAATTTATTTTCGATGTTCCCACTTCCGTGATCACCGGAATTATGTGCGGAGCTATTACCAATACTCCTAGTTTAGGTGCTGCTCAGCAAACCATTGGCGATGTTATGGGCGCAAGCGAAAATATCGAAATTGCGGGCATGGGCTATGCTGTTGCTTATCCGTTCGGAATTTTTGGAATCATTATCAGCATGATATTACTGCGTGTAATTTTCAAAATCAATGTAAAACAGGAAGAAGAACGATACAATAAAGAAATTACCGGCCTCGATGGAAAACCAATTGCCATAAATGTTGAGGTTACCAACCAAAACCTTTTTGGCAAAAGCATGCTTTTTCTGAAAGATACCTGCAGTAGTAATTTTGTTCTCTCAAGAATTAAACGAAACGATGATTTTATGGCTGCCGATTCCGAAACAGTTCTTGAAAAAGGAGATGTTCTTTATGGAGTATCGGTAGAAGCAAATTTTAAATTCATTCAACTTAATTTGGGCAAAATAAATACAACCAAAGATGTTGAGGTGTCTGGTAAACTTGGAATGAAACAAGTGATGATCACCAATAAAAAGCTGGCGGGAAAAAGTATAAAGCAAATTGGGATCTCACGCCAATTCCCTGTAAACATTACCAGAATCTACAGAAATGGTATTGAGTTAATGCCGAAGGAAGAAGATAGTATTGAATTTGGTGACACCGTACGTATTGTAGGAGAAAAAAAAGCTCTGATTAAAGTTGCCTCTCTGCTTGGCAACTCTGTAAAAGAACTATCACACCCTAATATCCTCCCCATTTTTCTGGGAATATTACTAGGTGTTATTATTGGCTTGCTTCCGATAAATATTCACGGCCTTCCTGCACCTGCCAAGCTTGGTTTGGCAGGCGGACCACTATTAATTGCTCTTATACTTGGGCACAAAGGCAGAATTGGTAAACTTGATTTTTACATGACTCCAAGTGCCAATCTGTTTATCAGGGAACTGGGTATTGTTCTCTTTCTGGCATGTGTAGGAATTTCGTCGGGGAAATATTTTGTACAAACGCTTCTAAACGAAGGTTACATCTGGATGCTTTATGGCTTTGCCATCACCTTTATTCCTCTCCTTATCGTTGCCGTTATTGCTCATACCCTAAAAATCAATTACCTCACTATTTGTGGTTTACTGGCCGGATCCATGACCGATCCTCCAGCTTTAGAATTTGCCAATTCAATCGCTCCGATTCAGGCACAATCGACTGCTTACGCCACTGTATACCCTTTGGTCATGTTCTTACGGGTTTTACTCGCACAAGTACTGGTATTACTTTTTACCTAAATTCTATTTATTTGGAAAATATGCTCACAATGAATTCATTTAAATTTTACAACTAAAAATAATGAAAGACAACAGAATACCATTTCAAAAATATACAAGCCGACAAGAACAGTTAGCAGCACAATACAATTGGGAATATTTCTCGAAACAACACAAAAAGGGAAAACTAACTGCCAAAGAAAGAATTGAATTGCTGTTCGACGAAAACAGTTTTGAGGAAATAGACGCATTTGTTAAACCTTCAGGCAACATAGAAACGAACATATATGGAGACGGTGTAATTTGCGGACATGGCAAAATAAACGGTCGCAAAGTATTTGCCTTCGCTCAGGATTTTACATTTATGGGAGGTTCACTGGGATCTGTTCATGCCGCCAAAATCATGAAAGTTCAAGACATGGCCTTAAGTATGGGGCATCCAATAATCGGACTAATTGATTCCGGCGGAGCAAGAATACAGGAAGGTGTGGCAAGTTTAGCAGGATATGCCGGAATTTTCCACCGCAATGTAAAAGCATCAGGTGTAATTCCTCAAATTTCAGTCATACTTGGACCTGCTACCGGTGGTGCCGTTTATTCTCCGGCTCTTACCGATTTTATTTTTATGACCAGACAAACTGCATACATGTTTGTAACCGGTCCGGAGATCGTAAAAGAAGTCTTAAATGAAGAAATAAATTCAGAAGATTTAGGAGGTGCGGATATACATGGTTCCAAAAGTGGGGTTGCTCATTTTGTTTACGATGATGAAGAACATACTCTTTTGGGGGTTCGAAAATTATTGCAGTATTTACCCTCTAACAATGTAGACTTTCCTCCTGTATCGGCTCAAGAAGCTTTAGCTCCTAATAATCCCCAAAAACTTGGTGTAATTATCCCTGAAGAGGCCAACATTCCTTACGATATGCTGGATATTATCAACAATATTACAGATAAGAACAGTTTTTTCGAAATATCTGAAAATTTTGCCGGTAATATCATCATAGGATTTGCACGCCTTCAAAACAAAGTAATAGGATTAGTTGCCAATCAGCCTAAGGTTTTAGCCGGAGTTCTGGACATTAATTCGGCAGAGAAAGCCGCCCGTTTTGTTCGTTTCTGCGATGCTTTCAATATTCCTATTTTGGTTCTGGAAGATGTCCCCGGCTTTTTACCTGGCAGCAATCAGGAACATTCCGGAATTATCCGGCACGGTGCAAAATTATTGTATGCATTCAGCGAATCTTCTGTTCCTAAAATAACAGTAATAGTAAGAAAAGCTTACGGCGGAGCTTATATTGTGATGAACAGTAAAAATATGGGAGGAGATTTTAATTTTGCCTGGCCTACTGCCGAAATTGCCGTTATGGGTCCCGAAGGTGCAGTAAAAATCCTTCATCGAAAAGAACTAATCCAATCGAAAAATACCGATGAACTAAAAGCAAAATTAATTGCTGACTACAAGGAAAATATTGCCAATCCATACATTGCTGATGAAAAAGGATATGTTGACGAAGTAATTGAACCCGCCAACACACGTAAAAAATTAATTTCCGCTTTCGAAGCTCTGGAAAACAAATACATGGAGAAAATTGCTAAAAAGCACGGAAATATTCCTCTTTAAATACAAACAAATTTGAACTGATATCTTAAAAATGATCAAATCAATATTAATCGCAAACCGTGGTGAAATTGCAATTAGAATTGCAAAAACAGCCACAAAAATGGGGGTTTTAGTGTATTGTATTCAGACAAACAGAGAGGCAAATGCTTTGTATCTCGACTTTGCCGATGAAATTATTACTCTTGAAGAAAATCCAAACGGATCCATTTTCTTAAATGCCGAAGAACTAATTCGTCTGGCAAAAGAACACCAAATCGAAGCCATTCATCCGGGCTATGGTTTTCTTTCCGAATCGCCTTATTTGGCAAGCAGATGCAAAGATGAAGGAATTCTGTTTATCGGCCCAAGCGAAAAAGCCATCTATACGATGGGAAACAAAGGGATGGCCCGCAATATTGCTCAAAAAAGCGGAATCCCCGTTTTGGCTGGCAGCACTACAAACATTACTAATTTTTACGATGCAAAAGCCTGGGTGGAACAAATTGGCTATCCGGTGATTATGAAAGCCGTTGCCGGAGGTGGCGGCAAAGGAATGCGCATTGTCCGTTCGGCTGATGAACTGGAACTGATGTACAAATTGGTTACAAACGAAGCCAAATCAGCTTTTAACGACGACTCTTTGTTAATCGAAAAGTACATTGAAAGTCCTAAACACATCGAAATACAGGTATTGGCCGACCAGCATGGAAATGCCATTCATTTATTCGAACGTGAATGTTCCATTCAGCGCAAACATCAGAAATTAATGGAGGAAGCTCCCTCTGTTGCTGTTTCCGATGATTTGAGAAATAAAATGGGAGAAATGGCTCTTTATCTTTGTCGGAAAATTAATTACCACACACTAGGTACGGTAGAATTCTTATTGGACAAAGATAATCGTTTCTATTTTCTGGAAATGAATACCAGAGTGCAGGTAGAGCATCCAATTACCGAGGCAATAACCGGAATCGACTTGATTGAGCAACAGATTAAAACAGCTGTTGGTGAAAAACTGGAACTTCAACAAGGCGATATTCAAAGAAAAGGCTGGGCAATTGAATTGCGTATTAATGCCGAAGATGTGCAAGCCGATTTTTCTCCTAATCCGGGAATTATTGATAGAATGGAATTTCCTGAATGCAGTTTCCTGCGTGTTGATACAGGTTTTGAAAACGGCAAATTAATTCCTCCCAGTTACGATTCTATGATTACTAAATTGATCATTACGGGAGATAACAGACAAGAAGCCATTAAGCATGCTTTAGCGGTAATTGAAAACACGGTAATAAAAGGTGTAAAAACAACAATTCCATTTTTTAAACTGGTGCTCAATCATCCCGATTTTATCAATGGATCATACAACACATCGTTTATATCAGAAAAACTTGATAAACCTTTCTTTCAGGAACAGGATGAAGAAAAAGCTGCAGCCATAATGGCTCTTCAGGCTTATTTAAACGAGAAACAAAAAATCGAAAGTAATTTGACTCACAAGGAGGATTCCGCGTGGGCTACTAAAATGAGAAATAAACTTTTTTAGCCATGATTACACTTAAAAAAAACAAGAACTTTGTGCTTTCCGGAGATCAATCGTACAGCTTAAAAACACAAAACTATCAGGTACTTTCTTCCCGGTCAAAAAACGAGAGATTTACAATAAAAGAAAAAGACAATGAATTTATCATTCAATACAAAGACAAAAATTTCATTGGTGAAATCGTTGAATTAAAACAGAATAAATGTACTGTATTAGTAAACGGAAACACCTATAACTTTACAATTGATACCGAAGCTACTTTTCAAAGAAAAGAGAAACTTCGTAAAAATAATCTCATCAAACCCAATTGTAATTTACTTGCTCCTATGCCGGGCAAAATTACAGAGGTATTAACATCTGAAGGATGTATAGTTGAAAAAGGAAGTCCTCTGGTGTTGCTCGAAGCAATGAAAATGCAGAATCAGATATTGGCCGCGCAAGATGGTACAATATCAAAAATTCTGGTTAAAGACGGCGATAGTGTAATGTCCAATCAGGTTTTAATCGAAATAGACTAGTTTTGGCAATTAGTTAAATCCCCCACCCAAAGGATATTCCCTTACGGCGGGGGATTAACCACAAACTAAAAAAACTTATATCAATTAACCAATCTGGCTGATATTGCCATTTAAATCTTGGTTAGATTTAATGATCTCTTCTACCTCCAAATGAGTATAGCCTGAATAATTTGAAAAAGATAAATCCAATACTTTTACGGGTGAAAACGACTGTAAAGTATATTTGTAATCTCCTTTAAGCACTTCGCACATTTTACGAATATCGGCTTCGGAATGACACTCACGAATTAGTGTTGTTCTAAACTCAACATCAATCGGCGAATCTTTGAGAATAGCAATCGACTTTTTCACATTCATCAGTTGAATTTCTGTAAACTGATTTCCAACAATTCCTTTATATGCAGATAATTCAGGCACAGTCTTCAAATCCATTGCCACATAATCAATCAGATTCTGCTGCATCAGGATTCTTAAAAGCTTGGGATTGGTTCCATTCGTATCTAATTTTACAAATAGTCCCAATTCCTTCACTTTACGTATAAATGCGACCAAATCTGACTGAACCGTTGGTTCACCTCCGGTAATAACAAGGGCATCAATAAATCCCTTCGCTTTTTTTAAATAATTCAACACCTCAGTTTCACCAACTGAATCTCCCATTGGGTGATATTTCGAAATCAGCTCCCAATTGTGACAAAACCTACATGCCATATTACAAGCTTGAGTGAAAATCACCGAAGATACCTTTCCAGGATAATCAATTAAGCTGTTCTTTATAAATCCTGATATTTGCATTGAAATAAATTAAGATGGTGAAAAATCAGCTAGCAAACGACCTGTTCTTCTTCCTCAACATGAGCCTTTTTGTCAAATAATTTTCTCTCTTTAAATTCCTGTCTCTTACCATCATTCCACTGATGTATAGGACGCAGATAACCAACAATTCTTGAGAACACTTCACATTCCGTCCGTTGACCGGAATTAGCACATTTAGGACACAATTCATGTTCTCCGTAAATGTATCCGTGCTCGTGGCAAATACTAAATGTAGGTGATAAGGTAATATATGGGAGATGATAATTATTGGTTATTTTTTGCAGCAACAACTTTACGGCATCAACAGAAAGCTGTTTTTCTCCAATAAATGTATGAAACACAGTTCCTCCTGTATATTGCGTCTGCAACTTGTCCTGCAATGTTAAAGCTTCGAATAAATCATCGGTATATGCAACCGGAAGCTGCGAAGAGTTGGTATAATAAGGTGCTGCCCCTTTTCGGAAGTTTTCCTGATTGGCAACAATTATATCATCGTAAGTTTTGGTATCAAGCTGAGCCAAACGATAGGTTGTTCCTTCGGCCGGAGTCGCTTCCAAATTATAGATGTTACCTGTTTCCTCTTGAAAACTAACTAGTTTTTGCTTCATAAAATCAAAAATCCGAAGTGCAAAAGCATTTCCTTCTTCCGAAACCAAATCACTTCCAATAAAATTCAGGCAACACTCATTCATTCCAACAATGCCTATTGTTGAAAAATGATTTTGCCAAAATTTGCCATTCCTGTTTTTCAAATGACGCAAATAAAATTTTGAATAAGGAAACAATCCTTTTTCCGTTAAATTTTCAATCATTTTTCGTTTGATCTCCAGACTATTTTTCGCCAAATTCATCAGATGCTCCAACCGCTTAAAGAATTCGGCTTCGTTACTTGCTTCGTAGCCCAAACGAGGTAAATTTACAGTTACCACTCCAACCGAACCGGTTAACGGATTTGCACCAAACAGACCTCCTCCACGTCGTGCCAGTTCACGTTTATCCAAACGCAGCCTGCAACACATACTTCGCACATCATCAGGCGACAAATCAGAATTTACAAAATTAGAAAAGTACGGAATTCCATATTTAGCAGTAATTCTCCAAATGTTTTCATACGCTGGTTTATCCCATTCAAAATCGGATGTGATATTATAAGTTGGTATTGGGAAAGAAAAAACACTTCCATTGGCATCTCCTTCTTCAATCACCTGTGCAAAAATTTTATTAAAAAGATCCATCTCAACCTGAAAATCCCCGTAAACTTCGTTCATCAATTTGCCGCCAATAATTACCGGCTGATCACTCATAAATTTAGGAACATTTAAATCCATGGTCACGTTGGTAAACGGCGTTTGAAAACCTACCCGGGTAGGAACATTCATATTATAAAGAAATTCCTGAAGAGCCTGTTTAATCTGATTTTCATCCAATTGATCGTACCTTATGAAGGGAGCCAATAAGGTATCGAAATTCGAAAATGCCTGGGCTCCGGCGGCTTCTCCCTGCATGGTATAAAAGAAATTGACCACTTGTCCGAGAATGGTACGAAAATGTTTGGCCGGCCGGCTAACCAATTTGCCCGATGCGCCTTTAAAACCTGTTAATAAAAGATCTTCCAGATCCCACCCTACACAATACACACTTAAGAATCCAAGGTCGTGAATGTGAAACGCTCCTTTCTTGTGAGCATCTCCAATTTCCTGCGAATAAATCTTATTCAGCCAATATTGTGAACTTACAATGGTCGAAATATGTTGATTCAATCCCTGCAGAGAATATGACGAATTCGCGCTTTCTTTTATTCTCCAGTCCTGAAGATTCAAATAATCGTCAACCAAGTTTAAATTGGAAAATAATTCCTTGGTATCGCGAGCCAACTCATGTTGTTTCCGGTATAAAATAAATGCCTTCGCCACTTCAAACAAATCATATCTGAATAGTGTTTTCTCTACCAAATCCTGAATTTCTTCCACATTGGGAATTCCCGAAAAATCAATCTCTTTCATGATCTGACTGACACAAAATTCGATTAGTTCAACGCGCTCTTCACCTACTGCCTGAAATGCTTTATTGATTGCATTTTTAATTTTATCAGGCTTGAATTTAACAACCTGACCGTTTCTTTTCCGAATTTGAGATTCGGATACACTACCATTCATTTTCATTTTATTGTTTTTTGATTTTGAAAAAAATGATAGCTTCTGAGGAAAATATAGAATAGGAAGATACATCGAATTGTGTATCCTCATTCTCTGCCTTTCTCCCGAAAGCTACGAATAATCATTACAGGCAGGTCTTCTGGCTTGTCCTCTTTTGGTTTGCCTTCCCATTTCATTTGAGATAAAACAGTGGCTTCAGAAACCAAAAATATGAGGACTTACAGCTGCGGGGACAGCTCACGAATTAAACGTGATTCCCTATTATTCCTTTCGGAACCTATAAATCAACACAATAGTAAGAAGAAAAAATATGATAATCAATCTGAGTTATTAACAGTTATTGGTCAATAAGCTATGAAAGAGGAAGAAACACGGTTCAATTCTTTTTCAGGAAAGAATATCCTCAATAAAGAAAGCTCAGTAAATTGAATTTATCTACTACTATGCAAGAAAGTATTTGAGAATTTATCTTAAAAATGGGATTTAAAGCGAACCAATTTGTATCCTACTTTTTGAATTTACCTTAAAGAAAAACTTCAAATACGAATTTGTCTAAGTACAAACTAAGTGAAAAAATACAAAAGTACAGGTATAATAAAACCAATCATCATTAACCAAACACCTCTTTTCTTAAATCCATTTTTCCCTTTCACCATAACAGCTCCGGAAATGGCAAAAAAGATTAATACAATTGCGTAAATAATGGCTATTGATGAAAACCTTTTGCCTGAATTGTAGTGAATATCATTCACAAACTTATACACCGGCACCTTTTTATATGTTGTTAGTAAAACCTTACCGTTATTAGGGTAATACTCTCCCAACCCACCTTTAATATAGATATTATAAATTCCATTTGCCGAAATTACCTGTGTTAACTTTGGCAAGTCTTTAAAATGGTTTTGAAAGTATAACTTAAATTCCTTTGGACTTAAATTTGGTTTAGCTTTTTTCTCCAAAACTATTTCCTGATACGAAGGATCTTTCTCATTTTTTTTCAAGATTAATAAGACTCCCGACACAGCATAAATCAAGGTTAATCCTATAAATAAATAGCCAAGATCTCTATGCAGAGACCTTATGCTTTTATTCAACTTTTTACTATTCCACAATTTCATACGAAGTTCCGTTTACGAAATAAACTGAATAAAAATTTCTATTTGCCTTTTTCATCCATTCGCGCATTTGATTAATATTTGTCATTTCTGAGGCACAATGTTCTCCCCCTTCTTCGGCATCTTCTTTAGCCTTTACTTTTACTTCCCAATCGTTAATAAACTTTTCAGATAAACGGTTCTCTTGAAGCGTTCCTTTAACCGCAATTGTAGAACCTGATAATTCCCGGTTAAAACCCTTAATATCTCCCGTAGCTTCAACTCTTAACGACAGTTTACCTGTTTCATCCAGTAATATCACTCTACGACCCGAATGAGCACATACATGTTTTACCATTCCTTCAAAATAAACCTCTTTCCCTACATTCTGCTCTGCTGTTTCCATTATCTGAGCAATGGTTTTAGCGGCATGTTCCTTCTCATTTTCTTTTTTTAGTGCCTGTTTTTTATTGATTTGATTACAAGAAACCAATACACTTAAAGCAACAAATGCTGTAAATATTAACTTTTTCATTTCTAAATTGTTTAACGATTAAATATAATGTTTACGATAAAACCATAAATACCTGTAATTGCAATCCAAACCACTGAAAACAATTGTATTTTTTGTTTCCGATATCTCGTAATGAAAACAAATACCAATGTCAATAGTAAATTGGTTAGTAATACCCAATAAGATCCAAAATAAACCATAGGTTTGATGTATTTGGTATTGGCATTTGTAAATCCAACTGCGAATGGTAAAATAAATTTACTATAAGCAGATTCTGTAATATCCTGCTTAAATGTTACTTCATCAACCACCTGTTTTGTATCTGCATTAAGAGCTAAAACTGTTTTCCCTTTCGATGATATTACATTGACATTCCAGAACAAAGGATTCGCCATAATCAACAATTGATCTTTATTGATATCGAAAGCTGATGTTGGAATTTCCTGTAGTTTGTAAGCATCAGTTGTGATAATGTAGAGCCTTTTATTTGTATCAAATACAAAGGCATAAAAGCTTCTGTCGTCTGGTTCCATTGTTGCAATGTATTCCGGAACTACACCTGCAGGTAAAGAAACTTTCCTCAAAAAAGGCATTGCATTCACCATTTTTAAGTGGAAAATCTGATCGTCATTATCGATAATAAAATAGCCTTCATCGTAGGCTTTTCTGGTTGATGGATTACCCGCTGCCATTTTAGCAGGAAATCGGAAACCCCTTTTCTCAAAAATCTTATTAAAACATTGACTTTTTTCTTCATTTACCCGATTGGTTTCGGGATTGATAAACTCAATTTTAGAATTTAAACGAAAAACATCACCAGGCATTTCAATTCTAACTCGTCCCGACATGGACTCAAACAAAGTATAAAGACCAATGTGCGGCTTATTTTTATCAGTAGGATTTACTTTAAAAAAGAATTTCTTAGAATTCACTTCCCTTGGATTAATAAGCTTGCCATGAATACTTTTTGGCATTCTTCCGTCTGCCATTAATTGTCTGGAATAAAACATTGGTAGTATACTGTCGAATTCTGATTCAGAATACACTCTATTGGTATTCATGTTTTTGCGAATCAAACGTTCTTCCTTATCATCAAAATCGATGGTGCAGAAAGCTTTGTCAACAGAACTATAATAAGTAAATATATTTTTTGAAGCTGTATCGGTAACCAGATGATAAGATTTAGGCAACAACCATGCTAATAGCAGGGTGCCTAAAATAACTATTAAATAATTTATTGAATATCTATTTTTCATGCGTTTCTATTTTCTCAGTTGCAGCATACTACTCTCATGAATATTTAATCACTCTCTTGTGTGAATAATTGAATCATTAAATTTCGCATGCTTTTTTCATATCTATTAAAAGCGAACATATTAATCCTGAATTCCAACTTTAAAACGTTGAACCGAGAAGTAGCCAAACGGTAAGACATAAAATGGAATAATTACAACACTTAACACTATAAAACTGTATGCTCCGGGGAAATCGGTCAGATAAAACAATTGAAGGCTTGCAAACATGATTAAAGTATTGAAGATCCTTCGTTTCCAAATTGGCTCCAAACAAATCCATGACATCATTGCATAAGCCGCTAATCCGGCAATATACCATGGCAGTAAAGTATATATCATGCTCGCGGTTATTTCCACAGGAAAATAAATTCCAGAGAATGTCAGAAGTATTAGTAAGTGCATCGCAAAAATTATCATCAGCAATGTCATTCCAAATCCTAACATTGTGAAAACAATTTTACGATTGGACAATGGCAGATGTAAACTTAACTTGATTCGCTTTTGAACCATTTCAGGAACAAACTGTGCTAAAGCCAAACAAAATCCGACCGCAGGAGGAAAGAATTTTAAATCTCGGAATAGAAACTGATCTCTGTTTACAATTACATCCCAAAGATGTTCTAAACCTACCATGCGAAACGACCTGCCTAGTTTTAAAAACAGATATGTCAAAAGAATTACTCCGGCAATAAATGCACCTATGGCAAACCATTTGGTTTTTTTCCATTCTTTAAATAATAATGCTCTTATCATCTCTTAATATTTTCCGGTTAATCCAATAAATGCCTCTTCTAAACTCAAACTTTCTTCCTGTATAGAATTGGTTACCTTAACATTACCGCTTAGTAATTTTTCCAATTCATTTTTCGACAGTAATGAATAAAGTTCTGTTTTCCCTTTAATGCTTACTGAATTATAAATGTGATTGCTATTGTCCAACAACTCAGGCTTTTCGCATGTAAATCTGTATCGCTTAAATGACTCAAGAAGTTCACTAACTGGCTTTTGCATCACAATACGACCATAATCCATAATCAAACAATCATCAATCAATCGTTCCATGTCCTGAATAATATGAGAGGTGACAAAAACGGTTTTATTTTCCGCTTTAGCATATTCACTTAAATAGTCAACAAACAACATGCGGTAACCAGGATCCAAGCCCATCGAAAAATCATCGAGAATTAAAAGCTCTGGATCTTGTGCCAGAATTAACCCCAAGGCTACCTGCGATCTTTGTCCGCACGACATTCGGGATATTTTCTGTTTGGGATCAATTTTCAGCAGTTTCATTAACTCATAGTAAGCATCCTTTCTCCATTTTGGATAAAAGGCAGAATAAAACTTCTCAATCTCCGAAATGTTCATGAAAGAATATTGAACATGCCCTTCAATTAATAAACCAACTTTTTGTTTGGTTTCTGGTGAAAGGTTTGCCGAGCTTTCGCCAAACATTAAGCATTCTCCGCTTCGTGGTTGTAAATAGCCGTTTAAAATGTTAATTGTTGTGGTTTTACCTGTTCCATTTTTTCCTAATAATCCTAAAATTCGTCCTTTCGGGATTTCAAAATTCAAATTCTCATAAATACAGCGTTTGCCGTAATAGTGAGTTAGGTTTTTGCATTCAACAATAGCTTGTTGCATAAAATATATGTTTAAAGTGTTAATCCAATTGCAAAATTGAAACTGTATTGTGATTTAGAATTTTCTATTATCATGTATTGATAAGCTAGTTTGGTATAAATACCATAAGTATTTTTTGTGTCGAAATCGTATCGAATATTCGAAGCCAAGCTCAGCCAATCACTTTTTAAATACTCATAGTTTGGAACAATCAAACTTTCATTTGCCTTTCCTTTTGCCAAAGATGAAGTTGTTAAATCACTATTAATGCAGTATTGGGCTAATGCCTCGAGTTTTATATTCAAGCTAGATTTACTAAACTGTAAGTTTCTTCCTGTATTTAGCCTAAGCGTTACATGTTCTACTTCTTGTTTGGGATTTTTAGAATTAGCTATCTTATATTCTGACTCATCAGAAGAGTATTTAATTTCCATTTGATACAAAGAACTGTGCTTAATACCCCTTACCAATAAAATACTTGTAAAACCTCCATCTAGATACTTGGCTGAATATTTTTCGATGACACTTAAAAGTTGTCTATTATAATTATAGTTGTAATCAGACCCTGTTTTACTTTGATAAGATGCGAAAGAATTTATTTTGAATATTTTATTAGTGAACTGATACTGCTTTCCTAAAGTGAATTGAAACTCCTTAGCATCTAAATCATTCACAATATCATAGCCTGTCCCAACTATTTTTAATAATTCCAGTTTCGACTTTTTGTATGAGAATGACTGATACCATCCTGTTTGGCCAATGGGAATCAATTGTGTACCCAGTGAATACCCTTTCTTTTCATAAATATTACCAACACCTCCACTATTGGTTACAACCGTTGAGAAATTCTCATCGCTAATACCTAATCCTCTCAGATAAAAAACTTTAATCCCTGTACCAGGTCGCAACGCATCTACTTCATGATCTTGCTGATAATCATGATATCCTGCATACAGACCAATCATATATTTTGAATTGATTTCTCTTGTACCTCCTAATTTTATTTCTAAATCAGAAACGGTAGATTTTGGTCGTGGATCTAATTTTCTGTATTCTTCTGAGGATCTATATTTGGCCTGAAGGGCATAAGTACTTTTCTTTTGAATCAGACTGTATATTCCTTCGAATGAATAATTTTCGCCGTACGTTTTTCCACCAATAGTATCCGCCACGATATATGGAGCCAATTCACTGTAATCGCTTACTGTATTCCATTTAATATTATCCATATTGTTTTTGCTGTAACTTGCTCTTCCAAACACAAAGTTTTTCTCACGTCTTTTAAACGAATAAGCATCAAAATCAATTGAGGATGTTTTGTTTCCAGTTTCAATTCTGTACAAGCCATTTGCTTTCCTCTGTTTCCAAGCCAAAGAAACATCGGTAAAAGATTTATTGTATTGATGACCTAGCATAGCAGGATTATCCCAAATCCCACTTTGTATTTGAATTAATTCCTTTTCAAAATCAACGGCATTCGCATTTCTATCTTGAGCAAATGCTGATGCTGTTAAATTTAAGAGAATGACAATTCCAAGAATGGATTTTAACTTTTGTGTTAGCATGTAAACAATAAAATTAAAGAAGACCCTCAGAGACAAGTCCAAGGGATCTTCTTTAAGGTTAATATTGGATTATTCCTCTTCGATTATACCTGGTGTAGGATCAGCAGTAGGAATAAAGTCGAATTCTGAGTTGTTGGTATCCAATAAAACAATACGATTACCTTCTTTGTGACTTACCTTACGCTTCACACATTTTCCGTAACGAGCATCATCCCCGTCACCAGCATGAGTCCAGGTAAGGTCTAATGATGGATCGAGAGCTTTCCATTCGTAATCAGAAACAGTAGAACATTCTACTGCATCGATAATTATATTATTTGGAACTTTCCAAGCATCAAAATCCATAACTTTTACAAAGTCACCCCATACAAAAGTATATTGATAGTGGTAAGCGTTATCAGTATTAAATTCTGGTGCCATATCATCCATCTTAAAGATCACATAAGAAGTAAATCCACGATTGTGAAGTCCCCAAACAGAAGCTGAAGTAGAAACTATTTTCTCCATATTAGGAACTTCCGGTACGTCTAAATCAACATCTGCACCATCGAACCATTCAAAATCTGCAATCGATAAATCAAATGAATTCGCATTCTCAGCAGAGTGATCAATGGCTACGTCACATACAATAATAGATTTTCCAGGTTCAACAGGATAATCATCTCCGTCTCCAGGAATTCTATAAACTGAACTAACAGGTGTATATTCTTTTCGTACATCAGGAGTATATTCATTCAATGACTGAGCTGTATTTAGTTCAGATTCCGCAATACATAAACCATCAGCATATAAGATTTTATCCGTATTGTTATAGATTTCAAAGTATTTATCATCATTATACTGTTTTCCTTCTGGTGTTTTTGTTCCACTGAAGAAGATTTCTGAAATCACAAAACTGGTATTCTTTCTGTACTCAAATAAGTCGATAGTAAGATCGAAAGATCCTCCTGTAACTTCAACATTCTCGCTAAAGCCTCTAATCCCCGTGGTAGCATAAATTATTTTATCATCAACATCTCTAGTAAAATAATCCACTTCGGCTTCTACAGTAAAATTGTAAAGACCATCTTCCAGGTTCAATATTGGAAGCATGAATCCATATAAATCCTTGGAAATTTCTTCTCCGGAATTAACATTAGTAACAGTTACCGTACCATTCTTAAATGTTGGTGCCTTTAGTTTTGCAGGTGGATTCAACACCAAATTCAAATCTGATTGCAATATTGGATCATCATCATCGCTGCAAGAGAACAAGGATACTACCATTAAAAGGCTTAAACCGAATATCAGTTTTTTCATTTTTTATTATTATTTAAAGATTAATATTAAGTTCCATTCCAAAGTATGGAGATACTTTTCGAGTTACTTTAGTGCCATCACTACGCGTATAATCCGGATGATAATCTAAAATTCTATTTACATAAAAGGATAGTTCCATCTGATCACCTATGCTCTTTGATACGGTAAGATTCACATCAATACCAATAGGAGTTTTATACAAGTCAAAGTCATTTGGACTTGGTTTGTCATATAAGAATCGCAATAACGGATCTGTTGTGTGTGATTCATTGTATTCAAACTGATTTCCATCCATATCAAAATAATACTCAGGCATACCATCATGAGGATTATATCTAAATTGATGATACCACATACACTGTATGGCTGTTGAGAACATTAAACCAAATTTTTTAATATGAGTATCCGCTCTAAAATTGGTATTGAACTGTTCATATTCTTTCCCTCTGTCCCAGTTGTAATATCCTATGTATGGATAATCCTTCCCATCGATTACTGTACTTGGGTGTTTGTAAGTTGCATCGCTTAAATCGTATTTAGCTCTCATCCAAGCACCATTAATTGAGACCCTTGAGTGTATGGCATCAATTTGTCCCAAATCAATTTGATACTCAACACCTACTTTCTCTTCTCGTGCGCCGTTTGCTCTTTTACTATAGTAGATGAATTCTTTTCTTGATTCATAATCGAATTGTTCTACTGTTGGTGGTCCACTTAATTCATCGGGATGAGGTCCTGATGATACATCGTATAATTTAAAACCCATTGTTTCGTAATATCCCAATCGCTTAAATCCATTCTTAAGCAATTCGTGATATGCTGTTACATAAGCTCTGGCCTTTCCCAATTTTAAATTAAATCCAAATTCAAACTTTTCATTTCTATTGGGTTTCAACTGATAATTGATTGGATCAATCATTTTGGTTTTATACTGTACTTGTCTTAAATCTTTATTTTGAGAAAAATAATTTAGCTGAACGATATCGAGATAAAGCATATCTGGATATAGGTGTGTCAGCCCTGGGAATTTGGTATGCATCCCATATCCACCAGTTAACTCAACATATCCACTTCTATTAAATAAATTGAACTTAGGAAAGCGCCATCTCATGTTAGCTCTGGGATCGAAATAGAGTTTCCCTGAGAGAGCATAATCCGATGCCATATTCAAGGCCTGTGTTGCTCTTACACCCCCTTGTAGATTTAACCTGTGATTCGCAATAGGAATACTTAACTTATCTTCCATATAGAATGACAGTCGTTGAATAGAAGGAATATCTTTTGAAACCCTTGATCTGCCATTTCCTGGATACAATGGACGTTTTACGTCATACACCTCTCCATCTCCAAAGTTTTTGTTGTATCTCCATTCTGCTCCGATTAGAATGTTTTGCTTTACATTGAAAATATCCAATTGGAAATCCGATGAAACATCTGCAAACAAATAAATAGGTTTGCCATCAACCACAAGGTGAGACAAATAGGATGAGGGCAAATACTCACTGTAAAATTCTCCTTCCTCTCTATTGGTCATGATGGGTGTATTATTTCCCAGTACCGACTTATCTATGACCTTTTGATTGTGTGTGTAACTACCATTAACTCTAGCCTCAATTCCTTTAAAGATTGAAGATTTATAAGACTGCCATGAAAGAGTGGTACCTGCACTCACTTTATTGTATTTACTCTTATACTTATCAGTTTCTGGTAGGTCTATCTCCGGGTCTTTCTTAGTTTCATCAAACGATCCGGTATAATCAATATTTGTATTAAAAGTAAATAAGCCATTTTCGGATTCTGATCTGCTTCCATAACGCACTGATCCAGTTATTCTAGTGTAATTTACCTTCGGATTTCTGGGATCGGATTTATAATCCAAATAATCAATATCGGCATTCAAGCTTTTACTTCCTCCCAAATTCACACCTTTTCCTATCGAGAACAATTTAGAACCTGGATCTGCTTTAATTCTTGCAGTCAAGGGCTTTGCTTTATAAGCCCGTGTGATATTGACCAAACCACTGGTGAGGTCCCCATATTTTACAGAAGGAATTCCTCGAACAATTTCTACAGATTCAATATTATCTGTAGAAATCAATCTCATATCAATACCTTTACCAGTCGTATTTCGTCGCCTTATGTAACGATCTGAACTATAAGATCCGGTTACATTTTGCAATTCTGCATCATTGGAAATTGCCTGTCCGTCAATCACAAATGATGTTCCAAAGGATGAATTATAATCATATGAATCATTACTAAAGCTAGAGGCACTACCAGGCTCTCTCAATGAAATCAATTTCATCGTGGTCATCGAATTCTTTTGGCTTACACCTCCGGGAAGCAATTCCAAAATATCGGCAAAACTGGAAGGCTGCAAGTGTTTTAAAGCCTCTTTCTTAATGGTGGAAGATGTTCCGTTTTCTCTCGATTCTTCAGCAATCACCATAACCTCACTTAAATTTTGGTTTTCTGTTTCCATTTTAAATAGCAATGAAGTTCTGTCAGCGTTAATTACAATAGAACTTTCCACAGCCATAAAACCCAAACAAGAAATGTATATTTTATATTCTCCTGAAGGAATCCCTTTAAAATTAAAATATCCTTCACCATCTGTTATTGACCAAATATTAATATCTTTTAGTCCCACTGTCGCAAATGAAACTGATTCTCCTAAATCCTTCTCTACCACTCTCCCTTTAATTGTATATTCTTTTTGAGCACTGCTATGAAATGAAAGCAGTACAAAAAACATACAACCAAAAAACACTTTGAAACTAAACTTCATTCTGTAAACTCAATTAACTAATCATTACCAAAGAGTAACCTCTCTTCTTGCAATGCAAAGCTACTAGGCCTTACTCCATCTATCAATCCTCATTTGTGATGAAATAAACAAAATGAAATCATAAGGTATTAGGAGTTTAAATGAAAATACCCCATTAGATAAAAATCTAACGGGGCATTTCAATTAAAAAAAGGTGTTTTGACAATACGATACAACTACATTAAAATAAAACTTAATCTTAAATGTTTAACTAAAAACTTGAATCTAATTGGTAATCATTATCCAAAACTCTATTTATTTTTCTTTTTGGATCAGGAACCTGAAAAAATCATTAATTATCAGGACACCATTAAGACTGTATATATTTCTGTACTAAATAAATCTGAATCACCTTACTTCCTCAGCTTTAATAATATGATTCATTAAGGCATAGACTGTTAATCCTGAAATAGTTTTTATTCCTAATTTTTGGGTAATATTTTTCCGATGAGTAATCACCGTGTTGATGGAAATAAACAATTGATCAGCAATTTCTTTATTTGAATAACCTAAAGCTACTGCCTTTAAAACATCAATCTCCCGATCACTTAAAGTACAAGAATCATGATTCCCAAAAGTGGAGTCCGACTCTTGAAAGAAGAGTTGTAATTTTTCAACCACCTGTTTTCTGTTATAAGAATGGAGAATAAAATGCTCAAATACGCAATTTGGTATTTTTTGCTGACCAATTATTATTGCCTTACAAAAACTACAAGAACCTTTAATACCTTTTAAACAATCTTGCTTTTGTTTGGGTAAAAGATCTTCACTAAGAATTAAATAATTTAAATCCGGAACATCATTCACAAGTCGTTCCAACTCCTCAAAACTATCTGCTTCGTATAAATCCGATTCTATTCCAATCACATTTAAAAGTGTTTTAACTCCTAGTCTAACCAAGTATTGGTCGGAAGCAATTACTGTTTGTTTTTTTTTATCCTCAAACTCCATAATACTCCAGTACTTTATGTTCTAACATTTTAACTTTAGGAATTAATACTTTCTCTTCCATTCTTGTGTGATTCTCAATATCACATTCCAGTTGAAATAATTCTGTAAGCAAATGTTCACAATCGTCTTCACAATGTAAAGGTGGCAAAAACCTTATGATTAGATTTTTCATATCTGCCAGTTTCACTTCAAGACTTTCGTGGTTACGTTCATATATCTCTATTGGTTCACGTTTTATTTTTTCTATTAATTGCGGTGAACAATTATTTGATTTTAAGGCTTTTTCTAAAGCGAGTACATAAGGAAATACATTTTTTTCTTCTTCACTAAAATGATGTTCGATATCAATTTTATACTCATTAAAAAACTGTTTTAACAAAGCAACATTTCTACTATTCTCAAATTGAGCTGTCTGATCCATCCGATCAATAAATAGCTCTATATGCGGTACTTTTGAATTTAAATAGTAAGAATGAGTATTGGTTAAATAGGAAACCATAACATCGGCTTTAAAATCGCACAAATGATTTTCCGGGAAATAATCAATACTGTGATAAGAATTTAATATTTCTAAAAAGAATGGAAGATCTACATTCCGATCTGTACAAATCTCTTCAATGCTCTTATTACCGAATCCTAATTTTATTCCAAATCGAGATATAATGGGTAGCAACTGATAATCTCTTAAGATCACCTCTGCCATTTTACTGTTTTTTGTAAAAGCAACCATCTACTTCTTTTTTATACGTTTTTATTGAGTTTTGTGAATAGCATAATCACGATCTAAATTATTATACATCCTTCTTGACAAAAATAGCTCATCCAAATGTTATGTGAAATCCCCATTTATAATGATTTTTTTGCAGATAAAATCAAAAGAAAATACCTGACAAAATAAACTCTATCCTTTCGACATGTATTAGAAGTAGTGTCTTTTCTATAAAAAGAAGAGATAAAAAAAATCCCCCTATTTCAAGGAGGATTAACAATTCAACTCATTTTATCTTTTTACTAAAGAAAATCTTTTAATGCTTTTTGCACTATTTTCAGATCGTTTTCTTCGTTGCGGATAATTTTATTTTTATCGTCATACTCAAAATCAGAATAAGAAATTACGACCAAAGAGATATCATTCTCTGGTAGAACTTTGACTCTTCGTTCATCGTATATTCTTCGTTGCTCTTCTCGCGACACAGTCTTTGTACTTTCGTCTTCCTCATCTTCTTCTTTATCACGACTTGCAACAGGTCTGAAATTCTGTATTTCTTTGTATTCTACCACCAATTGCAATTCTTCATAATAAGCATCTACAGGCAACATGGTTTGTTTTTTCCCATTTTTATGCAGATCTCCCAAAAGGAAATCAAATCGTTTTTGACGATCCGATGTTAACGATAAAACTTTATCGCATAAAGCAATAACATAGGTTTCATCACTGTTTAAACGAATGGCTATCGGATCATTTTCCGGCTTCTTTTTTTCCTGTTTGTAGGGTGCATCCGGAGCAGGTGCATTGGCCGGAACAAAATACCAATAAGTATGTTCTCCATGTCTTTCGGCATGAACAAAAGGTATTAAAGCTAACTTATCTTCGGCATCAAGTTCCCTAAGGATTAGGCGAATTGGCAATCCTTTTTTCACATCTTTTGCAAAAATTCCGGCTTTAATAAAGGCTGGCATCAAATCTTTTACCGGTACTATTGTAAGTGAAGCATTCGAGTTAAAATATTCTTCAACTACTTTGTTTATCTTTTCTATTTTGGAAAGATCTTTCATCTGTTTATAGTTTTAAGTTTTTGTCAGATGGTCCCGAAAGCTTTCGGGATTACCATGCTGGAATAATCATTTCACTGTGTATAGAAAGCTTTATACATGGACGTTTTATGTGTCTAAATTTGTTTTTTATTGCCACATAGCCTGTCCCGAACTTGTTTCGAGAGAACTCACCAACTTAGTCATCCTCGTGTGAGAGAAAAGTCTTCTCATGGCTCGTTTCATCTGTTTATAATTTGTTTTTTTAGTTCCATATGGTCACAAAAGCTTTCGGGATTACCATGCTGGAATAATCTATTGCCAGTAAGAGACACTTTTCTTCTTTCGTTTCTTAATGGGGTACAAAGATAGATTTAAATTCCCTGATAAAGACTATTCCCTTTTCGGTTGCCTTGATTGTTTTGTATGTATTTCTATTCAATGGTAAGAATCAAGATCACGAAAGTGGCTTTGTAATGCAAAACAAGATTAGAATTATCTATTTTTGTACTCACCAAATTTTCAAAAAAAGATGACGAAACGCAATTTCCGGCATAAAAACGACGAAGAAATTACAGCCTATCTTGCTGACAATAAACTGGAAGCCCAAAAAAGCGATTCCGGCATATATTACCACATATCCAAAGAAGGAGAAGGCGAGCATCCCACCTGCACTTCAAACATTACGATCAGCTACATTGGCTATTTTACCGATGGCAATACCTTCGATCAAAATGAAAGACTGGAAATTAATATGGCAGATGTTATTGCAGGCTGGACAGAAGGAATCCAATATTTTAAAGAAGGAGGTGAAGGAATCTTATTCATCCCTTCGCATTTAGCATACGGAAATACCGATTTTGGATTCATCCCTGCCGGAACGGTTCTTATCTTCGATATTCAATTGATTGGAGTTGACGCAGTCTAAAAAAAATCGAAATATTCTTCAACAAAAAACCTGACAGATTTTTGAAAATATGTCAGGTCTAATTATATCATTTGTAATCGAATCATTCCAAAATCTGAGTAAAGAAAAACTTAGATGCGTTTCAGCATGCCTTCTATTTCTCTGATTTGTGCCGTCAACATTTTTTGCTTGTCCAGTTTTTTGGCATCCTGCAAATAATATGTTGCCAGTTTCTTGTTTCGTTTCGAGAGAGCTATTCCTGACAAATTTAATTTAGCAACTGCCTGATCAGTTTTCAAGCGAAGACCAGTTTCCAAGGCTTTCTTAAAATGTTTTTCAGCCTGTGCATTTTTTTGCTTTTGTGCTTCAACCAAACCGGAAAGATAATAGTAATATGCTTCCTGACTTTCAATCATCCTTTCGGGATGCTTTACCTTTGCTAATACCTTACCTGCAGACTCAAACTTATTTTTTCGAACAAAATAAAATGCAAGAAGGTTCATTTCATTTTTAAAATAGCTTAACACAAACAAACCGGAAAGTAAAAGAATCCATATTCCCGAAGACACTAAACTATTAATAAAAAGAGCGATAGATCCTAAAAATAAGATTCCAGCAATTATAAGACGTAGATATTTTCTAATCATGATTATTATTTTTTAGTTCAAGGCTACAAAACAAAGCATTTTTTGATAAAAAACCAGCATTATCGAACTTAGTTTTTCTTATTTAATAAAGTATATTTTTTTATTCTGCTTTATGAAGAAGAATAAACTCGCTGTATCAAATTCAACTCAACTTACAAGCTAAGAATTTATTTAAAAAAGAATCCAGACCTGTTTTCAACCAGTCTGGATTCTTTTATATTTTGTATGATAAACCATATAGCTTATCGTTTATTATTTTATTCTCCTATTGCTTTACGAAATGAATTTGCTCTTTCAACAAAATCTTCAAATTCTCCGTATTCAATAAAGCGGCTTACATAACCTTCGCACTTTTTACAAACCCCTTTGATTAAAATATCATTCATATCATTAAGGATATTTTCCCTCACCTCAACTCCTTCAACGCATACAGCCTTACAATGAACACAGTAAGTACCTTCCTGCACAATATAGCGGTAGGCTTCTTTCTCTTCTTCGTCCAATAATATATTTAACTGAAACTGATTTAAATGTATTTCTTTTAATAAATTCATAGTGTGTTTGCCTATTAATAACTTAACCAAAGTGAAAACAAAAAAACTAAACTAGTTACGAATTTTCCTTCAATAATTTTCTGCCGGATTCAATATGTCTATCCCAAAAATAGTAAAATTCAGCAATATGCTTTCTACTGCTCCTAAGCATCTTCATTATCCATAAACTTAGTAATGAAAACAAGGTAGAAAGCCATAGCAGCAAATTAAATAAACCCGGACTTTTGGTGACAATTTCCTGAATGCTTTCCATCCCTAAATCCTTTCCTATCACCTGACCAATATTTATAAAATTCCCGCTTAGCAATACTAGTATACAACATATAGCAATCAGTACGAATAAAGCACGTAATACATTAAGAAAATTCTTCATTCTTTCTGTGGAATGACCTTTCGTGTAGATCACTACAAATTTACCCGCGGATGATTTCAACCAGCTTTCAAAATCATTTTTAATCATCATACTTCTGTAATTTCTTATTGTTTTTTAGCTTAATTAACTCCCAATTACAGGAGGTATTTTCAAAACGACTACGAAAGTATAAAAATAATCATTAAAAAAAAAGTTATGTTGACTAATTATCATACTGTTATTTGCCAGGTAATTTCTCATCATAAACAAATAATTAAGACTTAAAACTCTTTTTCTATTCATATTCCTTACTATCTTTGTTTAAAATTAATATTTAGATGAGCTTATACCGATTATTGATACGCCCCTTTTTAATTCAGTTCAATCCTGAAACAATTCACAGATTTACATTTACCTGTTTTAAGGCTTTCCAGAAATCGAAAATTATCCGTTCTATTGTTTCTGCGCAGTTTAGAGTTGAAAGCTCATCCCTTGAAAGGGAGCTTTTTGGCTTAAAATTTCCAAACCCCGTTGGTTTGGCCGCAGGATTGGATAAAAATGCAGAAGCTTTCGATTTTTTAGGAAGTATGGGCTTTGGCTTTGTTGAAATTGGAACACTTACTCCAAAAGCACAGCCAGGAAATCCAAAACCTCGTTTGTTTCGTTTTGTTAATGATAAAGCATTGGTAAACCGTATGGGATTTAACAATGAAGGTGTTGAAGAGGCTGTTGAACGCTTGCGGAAAAAAAGAACCAATATAATAATTGGTGGAAATATTGGCAAAAATAAAAATACACCTAACGAGGAAGCTACTGATGATTACTTAAAGTGTTTTGATGCCTTATATCCTTATGTAGATTACTTTGTAGTAAACGTAAGTTCTCCCAACACTCCTAATCTGAGAGAACTGCAGGGAAAGGAACCTTTAAAGAGGCTTTTGAATGAAATTATGGAGGTAAACAGAAACAAAGAAAAAACGAAGCCTGTTCTTTTAAAAATTGCACCGGATATTAACAACTCACAATTGGATGATATCATCGAAATTGTTCAGGAAACTAAAATTGATGGCATTGTTGCGACAAACACAACCATTTCACGGGAAGGATTGTCGTATCCGGAAAGCAGAATAAAACAAGTTGGTGCCGGCGGATTAAGCGGACAACCACTTCGTGAAAGATCTACGCAAGTGATTCGATACATACATGAAAAATCCGGCGGGAAAATTCCTGTTATTGGTGTTGGAGGTATCCTAACAAAAGAGGATGCTTTGGAAAAATTAGAAGCTGGAGCTTCGCTTGTGCAAATTTACACCGGCTTTATTTACGAAGGACCTGCTTTGGTGAAAGCAATTAATAAGGAGTTGGTAAGAAACAAAGTCTAGAAAGGTCGGGAAAAGTCAAACAGTCGAATGGTCTAAAAGTCATAAAACAACAGTAATCGAATGTTTTGCCGTGTGGCCTTGGCTCAGGGTTAAAATAAACCTCTTCCTTTTTAATTACTAATTCATAACTCATAATTACTTTGTCACATCGTCTAAACTCAAATTTGGCATCCGTTCCATTTTGCTCACTTCAATGCTTAAAAATCCATATTCCACAGTTACTTTTCCTTCTATGCAATAGCAACCGGGCCCGCGAAATGGATACTCTTTGGCAACTGGTGGAAAATGAACAGTATCGATCCAATGTCCATCCAAATCGATCCAGGTTCCAAAAAACATGATTTTTCCATTGCTGGCCTTGGTTGGTTTTCGAGTAATCAAAAAGCCAACAATGCGAACATACCGATTAATCAGTCGAGGCAAATGACATGCCTTTAAATCGGAAGGAAGCTCATCTTTCAGCAATTCGAAAGGCGACTGTATGGATAAACCCAGCAATTCAATTTCATCAAAGGCATCTTCCAATTGATGTTTCCATAGATCCGGAAGCTTGAACTCTTTCACCTCAGTCTGGAACAAGGTTTTTTCGGACTTGATCTTTTTACTATGCCCCAATAGAAAATGAGCATCCCAAAGCAATTCTTTTTTGCCTTTTCCGGTAAAACGGAAGGCTCCCACCCGTATCAAAACAATTAATTGCTCCAAACTAACAGGAAATCGATTCACAAAATCGCGCAAGCTTGTAAATATGCCATTCTCATTCCGCTCATTAATCAGATTTTTTCCGATTGTTCTTTCCAAATCATGCAAAAGATAGAAACCCAACCATATTGTTCTTCCCTGAATTCGATTCTCCCAAGAACTTCGATTTACACAAGGTGCTTCAACCGTGGCTCCATGCATTACCGCTTCATGCAAGTAGAGTTGTGCAGAATAAAAACCACCGCCATTGTTCAGCGTTGCCACCATATATTCTAATGGATAATATGCTTTTAAATACAGCGCCTGAAAACTCTCCACCGCATAACTGGCCGAATGTCCTTTTGCAAAGGCGTAATTGGCAAAGCTTTCAATCTGCCGCCAAATATCCTGAACAATTGCATCTGCATAGCCTTTTTGCCTGCAATTGGAAAAAAACTTATCCCGAACTTTCGCAAATTCATTTCTTTGCTTAAACTTCCAGGACATTCCTCTGCGCAAAACATCTGCTTCGTCGAGCGATAAACCGGCAAAATAATGCGCTACTTTAATCACATCTTCCTGATACACCATCACACCGTAAGTTTCCTCCAATATGCGGTATAGGTCGGGAATTTCACGTTTGGCCTCTTCCCTTCTGTTTTCATCCTGAAAGCGGAGAATGTACTCGCGCATCATTCCACTCTTAGCCACTCCCGGTCTGATAATGGAACTTGCAGCAACCAACCGCTTGTAATCTTCGGCCTTTAATTTGGTTAAAAGCATACGCATGGCCGGCGATTCCACATAAAAACAGCCGATAGCTTCACCTCTTTTTAACATGCGCTTTATCCGCACATCTTCCATAAACAATTTGGTATTGTGAATGTCGATATCAATGCCATGATTTTGCTTGATAATGGCAAGCGTGTCTTTAATTTTACCCAATCCACGCTGACTCAGAATATCGAACTTGTGCAAGCCCAAGTCTTCAGCAATGTACATGTCGAACTGAGTGGACGGGAAACCTTTTGGCAAAAGTTCGGTTGCTGAATAGTTGTTTATTGGTTCATCTGCAATTAAAATCCCACTGGAGTGGATGCTTCCATGACTCGGAAAACCTGCAATATACCGGCTGTAACGAATTACCCATTTTCCATATTCATCGGCCTGATCGGGATTGGGATTTTTTTGCAGGCGGGTAATCTCTTCATCGGGCAAACCAAATACCTTACCAATTTCACGAAAGGCTGATTTATGATTGAAAGTGATAAAAGTACCAAGCAAAGCAACTCTGTCCCAACCATATTTATCAAACAAATAGTGAGTCACATCATCACGATCGGTCCAGGAAAAGTCGATATCAAAATCGGGTGGCGATGTTCGGAAGGGATTAATAAAACGCTCAAAGTAAAGATCTAAGTCAACCGGGTCAACATTAGTGATTCTCAGAAGGTAAGCAACCAGACTATTGGCACCGCTTCCCCGCCCTACATGGTAATATCCTTTACTCATAGCATATTTTACCAGATCCCAATTAATCAGAAAATAGGAACAAAAGCTCAACTCCCGAATTACCTTCAATTCCTTGTTCAGGCGATCCAAAATCTCATCGGTTACCTGATCGTAACGATATTTTAATCCTTCGCAGGCCTCGCGCTTCAACAGTTCAAAATCTTCCTCCTCCGAAGAGGTAAAGTGCTTTTTGTTTTTGTTGCTTCCAAACTCAAACTCCATATTGCAGGAATTCAATAGATTTTCTGTATTCTCAATAATTTTTGGATACTCCCTGTAAATCTCTAAAAGTTCACTTCTACTTCGGTATCGATCCTCAAAATCAGCTTGTTCAGACTTGGGCAGTTTGCTTAACAAAGTATTCTTATCGATGGCCCGCAACAAACGGTGAATGTTGTAATCGCGTTTGTTTCGAAAGCTCGCTGTTTGCAAAACCACCAACTTATGCTGATGGTTTTTCCACTCAGTAAACGGCAAACGAAGTAAATCCTGAGGGTTCACACCTACATATTCATATTCTTTTAAATCACAAAGCTCTGACGTAAAAGGATAAACGACACAGGCATGTTTAAAGCTGGGTGCATTCGGTAAAAACGCTCTCTTTTCGTGCAAATGAAGGGTTAAGAACGCATTCAGTTCACGAAATCCATCTGTATTTTTAGCAATTGCAACATACTGTTGCTGAGTTCCATTCCGAAAATCGATTCCCACCACAGGGCGAATACCAAACGCCGCACATTGCCTTACAAAATCAAGACTTGCTGCGGTATTATTGATATCCGTTAAGGCAATAGTCGTAAATCCTCCTGCAGTAACCTCTTTTAAAAGATCTTCAACAGAAAGTGTTCCGTATTTAAAACTGTAGTAGCTATGGCAATTTAAAAGCATGGTTGTAAAGTCTAAAAAGTCTGGAAGGGTTTAAGAGTCTGGAAAGATCGAACAGTCGAACAGTCAAACAGTCGAATGATATAAAAGTCTTGAAACAACAATAATATAATGCATTGCCCTGTGGCTTCAGCCCAGGGATAATGAGAATATCTTCTTTCACCCTGTTAATTCTTAATTCATCATTACTAATTCATAATTCTCATTCATCGTCTTTAGTGTGCCGGAATAATTGGTGTCTTACCATTGAAAGGGTTCATCCCTCCAATTGTTGTTGAGCCCATTCCAATGGCGCGCTTCACGGCACTTTGTCCGTAACGGTTGCGCACAAGGTCCATGGCCTGATACAATTTAATCAGCTTCTCCGAATCCTCGAACAAACGAATTTGATACGTTCCGCCCACCAAATAGCTAAAACAAACACCAATCAAACGAATCAATACTCTGCGCTCATACATCTTCTCAAACAAATCAAGCACTACAGCGATGAGTGTATGATCTAAAGATGTGTAGGGAATTCGCTTCTGTTTTGTATACGTCTGAAAATCGGAATATCGGATCTTAACCGTCACACAAGCAGTTAGTTTGTTTCCATTTCGCAGTTGATAACACAGATTTTCGGCCATAGCCACCAACAAACTGCGTAATTTGGTCACATCGGTGGTATTTTTCTCGAAAGTCCGCTCGCTGGATATGGATTTTCTCTCGTTCCAGGCCACTACAGGAGTATTGTCAATTCCTTGTGCCTTTTTCCAGATTACCGTGCCGTTTTTACCCAATACCCGTTCCATCAATTCCATGGACATTTCCTGTACGGTTCGAATTTTTTCTACCCCCATACTTCGTAACTTGTGATAGGTTTTATCGCCTACCATGGGTATTTTCTTTATGGAAAGAGGCGCCAAAAAAGGCATTTCGTTTCCTTCCGGAATTTCGATGTGATTATTGGGTTTGGCCTCTCCTGTTCCCACCTTCGAAACCGTTTTGCTCGTAGAAAGACCAAAAGAAATGGGTAAATTTGTCTCTTTTAAAATCTTCTCCCGTAATTCCCTCGACCACAAATAACTGGTCTGCACAAAACGATCCATTCCGGTAATGTCCACGTAAAACTCATCAATCGATGATTTTTCGAAAACAGGTGCTCGTTCCTTTACAATTTCAGTCACCATGTCGGAAAACTTACTGTAAGTCCCGCTATCTCCTCTTATCACAACAGCACCCGGACATAATAGCCTGGCCATTTTCATAGGCATGGCAGAATGAATGCCATACACACGCGCTTCGTAACTGCAGGCAGCCACAACACCTCTGTCTGATGTTCCTCCAATCAGTACCGGACGATTATTCAACCTGTTGTCTAAAAGCCGTTCACAGGACACAAAAAAAGTATCCAAATCCATATGCAATATTGTCTTTCTCACTAATTGTCGATATTTTCGTCATTATTCTGACTATAATTTAGTCATTAATTGCTATCTTTGAAAAAAAGAAGCTATGTTTTTTGCAGAAAATATTAAGTTCCTGCGTCAGCGGAGAAAGAAATCTCAACTTAGTTTAGCTGAACAACTGGACATTACAAGAACTACTTTGGCAGGATATGAAAAAAATGTTCAGCCACCGTTTAAGGTATTGATTAAATTCGCTGAATACTTTGGTGTATCAATAGATGCATTGCTGCGCTACAATTTAGCAGAGCTGTCGGAATTTCAGCTTTCGCAGATAGAAGATGGATTCGATATTGATGTTACCGGAAAAAAATTACGCCTGCTCACCATATCCGTAAACAAAGATGGAGAAGAGAACATTGAAATGGTTCCCCTAAAAGCTCAGGCTGGCTATACAAACAGCTACGGCGATTTGGAGTTTATCGGCTCACTGCCAAAATTCTCATTGCCCTTTCTTCCTAAAGATAAAACCTACCGAACGTTTCAAATTGCAGGAGATTCGATGCTGCCAATTCCCGAAGGTGCATGGGTAACTGCTTCCTTTATTCAAAACTGGGAGCAAATTAAAGATGGTACTCCCTGTATTATAGTAACACTTGAAGATGGGATTGTTTTTAAAGTAGTTTACAAACAGTTGGAGAAAAACCAAACACTCCTTTTGGTATCCTCGAACCGAAACTACAAGCCTTACGAATTGCCTATTAAGAACGTAATTGAAATCTGGAAATTTGAGACTTTTAACGGGTTTGAGATTGAATAACAAACAGAAGAACAAAAGCTTCAAGTCTAAAAATTCAGATTATAAAAACAATAATTTAACTTTACTACGAATAAAAAATAAAGTAAGACTAAAAACTAACGTTATTTAATAGAAATATCATGATCATCGTAAATGTAAAAATAAGACCTAAGGCCGGCTGTAAGCAGGATTTCATTAATGCATTCAATAATGTGTCCGAGCTGGTGAGACAAGAAGACGGATGTTTGGAGTACGAACTTCACCAAAAGCTGACTTCTGATTCGGAACTTTTTCTATTCGAGCGATGGGAATCTAAACCAGCTCTCGACAAGCATTTAAATGCTGAGCACATGACTAAATACATCGCTGAAGTGAAAGGTTTTCTTGAAGCAAAAAACGAACTGAATATTTACGAAGCTGAGAAACTGAATTAAATAACAAAAAAGACGATACCGTACTTAATGATTGATTAAGGCCTTTAAACACAGTTTCGTGAACAGTCTCTTTTTCTTTGTTGATATCAGCATTCGAAACATTACTTAACAGCTTATTATTGAAAGTTTTCAGATTATACAGGACTTACAGAGTACACGAGAGTGGCATTTTCGAAACTCCGAGGCATGTGTGTGTTACAAAAATGGGCATCCACGAAAAAATATGAGCATTGTGCGTCACTAAAACCGGCATTCTTGAAACTCCGAAAGGCTTGTGTGGCTCTAAAATGGGCATCCACGAAAAAACATGAGCATTGTGCGTCACTAAAACCGGCATTTTTAAAACTCCGAAGGGTTTGTGTTTTGCTTCAATCAACATTCTTGAAACTCCGAGAGCATTGTTTGCCGCTAAAACCGGCATCCACGAAAGTGAGAGGGCTTTGTATTTTGCTAAAATGGGCATCCACGCAAGCAGATGCCCATTTATATAAAGTAAAACAGCCATTTTCAAAACTGATCCTGCAAAGAGGAATAATGCTGGTCTAAATAATCAGAAGCCAGGCGACACGAATTTAAAACCGATTCATTTTCTCCCAAAAAACAGGAAACCGCTGTAGACAAAGTACAGCCGGTTCCATGTTGATAGTCAAAATTCTTCCTCTTCTTTTCAAAATGATAAACCTCTTTCTTACAGATTAAAGCTTCCCTGATTTTAGCATCTGTAAAATGACCGCCTTTTAGTAAAATGGAAGTACACCACTCCCTGCTCTTCTGTTTTGCAATTTCGATTCCCTCCTCCAATGTATTGATCCTGCAATCGGCAAGCAATTCAAACTCATTTTTGTTGGGAGTAATCAGTTCGCATAAGGGAAACAATTCCTCTTTCAGCAAATGCAATGCTGATGAATCGAAAAGAGCTTTTCCGCTGGTAGAGGCCAAAACCGGATCGAGAACCACATGTGTTTTCGGAAAGTGTTTTAAACAATTGCTGATCACCATCAGATTCTCCTTGCTGCAAACCGCTCCAATCTTAACCGTTCGAACAGGAAATGATTGAAACAAATTCTTTATTTGAGATTGCAGCAATTCGTGATTTACAGGCTCCACAGCAAATACTTTTTCAAAATTTTGAACTGTAATTCCTGTTAGTGCCGAAAGTGCCCAATAACCCAAATCATGTGCCACTTTACAATCTTGTTGTATGCCTGCTCCACCACTGCTATCCGAAGCTGCAATTGTTAAAAAGTATTCCATACTTACATGCTTTTATCATTTTTAACTGCGCACAGGTTCCCGCACATGGTACAGTGATCCTCTTCACTGCTTTCCGATTCCATTTTCCGCTTTCTGGCCAATTCAGGATCGATACTATTTGTAAACATTGTCTCCCAATCCAGTTCGTAACGTGCTTTCGAAATTATCAGATCCCGATCACGGGCACCTGCCACATTATTCACTAAATCGGCAGCATGTGCAGCAATCCGGCTTGCAATTACACCTTCCTTTACGTCTTTAGCATCGGGCAGGCACAAATGCTCGGCAGGCGTTACGTAACACAGAAAATCGGCACCGTGAATGGCTGCAATCGTACCCCCAATTGCTCCCACAATGTGATCGTATCCGGGAGCCGAATCAGTAACCAAAGGCCCCAACACGTAAAACGGTGCTTCGCGGCAAAGTCTTTTCATCAATTTCATATTGGCTTCAATCTGATCCAAAGGCATGTGGCCGGGACCTTCTACCATTACCTGCACACCTTTGTCTCTGGCGTGATCGACCAATTCCCCTAAAACCAGCAATTCTGCAACTTGTGCCCGATCGGTAGCATCAGCACCGGCTCCCGGACGCAAACCATCACCCAAACTAATGGTTACATCGTATTGTTTGCAAATATCCAAAACCCGGTCGTATTGTTCATACAATGGATTCTCCTTCCCGTTTTCTTTCATCCAGCGCTTCAGCAAAGCTCCTCCCCGGCTTACAATGCCACACACTCGTTTATCATTCTCAAGAAAGGAAAGGGAAACTTTGGTAACGCCGCAGTGCAAGGTCATAAAATCAACCCCCATTTTTGCCTGAGTTTCAATTTCACGAAACAGATCTTCCGGATCGAGTTCTTTAATCTCTTTTCCTTCGGCCAGCAAACGTGTAGCTACACCATAAATGGGTACAGTACCAACCATTACAGAAGACTCCTTAAGTATTCGTTGAAGAATAATATGCAGATCGCCGCCCGTTGATAAATCCATAATTGCATCGGCACCATATTGAACAGCTACTTTCATTTTTTCCAGTTCCTCTTCAAAATGGCAATGCTTCTCGGATGTGCCCATGTTAGCATTTACCTTAGTTCGCAAACCATTCCCTATTGCTACAGCCGGAAAGTCATGATTTTTGTTTTTGGGGATTACAATCCGCCCCTGTGCAATCTCATTTCGCAGCCATTCAACATCAACTCTTTCGTTTTTTGCAACGATATGCATTTCGGCTGTGACAATGCCTTCTTTGGCTTTTTGTATTTGTGTGTTCATTGTTTTGTGCTTATTAAATTAGTAAACTCTTGAATCCTTTGATCGAACTGATCTGTTTGCATAAAATGCCGCACCATGGCAACATTTTTAGCTCCGGCACTCAAAACAGTCTGAATATTTTCAGGGAAAATTCCACCAATGGCAACCACAGGAACAGTAGCAATATCCAGCACCTGTTTCAGCTCTTTAACACCAACCGGCTGATCGGGTTTCGCTTTAGCATTGGTCGGATATATGGGGCCAAAGCCAATGTAATCAGGCTTCTGAGCCAAAGCTTCCTTCACTTGCCAAATGGAATGCGTTGACAAACCAATTTTCATTTCTCCAACAATATTCCGGGCTTCTTCCATACTCATATCATCTTGTCCGAGGTGCAGAAAATCAGCATCACAAATTGCGGCGATATCCGCACGGTCATTCATCACAAAACTGGTTTCACTTCCTCTTGTAATGGCTCTGATTTCTTTTCCTATTCGTATCAATTCTTTATCGGATAAAAATTTTTCGCGCAGCTGCAGCATCTTAACTCCTTGCTCAACGCACGATTCGGCAATGGAACGATATGAAGAGTGAGGCTTTGTAATGATGATGTATAAACCAAAGTCTTCCATCTTATTTACTTAGGTTTTCAGCAATTAAACCCGCTAATTTTTCACCGGAAAGAAGCATTCCTCCAAAGATAGGTCCCATTCGAAAACCACCGCTAACACCATTCGATGCCATGCCCGACACATACAATCCAGGGTATACTTCTTTGGTATTTTCTACAGTAGTTCGCTCAGCTTCATCTATCGACAAAGAGTATTCCCCCATCACTTTACCTGTTTTTGTATTTAGCTTCACGTCATTTTTACGTTCCAAGGTGCGAACAATGTCACAATCGTGACCCGTGCCATCTACCACGGCTTTTGCCATAATCACCAAAGGATCAACATGCAATCCTTCTCTGCGAACAGGTGACCAATTTAAAACAACACCACACACCCTGTCGTTTTGAAACACAACATCTTCAATAGAAGAGCAATTGAATATTTTCACGCCTGCCTGCGTAGCATGGTAAATCAATGCAGAAGTTGCATGCACAGAATCAAGCGTGTAATAATCTCCCTGATAGTTTATATAGGAAATATTTAATTCGTCGAGAATGTGCAGTGCATCTTTCTGAACTATTATCTCGTTAAACATCATGGCACCGCCCCACATGCCTCCGCCTGGAGCCAGTTTACTTTCATACAAAGCAACTTTAAAGCCTTTCTTTGCGAGATAATAGGATGCGATTAGTCCAGAAGGTCCACCTCCGACAATGGCCACATCAACCGATAAATTTTCTTTGAGTTTTTTAAAATAGGAATCGACGATTCCTGCAGATACAATTTGCTCCATTTTATTGTTTATTAAGTGTATATCATTAATAAACAGGGGCAGTCCTACTCCAAAAAAGCAGACTTTTCTTTACTTTCCTACGCAGGCATTATCCTGATCAGGTAAAGGGTATGATCTCAGCCTTAAAGTTAGGCACCCCTAGTTTATATAAATGCAAAAGTAAAATAAAAAACCAGAATAGATTCTTCCCATTGGAATCTTTTACGGATTAATTCTCTGGAAGAATTATCTTTGCTTACAAATATAAGCTTGCAAACAATGTTAGATTTTAAAATAGAAGAAGATAAATGTATCGCGTGCAGTCTTTGTGCACAAGATTGTCCGGTTGGAATTATAGAGATGGCTCCAAAACCTGTGATCCGAAAAGAAAAAGAGAAGAATTGTTTGAAATGCCAGCACTGTTTAGCCATTTGTCCTACGGCAGCACTTTCAATATTAGGGAAAGAACCTGAAAATAGTGTTTTGGTAAGTGATGAAATCCCAAAGCCGGAAACAATCAGCAGATTGATGAAAACCAGACGTTCCATCCGAAAGTACAAAAAGGAAAACATTGATAAAAAATTAATTCAGGAACTTATTGAAACGGCTGCACATGCACCAACAGGACACAATGATAATGCTGTTTTAATATCCTTGATTGACAACAAAAATGATCTGGACTTGTTTCGATCAAAAGTGTACGATTCATTGAAAAATGCCAGAGAGACCGGTATGCTTGAGAAACGATTTCAATTTCTTCTTTCCTATCAAAAATTATGGGAAACCAAAGGTGTAGATGTGATTTTTAGGGATGCACCACACCTAATTATTGCTTCTGCCCCATCTGCTGATGCTTCACCAATGGCAGATTGCTTAATTTCATTGTGCTACTTCGAATTAATTGCCAATTCACACGGAATTGGCACACTTTGGAATGGAATGATAAAATGGGCCATTGATGACATAGATCCTGAATTGCGGATGTTTATCGGCATTCCAAAAGATCATACTATTGGGTATGTAATGCTGTTTGGCAAACCGGCAGTGAAATATGCCCGGGGAATTCAATCGGAAGGATTAAAAGTGAATCGCATAAAATTTGAATAAAAAGAAGCCTGTATTCCTCAGAGATACTTACAATAGATTTATTCTATTAACATTTCATTAAAACAATTGTATTCAGTTCCTGCTTAATTTTACACTTTCAATTGGTGTAAACCAATCAATTTTCCACGAATCTGAAATCATAAAAACAATAAAACTCAAAAAATGAAGGTAGTCGCATTTAACGGAAGTCCTAAAAAAGAAGGAAACACTTACCATGCCCTTAAATTAGTAACAGAACAGTTGGAAATGCAAGGTGTTGAAACTGAGATTGTGCACGTTGGCAATAAAGGAGTAAAAGGTTGTACTGCCTGCGGTCAATGTGCCAAAAACAAAGATGAAAAATGTGTACTAAAAGGAGATGATGTAAACATTTGGATTCAAAAGATGAAAGAAGCCGATGGCATTTTGCTTGGCTCACCAGTTCATTATGCCTCTTTGGGAGCAAATATGAAATCGTTTTTAGACCGGGCATTCTATGTGAGTGGTGCAAACGGCAACTTGTTTCGGCACAAAGTTGGTGCTTCGGTAGTGGCGGTTCGTCGTTCGGGAGGATTGCCAACCTTTAACGAACTGAACAATTATCTCAACTATTCAGAAATGATGATCCCGACATCGAATTATTGGAATGTAATTCACGGAACGACTCCAGGTGAAGTTTTGCAAGATGAAGAAGGTGTTCAGATCATGAGAATTTTGGGCAAAAATATGGCCTACCTATTGCAATTAATTGATCAGGGAAAAGATAAGGTAGAAGCTCCGGCACAAGAGAAGAAAATATACACCAACTTTATCCGATAATCGGGTACAAAATATATAAAGCCATTCTTCTTGCAACAGAATAATGGCTTTTCTTTTTGCTCAAATAATTATCTAATTCCCTGTTTTGTCTTTTTTTCCATTTCTGTTCCCTTGTATGTGCAAGTTCAAGAGTTGTGAGCAACATCTGGAAGAAATAAAATTATTGCCTCAATCATGCTTTTTGATTTGGAAGGTGCATGCATTGTCATCACATTGAGGAAAAATAAGCAGCCAGAACACTGCAGATTTTTTAAAACTATTGACTTTTTTTGAACAAATCAAACTTTTCAATGGCCTACTCCGGCTATTGATTTAACCATTTCTTAAATTCGGCACATCGATCCTGACTAACCACAGCATCAATACACTCCGGATGATTGGGTTTGAGATTTAATTTTATTCTGTTTTTTGAATAGTAGTGCATATCTTCAATGGCCTGATAACTAACGATAAATTTGCGGTTAATCCGGAAAAAACGCTTCGGATTCAATTTGCTTTCCAAAGATGTCAGCGTGCCATCAAAAAGATAACGGTTCCCATCCAATCCAAATAGATAAAGAGCCTTACCGTCTGCCATAAAGTAGGCCACTTTTTCAACTTCCAATGAACTGAGTCTGTCACCGCGGCTCACCATGAATCGTTCCTGATATTGATCACCAGTCATTAAGCTGTTTAAAGATTTCTGAAGAGCCCTAAAATCAAGAGATTCTTTCTCCTGAAACATTGTCTCGAACTTACTAACAGCAGCTTCCACATCTTCAGAGTCCATTGGTTTTAGTATATAATCAACACTGCATTGTTTAAATGCCTGTATCGCATATTGATCGTATGCAGTTGTAAAAATAACAGGTGTGGTAATTTCCAACCGATCGAAGATCTCAAAACTGTTGCCATCTCCCAAGTGGATATCCATAAAAATCAAATCAAGCTTATTCCCGGACAGATACTGTACGGCCTGCTCAACATTTTCCAGATGTGCTTTAATTTCAACTTTATCAGGACGTATATCCAGCAGCATTTTTTCCAGTTCCCGCGCCGCCAAACGTTCATCTTCAACAATAGCTATTCTAATCATTTCTGTCTTATTTTTACCCGACCAAATTACAAAAGAAAAGGGGCAATCCGTACTGGAAAACCCCTAATTTCAATTTATTGATATGCTAATTAACCTAATTACTCAAATTTGGATTGTTGTTTATGGCTTCATCCGGATAACGGAGCGTATAACGGGGATCGCCCTGATTCAGAGTCGCTGATTCTGTTTTGTAGGCATGATCAATTGGCTCTTGAGTTGTTCTTCGTAAATCGAACCAACGATGTCCTTCAAAAGCAAACTCTCTAAAACGTTCGTTGGCAATTTCTGCGATTAATTCTGCTTTGTTTAATCCAGCAATACGGGTTACTTCTGTATTGTAAAAATCAGCAAGTAAACGTTTTGCTTTCAACTGATTTAAATAGTTGCGAGCCTGATCCAAATCGTCTAGTTTTGCCGCACACTCAGCAATTGTCAAATACATTTCAGAGGTTCTGAAACTGCATTTTGAAGCTGTATCAGTTCCTTTATCAATGCTGAATTCTCCATTTCCTTCATCGTTAAAATACAGGGAAAAACGCAGGTCATTAACCTGATCGTACATTCCAAGCAATTTATCAGAAACAAAAGATGAACCTCCAACTTCAGAAGAGAATACTTCCTCTAAAGCCAAAATGCTCTCAACAGAATTGTATTTGTGCGCAGAAAGAGAATTATCGGCAACTAAATCCTGCAAATCAACTTTAAACTTTACAACCTCCAATGCTGTTTTTCTTGCATTTTCGAAATCGCCAACATACAAATACACCCTTGATTGAAATGCCAAAGCAGCCAACATACTGAAACGATAATTCAATCCTGTTTCGTAAGTTTCAATGTTCAACTTCGCTATTCCATCTGTAATATCAGATGCTATTTGTGTATAAACCTCACCCGTACTACTTGCAAAATATTCAGCTTCCGTATCAATTTTTAATGCAAGAGGCACGCCTTTATCGGTATTTGCTGTGGCTGAATTGTAAGGCAAACCATAAAGATTTACCAGGTTAAAATGCATTAAAGCTCTCAATAAGTAAGCTTCTCCGACAATTTGATCAATTTCTTCAGAACTTCCTTCTGTTGCATCAGCACCGGCATCTATAATGTGATTGGCATACATGATCACCTTGTAATATTGCTGCCATGAAAAACCCAATGTGTTCGATGATTGATTGACATCATTCCACAAATAGATATCCTGAACTTGTGTTAAATCCCAAGCATTATTGTCCAATTTTAATTCATCAGTTCTGAAAGCAATTCTTTCTTTATCATCAGGAACCCCATCGTATGCGCTTGTCAGTAAGGCCCGGAAATCATCTGTTGTTGTTGGAATCAACCGATCCTTTGGCTTTACATCCAAATAATTGTCGCAGGAAGAATAGCTTACTACTGCCAAAAACAGCGCAATGTATATATTTATTTTTTTCATTGTGTAAGTCATTAGAAAGTTAAATTAACACCTAAAGTATAAGATTTTTGCTGTGGCTGAGCGTAAATATTACCATACGATTCAGGATCAAAATAGCCATCGTAACCATTTGAAATCACAAAAGGATTACGCGCCTCTAAACTAAATCTTACGTTAGATAATCTGATGCGCTTTAACATTGCATCAGGCAAGGTGTAACCCAAACGAATACTACTGATTCTCATATAGTTTACCTTTTTCAACCAAGTATCCAAATGACGGTATGTTCTTGCATTATCAATGTTATCGTACCACTGTTTTTCCATCCAATAGGCACCATCAGCTGAAGTGGCACCTAATAAATTTGGCAGGTTTTTATTGGTACCATTGATTACATCCAATAAATTACGTGATGTATTTCTTCCTCTGTCATACTCAGTCATGCTGTAATTTGGCTGCGCCAAAATATTCATCCCATGGTTAAAATTCGCAGAGACAGCCAAATCAATATTTTTATATTTAAATGTATTGATAATACCACCGGAATATTTAGGATCTGAATCACCAGCATATGTGAAAAGCTCACGCACTTGCTCAGTTGTTAAATTTGAACCCGCATAATTTCCCGGCCAAAAATCAGCATATTGATCGTATAGATCGAAAAACTCTTTTCCTGTTACAGCAGCTCCATCCTTATCGAACAAAGGATATCCGTTCTCATCAAAGCCCTTTGTTTTAATTACCCAAACCGAATTAGCGGAGTATCCTTCGCGGGAAGGCAAGAACTGATTTGCCGGAATCTTTTCTTTTAGTACTTTGTTCTCGTTATGTGCAATATTAAAACTGGTATTCCATTCGAAATCTTTCGTTTTAATATTTCTGGTTGAAATACTCAATTCCCATCCCTTGTTTGTCATTTCGGCCCAGTTTACCGACATGGCACTAAAACCGGTTTCATGCGGAAGATTCTGAGTCCCTATCAAATCCGTTCCTTTTCTTTCATAATAGTCGAAACTCATACGAATAGCATGACGAAATAAAGACAGATCAGTACCAATATTGTAAGTAGAAGTTTTTTCCCAACGCAATTTATCATTTGGCAAACCACTAACATCAATACCATCTTCGTTGGTTCCCGGAAGATTGGAAACTGTGGTAGGTATACCAATAATATAAGGTGAACTATCTTTATCGATGTTTCCCTGCAGTCCGTAAGATGCACGAAATTTCAACTGACTCAACCAATCAATATCAGTTAAAAAACTCTCCTCGCTGGCATTCCAGGCTCCACTTAAAGCGTATAAAGGCAAATATCTGTATTTTGGATCAACACCAAACAAATCTGAACCATCGAAACGAATACTTCCAAAAAAAGTGTAACGCCTGTCGTAAGTGTACGAAGCCGTTCCAAAAAAGGAAGCATAGCGGTTCTTTCTATATACTTTACTGAACAATGGAAATGATTTTGCATCAGCTTCATCTCTAAAAATGACTGGCTTGGAAGTCATTCTATCGGCATTCCATCCGTATGCGGCGGAAAAAACCTGAGTATATTCATTTTGGCGTAATTCATTTCCAATCATGAACTCAACTTCATGTTTTTCATTAAAAAGTTGATTGTACTCTATAATGTTTTTCCAATTATAAGAACTGTTATCCGCTTCCCAATTTTGAAGAACTCCACCTTCAGGAATGAAATAGAATGGTTTTCCTCCTGAAAAATAGCGGCTTTTGTGACGCTCTTTTCTGGCAAAGAAAGTCTCCTCTTCCGCTTCTTTTTTAGTATTTGTTTTGTCTATCTGAATGCCGTATTGAGTACGGAATTTAAGATGAGAATTTAAATCCCATTCCAAATCTAAAATAGCATTCACACTTTGTCCTTTTAACTTGTTCTGAGTTCCTGCTCTTTCTTCTAAAATATTGAAAGGAATGTAGGCAATGTTATACAAGCCTTCCTCGTCAATATTATACACGTAGTTATTATCTTCATCGCGCAATTTCAAATATGGATTAGCCAAACGCACATAGTTTGCTGGATTTGTCAACATATTCGAACTTGTCAAATATGTTTTGTTCTTGCGTTCGTTGGCAAATAAACTAACACCTAATCTTAAATTGTCCCGTAAGTTGAAATCGGTTTTTAAAGTTACATTGTAACGACTAAGCGATGTACCGATAGTTGTTCCTTTTTCGGTATGAGCACCTAAGGAAAAATAGTAAGTTGCCAAATCACTTCCACCGGAAACACTCAGACTATGATCCTGATTCACTGCATTCTGATACAATTCATCTTCTAAATTAGCATCAACGCTTCTTAAAGCATTAATAGCGGCCAATGATTCCGGTGCAATTGCTGAAACACCACCTGTTTGGTAATTGTCCCAATCATTATTTGCATTCAAAATTTGTGAAACACTACCATACTGACTGTTATAGGTAAGATCGGTACGACCGGCCAAAGCCATTTCCAAATCCACCTTCTCATTCGAATTCATTAAATTCAACTTGTCAAAATCAGGTCGTGAAATAAACGAAGTATTGCTCGTCAAATTCACTTTCATTTGTCCGGCTTTACCCTTTTTAGTTGTAATCACAATTACCCCATTTGCAGCGCGGGCACCATAAATTGCAGTTGCTGCAGCATCTTTTAGTATTGTAATATCAGCAATGTCCTGAGGATTTAAACCACCAACAGAAGAATTGTACAACTGATCGATATTGTCTTTGTCGTTGTAATCAGGAACTTCGTTCCCTTCCAATGGAATACCATCCAATACCCATAGAGGATCTTGAGTTCCGTTTAATGACGCTGTTCCACGGATACGGATTTTTGCCGGAGCCCCAGGTGCCCCACCCTGAACAATACTGGTCACACCGGCAATTTGCCCACTTAACATCTGATCCACGTTTGGTACACCGGCTTGTCTGATATTGTCAGCATTCACTTTAACAACCGCCGAAGTCAGCTTGCGTTTTTCGATTTTCTGATAGCCGGTAACAACAACCTCGCCCAATTCACTGGTTGAATCGCTAAGTTTAATCGTAATAAATGATTTTCCTGTAATATCAACCATTTGAGTTTCGAAACCCAAAAAGCTGCAGGCAATCGTATTCAATTCTTTAGGAACTTCCAAAGTAAAGTTTCCATCAAAATCGGTAATTGTTCCTAATGTGATGTTCTCAATAATCCCTTTCATATTGGTTTCGGTACCAATGGTTGACTTATCAATGTAAACCGAAGCACCAATTAGAACTTCGCCATCACTTTCGGAAAGAACCGTTCCTTTAATCTGCTTCATTTCCTGCGCCCATCCAAATGCGGGCATCAAGATCAAAAGCAGGCTTATCAGTCTTTTCATAAATTCTTGTTTTTATTGGTTAGTAAAATAGTGGTTAATTCATACAAAAAACAGACAGAGAGATTTTTTATCTCTCCATCTGCAGGATCTATTTTCAATGTGTATGTAATGCTTCTTCAATCCGAAGAATCAAATCCTGATAATGAAAACGTGTTGCTTCATCGGCAATCTTCAACTTCTTCGATAACAACTCCTTAATGCGCAGCAACTCACCACGTTTCACCGACACATCATCCGACACCCTATTCATTGTGGCATAAAACAGGTTTCGGTTGGCGTAACGGTCCGATACATCCTCCTGATCATGAAAAAGGGCCCGGCTCTTTACTCCATAATCACACAGCAAGGGCATGTGCTGATGCAACGGACAACATCTATCCTTATGTTCACGTAGAGACTTTTTGCTTGTTTTCTCTAAAGTCTGGTTTTGAGAAATAATTAAAACATCAACAAAGTTCTTTTGCGACTGACGGGTAAAAACATCCAACTTGTGATTTTTAATCGTTTCACTAAATATTCCCTGATGTAAATCACTCATCATTTCTGTCAGAGTATATGCTTTACTGCCATTTTCAGCTTCGTTTTGCTGCATGCGCAACAGTCGTTCTTTTTCCAGTAAGGAGTAAAAAATGCGGGCATGCAAATCCCTAAATAAGGTTGTTGGAGCGTATTCAATATCACCAACTACTGATTCCCTAATCGGATATGATTTTTTATAAATCTCAGCATTGGCAATCCATTGTGGAATATTAATCACTTCCTCGATCAAATATTTAATTGCATCTTTTTGTTTTGCTTTTTCGACATGTACATAAGCTGATTTAGTCTCGCCAAATACCGGTTGATCCAAATAAACACCTCCCACATTTGCCACAACATGATTCGCGTAAGTAAACCATTGCCCGATTACTCCCATCATCATTTTACCTGCTTTTTCGTAGCTTTCACCTTCTTCGCAAGTCCATTTTTCTACTTCAGGAACAATTCGTTTCAAATTCGCCAGGCCGTAACGACTCGCTTTCATCGAATTGTCACCCAAGTCTTCACTCTGCGCTGATGGATCGATGGTATTCTTTCCGTCTTGCTGAGGGCCGTAATGATACAATGGATCGTTCTCATGCTTTCTTATCATTTGACTCAAAACCTTCACTTCGTCCCAAGGAGTATCTTCCTGAATCCATCGATAAGCCCAGGCAATTGCATATTTATCGTACACGCCAATTTGCGGGGTAATGTTTACCACTTCGTCGTTTGGCTGCGCTACATAGTTGAATCGGGCGTAATCCATAATGGATGGAGCCGTTCCGCCCATTTTATTTGTAAATGATCTGGAACGCAAAGAATCTACCGGGAAAGCCGCTGAAGCTCCCATATTGTGCATTAAACCAAGTGTATGTCCTATTTCGTGGGATGAAACAAAGCGGATGGCATGAGCCATGTGTTCATCGCTAAATTTATTGTCTCTTGCTTTTGGATCAATAACTCCGGTCTGAATACGTATCCATGAATGCAGAGCAGTCATTACATTGTGCCACCAAATAACGTCAGCCTCAATAATTTCACCCGACCGGGGATCTACAACCGAAGGTCCCATTGCATTTGCCTGACTGGATGCCGCATAAGTAATCATGGAGTAACGAACATCATCACCGTCAAAATCAGGATCGTCTGTTGGTGCATCTTTTGCAATAATGGCATTTTTAAATCCAGCTTTTTCAAAAGCAGACTGCCAATCGGTAATTCCGTCTTTTATAGCCTGCCGCCACTGTGGCGGTGTTGATGGATCGATATAGTAAACAATTGGCTTTTTCGGCTCCACCAATTCTCCGGCCAAATATTTTTCTACATCTTCTGATTTTGGCTCCAATCTCCAGCGGTTCACAAACTCTCTGTTTTCAACAGCTTGCTGATCATCACTATAATAAAAATGTTTGGTTGTAAAGTATCCGATTCTTCGGTCTGCAAATCTTGGTTTCATCGCTTTCTTAGCCAACAAAACCATATTCGATGTAACTTCAACCGTTACGGTAATCCCTTCTGCTTTGGTGGTCAGCAATGACTTCATTACTAAATTTTCCGGGAAACTTTTCGCTGCACTTATTTTCGACAGATCTTTTACTGCAGATCCAGGCATTCCTAGTACTCCAAACAAATCATTTAAACTTTTTTCCGATCCGTCGAATACCTTATTTACTTTAAATACATAGGTGGTTGAGTCTTTTCCAAAACAAGCCAAATCGAAGCATTCTCTTATGGAAGGCATGTAATTATCTTTCACCGACTGAGTAATCGCATCCCCTGCTTTCCCTTCGTAGTATGGATGATAAGTTTTCACCCAAATTTTTTCAGTTAAAGTATCCACTTCAAAACGAATCAATAAATTTTGATAATTGATTCCTTTATTAAAACCCAACTCATTAATCTCGGAAGGCACTTTAGAGATTTTATTGACCAAAAGAAAATCGCGGTTCAGCAACGAATCCGAAATTTCGAAATAGTAATCCTTTTTTACTCTGTGAATATCAATTACTCCTTTTTTCGTAATCGCATCCGAAGTAATTATTTCATCGTATTTTTTCAGTTTTGAATCTTTATCTTTTCCTTTCGTAGTGTCCGACTCGGTTTCTGTCTTTTTCTTTTTCCAGAAAGTAAAAATTCCATCTTCTGCAGAAACAGAAGTTCGTTCCGATGCTTGTGACGGCAAACTCATTCCCCCCAGAATACATGCCATCAAAAACAGTCGCGTAATTTTGTGATTTGGTGTGATTGTGCTTAAGTTCATTTAGTATATTTTGTTTGTAGTTGTGAGCATCGCCCCTACACGAATACTCACGTCACTACAAAATTCAGTTTTGTTCGTTTCAATACTGCCAAATGAATTCCATTGAGCAATAATCCGAAACAAAAATGAATTAATTTTGATCTGCAAGAAAAAAGAAGGGAGTGAACCGGAAAGATTAAGGAGTGAATGACAAAAAAACCGGTATGAAGCCTTTATGCCGAATAAAAAAACAAGCTTCCGGGATTAAAACAAAGGCAGTTTTACCCTGAAAAACCCATTTTCAATACCATAAACAGGTTGTTTATCGCCCAAAAAAGCATACAAAGCTTCGAGCGTTTTTAATCCGGTACCCGGACTGTGACTCATATCGGTTCGGGGCTGGTACGGATTTTCAACAATTAAATAGTATTCCTCTGAAACAGATATACGAACAGTCAGCGGTTTTTCACTTGTTATTACATTGTGTTTGATCGCATTTTCCACCAGTGATTGTATGCTGACAGACGGCAGCTTTCGGTTTAATGCTTCGTCTTTAATATCATATTCTAAAAGAAGATTATCCCCAAAGCGGATTTTCTGCAGGAAAAGATACTGCTTAATAAAATCGAGCTCCTGTTTTAAACTGATCAGATTACTGTTGTTACTATCCAGTAAATAACGGTAGACCTTCGACAGACTCAAAATAAACTTTCTGGCCAGTTTTGGCTCTCCCTCTACCAAGGCATAAAGGGAATTTAGAGAATTAAATAAGAAGTGCGGATTGATCTGATTTTTTATATTCTTAAGCTGCGCTTTTACTTTTTCTTCTTCCTCTTCGATGGCCTTGCGCCGAAGTTCAAGGGTTTCACTAATATCAAAACGGAAACTGGAAACACCCACAACTTTCCCTTCTGCGTCGGATATTGCATTAAAAATCTGCTGATAATCGATGCCGTGCCTTTGAAATTCCACTAAAAAATGATCTCCTGTTAATGCCCGGTCCAAATACTTTTTCATTTGAATGCGGAAATCACCATAATAAGCATCCAATAAATTACTTCCCAGCTGAATCCCCCCTCCTTCGTTTTTCTCCAGATTTGATTTATGAACACTATTGAAACTTGTATACCTGTAATTTTTATCTACTGAAAAAATCATGATTTGATCAGTACTCTCCATAATCGAAGACAATTTACTTACCTCATTGCGGTGTTTTCTCTCGGCCCTTTGCCGCTTGCTAAATTCATGAAACCACCTGCGCTGCGAAAAGTAAAGAAGTACCATCAGTGAAAGCGCCAGCACCAAACCAATCAGAAAGGTTGAATTGCGGATTTCCTGAACAGACTCACGGACATTAAAAAGAGGAACACTAACAGTTACCAGCCATTTTTTTTCCAAATTACCAATTTTGATGGGCTGATATACCCTCATCACCTGCACCTGCAAAAAATCGGAATGTACCTCTTCCTGATATTTACTCCCGGAAGCCAGAACTTCATAAATCCGGGCGCCTTCCGCCAATGTGTCCATTCGCTTCCCAATTAGGTTTTCATCGGGATGAGATATACAATAACCTTGTTCTGAAATAATGGTTACATAAGCTCTTCCCAAGGATTCATTCCCATAAAAATGCTGCTGAAAGTGATACAAATCCAAATCTGTTCCTAAAACCCCGATCATCTTTTCGTTCTTAATCACAGGCACCAGCACTGTTGCCAGCAAACGATTATCAGGACTCCAATAGGGAGCCGATATCATCTCTTTTCCCTGAATCATTACCTTTTCGATTAAATCCAGCTGTTTATCCAAAAGTGCACTCTTAGCAATTTCATTTCCCTTTTTCCTAAAATACACTTTCAATTTCCCCGGACCTGAAACATCATCTTTGTCAACCGATGAATACCAGCAAGCATTTAATTCATTTCTGATTTTCAATTCAGACTGAAGCGTTTTTACGATTACCTTTTCATCCTGCCCGGTAAAATCAATTGCCTCCGCCAGGGAGTTGGCCATCAAACCTGTGCGCAGAACACTGCCATCCAATTCGTTTTTAACGATTAAGAAACTGTTCTGAGCTTTTGAAACAGCAAAGTCGGTACTCATTTTCCGGGCAGTAACGGCCATCTTCTCACCTATTAAATAAGCGACACCTCCAAAACTCAGAATAATAATTATCCCGACCAGTACAATTGATTTGCTGCGAAACTTCATCCTGTAATAATAAGTGAAGCACAAATGTAGCAGTTCAAAAGTGTAGTATCCAAATCGCAGCAGGAAAAAAAACTGCAATTGGTAAAACCGTACTAATTTCATCTAAATTTTGCCTGCTTCCATATAATTCATCTAAATAACATGTTCCCCAACATATTTTCATCCACAAGCTAAGTAATCCATTACCAGAACTTTTGCATTTGAAATATCGTTTGCACTAAAAATCTCACTATTACCAGGTATTGCATGTAAAAATAGAAAAGAGTTCCTTTGCACCCTGTTAGCAAAAAAGAGTTTTAAGTCTTCTTCTTTTGCTGATCAAAAAGTACAAAATAAGAGAAGCTGTAATACAAAAAATTTAAGCGGACAAACACCAAGGGTCAAGTATTAACTTTGATTTTTTCAAACCATTACAAGACTGATGATTGTTCCATTCAACCATTGAAAAAATCATTATCAGAATGAAGAGAGTTCAATTCAAAGCCGGTGAATGGCAAAAAACGATTAACGTTAGAGATTTCGTTAGCAACAATTTAACTTCTTATACAGGAGATGCTTCCTTTTTAACAGGAGCAACAGAACGCACAAATAAACTTTGGAATATCTGCAAAGAAGCAGTTAAAGAAGAACGTGCCAACAATGGAGTCCGCTCAATCGACACCGAAACGGTATCGGCTATTGCTTCTCACGGAGCTGGATATATCGATAAATCATTGGAGCTGATTGTTGGCCTGCAGGCTGATGAACTTCTTCGCAGAGCCATGAAACCTTATGGTGGTATTGCTGTAGTTGAAAAAGCATGCACCGAACAAGGCCTTGAAGTATCTGATCGTGTAAAGGACATTTTCCGCAATTATGCAAAAACCCACAACGATGGTGTTTTTGATGCTTACACCGACGAAATCCGTAAGTTTCGTTCATTAGGATTCCTTACAGGACTGCCGGACAACTATGCCCGTGGCCGTATTATCGGTGATTACCGTCGTGTAGCGCTATATGGTATTGATCGTTTGATTGAAGCTAAAAAAGAAGATTTGAATGGTTTAACCGGAACCATGACTGATCATTTGATTCGTCTTCGCGAAGAAGTTGCTGAACAAATAAAAGCTCTTGGCGAAATTAAAAAACTGGGTGAAAAATACGGCTTGGAATTGAATCGTCCGGCTGAGACAGCTCAGGAGGCTATTCAGTGGGTTTATATGGGATACCTTGCTGCGGTAAAAGAACAGGATGGTGCTGCAATGTCGCTGGGTAACGTTTCAACTTTTTTGGATGCTTATATTAACAGAGATTTAGAAGCCGGTTTTATCAGCGAAGAATTTGCTCAGGAAATGCTGGATCAGTTTGTTATGAAATTACGAATGGTCCGTCACCTTCGTATGAATGCTTACGATGAGATTTTTGCCGGCGATCCTACCTGGGTAACTGAATCAATCGGTGGAAACACAATTGACGGCAGAACCAAAGTAACCAAGACTTCTTTCCGTTTCTTAAATACACTATATACTCTTGGAGCTTCACCGGAACCAAACATGACCGTTCTTTGGTCTGAAACCTTACCGGAAGGATTCAAGAAATTCTGTGCTCAGGTTTCCATCGACACCTCTTCTATTCAGTACGAGAATGACCAGTTGATGTGTGATACCCGTAAATCGGATGATTATGGTATTGCCTGTTGTGTTTCTTATCAGGAAATTGGAAAACAGATTCAGTTCTTTGGTGCACGTTGTAACCTGGCTAAAACGCTTCTTTTGGCATTGAACGGCGGTCGCTGCGAAAAAACAGGAACTCAGTTGATCAATGGCATTCCTGCCATGAGCAGTGATGAATTGAATTTCGACGAAGTAATGAGCAACTACATGATTGCGATGAAGGAAATGGCCCGTGTTTACAACGATTCAATGAACATCATCCACTACATGCACGATAAGTATTACTACGAGAAAGCCCAAATGGCTCTTGTGGATACCAATCCTGCAATCAACCTGGCCTATGGTATTGCCGGTCTTTCGATTGTTGCCGATTCATTATCTGCCATCAAAAATGCAAAAGTAACTGCTGTTCGTAACGAAGAAGGTTTGACCTGCGATTTCAAAATTGAAGGCGATTTTCCATACTATGGAAATGATAATGATGCAGTAGATTGTTTTGCTGTTGAAATCCCAAATCTATTCAATAGTTTACTGAAAGAACTGCACACCTACAAGAATGCAGAACCAACCATGTCAATCCTTACCATTACCTCGAACGTAGTTTATGGATTGAAAACGGGAGCTACTCCTGATGGAAGAGCAGCAGGTGTGCCTTTTGCTCCAGGTGCCAATCCAATGCACGGACGTGATTCTCATGGTGCAATTGCCTCATTGAATTCTGTAGCTAAAATCAACTACGAAGATTCTTTGGACGGTATTTCGAACACCTTCTCTATTGTTCCTAAATCATTGGGCGCAACAGCAGAAACCCGTCAGGACAATCTGGTTACCATGATGGATGCTTACTTTATGAAAGGAGCTCATCACTTAAACGTAAATGTTCTGGACCGTGCGATGCTGGAAGATGCCATGGAGCATCCTGAAGAATATCCACAGTTAACAATCCGTGTTTCGGGTTATGCTGTAAACTTTGTTCGTTTAACCCGTGAGCAGCAACTGGAGGTGATCTCCCGCAGCTTCTTCGAAAAAATGTAAGATCGTTTAATGATACAATGAGTACCGGAGCTCTCCTTGAGAGTTTCCGGACTCTGTTTTAATGTACTGATGCTTACTATGGCATTTGTTTCCTAACCAAACAAGCAAATCATGTTAAACGTTCACTCTTTTGAATCATTAGGTACTTATGACGGACCCGGAATCCGATTGGTCGTTTTCCTTCAGGGATGCGCCTTTAAGTGTTTGTACTGTGCCAATCCCGACACCATTACTTTCGAAGGAGGAACACCGACTCCACTTGAAAAAATCATGAGAATGGCACGCAGCCAACGTCCGTTCTTTGGAAAAACCGGTGGTGTAACCATTTCAGGCGGAGAACCGCTTTGGCAGGCCAAAGAACTGAAAATTCTTTTCAAACAATTAAAAGAGGAAGGTTTTAACACCTGTATCGACAGCAATGGAAATGTGCTTACCGATGATGTGAAAGAATTGCTGCAGCATACGGACTTGGTCTTGCTTGATATCAAGCACATCAATGCTGACTGGCATCAAAAAATTACAGGTAAACGCAACGATACAACTCTTAAGTTTGCGAAATACCTGCGCGAAAAAGAGGTGAAAATGTGGATGCGCTATGTACTGGTTCCCGGCTACTCCGATCAGCCTGAATATCTGCACGAAATGGGAAAATATTTTCAGGACTACGGGAATATTGAAAAACTGGAAATTCAGCCCTATCATAAATTGGGAGTTCACAAATATGAGCACTTAAATATGGAATACAAACTAAAGGATGTACCGGAAAACACATTGGAACAACTGCAGGCAGCAAAGAATATCTTTCTTCAGTATTTTACTGAAGTCATAATTAATTAGGAATTAGGATTTGAATCCAATTTTTTAATTGCTGATTATTCATTATTAATTGAACAGACATGTCATTTCAAGAAACCAAAGATGTAATTGAGGTGCTCAACCATAAACCAATTGCCAAAACACAGCAGGCATTCCATTCGCCTGCCGAAACAGTTCAGGTTGTAAATCATACAGCAGAAGCAAAGCAAAAAACGCCTGCCAATAAAGTATTTGTTTTGGCAATCCTTGCAGGTGGATACATTGCCATGGGCAGTTTGCTTGCCTTAATTGTGGGAGGTGCCATGCCCGGATTGGCTCAGACCAATCCCGGATTGCAGAAATTCTTTTTTGGTGCGGTTTTCCCTTTGGGTTTAATTCTTTGTGCCGTTGCCGGAGCAGAACTCTTTACCGGAAATACAGCTTACTTTATCCCTTCTGTGCTATCGAAACGCATGTCGTTTAAAGTCCCTTTAAAAAATTGGGGAATTGTTTACATCGGCAACTTCATCGGCTCTTTAATCGTTGCCTACTTTTTGGTGTACCTAACCGGTGCATTGCTAAATTCTCCGTCGGTTGATACGGCAGTAAATATTGCAGTTGCGAAAACGTCCAACCCATTTTACAAAACTTTTCTGAAAGGAATAGCCTGCAACTGGATGGTTGCATTGGCCATGTGGCTGGCATATGCGGCCAAAGATATCACCGGTAAAATACTCGGCATCTGGTTTCCGGTTATGGCTTTTGTGGCAATGGGTTTTGAACACTGTGTAGCCAATATGTTTTTTATTCCTGTTGCTATTTTTCATGGTGCAGACATTACCTGGATGGATTTTATTGTGAAAAACCTGATACCTGCAACCCTCGGAAATATTGTTGGCGGCGGATTGTTTGTTGGCACTGCCTATTGGTATGCTTACGATAAGAAATAATTAGGAATTAGGAATTAGGAATTAGGAATTAGGAATTAGGAATTAGGAATTAGGAATTAGGAATTAGGAATTAGGAATTAG
>JAFGYE010000044.1 GCA_016936255.1 Marinifilaceae bacterium | reverse complement strand
TTTTCTTTTACAATGCTCAGCAAATCAAACTGGATGAAAAGGTCAGTCTGAATGTTGAAAACAAAAGTATTGAAGAAATTCTGGATGGATTGTTTCAGGATAAACCAATAACTTATAAAGTGATTGACCGCCGGATTGTGCTTTATCCGAAAAGTGAAGATGCCAGCCCCGGTATCATGCAGCAATCGTTACCGGTAAAGGGGAAAGTAACCAGCCATAGCGGCGAGCCAGTCCCTGGGGCCACCGTGTTGGTGAAAGGGACCATGACAGGGACGGTTACCGACTTGGATGGTAACTATCAGCTCACCGATGTCCCGGGAAATGCCATTCTCGTTTTCTCTTTTGTTGGGCTGAAAACCGAGGAAATTGAAGTAAATGGGCAATCAGTTATCAATATGATGCTACTGGAAGATGCAATCGGCATTGAGGAAGTGGTGGCTATTGGGTATGGTATCCAAAAGAAAAGTGACATTACCGGAACAGTTGCTTCATTATCTCAAGACCGACTCGAATTGGTTCCAAATGTCAATGTTGCACAAGCTATTCAGGGAGCTGTTTCTGGTATTCAAATCAGTACTAATTCTGCAGGTGCTGAGTCGGATGATGTTTCAATATTGATTAGGGGCCGTAATTCAATAAAAGCCAGCAACTCACCGTTAATTGTTGTTGATGGTTTTCCTTATAGTGGATCAATATCAGATGTTAATCCCAGCGACATCAAATCGATTGAGATTTTAAAAGATGCATCATCCACAGCTATTTATGGTTCACGAGGAGCCAATGGTGTAATTCTGGTAACAACCAAATTGGGTAAGGACTCAAAGCCTCAGATTTCATATGATGGCTATTATTCGGTACAAAAAATGATCAATTTCCCGGATATTATGACTGGAGATGAGTTTTATGAATTTAAGATGATTCGAGATGCTTCGACAATGACCCAGACAGAAGAAGACATATACAACGACCGTAGTTGGTCTGACTGGGTAGATTTAGGTTTGCGGAATGGGAAAAGCCAGCAACATAATATTTCTGTATCTGGTGGTACAAAAAATGTAAAGTATTTTGTTTCAGGGAATATTCTCGATGTTCAAGGGTTGGCAATTAACGATGATTACCAAAGAATATCCAGCAGGATAAATATTGAAACAACAATTACCGATTGGTTGAAATTGGGAACAATGAATACACTTACATACGACGATAAGAGCGGCATTGGTCCTAGCTTCTCAGCTATTACTTATATTAATCCTCTTAGCAAAGCTTTTGAAGATGATGGTTCACTCGCCATTTACCCGAATAAAGAAAATCCCAATACCAGTAACCCACTACAGGGAACTCTTGCAGCCGATGAGAACCATTCTTATCAGGTAGTCTCAAACAATTTTCTTAAGGTTGATTTCCCTTTTGTAAAAGGATTGCAGTATACACTCAATGGAGGTGTGAGAAAAAAATTCTCGGAGAATAATACGTATTATGGACGTGACACAAAACGTGGACTTGACTCCAGGGGCGATGCTTCAATGAATTATAACAGATATACAAATTATACTCTAGAAAACATTTTAAATTACAATAGGGAATTTGGAAAACACAATCTGTTTCTTACCGGACTCTATAGTTACGAAGAGGATAAACGGGAAGCAAACCAATTAGATGCTTACGGATTCCCGAATGATGTTTTAACCTGGTATGCAGCAACCCAGGCTGAACTTATAAAGCCATCTTTTGAGTATAGTAACACCAAACTGCTTTCACAAATGCTCCGTTTTAATTACACCTATGATAATCGTTATTTATTTACAGTTACAGGGCGTAGAGATGGTTATTCTGGATTTGGCAAGAGTACCAAATGGGGGACGTTCCCTTCAGTAGCGTTGGGGTGGAATATGGCAAATGAAAGCTTCTTCTTTTCTCTAAAAGAAACAATAAACACATTAAAATTCAGAGCTTCGTGGGGGAAGAACGGCAATCAAGCTGTCGGAGCTTATGAAACTATTTCCCGCCTATCAGACATTAACTGGATTTCAGGCAGCACAACGATGCCGGGGTATAGACCAAGTAAATTAGGAGAAGACAACCTTGGATGGGAAACAACAGAAAGTTTAAACTTTGGAGTTGATTTTGGATTGTTAAAGAATCGAATTACTGGTGATTTAAACTATTACATATCGAATACTTCTGATTTGCTCTTAAGTCGTACAATTTCTCCAGTTCATGGTATTACATCTGTAACACAAAATATCGGTGAAACAAAAAATTCAGGTTTCGAGTTCTCTGTTAATTCAATGAATGTAAATGTGAACGATTTTAAGTGGTCAACATCTGCAAACTTATCAGTTGTTAAAAACGAAATAGTGTCACTTTATGGTATACTTGATGAGGATGGTGTTGAAATGGATGACATAACTAGCAGGTGGTTTATTGGAGAACCCATCCGTGTAAATTATGATTTTGAAGTATTGGGAGTATGGCAACTCTACGAAGCTGACGAAGCTGCAAAATATAATTCTCAGCCAGGTTTTACAAAACTAAATGATACTGATGGTGATTACGATATAGATGATGATGACAAAATGATACTTGGTCAACGCGATCCAAAAGTCATATGGGGAATGACAAATACTTTTGAGTATAAAAATTTCCTGTTACGCATTTTTATGCATGGTGTTGACGGAGTAACCAAAGAAAATGATTTACGTAAAGATCGGGTTTATTCTGATATAAGCCAAAATACCATAAAAAAGAATTGGTGGACACCAGAAAATCCAACCAATGAATTTTACATGAATCATCCTGATGCCAGATTTATGGGTGGAGGAAGTGCTACGTATTATGAAGATGCCAGTTATATCCGAATTAAGGATATAACGCTTGCATATAATTTGCCCAATACAATTCTTGAAAGAATCAAGATGAAGAAGGTTCAACTCTATTTTACAGGGCGTAATCTGTTTACCATTACAAGCTATGGAGGTATGGATCCAGAACTCGATGAACAAAGGGACATCCCACTTCAGAAGGAATTTGTTTTTGGGTTGAACATCGGATTGTAAACATATAAATTCAGAAAAATGAAAAATACAAAATACAGAAAATATCTGATCATTGGACTAATTTCATTAATAACAATGCTCTCATGCTCAGAGGATATCTTGCAGGAACAGCCGCCACATATCATTACGGCTGAGTCATTGTATAAAAACCTGGAAGGATTTGAAGCCGGATTAAATGGATTGTATGCCCTTGTTCGGGAGGAAAGAGCAGGGCAAATAAATAATGGTGAAGATTGGCTTCGTTGCGATGTGATGATGAACGGAACAGATAATTTGTGCGCAAACCATCGCGACGGCTTTGCAGCTATTGCTGAATACTGGAGAGAAAAAAACAATCCGTTTGATAGTTTCAATGAATCGAATTTTAATTGGCTTTATAGGACGATTAATACTGCCAATACCATCATTAACCGTGCAAACGATTCGGAGATTGAGTGGGCCGAAAACGCTGAGACGGCAGAAGAAAATAAAACTGAAATTATTGCAGAAGCCCGTGCTTTGCGGGCGTGGGCGTATCGACACCTTGCTTATTTATGGGGAGATGTACCCATTGTTGCAGAAGAAGCTAATGGTGCAAATATTAAAACAGATTGGGAAAGAGAACCTGTAGAAAAGGTATGGGAACTGGTAAAGTCCGATTTGCTGTTTAGTGAAGAATACCTTGAGGTTGATCCGGCAACAGCAGGAAAAATAACCAAAGGGGCTGTCCAACATTATCTGGCAGAACTATATCTGTTACTCGATGAACCGGATAGCGCACTTTATTGGGCCAATAAGTGTATTAATACGCCTGAATATGAGTTGATAACGGACAGGTACGGTGTAAAAGCAAACGAAGCAGGCGTACCATTTATGGATATGTTTTATGACGGTAATTCTAACAGGAGTGAAGGAAATACAGAATCATTATGGACGTGGCAATATGAGTTTCAAACCATTGGCGGTGGAATTAATATAATGAGAAGATGGCACATTAGCCGTTATAATGATATCAAAATAAGTGGTAAAACTCCTTTGGAAATAACTGTTGAAAGAGGGGGACGGCCAAGAGCAAGAATGGCTTTAACAAAGTTTGCCATTGATCTGTATGAACCGCAAGATGACAGGGCAAGTAACCACGCATTACGTAAATATTTTATTTTAAAAGATGCCAATGGGAATGATACGGGTGTAGCAGACGTGCTGCCAAGTGGTAGAAGTTATGGTGATACGATTTGGCTAAATTGGAGTAACCCAATTACTTTCGAAACAAAGAGTCGCAAGGACTGGCCATTTTCGCGAAAATGGGACTGGGCAACTTTGGCTGATGTTACAGGAGCTGGACAATTTAATGACCAGGTATACATTCGTTTAGCGGAGACTTATCTGTTAAAGGCTGAAGCCCAAATGAAATTAGGAGATAATCAGGGAGCGGCAGAAACCATTAATATCATTAGAAGACGTTCAAATGCTACTGAAATAAATGCTGGTGATGTGAATATTGATTTTATACTCGATGAACGTTCAAGAGAACTGGTACTTGAAGAACAACGAAGATACACTCTTTTACGCACAGGAAAATGGCTCGAACGAACTACAATGCATAACCTTAATGGCGGACAATATGTCACTGAGAGGGATCGACTTCTTCCAATTCCCCAGGATGCAATTGATGCTAACCTTTCAGTACCGATGGAACAAAACCCAGGCTACGAATAGAAATAAAATATCGCAGGAGTAATAATGACTCCTGCGATATTAAAATTAAAAATTCAGTCGGTCTTATATTTTAATTCGATAGCTTGAAAACAGGCTGATATAAATTTGAGCAGCTAAGAATCAACGCCAAAAAGAAAAACCAAAGCCATTACTAAAATGAATCAGTGCAATCCAAGTTACATATTAGCTGTGTTTTTCAGTTTATTCAGGTTTTAAATGGCCAGTTGAATCCATAACTTCTATCCTATTCTTTAATTAATTTGCTGCATATCAAACGATTTAAAAATAGTTTATATTTTTTTTGAATGCAGAATGAATATCAGAAAAAGATGCTGAGGGAAAGAAGTCTCATAACAGATTACCTTTTGCTCCCCAATTCTACTTTTAAAACTGAGTAAACAGGGGATGCTTATTCTAAATAAGTTAATAATTCGAAGAAAAAGAATCGATAAGTTAATAGCATGACAGTCAAAAAAATAGGTATATTACTTGTAGTAACAATAGCTTTGATTAGCTGTTTTAACCAGCCTGAACTAACGGATAGAATTTTTGCCCAAAGCGATGCTCAACTAAGAGGCATGCTAACACGCATTGCAAAACTTCAAGGTTTACCAAGAACAACTGCCTCCGACGGTCAAATATATATGGTAGAATCGCACGATTGGACTAGCGGATTTTTCCCAGGAGTTTTATGGTATCAAAGCGAATATACAGGAGATGAATTTTGGCAACAGCAAGCAATAAAATATACTGAAATGCTGAAAAAGGAGCAATATAATGATAGCGATCATGATATTGGATTTAAAATTTTTTGCAGTTATGGCAATGGTTATAGATTGACAAAGAATCCGGAATACAAAGAAATTATCGTTTCCAGTGCCCACACACTGGCTAAACGTTTTCATCCGAAAACTGGTTGTATTAAATCTTGGGATAGATGGACTTTCCCTGTTATAATTGACAACTTAATGAATCTGGAATTATTATTCTGGGCAGCCAAAGCAACAGGGGATTCATCGTTCTATCAAATCGGGTATTCTCATGCATTAATTACATTGAAAAACCATTTCCGAAATGATTACAGTTGTTATCATCTTGTGGAATTTGATACTATAACAGGAGAGGCATTACACAAAAAGACATATCAAGGATATGCCGACGAATCATCTTGGGCACGAGGCCAAAGCTGGGCACTTTATGGTATGACTATGGCCTACAGGGAAACCAAGGACTCTGTCTTTTTGACGCAAGCATTAGGTATAGCTGATTATATTATGAGCAACAAATTTATGAAAGCTGACGGTGTACCATACTGGGATTTTCATGATCCTGAGATTCCTAAGGCACCCAGGGATGCTTCTGCTGCTGCTATAATCTGTTCAGCGATGTATGAATTACAGGAATATGCTCCGAAAAAAAGAAAAGATGAAATGTTAAAATTTGCAGATCACATTTTGAGTACGCTCGCATCTGAAGCCTATTTTGCCGAAATAGGATATAACAACAACTTTTTATTAAAACATTCTACGGGGTTTAAACCTAAAAATAAGGAAGTTGATAAACCTTTAATTTATGCTGATTACTATTTTTTAGAAGCGGCAATCCGAAGAAAAAGAATTGGCCTCGTTCAAGAATGAAATACCCAATTAATTACAGAATTAGATTCTTTTAAAAATAATTACAAAACAAGTTCATTAACTATCTGGTATTATGTAATTGATGATGAACAGTTTTGAATCATTTAAAACTTAAAAATATGCGTAAATATTTCATTCTTATTTTACTTTTTAGTATTTGTTTCGTTGGATACTCACAAGATCCTGATTCACCATTACCATGGCAGAAAGCATACAATATATCTTTAGAGAATTTTCAGTTTACACATCCAATGACGGTTGTTGATGTGGATGAGTTGGTGATTATTAAGCAACGAATAAAATACGCTATCGAACCGCAAGCAACGGCTTTTATTCATCTTATAAAGCAGGCTGAAATTGCATTAAATTTTATACCTAATCCGCCAGTGACGTTAAAAATACCGGGAGGTTATGTTGATGCTAAAGGATTGGCGTTTGCCCGAGCTGTTTTGTGGGATAATTCTTATGCTGCATACACATGCGCTTTAGCATACGCATTAACAAACCATGATAAATATGCAGAAAAAGCCGTTAGCATTCTCATGAGTTGGGCCAATAAAGGGACAACTTTTATCGGTGAAGATAGAGGATTACAGTTGGGGTCATATTTTTCATCAATGCTTTATACTGCTGATTTATTGTTTAACTATGAAGGTTGGTTAGAATCGGATAAAACAAAATTTCAAACCTGGTGGAACCAAAAATGTTTGTTGGATGGAGAAGTGTTACAAGTTATGCGAAAAAAAGATAACAACTGGAAGGATGCAGGTTTGCTGGGTACTTTAGCGGCATCGGTTATCCTTGAAAATCATGGATATTTAAAGGAAGCTTTAATTCAGCTTAAAAGTTACTTTTATACGCGTACTGATGTTAATGTACGTATTCCTGGTGATTCCTGGAAAATATCGAATGATGAAATAGGCGTTTATCTGCCTCGCGAGGTCGTTAGGAATGATGGAAGAAGTGGATTAACCTATACCGCCTATGCATTAAGCAGCATGGTTCAGTGTTTTGAAATAGCGCGATATGCCGGATACAACTTTTGGAATGATACAACAGAGCATGGAGTTGGAATAGTTGATGTAATTAAACAGTACTACAGATGGGATGTGGGAGATGAAGAATTTCCATGGGACAGTATGGCAAATAAATCCGATAAAAGACGAAATCTTTATGAGCTTGCAAATACCCGTTTCGAATTGAATGATGACATTAAGGAATTTATTCGGTTAAACAGGCCTATTGCCGGACGAGAAGGTGATGCATACACAACCTTAAACAAGGGCGATATGACTGGCTGGGACACAACTGCTCTTGCTATACCCGAGATCCAAAAAGTGGAAAGGTTATCCAGTACTCACCTGAAGGTTCAATGGACAGTTGAAAAGGACAATATTTATGGTTTTATCATAGAAAGGGAAGAAAATAGCAATTTTGTAGTTCTAGATACATTGAAAAGCGATTGTACCTCATATTTAGACACAGTATTAAAAACGGACACAAAATATTCTTACAGGATAGGTGTATTCAACGCATCGGAGAATATTTTGTATTCTTCAAAACGAATGGAAGAATAATTTCTAAAATTGATGACGCATTTTCTGTTATGGAGGGCACGAATAAATAGATTTATTGAATATTGTGGGTCGATCGGGCAGAAAATTTATTTAAGCCAAATCTAAAGAACGAAAAATATGATTTTAAAAAATACTTTAAAGCTTACTATAGTAATTATCTTTTTTACAGCATGTAGTGATCATGAGCCTGAAGATATCAAACACACAGAAGATTCGGGAGTTATATTTAGTGATGATTTCGAAGGTACCTTAAAACTAAATCCATCAAATTTAGTCTATGACCAGTGGTACTCATCTCTGCTTGGCGAAGGGCAAGTAAAAATCTCCTCCGGGATTCAGCCCAGAGAAGGTTCACAATGCATTGAAGCAAATCTTAAAACAAATGCAGATGGAAAGAGCAGGGCTGAAATAGGTATAAATCTTAAAAATTCATTAGGAGATTATTGGTGTGGATTTAGCACATATATACCTTCTGAATACGACATTAGCAGAATGGTTTTGGATAGTGATAAATTTGCTTGTGTAATGGCACAATGGGGTGTTTGGTTGGATAACCCTGGATTACCGGATTTTGCACTAAGGTTTGGAAATGAAGAAGGAATCGATAAATTTTTCCTAACCTATGAACCAGCACTTGAATTAGTATATCTTTGGGATGCACCGTTAATTCAGGGGGAATGGGTAGATTGGGTATTTCATATAAATTGGCAAAAAGACAACTCTGGTGCTATTGAAATCTGGCAAAATTCGTATTTAGTATTTAGTAAATACAATTTTAGATCCACAGATGGTGCAGGATCTGATGTAAAAAGTAAAATTGGATTGTACTTTGCAGCTTGGGATGACTATGATCGAGGGTATGATGAGATAAAGGTGCATTACGATGACTATAGCATAGCAAAAGGCATAGACATGTATGAAGTTGTGGCGCCTGGTGAAAGTTTTCCATAATCAGTAAAGAAAGATAAAAACCAATTAACCATCCGCTTTGAAGATTGGAATGCCAATATGGATGGTGAAATTAATGATGCTATGTTGGACTATCTCCGAGT
>JAFGYE010000043.1 GCA_016936255.1 Marinifilaceae bacterium | reverse complement strand
GAAAAATTGAAGCATACGAAATTGGTCTAGCCCCTCTCCCCGAACAACGCACCATAGTAGCCAAAATAGAGCAGCTTTTTAGCGAGTTGGACAATGGCATTCGGAACTTTAAAACTGCTCAGGAACAGCTTAAAATTTACCGTCAGGCAGTGCTTAAAAAAGCGTTTGAGGGAATCTCTGAAGTGCCATTTGCGGAAATCATCACATCGTCACAAAATGGGATATCAAAACGCAAAGGTATTGAAGGGTCCGAAATTAAAGTACTAAGGTTAGCTGATATAACAAATTTTCAAATAGATTATTCGTCTCCAAGATCTATCGTGTTAAATGAAAAAGAGGTTGAAAAGTACAAGTTGAACGAAGGAGATCTAGTTGCAATTAGGGTTAATGGCAGTAAGGATCTTGTGAGCAGATTAGTGCATATTAATAAAATGGACGAAAATGAAATATGGGGATTTTGCGACCATTTTATACGATTTACGTTGGATAAAAATTTGTGTTTTCCAAAGTTTTATTTTTACTTCTTTCAACTTTCAAAAGTAAGAAAGTACGTTCACGACAATATGGTTTCGTCTGCAGGTCAAAATACTGTAAGTCAGGTAACGGTCAGATCAATAATGGTTCCATCAATCAAGGTATCAATACAACACCAAATCGTCCAAGAAATCGAAAGTCGTTTATCTGTTTGTGATAAGCTGGAAGAAAGCATACAGGAAAGCTTGCTAAAAGCAGAAGCCTTGCGCCAAAGCATCCTTAAACAAGCTTTTGAGGGTCGACTATTGAGCGCAGTCGAAATAGCGGCCTGCAGGAAAGAGAAGGATTGGGAGCCAGCGGAGGTGTTGTTGAAAAGGATTAAGAAGGAGAAGAGTTTGCTTAGTAATAAAAAGAAATAAGGATATGAGTATAGAGCGTCTTAAACATATTTTAGCACAAGGAGAAGGTATTCATATAGAATACAAAAAATCCAAATCGAAGCTTCCCGAGAATGTTTTTGAGTCGATATGTGCTATGCTTAATCGCGAAGGCGGAGACATTGTGCTTGGAGCAGATGATGATGGAACCATTCTCGGCATTGATGTTGATAAGCTTGAATCAATCAAGACCAACATTATCAACCTCTCTAATAACGTTCAAAAGCTCGATCCTCCATTTATCTTGTTTCCTAAAGCACATACAATAGAAGGACAAAATCTCATCCATATTCAGGTTCCAGCGAGCTCACAACTCCATAAGTCAGCTGGAATAGTTTATGATAGAAGTGGTGATGGTGATTTTAGAGTAACAGAGCCTCAACAAATCGCTGAAATTTACAACAGAAAGCATAACTATTATACCGAAGGGATTATTTACCCTTATGTCCAGATGTCAGACTTCAACCCAGATTTATTTCCCAAGTTACGAAACTTAATAAAGAGCAATGTTTCCAATCATCCTTGGTTAGCTTTGTCAGATGAACAGCTTTTAATAACTTCAAACCTTTGGAAAAGGGATTTTCAAACCGGACAAGAAGGATATACCTTAGCGGCTGTGTTACTATTGGGAAAAGATGAGGTGATACAGCAAATAGTACCTCACTATAAGATTGATGCACTCCTGAGAAAAGAAAATTTAGATCGTTATGATGATCGATTGTATATTCAAACCAATCTTATTGATGCCTACGACCAATTAATGGGTTTTGTAGCTAAGCATCTGCCTGATAAGTTCTATATGGAAGGAGATCGGCGAAAGAGTCTGAGAACGGCTATCTTTAGAGAGGTTGTTGCTAATATTATTGTACATAGAGAATACACCAACGCACAGCCTGCATCCTTCGTAATTTATGCCGATAGAGTAGAAACACAGAATGCAAATAATCTAAACCCGAATAATCGAGGAGTGCTTTCTATAGATACTTTCTCTCCTTATGCGAAAAACCCGTCCATTGCAAAATTCTTTATTCAGTTAGGGAGAGTTGATGAACTAGGATCCGGGCTAATAAATGTAAACAGACTGATTAAAGAGTATTCAGGCAGTGATAATCCTCAGTTTATTGAAGATACAACCTTTAAAATGATTATCCCCACAACTGGCGGAACAACTGGCGGAACAACTGGCGGAACAACTGGCGGAACAACTGGCGGAACAACTTATGAAATTATAGACAGAATATTCGAAGGTAAAAGCAAAGCATTAAAAGACAAATTAGTAGTTTTACTTGAGGCAATATCAAGTGATCCAGGTAAGAGAACTGAAGATTACAAAGTCACCACAAAGTATAGCGAAAGAACAATAGTGCGATACATTAAACAATTACGTGAAGCAGGCCTTATAGAATTTATAGGAGACGCTAAGCAAACAGGAGGATACTTCCTGACTAAAAAGGATACGGAAGGCAAGAAAAAATAAGATCAATCACCAGTTGCACGATAAATTGCACGATAAACTGCACGATAAAAAGGAAGTGCTTAACTGCACTCAATAAATAAGAATTATAAGCTATGACAGAAGCATCAATTATATCAAAAGTTTGGAATTTCGCCAATGTACTCCGAGATGATGGCGTAGGCTACGGCGATTACCTGGAGCAAATCACCTATTTGCTATTTCTAAAAATGGCAGATGAATTCAGCAAGCCACCTTACAATCGCGATACGAATATTCCGAAAGAATACAACTGGGATAGTTTATCAGGAAAACGTGGTGCGGAGCTTGAATCGCATTACAATCTT
>JAFGYE010000042.1 GCA_016936255.1 Marinifilaceae bacterium | reverse complement strand
GTATTAAAACGATCGGGTGCTCCTGTTGAGTTTATCAGTGAGAGCCTTGGTCATAGTAGTTTAAGAACCACCGAAAGTTATTTGGATACTTTTGAAGATGATACAAAGGAAAGCTATCAGCGTAAATTGTTGGATTTTAATAAAGAATGATACCGAAATAAAACACAACGCTCCAACATTAAACCGTTAAACACCGGCTTTAAATATTTCCGAAAGATTTTCAAAAGGAAAAGAAATAAAAAATGAATGGAAAAAGCGGAAGTGTTGATGTGGGATTTTAAAAAAGTTTTAACCGAGGTATACGAGGTTAAGTCTTTTTAAAATTGGCTTTGTGCGCAGGCAGTAATTAACTCTTCCGTTTTTGGAATGAATGGCTTTATGTCGGAAGCTTTTGAAAACCCGGAGGGCGTGTCTTTCGGAAATGTTGGTAATTTGTTGTAGGGTTTGTACTTTTACCACTGTATGACATTAATCGATAACATTAAGAAAGGCGAAAGCAAAACGCTTGAATTTAAAGAGGTATTACCTAAAAGTGAAGGTATTGCAAAAACTGTAATTGCGTTTTCGAATACAAGTGGAGGGAAGCTCATAATTGGTGTTAACGATAAACGGGAGATTATTGGGATTGATGATACGGAGTTGTTTGATATGCAAGATAGAATCGCATCAATAATTTCAGATAATTGCTCGCCAGGAATTAATCCGGAATTATACAGTGTGAACATTCAAAATAGATTGGTATTGGTTGTCGAAGTAGCTCGTGGTAACCTAAAACCTTATTTCCTCAAAAATCAAGGGAAAGCAGATGGCACATACATCCGACTTGGAGCAACAAATAGAGTTGCCGATATGGAAACCATTGCCGAGCTCGAACGTCAAAAACGACATATTAGTTTCGATGAAGAAATATGCTACGATGAAGAATTTAAGAACCTGGATATTTCTCCTTTACTTTTAAAGTTTGAAGAACTGAACAAACCGCTTACGGAAGAAAAACTAAAAAACCTCAAACTTATAAAAGAAGAAAACGGTAAGTTGTTCCCGACCAATGCCTTAATGATTATACTCGGTAAGTTTTGGCATTGCACTGTAAAATGTGCCCGTTTCAAAGGTACTACCATGTCGGTTTTTACCGATAAAAAAGAATATAGTGGCGATATTTTCACCATTCTGGAGAACACCCAAAGTTTTGTACTCAATCATATAAACTTAAAAGGTGAGATAAAAGGGTTACAGCGTACCGATACGTACGAAATACCTGTTCCGGCAATTCGTGAAGCTCTGATAAATGCCATCATTCATCGCGACTATGTAAACAGAGGAAGGGACATTAAGGTGGGGATTTACGATGATATTGTAAACTTTGTTTCACCAGGAGGATTGCCAAATTCAATAACAATTGAGGACGCTCTCAATGGGAGAAGTGAAGCGCGTAACCGTATTTTGGCACAAGTATTTAAAGAGCTCAGGCTAATCGAACAATGGGGGACTGGGCTAAGCCGCATTATTGAATCGTGCAAAGAACAAGGCTTAAATCCTCCCAAAATTGAAGAAAAGAATGACTTTTTCGATATTGAGCTTTATCGGCCAAGGCAGGTAGAACCACTAATTTCGATCGATAACCCGTCGTACACCGTCGGAAAACCGTCGGAAAACCGTCGGATACCGTCGGATTGCAACGATCAGGAAAGAACAGTTATTGAATACATCCTAGAACAAGGTTCGATTAAATCAAAAGAAGTAGAAAATTTGCTGAATATCAAAGAAAGCCGTACGAGAGAACTGCTGAGGATAATGGTAGATAAGTCTCTTGTGGTAAAAGAAGGAAAAGGTAGGAGTACTTATTATACTTTGGCAAAATAGTACTAATTCACTTAGCGTAATCTCTATTCTTAATATTTACAATATCTGGCTTCTTATTAATGAATGACTAGGCATTACGGGAATTACAAAAAATCGGGAATAATTTGAAACGGGAAAGCCGACTATTGCTCTGTGAATTATAGATTTTGAGCCGGCTAGATGTACCTTTTAACGGTTTTTCAAAAAAAAAATAATAAATGGTTTCCCGTTAGGAGTCAGACTGATATGTCGAAAGCTTTTGCAGATACGAGGGTAGTATCTTTCTGAAATATTGGTAAATTGTTAAAGTGTTTGTTTTTACCACTGTATAGCATTTATCGACTCAATTCCTCATCTAAATAATCTTTTCAAAAACACCTCTATTTAGAAGGAGTTTAAATTATCTTTTTGGTTTGTTTTTAACATATTCTCCATAAGCTAAAAAATAAATAGCTATATATTTGCACTGTTGATTTAGGAAACCCCTGTTCGTCGACACAAATTTTCAGGACAAGGACAGTATGATTAGTGAGGGAAAAGCTAAAAACTCAGAGGAGTTTTAGCTAAAACTTTAAGATGTGATTATTTATAACACTAGTAATAACCTGAGTTCGATTATTAACCTGCTGAATATAAATGAATTAAATTAAAAATTGTCGTTGATTTATTTGAATAAAAGCATG
>JAFGYE010000007.1 GCA_016936255.1 Marinifilaceae bacterium | reverse complement strand
TTGGTTGCCGGGTCGAAATATGAAGTTACCATGTTGGTGGCTTCGGCGATTCCGGCGGAACCATCGCCCTGGGCAAACAATGCCATTACCCAGAATGAAAAGAATAGGGTTAATACCGATTTTAATATATTGACTTTTGCCATAATAATTTGTTTTTGTGCTTCCTGGTTGAAAGAACCAGAAAAGCGGTTTTTACTGTTTTTTGAATTCTCTCCTGGTGAAGTGGCAAAACCACTGGAATGAAACCGGACTCTACCCGTAATCTTTTTCCTTCATGCTTTTAAAATTTGGTTATTACTTCGGCAGATTTTTCCCTGCCAGTAACCAAATGTAAAGGCTTAAATCACTGAAAAATAAAATAGGAAGTATGTGGAAGTGTGTGACTGTGTTTGGCGTAAGAAATACACTGGGAAAAGGTGAAATTTACAATTTTTCCTTTCCATTTCTAATAATGTTCGGCATGATTTTCTTTAAACAATAATCAAATTGAACTCTTATTCAAATTCAATGCCTCCACTATATCTAAACAATAAATCCCAACCATCCTAATTTATTTTGTGCAGCACGGATTTAATAATAATTCTAATTCTTGTTTGAATATTCTTTTTGTTTCTATTATAATAATCAAATCTCCAATTAAATCGAATTGTCAAGTTTAACAAATTGAGTTAATACTAATCAAATACAACAATTATTTTAACAGGTCATAGCTTGTATATATCCTCTGATTTTCATATCTTTAAGTTTCAGTTTCATTAAAATGCGATCATGAAAAATCTATTGGTTGGCATCATTTTAAACTGTTTCCTTTCCTTGGGTATTTTCATTCAGGCACAGAATACAAAATTTGAGAATCTAGAAGGTAAGTGGGTTGGGATAATTGAAAGAAATGGTGATGTAGGAGATGCAGAAATTGAGATAAAATTTGATGGTGTTTATACCGCTGAATTTATTGGGCCTCCAAGTCTTTCAGGTTTTCTATTCAATATACATGTGCAGGCTGGCGAGCAACCCAACACAACCACTATGACGATGGTAACCGATACCAATAAGGAATATGTACTAAGGTTCTATTTGATGAAAAAGGCAAACGAGCCACAATTATTTGGGACAGCAAAACTTGATTTACCAACGGGTTCTGATGTGGATTTTAATATAATACTTGAAGCCCAACCCTGTTGTGATCCAAAATGTTTACATGTTGGAAAATCAAAATGTTATTGAGTTTTTCTTATACTTCTTAGTATAAAGGGAAATGCATTTATACACTTACAAATTATCCAATTATGCAAAATCATGAATTTTGATATCGTTGAAATACTTAAGGTCGGGCTATCAGGACTCGTTTTTTTATTAGCATTTATGGCTTATCGACTTCTTGCACTTGAACAAAAGAAAAAAAAGTCTGATCCCAAAATTCTTCGGAATGTTCAGTTATTCTCATGGCAATGTGTTTTCCTTGTTTTAGTGATGGCAGGAATTAACATTTTCGAAAGAGTAACTCCTTTACCTGCTCATGTAGAGATAAATAAGTGCAGAGAAAGTATACTTCGGCTGGAGTCGCTGTCTGCACTTGAGGACCAGAGTGCAGAAGACTTACGCCTGTTGATAAAAAACCATATTGAAACCTGTGATGGAATTCTAAATAGACTCGATGAGGATTGACATTGGAAATATCGTGCTCGTATTTATTCTTTTATTCGGAATAAATTTCAAATTCTGTAATGCTAAAAACATCGATACTGATTTAATTAGGATGAATTCGTTACCAACCGACACAATCAAACCGATTCAAATATTCAATGTTGAGCTTACAACTCAGTTAGATTCAAAGATTGGTATAGGTGGTTTTGACAGTACCATTGATTTTGACAGCCAGCTTGTATCAGAGGTTTGTAACCGAATAGATGCAATAGCTAACATATGTCAACAATTGGCAAAGGATAATCATCTGGAGATTTTAAAGTGGGAGGTTAAAAAGAATAGTGTGCCTTCGAGGCTTTATTTTCAATTTCGTGCAAAAGAGTTGAATGGGATTTTTGAAGTTACGTATCGGGTGAATAATAAAATTGGACGTGCTCAATGTAGTTTCTGGTTTTATTCAAACACTGGATTTCAAGAAAGTCCTGACTTTGATAAATACAAAGGTTTAACGGAAATACTTTTAGATGCTATGCAATGTACAAATTAAATTTTTTAATTGCAGTAGTGTTGATGTTCTTAAATTGTTCAGTGTCATTTTCTCAGACTGATTGTGGTATAAAAGAATTGCCCAATGTAACAATTGACGAAATTCCACAAACTGTTTTGAGAATTTGTGGAAATGATTACGAATCCATAGATCTCAAAAAATGGAAGCCAAATTTAATAGCATCATTAGAACGACTTCGCAAGAATTGCTATGGAACAGAAAGTGCATTTAGCATTAAATCAATTACAAAAAACAATTGTCCAGAATTGGAGAATAATAGCCTTTACGGAAAAGAAGGAATTGTAATGTGTGAAGAAATTGTTCTTGAACGTATTGCATACGCTTCTGCTATGTTAAGTGGTTTTCAGATATTGTCGGTTGTCAAACGACTAAATTCTCCAACAGGAGTAACTGATAATATTTGGAAGGATATTATTAAAAACATTGATAATAAAAGCATCGGAACAATTGAAGTACTAAGCCTTATTGATGCAGTAGAAGCAGATGCAAATATATTTGGTAATTATGCTCCAGGCGAAAAGACAAAACTGGAAAAGGTTAAACTGCATTTGATTAACGCTTTTGGTGCTAATGCTTCGGAACAAATTGATGCAGCTATTACGGCAGCTTGGGGAATACAAGAGTTGGATTTGAATCCTCAACTTACAAATAGTATGCCCTTGAATGAAGCTTTGATTTTTGACGTAATGCTTGCAATATACCGCACAACCTTAGATGAAACTTTAAGTTTTGTAATCGGACACGAAATGGCGCATGCCCATAAAGGTTCTCCAATTAAAACGAATTTGCCCCAAACTAATCAAAACCGATTAATCCAGTTTATCAATATTCAAATTTGTAAAAATTTCTTTTGTAAGAATCCGCCATCAATTAGTGAAATTAATGCAGATCGATGTGCGCTCAGAACCTTATACATGACTGATAATTATTTTCAAAGGCAAGAAAATTTAATATCCATGGAATACAGGATAAAAAAAGGATTTATAAACATTGGAAGGAGAAATACGATAGATCTACTTTCTTTTTTCTTTGCAGCAAAAATTAGTATGAATACTCAAGAATCATTTACTCCCTATTTTCCAAGTCCCGCGTTAGATGGAAGACCTCAGTATTTTCCAGAATTAAAAAAACAAAAAGGATATATATATCCAGCGCTGAGGCTTTTATTAGTAGCTGATTTGTTGGCGCAGCAAAGTAGTCCAAAAGAGTGTTGTGTTGGAATATATGGAACAAGTGCAGAGCGACTAATGGAAATGATTGTTAGAGCTAGATCAGGTTGCAAAGAGGTATCTGCTACATCAATGAGAAATCTCACATCGGAATTTTATAAACTTGACCTACCTGTAACACCCGCTGTAGCAGAGTTTTTTTCTAGCCATACTTATACATTCGAATCATTAAAATGTAAGGATTAGACCATTTAGGCTTGAGGGAATGCACTGCATACAAAATGATAAACCAGAATCTAAATTATGCTCTTATTCAGTAATTAAAAACGTTCTGTATTCCTGAATTTTTAAGCCATTGCACCACTTCATCTTTGCAGCATTTACATGACAAACGTACCTTTCTATTAAAATATTTGTTTTATGGATTCCATTTTCAATGTTAGCATTAAAAGTCGATGTGACAAAGACTTAAATGATGGTCATTCATTTCTGAACAGAAGTAAAGTTCTTTTCATTTTCTGACTGCAGATAACCACTAAACTAATTCATATTTAGGATTTTAGGCATGGTTGAGATGTATTAAAATAATTTCTTCCTTAATACTTCGTTGGAAATTGAACAGACAATAACATTTTTAAATATTTATTTTTTTATTGACCTATATTGACTATCCCACATACTCCCTAATATCAAACCTACCAAATTCATCATCAATCACTTGTTTAATCTCATTTTTAGTCAACTTTCCCAAATGCAAATCAATCAACTTCACAATCCGTTTTTGATAATCCGGGGAAATAGAAGCCATTTGGTCGACCCAGTCGGTATTGTCGTTTTCATAAAGTAATTTTGCGGTTTTGCTTGGATTTTGAGGCTGGACATTTTCAACTTCGTTGACCACCTCCATCATTTCCTCAAAGGTAATGTCGGAAGAAAACTCAGTTGATAGTCCGAGTTGTTCCAATTCCTCCTGCTCTTCAATAAAACTGATGTCCGGTTCGTATTCCAACGGCACTTCAATATCCATTTTCCCCGGGGAACTGGATTGGGGTATGTCTCTTTTTCCAGCAGTCAAAACAAATGTACTTTTGCCAATAATTTCGTTTGAATTGTAAGCTTCAGAAACATTTTCTTTTTCACTGGATGAAGTCCCGGTTTTGCTCCATCGTTTCAGTAAAAATATAGATAAAAGTATGGTCACAATAATAACAATCAATTCAACCATGACAAGCGGTTTTTAAATTAAAAAATATCCTTGTTCTTTTCATTGTACAGTTTGACGATATCCTCCTGGAAATCTTCAAAATGCCGAGTCAGTACATTGTCGATGTAATTGAAAATCGACACTTCATTGTTGCCGATAACCCGTACAATTTTCTGAATCCGTTCATGATATTCCTGCCGGATGGAAACATGCTTTCCAAAACGTGCCTTACCATCAGATTGCCGGATAAACAGTGCCAGATAATCAGAAGCAGACTTGTTTTTTTTAACCTTTGGCATCCCTTCCGTTTTCTCCTTTTTTGTCTCCGATGCCTGTTTCTCACTTTGAATGGTTGAAATAAGAAAGTCCTCATCTATTTCTTCCGGATTAAATTTTTTTTGCGCCATAGTATTAATGTTTAATCGTTTGCAGAATTTCAGTTGCAAGTACATCGAGGTTACTGCCTTTTAGCAGTGAATTATGCGCTGGAAACAGCGTAGAACGAAAAACCGGTTTATGCCCCGAAGTAAGTTCCCGCCGG
>JAFGYE010000041.1 GCA_016936255.1 Marinifilaceae bacterium | reverse complement strand
GTCAGGACTAAGAGTTGTTTTCCAAAGTTTCTCATAACGGTTAGTTTTTTAATTTGTGGTTAATAAAATTGATTAACTGGTCAAAAAAGGAAGGGGGCTGGTTACAATTTGATGTTTTAAAGGCTTACCCCCTTCTTTTTTATAGTTATTTGATGCAAATATATACGAAATTGATTTTACCCCCTAATTTTTTAAGGGGTAAAATTAAAATTTTTGCATTTTTTATGAATTCACCCCTATTTTTATAGTGGGGCGTTGTTGAAATAATGAGTAAAATTTGGAATGACCCCCTTTTTTCGAGGGGCTGCATGAAAAATAGCTTGAAAAATGTGAAGGTGGTTTCATTAGGAGTGATCATCTCAAAAGTATTGAGGCAAAATGCTTATATGACAAACCTGGTTGGTCAGAGAAGGGGGTTGATTTTCGGCGAGGCCGAAAATCAACCCCCTCCATCCTCCTTAAAGGTTGTAAAAGTTGTCATTTTGAGTTCTGGTTTATTGGGAAAGCAATCTTTTTTCTAATAAATATTTTCTCCGGACAATTGTGATTTATAATTAAAGTATGAATAGTTCGGCATTAATGATTAAATTTGATTGGCAATACAAAAGATTGTTTTGATTGAACCATATACTTTTAATACTGATTTTAATAAATTTTGAAATATGAAAAATATCCAATTAGGAAAAGGTGTTGATAATCTTCAGTTTGGGATGACTCGTGAGGAGTTTAAAGAGATTATGGGAGAGCCCGATGAGATTGAGGTGATGGAAAATGAAGATTTGCCCGAAGATTCATCTGAAGCCTGGCACTATGATGAGATTGAACTTTCAGCTTCTTTTGACCAGATGGAAGATTGGCGCTTAACATCCCTGGCTGTTAGTTCTGATGAGTACACTTTTGAAGGCATTGACCTTATTGGATTGAGTCAGCAGGAAGTGATGGATCAGATTGAAATGATGGATTTGGGTGATATTTCCATCGAAGAGTTGTCGGACGAAGAGGACAATAGTCAGCAAATTGCAACTTTGCTGGATGTGAGTCTCAATTTATGGTTCGACAATGGGATTCTTTCCGAAGTTCAATGGGGGCCCTATTATGATGAAGAAGAAGAAGAGTTGATTTGGCCTGGTGAAGAATAATATTTCAATTGGTGCCGGTCATCGTGTTTGAATAAAAGTAACGAATACAATAAAATCAGGGCGGATTTCGACTATTTCGAAACCCGCCCGTTTTGTTGATGTTTGTTTAAAGTGAGATAGAAAATAGCGAAAAAAAACACCGATCTGTTGTGGTATATTAATATGATTGTATAAATTTATCCCGGTAAACTTCATATTTTTAATTGCATGGAAAAGAGTATTTTAAAGGTTGATCCCGTAGCATTTCGTTACGATGATCCCGAAATTGATGATGAGGATTTCGGTGAAGAAGATGATTATGAGTGGGGTGAGGAAGACCTGGATGATGAGGATCTCGATATTGATATTGACGAAGACTTTGATGAAGACTTTGACAATGATTTCGAGGATGAGGAGTTTGATGACGATGAAGACATTTAAGGTCTTATCCTAATCATTAATGTTTTCTGAATGAAGAGTATTCCTTATTCAGAAAACTTTTATTTAGAATGACTAATTGCTAATAGTAAAAGGGCGATCCAATGTTTTTTTGGATCGCCCTTTTGTAATTAAATCAATGTGTTCTTATCGGTCATCAATTGTCCTGTAATTGATGGCTTTTTCAGATTTCTTCGCGAGTAAGCTTTTTCTGAATCTTCTTAATCACATTCTCAATGGGTTGTTCCGGTTCTATGACGTTGTAGTCACCCCAGAAATCGGGGTCTGAAAAACCGGAAACTTCATCTTCCATGATGGCATTCATTTTCAGTCTGTCGGAACCTCTGAAAGGATCATCTTCAGTCACTTCCCAATCGGTTACTGCCATTTCCAGTGTAGTATGGTAGTTGGTATTGAAAAGTTTCCTGCGCCAGTTTACCTTGAAAGAAGCCTGACCTCTGCTGTAACCGAAGTACCATTTGCCATCTTTATTCTGCCGGTAATTGACAATGTAAGAGGCTTGTGTGGGATATACCCTTGCTCCGGTTGGTTTTTTGCGAATAAACATTCTGGCTACCTCGTTTTTATCCTCCGTATTCATATTGAATACTGCTCTTGTAACAGCCAGATTTTGGGTGTCCACATAGAGTTTTCCGTAGAAAAGCGGGATTTTAACGGATGGTTTTTGCTCAAAACTTAACACATAAATGGTTCGATCGTCGATTCTGGTAATATTGCTGATTTTGAAATTGTAATAATCAATCAGGTCATTGTCAAACAGCAAATAGGGGTCTTTCATAATATCAAGCATCGTGGCGGTATATGGACCTCCCTGTAATTTGAATGCAACAGTGTCCAGTTTTTCGTAATCCGTGCTTTTTCTTCCAATATGAAGTTTTACGCGATCTTCACGGGGATTGTCGTAAGAGAATTTATAGACATCCACTACTGCTTCGGAAAGAGATACGTACGACCAACCCTTTTTTATGGTTTCCCTGTAGAAGGCAGTCATTTTTGTGGGGTCTGACAAATAATTTTCATCGCGTCGGTTCATCACCGCTCTGATAAGCAGATTGGGATCGGAAGGGAATACCGATACTTCTACCAATGGTACAGTAATCATTTTCAATTCGACGGTGTTACGTCCTTGTCGGAACGAAGCTACCGGAAGATATTTTTTTTCATATCCGATAAACGATATCCGAATTTTTTCATCTGCTCTTTCTTTGGGCACTTTTAGGGAGAAATTTCCACTTGAATTGCTTACGGTGGCAATATTGGTTCCCTCAATTGCAACGGTGGCAAATGCCAACGGATCTCCGGAATCTTCATCTTCAACGGTTCCGCGGAGCAAAACAAATTTGGATGTATCTGGCAACTGTTCTTCTTCTTCAAAAATTGAAGAGGCAAAGGCAGTTGTTGCGGTAATCGAGAGCATGGTCACTATGGCCAGCATGAAACGAAAACCCTTGCAGTTGTTAAATTTACGTGTTTTCATGGCATCAATTTT
>JAFGYE010000040.1 GCA_016936255.1 Marinifilaceae bacterium | reverse complement strand
TGACCTTTGACCTTTGACCTTTGACCTTTGACCTTTGACCTTTGACCTTTGACCTTTGACCTTTGACCTTTGACCTTTGACCTTTAGTCATACAAATCTCAGAATTTATGGTTTATATATCAGATATATAATACTATTCTAGAACACATCAATACTATTCATATGAATTTTAAATAATTCGCAATGGATTGCGAAACGATGCACAAAACCAACACCTTACAGCCCACGAATTGAATAACAAATGACTTGAATTCAAACAAATCCAAAACCCGTTTCTAATGATTCCATAAATGGAAGGAGAGAAAACTGTTTTACACCAATAAAAAACCCTCGAATCGTTACAATCCGAGGGTTTAATCAAACAAAAAACAATACATCAATCAAGATCTTTCTCCGCCTCAACAAGCGGTACCTCAGCTTCCTCTTTTTTGCCATTCTCCGTAACAGGAAATTTAAACCATTTCAGCATCTCCTCATTATCGATGTATATAATTTTTGCCGCTTTTTGATACATAGACAGCATTTCGTACAATTTATTTAAGCTTACCACGCGCTCGTCGGCAGCACGGCTGCGATCTACCCTGCACTTAGTTTGCTGATCCATATATATCTTTAAACTATCTTTATAATCCGCAATCTTAAGGTAGGTTTCCTCTTTCCATGCTCCTTTCAACAGAGCTTCCTTATGAAGGTTGGCAATCAATAAAAAATCAGAATAAAACATGAACATATTCCTACCCGATTTTCGGGCCTCTTCGTAGTCGTTAAAACCGAATTGATTCCAGATGTGTTTTTTGTTGGCAAACACCATTTCTATATCAAACTTGCACGCCTGGAAAAACTTCGCACACTTTTTGACACAACTATTAACGGCAGCCGTAGCCTCGGCCTGAATATCAATATACACCTTATCGGAAGGGATATTATTTGCCTCGTTAAAAAGAACTTCAATTTCTGCAATTCTCTCAGGAGTAAAATACACCGAAAAAACAGAAAACTTTGCCTGCTCTTCTTTAATTAAATTAATAAAATTACTTGCCCAGGAAATAAAAACCGCATCGGAGCAATGGTAAAATCTAGAATCATTCATATTAAAAATCTGTTTCGCTTGTTAAATAATATTTATTGAAGCTACAAACACTTATGATTACATACAAATAATACTTAATGATATTAACATGTACTGTTTTACTATTTGGCATCCATTTTCCAAAAAAGATAAGTAAACCGCCACAAAGCGTAACACATTGTATTACAATTCTAATTTAGAATGTTTTAAAATAAGCAATATAAAATTTAAACAAATATCAAATTATCATCAATACCAGCAAACTTCACAAAGCCAAATATTACATTCTGTTTAATTTAAGAGCAAATACAAACGCCTACACATTCAATTGTTTTTTAGCTAAGAAATTACACCTCTTCGACTTTGCTTAACATGCCCTCACAAGCCTGTTAATAAGTAAAAACACATACTTGCCTTTTTCTACTCATATTTACTAATCTTCCGCTACAGCGTTGACACATTCCGCCACTACGTGTCAATTCATGACCATTGCGTTGAAGTATTCCGCCATCGCGTAGCAATTCCTGACCATCGCGTTGAAGCATTCCGCCACTGCGCAGCAATTTACGACCATCGCGTTGAAGTATTCCGCCACCCGTATATCGGTTTTAACAGGTTTGCATTTTAAACCAAGCTACCCGAAACAGCAAGAACTTACCTGCAACCAACTTTGGCTTCTTAATTTAGGATAAACCAACAGGGATTAAGCTTAACGCTTTATCAACAAACAAATATCATTTACAATTCGAATCATAATTTATATCAATTATGGTTTCCGCCTTGGGGGATTATGCTTAGATTTAGGGGTTTAAAACAAAAAAACCTAAATCATGAACTATCTAATCACATTATTTACACTTGCCCTTCACCTGTTTGCCATTATTGATGCTATTAACCACATTAATGAAAGAAATGGCGGATTTAGAATGGTGTTGGCATTTCTGCCTCCTGTAGCCGGGCCAATCATCTATTTTTTAACCCAAAGACATAAAACTGCAAAACATAGCTTTATGCAGAACAAAAAAAGGTATTCTTAAAATAAGTTATTACTTATCAGAGAATTACAATATCATACAATGAATGAGTTATACCAAATACGGGACAACAAACCATAAGCTTCTACAATAGCAAAAACTTTTTTGATACAATAGATGATCTGGATAAAAATGATGATGATTTCCTTTCTGGTGTCACCAATCATTGGGCAGAGGATCCTTATCCAGGGAAATTTGAAAAGATTGCAAAATCAATTGCTTTCATACAAACAAATAATTGGCTCAAAAACAATGCTTACTATTCGGGCAAATAATTATCAGTAAAGGAATGATGCCATAGCGATGACCCAAAAATTAAACCGCAGAAATTAGGCATTCATCACAGTAAGAACCTACTCTATTACGATCAGCATAGCTGTATTTAAAAACCGACCAGAACACACAAAAGGCTGCCAATTCGGAAATTCGCAGCCTTTACTTTTCCTGTTAAAGTTTCAGAGAATTTATTTTACAGCAATAGTAGTAATGGGTGACTATTTTAGAATAAGTTCTACCTCCACTGAGTAAGCGAAAGACCTATACCAATTGTTGTTTGTTTGTGGTTAAAATCAATCAGACTCTCGCCATAACCGTGAAATAATTGAGCATTTAGTTTTAAATTATCCCAAATTTGTAAGGCATAATCAATTTGAAAGCTTCCCCTATTATTCTTACCAAAGCGCATAGAGTGTCGGGCAATCAGACTAATATCGTGCCGCCCTTTGCCATAAGCTGCCATTAGCTCTCCCCTGCCCATATAGTTTTGAATATTCGGATTATTATCTTTGTCGGCAGGCTCTTGAATACGTAACCAGGGTTTAAATATGATACTTAAATTTTTGCTTTCCCAGGCTATTTGCGCAATCAGCCTATTCCAACTACGCGACAAAGGATCGGATCGTCCGTTACTTTGATGATTTAATCCAATCCCTGCAAAGATGCCCTTTATTCCACATATTTTATATGGAGTCGACATGATATACATGATTTCGGGTTCGTAGTTCGTCTCTCGAAATGGACGAGACAAATCGGGGTTGTACACTTGCCATCTGGAGGTTTGAGTATATCCCATCCATATATCACCACCCAGTTTTGATCCCATTAAGTCATTAAAAACCTTCGTTTTAAAACTGATTTGAAATTTAACCTCAACCTGTTTTAGCGACATATTATCGGATACTGAATTATTGGGGTTATCACTTTGAGGTTTTTGATTGATGTTGTTGGAATAGTTACCCAATAATATATATACCGGTTTGTATTGCTTTACCTTAAACAATCCCGACTGATTACTAAGTGTATCTAAAAGATCCCATTGGTTGAGTAAAGAGATCTGTTGTTTCTTAAAAAAATTTTGTGCAGCAGAGCTAGTAACAAAAACGAAACTAATGAGGAGTAAAAAGTAGATTTTAAGTTTCATTGACTGAATTATTTTAAAGAAAGACCACATCGTGCAGCAAGTGAGCCTTTACTGAGAAAAAAGGCTGCCAATTCGAAAATTCGCAGCCTTATCTATTTTAACTTACGGTGAATTTATTTCACTGCAATGGTCTCTATTTCAATCAATGCACCTAAGGGAAGATCTTTAACGGCAAAAGCGGCACGGGCAGGACATTCTTCTTTGTAATATTCACCGTAAACAGCATTCATTTCAGCAAAACCAGAAATATCGCTCAATAAGCATGTCGATTTAACAACATCCTTGTAGGTATAGCCTGCTTCTTCTAAAATATAACCGATATTCTTCATTACTTGTTCGGTTTGCTCCTTAACACCGCCTTCTACAAATTTTCCTGTTGCAACATCAACAGGAAGCTGACCTGAAATGTAAAGTGTTCCGTTAGCTTCGACAGCCTGACTGTATGGTCCGATTGCTTTTGGTGCCTTTTCTGAATTAATAGTTTTTTTCATTTTGTTTACTCTTAGTGTTTGTAAAAATTTCGCTTATTTTGCGACATCAAAGTTAAAATAAAAAAGCTTGAATGAGAATAGTAATCATAGATAATTACGACTCTTTTACCTACAATTTGGTTCATATTGTTGAGCAGTTTTGCGAACAGGTAATTGTTATGCGGAATGATCAAGTCAACTGGAAACAAATAGAAAATTGTGACAAACTCATTTTTTCTCCCGGCCCCGGACTGCCTAAAGACATAAAAGTAATGGGCGAAATACTGGATCGGTATGCCAATACTAAATCGATACTTGGCGTTTGTCTGGGTATGCAATACATTGGAGAATATTTCGGTGCTGAATTAATCAACCTGAAGGAAATTGTTCATGGAGTTCCAAAAGCTACATTACTTACAGACGATAACGAACTTCTGTTTAAGAATATTCCTTCGCAGTTCGATTCGGGCAGGTATCATTCCTGGGCATTATCGAAAAATAATTTCCCTGATTGTCTGCGTATCACCGCAACAGATGAACATGATGTAATTATGGCCATCCGCCACAAAGAACTCGATTTATGCGGTGTTCAGTTTCATCCTGAATCCATCATGACACAATACGGCAAAGAGATTCTTAAAAATTGGATTCTCGCTTGGGAATAAAAAAGACCGGCATGAAAACATACCGGCCTTATCATATTATAGCTGCCTGATTTTAAAAATTTACATCCTGCCAAGCCTGTTTCTTTTCATACTTTAAATCGGCCAAAATCGAAGATTCAACATTGATTCGGAAGTTATAAGATTGATAGGCTCCGAATGGAATGGCATTAAAAGACATTTGCCAACAGTGCAAATCGCGGGTAATTGTAAATTGAGAGGCTGTTACTTCTTTATCTGTAAAATCATACCCTGTAGAAAAACTCACCTTCCATTTTGGAGTTAAACTAATATTTCCATTCATCCCAACATTCTGACGGACTGTACTTTTTTTGTTTGTTGATTTCGAATAAGTCCAGCCATAATCAATAGAAAACGACCAGGGAATGTCAAAATCAACATATCTTGTATCTCTCCATGGCTCATCAGTCTTATCATCTTTTTTGTCCTTCCCGCTATCTCCTTTTAGATCTTTTGCTGACAAACCAAAATCCAAATCGATGTTAGCATTTGTTAATCGTGGCCCAAATTCATCTATTCTTTGATTACCAGCATTCAACTTGTACGGATCGACAGTTGATCCGACACTTAATCCCAATTTTTGATTAAAAAGCTTCGTTCTTCCTGTCATTCTGATAACCGACCAATTTAATGAATCGGCAAACATGTTATATGATGTAGAAAATTTTAAGCTTTCTATGATTTTCACCTTTTTAAACTCCTCTGTTCCGGTTGAATCATTTGCCGTACGCATTTTCGCCTCAACATTATTATCCAAGCCAAAACTAATGCTTCCCGATTCCTGTGCTCCACTCGGAGTTCCGTATAAACTTCCCTCAAACATTGAATACTCAACATCCTTACCTGTAGCTTCGTTTCGGTAAGTTTTGTAATATTTACTTCTTGGAACTCCCATTTCAGGCGTATAACTCACACTAATACTTGGAGTCATTACGTGTCTGATAGCGGCTAATCTGGAGCTTTCCTTAAACGTGTACATTCCATAAATTTTAGGACTCAACGAAAGCGAGGCACTGGTCGAATAGTTGTGTGCATACTTAAACCCCTGAATCGTATCCGTTCGAACACCACCATCTCCATCATTCAAGCTGGAATCCCAACTTTTACGGATTGATTTGGAATACAAAACACCTTGATAGTTTAAGGTTGGCGAAAGGGTAAGATCTTTGCTTAATTTGAAGTTGGTACTAATTGGAATACTATGCTGATAACCATTCTGCCAATCGGTGGCTAATGATGATTTCATCAACTTATATTCTTTGGTATTAATTCTATTTTCCAATTTTGATGAATAGCTCACTCCCACCTTATCGTACCACCTTAAATTAGTACTTTTCCCTTTTGCACGAAACGGGTAAATCTGAGTCATATTTAATGACATACTTGGCAAGGTGAGAGAAATTGTTGTATCCCTGCTATTCTGTGAGTGACGCAAACTGGCATTCAAACTAAACGGACTATCGGCCCATTTTTTACTGTACGAAATACTTGATTGCTTCTGATTATTTGTAATCTTTTGTATCGATTGTGAGTTGTTTCTGTCATTATTACTGGTCGAAAAGTTTACCGAAGCTGAAAATGTCCGATAAGGATTGGCCTTTGAATCCTGAGTATGATTCCAGCGAATCGCAAAATCTGTCGATTCTGAATAATCTGATAATCCTTTATCGCCATAAGTATTGGAATGATATTCTGTTGCAATGTTACCGCTGAAGCGGTATCTCTTCTTGTAACTGGATTCCATATACCCACCCCACGATCCATTGGCAAAAATATCACCGGTAACGGCCAAATCCAGATATTCATTGATAGCCCAATAATAACCTCCTCCACGAAGATTAAATCCTCTTCGTTGTTCTTCACCATAACTTGGAACAATTATTCCTGACGAATAAGATGAACTAAAAGGAAATAAAGCGAAGGGCAAACCGATAGGCATAGGTACATCTTCCAGTACCAAATACAATGGCCCCGAAACTATTTTATCATCCTTAATCATCTTGGCCTTGGTCATTTTCACATAAAAATGCGGATGAGGATGATCACAGGTCGTATATTTTCCATTTCTGAGATAAAAAGTTTTGTCATCGATACGTTTGGTGATTTCAGAATGAACGAATCCACCTTCCTGCTCGGTAATAATTTCATTTACCAGTCCCTTTCCTGTATCAAAATTGTATTTAAGCTCTTTACAGGTAAATTCTTCAGCACCATCTTTAAATTCAGGAGTATCAATAAATGTTCCCGTTGAATCTTTTATCCCGTAAGCAAAAGCTTCTTTCTTTTCCAGGTCAAGCTCAATGTAATAGGCCCTTAACTCAATCTCACCATATTTTACAAACGCATTCTTGGTTAAAAACACCTTTTGTCCGGTAAGAGAAAAAACAATTGTATCATCGGAATTGTATTCAATAGTCGCTTCAAAAAAAGCTTTCTTCTCCTTTTCAACAGAATCGGACACTATTGTATCGGACGAAACTTTTAACAAAGTATCTTTTTCAAATATTTTATCTTCCAACAAGTGTGAAAAATTCTCACTATTCCATTCTGTAACTGACTGATCGTTATCAAAATCATTAGTCAGATTAATAAACCCGAAGCTACTCAATGGAAATACTATTCCAATGAAAATAATAAAAACCCTTTGTAGTAATTTCAATTGCAATTTTTATCTGTTATTTTTGTAAAATAATCGAATTAAACAGCGCCAAGTTAGTTTGACCAAATTTAACAGTCACGCTTTCTTAGGACGCCAAAAATACAAATAAAAGTGCTATATTCCCTAATCGAAACGAACTTCAAAAACATTTTTTAAGTTCTTTTATGAAGATTTTTCTAATGAACATTATTCCGGAATACATATATTGTGGTCTAATTACAAGATCATCAGTCGTTTTATTGTTGCTTTGCGCCATTATACTTCAACCTCTTGTTGCTGTATCGCAAAGCAATCATTCCAAGATCAATACTGTAGTTATTGATGCTGGTCATGGGGGAAAAGACCCTGGTGCCATAAGCAAAATTCTGAACGAAAAGGACGTTGTTTTAAGTATTGCACTTAAATTAGGAGCTTATATAGAAAAATATTTTCCTAATGTTAATGTTATCTACACCCGAAAAACGGATGTTTTTATTCCTTTGGATAGAAGATCAGAAATTGCAAACCAAAACAAAGCTGATTTATTCATATCCATTCATGCCAATGCAAATGATAATTCTTCCATTAGCGGAACTGAAACTTATACTTTAGGCTTGCATAAAACAAAAGAAAATTTAGCCGTTGCGATGAAAGAAAATGCTGTAATGCTCTACGAAGATGATTACAGCACAAAATACGAAGGATTCGATCCGCAAAATCCTGCCTCCTATATCATATTTAATTTATTACAAGGTATGAATAGGGAAAACAGTATTAATTTGGCAGAATTAACCGAATTTCAATTTAAGACAAGAGTAGGCCGTCACTCGAGAGGTGTTCGTGAAGCCGGATTCTGGGTTCTGAAGCAAGTCAGTATGCCATCAATATTAGTGGAAGTTGGTTTTGTCTCGAATCCTGCCGAAGCTAACTACCTGAAGCATGCTGAAAATCAAGATTATCTAGCCAGTGCAATTTTCAGAGCTTTTCGCGATTACAAAGATAAAGTTGAAGAATCCAGCGTAGTCTTGGAAAAGAAAGTAGAATTAGTGAGTATTGACACAACTGCAGCAACGCCTGTAATTAACGAAACGCAAACAAGTTCATCACTGGAGTATTGTATTCAGGTAAAATCTTCTTCAAAACAAATACCTTTAAATTCTAAAGCCTTTAATCATCTCGAAAATATTAAAGAGCGTATGAGCGATGGAGTTTATAAATATACTGTTGGGTCTACTGACAAGTACAACGAGATAGTTGTACTTCAAAAAGAAATTAGAAAAGTAATTAATGATTGTTTTGTGGTTGTATTTTACAATGGAAAACGAATTTCCCTGTCAAAAGCAAAAAAACTTCAAAAAACATAAGTAGTTTTACCATCAAATTACGCACAACAACCCAATCTTAAATTAAAATACCGAATTATGAAATTTTCAAAAGACGCAAAAATAGGACTTGTTGTTATTGGAGCCATTGTAATTTTAATTTGGGGCGTTAACTTTCTTAAAGGGTTTAATGTATTCTCCAGCGAACAAGTTTTTTATGCAAGATACGAAAGGGTTGATGGATTAAAAAAATCAAGCTCTGTTACATTAAAGGGCTATAAAGTTGGCCAAATTAAATCCATTAAATTTAGCGGTGCCTCGGCAGACCATCTTCTGGTTGAATTTGCAATCTCTGATCAATTTAAACTTCCTGCCAATTCTGTTGCCCGAATTGAGAGTGCAGACATCATGGGTACAAAGGAGATTAAAATTATTCCCGGAAAAGGAAAAACCCTGCTTCAAACAGGTGATACAATTAAGGGAAGTATTGAAGGTGATTTAAAAGAACAGGTAAGCATGCAGATGTTACCTCTTAAGAAAAAGGCTGAAAAATTAATGTCTGGTGTTGATTCAGTACTTACAGTAATACAGTATATATTTAATGAGAGCACACGTGATAATTTAACCAGAAGCTTTGGTAGTATTGAACAAACTTTTAAAAAACTTGAAAATGCGTCCGGTACTCTCGATACGATCATTACCGGACAAAAAAGTCATTTCGAAAATATTTTTGCAAATGTGGATTCAATAACAGGAAATTTAAAAGACAACAATAAAAACGTATCTACTATTCTATCTAATTTTTCAAATATTAGTGATTCCTTATCTGCTACCAATATTGCACAAACCATAAATAATGCAAAAGCAACCCTCAAACAAACAAATGCAATTCTTGAAAAAATAAATGCAGGAGAAGGTTCCATGGGCTTATTAATTAATAACGATACCTTATACACAAATCTGGAAGCCGCATCAAACAGCCTGACCAATTTACTAATCGATGTAAAGAACAATCCTAAAAAATACATGCACTTTTCATTATTTGACACAGGAAAAACTGTTTATATGGATTCTGAAAAATCTCAAAAGAAAAGAGATAAAGAAAATCAAGTTTACTATAAGGTTCAAATTATGTCTTCTGCCTCCCAAATACCTTTGGATGACACGGCATTTAAAGGACACAGAAAAATTGAAGAAATCTATTTCAACGGAAGATATAAATACACAATTGGAGAAACTCAAAACTATAAGGATATTATCAGACAACTTAAAAAAATTCGTGATGATTTCCCTGATGCCTTTATAATTAAGATAAGCCCTGAGAATTGACTTATATTTAACGTCTGTGATTATAGTAAATCAAAACAACTTAAACAACTGAATCTCTACCTTGTAAGATCAGTTTAATAACCCACTTAACACACCCTGTTTTATGTTTGCTTTAGATTGATTACAGATTGCGTATTTAAGACCTTAAAGTATCCTATTCGGAAATCACTAACAACCAGAAAGTTAAACAAAATACATGCGTAAATAACTGTTTATTAGCACTTTAAATTATTTCTTTTTTTTTACGTTTCTGTATCCCTTGTTTTATATAGAGTAATAAATGTTTTTTAAAAGTCAATAGTTAAATAATTTTTTTTTCATTTTTTTTTTGACAATCTTGCATAAGCAAAATTTAGCACACCCTACATTTTTAAAACACTGACACAGAAATGAATAATCATCACCTCCAGGTTTGGAATAATTGCTTGGCTGTAATAAAGGACAACGTGCCCCCGATAAGTTACAAAACATGGTTCGAACCAATCGTACCATTAAACTTGGAGAACCAGATCCTGACATTGCAAGTACCAAGCCATTTTTTCTACGAATATTTGGAGGAGCAATACATTGATATTCTAAGAAAAACACTGCGAAAAGAAATTGGCAACAGTGCTAAATTGGAATACAATGTTGTGATGGAGAATAATCACATTGCAAATTCTAAACCTTTTTCAGTTGTAGTTCCTGGAAATAATGGCACAAGCACAAAAAATCGTCCGGTTAGTATGCCTTCTGATAAAGAAGAACTAACTATTCGAAATCCTTTTGTTATTCCTGGAATTAAGAAATTGCACATTGATTCGCAATTAAATCCTGATTATTCATTTGCAAACTTTATTGAAGGTGATTGCAATAGACTTGCAAGATCAGCGGGTGTGGCTGTTTCTGAAAATCCTGGAGGTACAGCTTTTAATCCATTGGTATTGTATGGTGATTCCGGTCTGGGAAAAACTCACCTGGCTCAGGCAATTGGAATTAAAACAAAAGAATTGTATCAGGATAAAACAGTATTGTATGTAAGTGCAAACAAATTCCAAACACAATTTACTGAAGCAATCAGAAATAATAATAAGAATGACTTTCTTCATTTTTATCAAATGATTGATGTTTTAATTATTGATGATATTCAGGAATTAGCAGGAAAGGAAAAAACACAAAATACATTTTTCCATATATTTAACCATCTTCATCAATCAGGCAAGCAGTTAATTCTTACTTCTGATAAGGCTCCAATTGAGTTGAAGGGAATGGAGAATCGTTTGCTTTCAAGATTTAAATGGGGACTTTCGGCGGATCTGCAGAATCCGGATTACGAAACCAGAGTCCGGATTTTACATCAGAAAGCATATAAAGATGGTATTGTACTTGATAACGAAGTTATTGAATACATCGCAAGTCATGTAACTAATAATGTTAGAGAATTGGAAGGAGCATTAATTTCTTTATTAGCTCAGTCTACCTTAAATAAAAAAGAACTTAATCTTGAACTGGCTGTAACCATTATCGACAGGTTGGTGAAAAATACAAAGCGAGAGCTTTCTATTGATTACATTCAAAAAGTAGTTTGCGATCATTTTTCATTACCAATTGATGTGTTGCAGGTAAAAACTAGAAAAAGAGAAATTGTACAGGCCAGACAAATAGCAATGTACTTCTCGAAAACACTAACAAAAGCTTCTTTAGCTTCCATTGGTTCGCAAATTGGAAAAAAGGATCATGCTACAGTGTTACATGCCTGCAAAACGGTAAACAATTTGATTGATACTGACAGAGGTTTCAAAACTCAAATTGACGAAATCGACAAGAAACTAAAAATGTAATTTTATTACTAACTATTATATTACTACCCTGAAAGCAGATTCATTTTGAATCTGCTTTTCTAATTTTAGGTAAAGTATTTTTCACTACTTTGCGCAAAAATTAAGACTATGCTCAATCTACTTTTCGCTGTTATAACTTCTACTGGAATATTTATCACTTTTAAATATCTGGAGAAATTCAAAATTGATATTCTTCTCGCTATTATTATAAATTATATAACGGCTTCTTTATGTGGTTATTTCCTAACAAACACGACATTCAATTTTAGGAATCTTATTCAACAAGACTGGTTCAATATATCCATATTAATTGGAGTTCTTTTTATCATCGTATTCTTTATCATTGGCCGATCGACACAAAAAGCAGGCATATCGGTAACTACTCTGGCTAGTAAAATGTCCTTTGTTCTTCCCTTGCTTTTTTCCATCATGTACTATCAGGAAGCCATAACTGCCAAAAAAATTTTCGGGATGATGATTGCAATTAGTGCGGTATTACTGAGTATTTATAAAGAACAGGGCAGCAAGATAAATCGCAGGTATATTTGGTTGCCAATACTCCTTTTTTTTGGAGCAGGAACCGTTGATTCATTAGTTAAATATGCGCAACAGGAGTACTTAAATTCCGGAGGAACAGAAGAATTTTCGACTCTGCTTTTTGCGATTGCAAGCATGGCAGGATTAATCACTTTACTTATTCGTAAAGATAAATTTCGTGACCTGTTCCGTCCAAAAGTTTTGGTTGGAGGAAGTATTTTAGGACTTGCTAATTTTGGCTCACTTTATTTCCTAATTGCCTCATTAAATAATTCAGGATTTGACAGCTCAGTGGTTTTCAGCATTGTAAACATTGGTATTGTAGCTTGTTCCGTATTTATAGGTTTGAGCATTTTCAGAGAAAAACTGAACAAAGTAAATATATTGGGAATACTGCTGGCATTTATTGCTATTTTTATCCTAACAAATTAACTCAACGAGTATTTTGAACAAGGAATGAGCAACGATACTTACAAAACAATCAATCTGGCATCGGAAGGCCTGTACAAGGAAAAAGGAAGTAAATTCATTGCATATGCCTACCCCGTAACCAGCGAAGAGGAAATAAAAGAGCATATCGCCAACCTAAAAAAAGAATACTACGATGCCCGCCATCATTGCTATGCATATATGCTTGGCGCTGATAAATCTGAATACAGGGCAAATGATGATGGCGAACCTTCATCTACAGCTGGGAAACCCATTTTAGGTCAAATACTATCGAATGATATCACCAATATACTAATCGTAGTTATTCGCTACTTTGGTGGGACTAAACTAGGTGTAAGTGGTTTAATACATGCATACAAAACAGCTGCTGCTGATGCCATTTCCAATGCCGAAATAATTGAAAAGACTGTAAATGATATTTACGATGTTAATTTCGATTATCTGGTTATGAATGATGTAATGAAAATTATCAAAGATGACCAACCGGAACAATTGGGGCAGGATTTTAACCTAACTTGCCAAATCACCTTAAGTATCCGTCAAAGTGAGGTCGGTAAAATCATCGAAAAATTTTCGAAGATCGATAGTGTGAAAACAGAATACGTCAAAACCATTTAGTTCTTTCGATATCAACATTATATACCAATCCATTTCCCGACTGATTTTTTCACTCAAAAAAAATGTTAATAATTAATCGATTTCTGATTTGATTTTCAGAATAATTTATGCCTATATTTGTAATCTAGAATGGAGATACAACTAATTCAATCTAGAACCGCCAACTATACCAAAAGAAGTAAAGACCTTTACTCCTTTTTACACATTTTCCATTATTTATTTCGAAGTAAACATGATTTAAGGATTAATTCCCGCTTCGGCTATTTAGATAATCCTTTTCAAGAATATTTATCAAAAAACCCAACATTACTATCAATTATAGTAATTGTTGGTTTTTTTTTGTCCAAAAAAAACAATCATATTATAAACACACTTAATTTTTAATCAATGGATAACAAAAGTTTAGTATCGATCGACGACTACACAAAAGAGGAAATCCTGGAAGTATTAGCTAGAGCTGCTGAGTTCGAAAAAAATCCTAACTGCAACTTATTAGAAGGCAAAGTTGTTGCTTCATTGTTTTTTGAGCCGTCAACCCGTACACGATTAAGCTTCGAAACTGCAATTAGTCGCATGGGTGGAAGAATTGTTGGATTCACCGATTCTTCGTCATCAAGCGTTACTAAAGGGGAAACTTTAAAGGATACCACTAAAATGGTGAGTAACTATTGCGACCTTATTGTTATGCGTCATCCAATTGAAGGTTCTGCCCGATATGCATCTGAAGTATCTGATGTTCCTGTTATTAATGCCGGAGATGGTGCCAACCAGCATCCAAGTCAAACCATGCTCGATCTTTATTCCATCATGAAAACTCAGGGAACACTCGAAAACCTGAATATTTTTATGGTAGGCGACCTTAAATACGGTCGTACTGTTCATTCTTTATTGATGGCACTTTCTCACTTCAATCCTACCTTCCATTTTATTGCTCCACCCGAATTGGAAATTCCTCGTGCGTACAAAATTTTCATGAAAAAAAACAATATCAAATATTTCGAACACACCGAATTTAATGATATTATTAACGATGCTGATATTTTGTATATGACTCGTGTTCAAAAAGAACGGTTTGCTGACCCTTTGGAATATGAAAAAGTAAAAAATGTGTACATCTTAAAAAACGATATGCTTGACAACACGAAGGATAACATGAGAATTCTTCACCCGCTTCCAAGAGTAAATGAAATAGCTGTGGATGTTGATACCAATCCAAAAGCCTATTATTTTGAACAAGCTTTAAATGGTGTTTATGCCAGACAAGCTATCATAGCAAAAGCTCTTAATCTATAAATTCATACTCACGAATAAAGCACATCATCATATGAACACAAAAAAAGAATTGCAAGTAAGCGCTATTGAAAACGGAACCGTAATTGATCATATTCCTGCCGAATATCTTTTTCAGGTAATTACCATTTTAGGATTGGACAAAAGTAAAAACTCAGTGACTTTTGGAAACAATCTGGAAAGTAAACTATTGGGAAAGAAAGCCATCATCAAAATTTCCGACAAATTTTTTGAAGATGAAGAAATCAATAAAATCTCACTAATTGCTCCGCATGCAAAACTAAATATCATTCGTGATTACAAAGTTGCAGAAAAGAAAATTGTAGAATCGCCTGAAAAAGTTATTGGTATTGCTAAATGTATGAATCCAAAATGCATTACAAATGTAGAAGCTGTGACCACTCGCTTTAAAGTGATAAATAATTCTCCTATTACCCTGAAATGCCACTATTGTGAGAAAATAACAGATCACAAAAACATAGAAATTGTATAATTTGCATTTCATTGTCCCTCATATAAAAAGAAGTCCGTTTGGGCTTCTTTTTTTGTAGAATAAATATTCATCCTCCATTGATAAAAGGATAATTGCTACCTTTATATCCTCTAAAAAATAAATATCCCATAACATGACATCTTCAGAAGAACAGCTTCGAAAGCTAATATTACAAGCTATTGAGAAAGGGCAAAACGGAAAAATAAGGGCTTGTAATAAAGACTTGAATGCCATTTATTTGATTCTTAAAAAAGATCCTTTCTTACTTTGGGATGATACTGCAATTTCCCAATTGGGAAAGGCAATTATCATGATGCTCCATTTTGATTTGATTGACGATGAAGAACAAAATATTGGACTGGCTCATCTCTCCTATCTGTTTATTACCAGAGGAATTGAAAAAGAAGAAAATTTAGCTCCTGAAGAAGATCCGGCAGAACTTTTTCGCTTAAGAAAAGATCGCATTATTCTGATGAAAAGTTGTGATGATTCGTTTGTTGATAGTTTACAGGAATTCTATTTTGCGGATAACAAAGCCAAGGATTTGGATGAATATAACGATCAGAGAAAGGCAGTATTAAGTCGTCTGCCCTATCTTATATTTGCTGATATACATTTAATTGAACAGGAATACCAAAACCTTAGAGATGATGTATACTTACTTGAAACAGCAAATTTTATTGAGCACGAAAACGAGATGAGTGACGAGAACTTACAAGAGGGACTTTTACTGCACAAAATTTTGTATAAACACACTTATCAGAAGTTGAAAAATGAAGAATTACATTACTAACAACTCCTCAAAATCAAACTATAAATAAGACACACCAAACGTAAGAAAAAGACTTTTTTATCCGCAAAACATATAAAAGCTTATGGGTTTGCACTTTTATTTATATCTTTCTACCTAATTTCGCAGGAAACACAAAAATGGCTGCAATTCTTCCTGCTTCAAGTGTATCTTATTCAAATACAATGTGCACGAAATCCAGCCATTTAAAACAACAAACAAAAGTTTTTATGGATATAGAAAAATACGACCTTGTTGTCTTGGGAAGCGGCCCTGCAGGTTTCTCAGCAGCAATGCGTGCCATCGATTTTAAGAAATCTGTTTGTATCATCGAGGCGAATCATTTGGGAGGTGCCGGTATTATGAATGGTGCTTTAACTTCGAAGGCGATGTGGGAATTATCCCGCGATTTCTCAATCGCATCCTCGGTAATGAGAGGTTACCGGGCATCGGGTTTAAATGTAGATTACAAAAAAGTTCAACAAACCATTATACAGGCAGCAAAACAAAAGCAATTGCAGATGCTGTCGCAAATTGAGACTTATTCGAAACCTTCGGAGACTTGTGGAAATATTACTTTAAAATACGGCTGGGGAAAATTTGTCGATTCGCATACTGTTGAGGTGATTTCCAACGACAAAATAGAGCAAATCAAAGGCGATAATTTCATTATTGCAACAGGTTCCCGTCCGCGCCCAATGCCTGACGTTAAGATTGATAATGAGAGAATTATTGATTCGGAAGGCATAATGGATTTAAAAGAATTTCCGGAACGAATGATTATTATTGGCTCGGGAATTATTGGTTGTGAATACGCCACTATTTTTTCCAATTACAACCAGACAGAAGTACACTTATTGGATCGACAGCATAAGGTAATTCCTTATGAAGATGATGATTTGAGTAATTTTGTTGGGAAAAATTTAGAAAGCAACGGTGTAATTATACATCACACGGCAAATTTAAGAACAATTCGAAAACGTCCGGATTTTTTAGAAGTTGTACTGGATTATCAGGATGGTCATTCAACAGTAATAGAGGTAGATGTGGCTATTGTAGCTATTGGAAGAATGCCGAACCTGGATAATATTGGACTGGAAAATGTTGGAATCAACACTACAAATCGTGGTTATCTTGATATTAATGAAGTTTGTGCCACAGACAATTTTCAATCGTGCAACATTTTTGCTGCAGGTGATGTATCGGGGCATGCACAATTGTATTCGGTTGCCGAGCTGCAGGGCAGATATATTGTTGAAGCTTTGTATGGCAATTCAGAATATCCGTTGGACTACTCAAATATGTCAACATTAATGTTCTTTAAACCTGAAGTGGCGGCTGTTGGTTTGAACGAGAAAGCCTGCCGAAAAAGTGGTATTCCATACAAAGTTGCAACCTATTCAAACTCATTGGTAAACCGTGCTGTTGCCATGCGTGCTACCGATGGATTTGTGAAAATTATTGTAAGCGATGATGGTAAGGATCGAATATTGGGCATGCGTGCTGCAGGGCCGCAGGCTTCTACTCTAATTACTTCTATTGCCTACCAAATCACACAAAAAAGAACTCTGAAAGACATTCGGCAAAACGTTCATCCTCACCCAAGTATTAGTGAGGGAATTCAGGAATGTTTGCGGGTTTTTGAAGGAAAATCAATTTATAAACCCAAAGCTTTTCCCGATTTAATTAAATTGGAGAGTTGGAAACCTGAAAAAGTTTAAGCAAAAAAAGACGCGATTTTCGAATCTCGTCTTTTTTTTGCATTATTCAACTTTTCTTATTCGTGCTAAAAATGTTTTTGATATAAATCCCTGAAGATTTCGTAACTTTTAGTAACCCAAAATCTTAAAACAAACAGCTATGAACTCAACGGAAATGATGAACATTATAATGAATGGTGATTGGCGAAATACAGAAACAAATGATGTCTGTTCTTTTTCCTGGTCAGATTCGGATCATTCAATAACAATGAAATACATTTCCGGAGATAAAACGGGGCGTAAAGATTCCCATCAATTTGTAAAACTATATCATAATGCCGAGTACCTGAAAGATTGCAATCAGCTCCGCTATCAGAGTAACTTGTTTACCAGTGAATTTACACTTGAATCGGAAAATGGCCCCCTTTTGGTAGTATCGAATGTTTTTGGGAAAATGAAGTTGATTAGGTAAGTATTCCTATTGCAAAAAAGGCACGAGCTTATCACCCGCACCAATTGGCAATCTTTATTTTTGTGAAAAAAGAAACTCAAAACTTATTTTCCAAAACCAAGCACTCTTCTTTTCCATTTTTTCAGTCGTTGATACCTCTCAATTGACAATAGACCAATTAGACTAAAACAAATAGAAGTACCTATCAATATCCCAAGCAAAAAGTCAGGAGTTGCTGTAAATCTTTTCAAAACAAAGTACAAACACAAAGTGACCATACTCATCATTAATTTATTGTTCTTCATTGTATTTTTATAATTATTAGAAAATTAAAGCCGATATCATATATTTACATTCATTATTTTTTGTATTACTCACCCTCTAATTCAGTAATAAGAGCCAAAGCATTGTCGTAAAGAACTTTATATTTTATCCGCCATACCAGTAAACCAATCAAAACTGCTGCAATCATTACTACCCAAAAAATAAGCTGAAATTCAACGAAATTATCATCGCCTGATAACTTCAGGCTTAATCCAAAATTAACAATCAGCATGGCAACAAACACCCAAATATTTTTGAATTGAAAAGGTCTGTATCTTTTGACAACATTCTTCAACATACTTATTGTAGGTAAAGAATAATCAACATATTTAAATTCTTTATGAAATTTTCCAAAAACAATTACGAAAATCAAAAATGCAATTGGCATACAAAATCCGCTAACCAAATCGCGAACTTCTCTTGTCTCTAAATATTCAACTACGGTCCTAGCCGAATAAATTATCATCATTACAAGATAGAAAATCTGCATTCCCCTGCTTAAATTACCATAACTATTATCTTCCTTTTTTAATTTATCGATAAACGATCCCATACCGTTTGTATCCTGTGAAATCTTACTGTTATTCATGCTTGCCTCCTGATAATTTAGATTTTAACTGCTCTTTAATTCTATGAATCTTCACTTTTACATTGGGCTCGGTAATGCCAATAACATCAGCAATTTCCCGCATCGAAAGACCTTCGAGCATGAGCGACATCAGTGATTTATCGATTACCGACATTTGATTTAGCTCAATTTGCAGTTGATTCAACTGAGCTTCCTGCTCGAGCTTTTCCTTTGTGCCTTCATCAAACAGAAGAGAAAGATTTTCAGTATCGACATCTACAATCATCTGCATTTGTTTGAATGCTTTTCCGGTAAAACCCAAAGAAGTATTTACTGCAATCCGATAGATCCAAGTGTTGATTGATGCGTCACCCCTAAAAGAATCAAGGCTTTTCCAGATATTAACCAAAATATCCTGATACATATCTTTCCTATCCTCGTGATTGGGACTGTAATAGCTGCAAATCCGCCTAATTCTTTCGCCATTATCCGTGACAATATCATTAAACTTATTTTCCTTATTCACCATATTTATAGTTTGTGTACATATAGTTAGTTGGCAAGCATAACTATTAGTTACATTTTTCGAATATCTTTTTTTTTAAAATTTACTGTAATTATTACCCAACTGAGAAAACCTATTCCATTTCAAAGATTTGCTTGAGGTTTTAACGCTGAACTACCTCAGCAACAATTGCAGCAGGATCTTCCAAAATAGCCTGCTCCTCACGATTTAATTCCAATTCCCGAACCAATTTCTCTTTAGTTGGGTAATAAGTTGCGAACAGCAGCATAATCATAACGGCAAAACCCAGCAAGAGTAATTCGCCGGTAAGCAAATAGGTAATAATTGCAAAAAACACTGTTCCTTCAAGCAAAGCATATTTAATGATATTAACTGCTCTATAGGATTCCATTTTAGTTTTTAATTCAGCCACTTCTTTTGCCAGCTTTAGCTTTTTTCCGGCAACCAATTTGCTAACGACAAAAGTTACCAGAAAAAACAAGGGTATCATAATCATGAACATAGTGCGCAACACTTCATCGCCGGCCACAACTGCTCCTTGTGTTTGATTGATAAAAACGGCAAAGGATGCGAAAAACACCTGACCAGTTAATAAGGCAGCATGAATAAGGATACTGCTGCGTTGGTACTGCTGAAAGTTTTGTTTTGTTTTATTCATATTGGTTTAAGATTTTTCTTTTTGATAGATACTATTTCTTAGATAAAACTTACTTTGAATTCATATAAACAGTAACCGATTTTGAGTTCAGCAAAACCAAAAGTACAATCAGTGTGATGAATAATGCTGTATATGCCATAGCGTAATTCAGGCCCATTGCAAAAGCCATGAATATTGTGGCAAACAAAATAAATCCTGTTAGAATTCCTGCAATGTGCCGAACAAATTTCCATTTTGCAAGCAAGCCAATGGCCAGAATAATACTTAAACCACCCATTATTTTAAAATGCCCGGTTTCTGATACAAAATATTCTTTGTACAAATCGGTTACAATAGGTATTGCAATAAGAATAATGGCAGCACAAAGTGTTGCTTTAAATCCTTTTTGCTGGTAAAATTTTAAATTCATAAAATTGTAATTTTCGTTTCGTATTTATCTGAAATAGATCATTTATCTGTTTCAATTCCCGAATCTACAAAACAGAAATTAGCTAACAAAACATTTATATCGAAAAATTTAAACCTACTTTATAACATAAAAAGACTACTTTATCTTATTCTATTAAACCGTGGCTACATTACCAATAAAAAAGGAGGGTGTCATTAAAATCACCTGAAAAGGATCTCAAAAAAACTTTTCGCATTAAAATCATTTTTTCCGTTTCGCAGTAGGGGTATTTCTTTCTTCAATTGTCTTCCTGATGATTTTAAGAATAATAATGCGAAATAAAAATCATGAAAGTAAGAAATTACCTGTTAATGTTACTGTTGATTCTTGCATGGAATCAGGAATCCAAAGCACAATCAAATAGTAAACTGTACTCCCAAACCATTCGGGGAACCATCATCGATCATGAAACCAAACAAGGACTTATTGGAGCTAATATTGTGATTCTAAATTCCGATCCATTTAAGGGAACGGCGAGTGACATGGATGGCAATTTCATTTTAAAGCAGGTCTCTATTGGCCGAATTTCCATACACATTAGCTGTTTAGGCTACGAAGCAAAAAACATCGCAAATATTGAAATAGGTTCAGCTAAAGAAGTTGTTCTGAAAATTGAATTAATCGAATCGCTTACACATATCGAAGAGGTAACAGTTCATCCGAAAACAGCCAAACACGAAACTTTGAATAAAATGGCTACTGTAAGTGGTCAGGCTTTCACCGTTGAAGAAACCAGCAGGTATTCGGGATCTTTGAACGACCCTGCCCGTATGGTATCAGGTTATGCCGGTGTTTCGGGCGACGGTGAGGGCTCAAATGAAATTATTGTACGAGGCAACTCTCCCAAGGGAATTCAATGGCGAATGGAAGGAATAGAAATACCAAATCCAAATCATTTTGCCGACGAAGGATCAACCGGAGGTGCAATTAATGCTCTAAACAGCAGCATGCTGAGCAATTCCGATTTCTTCACGGGTGCCTTCACTGCAGAATACGGAAATGCCTATTCCGGAATATTCGATATTAATTTACGTTCGGGTAATAACGCCAAACACGAACAGGCCTTTGGATTTAGCACTTATGGTATCGATTTTACTGTTGAAGGTCCTCTAAAAAAGAATTACTCCGGCTCTTATTTAGCCAACTATCGCTATTCTTCACTTGAACTGTTGGATAATATCGGATTGGTAGATTTCGATGGTGTTCCCAAATATCAGGATGGATCGTTTAAAATTGTACTCCCTACCCAAAAAGCTGGTAAATTCACTCTATTTGGTCTTTTGGGAAAAAGCAACATCCTGGCTAAGGAAGAGAATGATGAGGAAACGATTACTCTTGGGGAATACAATGTCAATTCAGATCTTACTGTAATTGGAATATCAAACCTTTTGCCCATTGGTAAAAAATCGTACCTGAAAAACACTTTAGCCTACTCAGCAACCAATACTCAAAATGAATCAAGAATCTTAGGTGATGACAATACTATGTTTGTTGCCTTAAATGAAAAATATCAACACAATTACTTTAAATATGTCAGCACATTCAACACAAAACTAAATGCTAAAAACAGTGTAAAGGCCGGAATTGAATACACCCGTTTGGGTTTTGACATCAAGAGTGTTAACGACTTTAAAAATACCGGAGCATTTACAACAGATGTAAATTCCGAAGGTAAGTCTCATTTATTCCAATCCTTTGTGAACTGGAAATACAGAATTACATCAGACTTCACTGTAGTAAGCGGAGTGCATGCAAGTTATTTTAAATTGAATAATGATTACACCATTGAACCAAGAGTTGGATTGAAGTATCAGTTTTTATCCAACCAATCATTTTCCTTTGGCTTTGGTATGCATAGCAAAACAGAGAGTCTGTCCACCTATTTCGTTCAATTGCATGATAATGAAAACAATACCTACACGCCAAACAAAAATTTAAAAATGAGCAAAGCCATACACTATGTACTTGGCTATAACAATCAGCTGAACTACAACCTGCATTTAAAAGCAGAGGCCTATTATCAGGATTTATATGACGTAGCTGTTGAAAACGACCCAAACAGTAAAATAGTACTTCAGGATATAAAAGAGGGTTTGGCCAATTTTGATTTTGTAAACGAAGGTACTGGTAAAAACTACGGTTTGGAGTTAAGTCTGGAACGATTCTTCCATAACAATTTTTACTATTTGCTTACCGGATCTTTATACGAATCAAAATTTACAGCCTTAGATGGTATTGAACGCAATTCAAGATACAATGGAAATTATGCGACCAATCTGCTTATTGGAAAAGAGTATAAAGTTGGACAAAATGATCAGAACAGAATTGGTTTAAATGGAAAAATAACATTCAGAGGAGGACAATATTATACACCTGTAGATTTGATGAAAAGCCAGAAGGCTGGAGAAACGGTATATCTCGCCAATAGTGAATTCAGCAAACAAGGAGATGATCTTTTTATTCTGGATGTTTCGTTCTCCTACAAACTAAACCGCAAAAAAACCCAGCATGAATTCAAATTTGATATTAAAAATGCAAGTAATAATAAGACCAAAATATTGGAAAGATATAATGAAGCAACTCATAAAATAGAAGATGGTGAACAACTGTCTTTATTGCCTAGTTTGCAGTATATACTTTACTTCTAAGGCTAAATAAAACAGACTAAAACAAATAAACACCACGCAAGAATCGCAAAAAACGTTCCTTGCGTGGCATTCTATTTATATATCAGAGCTTTAATTAATTTACATCATAAAAAAAACATTTACCTTTGTTGCTCTTAACTAGCTTAACATTGACTACAGAAGAAACAATACGATCGGAATGTATTAACAGAATAGATTTCGAAACTTTGTTTAACGCCCATTACAGTCGTTTGTGTTCTTATGCCTATAATTTTCTGAAAGAAGAAGAAGGATCCGAAGAAGTTGTTCAGGAAGTTTTTTTTAAACTATGGATTCACCGACACGATATTCGCATTGAAAGTTCAATGGAATCCTATTTATACCGTGCCGTTCGAAACTCCAGTCTAAATCTGATTAAACACATCAATATCCGCGAAAAATACAAAGAACATAACCGACAAGAAATCGAATATTCCGAACGCCTGGAAAATGATCCGATGAATGTTTCCGAATTGGAACTTAAAATCAGAAGCAGTATTGATCTGTTGCCAGAACAACGAAGGAAAATATTTATTCTAAGCAGATATGAGCAACTCAAATACAAAGAAATAGCTGATAAATTGGGGATATCTGTTAAAACAGTAGAAAATCAAATGGGAAAAGCCCTGCAATTTTTGCGAAAGGAATTGGCAGACTATCTCCCGTTGCTGCTTCTATTCTTCCATCATTTTTTTAACGGTGAATAGGGTTAAACACAATTACAATTGTCATACTTATAAAGAACAATACACCAAATAAAAGCAATACCCGATTAAGAGAAATTAATTGTGCATGAAAAACGATAACCTACATATTAATGATACATTCCTTGCCAAATTCCTTTTGGGTGAAACCAACAAGGAAGAGCAAAACATGGTTATTCGTTGGCTGGAAGAAAAGGACGAAAACCGCAGACATTTAGATCAATTGGAACAAATTTGGCTGGAAAGCGGCAAATTAAATCCTCATCCAATTTCGGTTAATAAAAAATCAGCGTGGGCAAAGCTATCTTCCCGGTTGGATCAGCATGAAAAAACCCTCTCCCCGTCTATTCAACGGTTTTCCCGATTTAGAATTGCTTTAATCAGCTCTGCAGCGGCATTCATTCTTATTCTTTTTGGTATTTTCAATTGGTATTCCGATGATTATACTCAAACAGAAGAATTCTTACTGACCAACACCAGCCAATCTACCATTCAGGATAGTTTACCTGATGGATCAAAAATTTATTTGAATAAGTTCGCTCACATTAGCTACCACACCTCAAAAACCAAGCAACGCATTGTAAATTTGCAAGGTGAAGCTTTCTTTACTGTGAAAAGAGACACTCTCAGACCATTTATTGTTAATGCAGGTATTGGCGGCGTTAAGGTATTGGGGACAAGCTTTCAGGTGAAGATGAAAGAAAACGGAGATATTCTTGTGGATGTGAATTCCGGTAAAGTAGAACTCTTCCGCCCGAATAAAACTCAAACCGATACCTTGCACATGATTTTAACCAATAACGAAGGAGGCTTAATTTCGAGCCAACAAGATACTATTATAAGATTGACAAGCAATTCTTCGGCTTTTTTCTGGGTTGATAAGAGATTGTCTTTCAGAAATAAACCCTTAAAAGAAGTATTCAAAGTACTTGAATCCTGTTATCAAATCACTATAAAATCAGACAATCCTGAAATAAACAATCTGTACTACTCTTCTTCATTCATTGATGAAAATGCTGAAAATGTGATTAAAGTTATCTCAAAGACATTTAACTTAACTTACAGCAGAAAAGAAAACACGTTTATAATATCATACCCGGAAAAGAATGAATAAAATTGCCCTGATTCTATCAATAACAATAGCCTGTATTCTCTGCACCATGAAGATACAGGCTCAAAACTTTCTGGAAAAGAAGATCAACCTGGAAGTTACAAATCAAAGTACGGAAACAACAATGTTTATTCTAGAGAAACTAGGAGGCTTTAACTTCTCTTTCGATGCAATGTTACTCGACCCAAGTAAAATGATTTCGATTAAGGGCAAGCATCAATCTCTCGAAGAAATATTGGATGAACTTTTTAAAGGAAGATTGACCTATAAAGTGATCGGTTCGCATGTTATCTTACAATCGAAAAATAAGTCTGGTTTGAGCAGTACAATGTGGGTTTTATCTGGTGTGATTACAAATTCAAACGGAAATCCACTCGAAAATGCAATTGTTTATGAGGTGAATCGGCAAGCTTCATTCATTACCAATCCTAACGGAAAATACCTGCTGCATTTAGAAGGCAATCAAAATTCTGCTATTAACTTTAGCTGCAAAGGATACAAAGACACCATTGTCTATGTTCAGGCTGGTAAAAAACAACAGCTAAATATTGTTCTTAAACCATGGCAGGCACAAAGCATCTTTAAAACAGAACCAGCTTTTGCCCAAAACTTACATTCCAGAACCAAAGCAATTAATTGGGCCTACACCAATAAAGAGTTGCAGGATATTGGTTTTGTCAACCTGATGGTGACGAACAAAGCGCTCTATATCTCCAACAACCTCAATGTGAAAGAAGTACGATTTGTTCAGGTATCATTTATTCCCTCTTGGGGAACCAATCAATTAACAAATGGACTGGTTACAAACAAATTATCTATGAATATTATCGCCGGATATTCGGCAAATATTGAGGGGTTCGAAATTGGAAGCGTAGCCAATATCATCCGGCAGGAAATGAATGGTGTCCAAATTTCCGGCGTTGCGAACGTAGTGGGTGAAGATGTGCATGGTGTTCAAGCTTCCGGTGTTGTCAATACAAATCTGGGAAACATGGATGGAGTTCAACTAGCTGGAGTAATTAACAGAGTAAAAGGCGATATAAAAGGCCTTCAAATGAGTGGAGCCATAAATTCTGCTGCGGCAAAATCATTGGACAGCGTCCCCTACAGAGGTTGGAACGGACAAATCAGTGGAGGAATTAATCTGCATGGTGGTGAGCGAATTAATCTGCAGGTTGGTGGTGTCTACAATCAGGCAAACTCGGTAGATGGTCTTCAAATTTCGGGGGCAATTAATATGGTGAGAGGGACAACCAATGGGGTGCAAATATCTGGGATTTACAATCAAACAGACAAGTTGAGGGGCATACAAATTGGTCTCATCAATTTTGCCGACACTATTGAAAATGGTTTTCCGATTGGATTGGTGAATATCATTAAAAACGGCTACCACAAATGGGAACTTTCAACCGATGAGTCGTTCTACTTTAATGCAGCCTACAAAACGGGTGGCAAAAATCTTTACAGCTTTCTAAGAATTGGAGCGGGTAAATATCTTAACGCAGCGTATGGTATTGGCTGCACAAGCAATACCAACCGTAAATTTTCAGTCAATCTGGATGTGTCTGGTTCTTCCCTTTTTAACACTGATTCAGACTACGATGTTTTTGCCGGTGATCTGTACCGGGCTCAGCTGGGTCTTACAATTAAACTGAATAAAAACATCACCCTTAGTACGGGTCCATCTTACAATTTCTGTAGTCCGGATAAAGAACAAAATCAGATTTCAAAAATTAATTTCTCCAGTAAAAACACCATGTATTTTGGAAATTATTATCTGGATCAAGCTGTTGCAACACTTAAAAATCAATATTGGCTTGGCTGGCAATTCGGCCTTAGATTCTAAACATTTATAATCTGATTCAACACAAAGAACATGAAAAGATATGGATGCACTTCTGCATTCTTCTTATTTTCTTTCCCAGCATCAATTTTTTGAAATTGTAAATAGGGGTATCTCCCACTACAATTGTCCTCCTTCTATAAGATCATAAAATCAAATTTATAGAAATGACAAAAGTAAGAATTGTACTAGCATGCATGATACTGAGCTTAGTAAGCCCGGCTATTGCCCAAAACCACACAAAATATCAAATCGGTTTTGTTTCTCCTATCGGAACCAATGGAACAAATTCAATCAACTACATCAACGATTATTCCTTTAACTTACTGATAGGGATTAATAGTGGTGTAAATAAAATGGAAGTTGGCGGCTTAGCGAATTACAACAAAGGAAAAACAACTGGATTTCAACTTGCCGGAGTTACTAATGTTACCAGAAACAAAGCAGATGGCTGTATAATTGCCGGAGTCGCTAACTTGATAATTGATGATGCAAAAGGATTTCAGCTTTCTGGTGTAGGCAATATTAATTCCAGGAATTCAAATGGAGTAATGATATCCGGTGTTGCCAATATCACAAAAGAAAATGCCAAGGGGTTTCAGTTGTCCACGGCAAACATCACCAAAAACAAATTAAATGGTGTGCAAATAGGAGCTTTCAACTATGCAAAAATCCTAAAAGGAAATCAAATAGGTGTTTTTAATCTTGTCGACAGCCTTGAAAGCGGCACACCAATAGGCCTTTTCTCTATTGTAAAAGGAGGTTATTATGCGCTTGAAATTTCTACCAATGATGTTATTCACGCTAATTTAAACTACAAAATGGGTGTTGAGCATTTCTATACCCTATTTACAGTTGGATTTGATCGATACAAGGGCAAAGATCTTTTTAAATACGGCACCGGATTTGGAAGTTTACTCCCCATTGGTCAAAGATACAAGTTATCCATTGAAGCAACATCAAACCAATTGGTATACGATAACGACTGGAGTGAATTAAATCTTTTAAACACATTGCAAACCAATTTTCATTTTCACTTTACTCCTCAATGTTCCCTCTTTGCCGGCCCTACCCTTAATGCTTACATAACCAATAAGAAAGTTGGTGAACAATATGGAACAATAGACATTCCCCACACGATCTACGATCATACAAGCAGTAAAAACAAATTATTTGTATGGATTGGTTTTAATGCTGGTGTTTCATTCCAATTTTAACCGAAACTAACAAAAAAGAACCGCAATTGTGTAATGCGGTTCTTTTGTTTTCATGAATTATTTCTTTCTCCAAACCGTCATCTGCGATATGGTATGTTGAAATTTCCGTGACGTTTCGCGAATTACAAAAGGAACATCCTTGGGCTCATCCAACAAATCGAAATGTTCCCTCAAAATGTCCTTTAAACCATCAAATGATGTAAAAGGTTCGCCATCTTTTCGGTATCCTCCTACCCATTTATCAGCCTCGGTAAATTCTTCCAGCCAAGTATAGGGAGAAGTGATAACCAAAATTCCACCATCATTAATTCGCAAATGAATCTCTTGCAAAAATTGAATCGGATCGTACAGTCTGTCGATTAAATTGCCTGCAAACACCAAATCGTATCCGGTATAAATGGGTTTTAAATTGCAGGCATCTGACTGAAAAAATTCAACTTTATCACGAACAGAATCCAAACCGCAATCATCTAACTTAATTTCCTGATAACTTGTTAGCTTCCCTTCTTCCTGTCGGATATACTTTAGTTTTCCAGTTTCTTTCAACTGAGTTCCAATGCGAATGAAACGAGCTGAAAAATCCAAACCTGTTACCTTATCAAAATATTTCGCCAACTCGAAAGTCGTTCTGCCCGTTGCACATCCTATATCCAATGCATTTCCTTTTTTCAGGTTTTTTAAGTGATCTTCGATAAAAGCAAGACAAGTTTTAGAATAATCTTTCACACCAAAATATTCCTTTCCATACTGGAATTCACAATATTGCGATACTAAACCATCCGTTTCATAGTAATCTGTTTCAATTACCACCTCCTGATCTGATTCAATGTATCGAAAACCAGCATGTTGAAAAAAATGACGCCGAAAAGCATAACGGGAATCGCGAATGGCCAGATTTCCTGTCGATATCCAGGAACCACCTTTAATCAGGTTGTGCTTGGCATCAAAAGTTGGTGTTGAAAAATCATCGTAAAACGGATGAATCTCAAAACCATCCAAACCTGAAATAGGCATCTCTGTCCATTGCCAAACATTCCCAATTACATCATAAAAACCATCGGTTTCAAATTTATCCACAGGACAGGATGAAGCGTAATGCTCCAAATTAATATTCCCGGGAGCCGTTTCCCATTCAGGTTGATCTGCAATTTTTAACGAATCTCGTAAGCGATAATACTCTGCCTCGGTTGGCAGGCGCAAAGTTTTACCTGTCTTCGCAGATTTCCAGTTACAGAAAGCCTTTGCTTCCAGATAATTTACCTCAACAGGCCAATTCCAAGGCATTTCAATCATCTCGAGCATGGTACGAAGCTTCCATTCGCTTCCTTCTTTCAGCCACCACAAAGGATACTCACATTTTTTATAAGTCACCCAGCCCCAGCCTTCTTCCGTCCACCATTTTTCTGTTTTGTATCCATCATCGTCAACAAAACCCTTAAACTCCTCATTCGAAACCAAAAACTTAGATGCATGAAACGATTTAATTTTAGACTGGAATTCTCCAAACTCATTGTCCCAGCCATACAAAGCATTGTCCTTGCCTTTTCCTATTCTTACCTTTCCCGATTTCACTTTTAACAATTCATTGACCGGAGCATTTCCCCATTCCTTACAAATCTTAAACAGCAAATTGGGTTTTATCAAATGGATGGGCAACTGACGAATCAGTACCGATGATGTTTCGATATGAATTCGCTGATGCTCTATTCCCATCATTATTACCCAAAACTGACTTTCCCAATTGATAGGAATTTTCAGCGGAAGCTCTAAAATCAGCTTCTCAATCATCTTCTTTGCTTCATTACGATATGCCAGAGTTTCCTGCATCGTTGGCCATTCGTAATGTTTGTCATTCAAATCATCCCACGACATTTCGTCCACTCCCACAGCAAACATCGATTCAAATTTTGGATTTAATCTATCGGTGATGATTCCTGCCAATATCAATTTATTTACGAAAAAGGTGGCTGTATGTCCAAAATAAAAAGCCAGAGGATGGCGCAATGGATCAGCCCGGTGTAAAAATGCCTCTTGTCCGTTTAAGCAATCGTATAGGAGTTCATCCAATTCCCATGTCTTTCTAAAATAGTTGAGAATCTCTTTTCTTTTTTCTTCTGGATTCCCTTGGTTCAATATCGGTGTTTTAGTCACCAATAAATCTTGACGACTCTTTGTTTCTATCATATTTTCCATAAAATTTCAGCTTTGAATATTCCATTTTCATTGCAAAAATGAAGTTAATAATTATTCTTATCCATTCAAAAATCCATTGCAATGCAAGACAAGTAATCAACAATAAAAAGATTGTTTTTGTTTTAAGAAATTTTAGTAATTTAATAAGGCACTAATTCTCAACACATGAACTATCTTATTTTTTTACTAATTGGACTTGTAGCCGGATGGATTGCGAGCATTTTATTAAAAGGTCGTGGTTATGGCATGATAATCAACCTGATTTTAGGTGTTATTGGTTCTTTTATAGGAGGTACAATCTTTGGTATTTTTGGGATACATTTAAATGGATTCTTTGGTTTGCTTATATCTGCAACAGTAGGAGCTATTGTTCTTATTTGGGTAGTAGGCTTGTTTTCGAAGAAATAAGGCTCGTTTTACAGCATTCACCCCTAAATCCCCTTTAGGGATTTGGGTTACATTTATGAATCCGAAACACTATTTCTCGAAAAAATAATCCGATTCCACCTTACAGATTCGAACAGCATATTTTTCGTACCAATTCTCTTTGCCTCTTTCCTGAGCAATTTGATGAGCGGGATGTGCCTGCCATTTTTTAATTGCATCTAAACTCTCCCAATAAGAAACCGTTATTCCAGTCTCCTCCCTTGCTGATTCAACACCTAAAAATCCTGCTTGTCTTTTGGCCAATTCCATCATAGATTCAGCCATTTCTGAATAGCCATTATCAGCCGTTGTTTTTATTGATGAAAATATAACAGCATAATACGGTGTCCCGTTAGTTTTAGCAATCATTTTTCTATAAAATTAGTTTTTACAATTTCCTTATCTTCTCCACTAAGCATTTGCGAAGGAACACTATCTTTAATAACCTGATTAATTACATTTAACAGATTTCGTCTCACTTCTGTTTTTAATGAAACCATAGTCACCTCTCTCACCTTCTTCCTCCCTTTAATCTCCTTTATCATTTCCTCCTGCTCCGAAGGAATCATCAAAGTAGAAAGTTCCGGCAAAAAAGTAATTCCTCCTTTGTATTCAACAATTCTTCGAAGTGCATCTATATTATTGCTCTCATAAACAAAATTTCCGTTCTGATTCGATTGAATACTGCAAATATTAGTCACCTGATCCATAAAACAGTTTCCTTCTCTTAGCAACCAAACATCCGAATAATCCAATTTATTAATGTCTATTTTATCCTGTGAATACAACTCATGTTTATCAGACACATACAAATAAAACTGCTCGTAAAATAAGGGAGCCAAATCCAAATTACTTTTCAATTCAATTGGTGTTGAGATAATTCCACCATGAAAAGTTCCGGTTTTAATTCCCCGCAAAATATCTTCGGTAATTGCCTCCTGAATCCTTATTTTAATCCTGGGATACTTTTTATTCAACTCATCGATAAACAAAGGCACAAGAAATGGCGATAAGGTTGGAATAACGCCCAGGCAAACCTCTCCCTGAATTTCTTCAGACAATTGAATGGCAAAATCTTCCAGTTGCTTCGATTCTGTCACCAAAAGTTGTGCTTTTTCCAAAAAAGCAATTCCATTTAAGGTCGGTTCCACATTTTTGGTCGACCGATCGAAAAGAATAATACCCAACTCATCCTCTAAAGCCTGTATCTGCAAACTAACAGCCGGCTGCGATACTCCCATAGATTTGGCAACACCGATGTAACTTCCCAAACGGCCTAAGGCCAAAGCGTATTTTAATTGTTTTAAGGTCATTCAATAACTTTTTCTTATTTGAACCATGAAGTTAATTAAATTTTGTTTAAATGGATTTTGAATTGAAATTTTAGACCGGTGAAAAAACAACCAATAAAGTTAATCGGGCTTGAGTGAACAGGAAGATAGTTTTGTACCTTTGGCAATTCACAAAAAAAGTTGACAAACTTGAGAATTGACGAAGTATTTAAGAGTGTGAAGATAAATAGTCTAATCACTTATTGCTCTCATCAGAAATCTTATTAAGTATGAAAATTGGAATTATAGGTGCAATGGAAGTCGAAGTTGTGAAGCTTCGCGATCAATTGTCCAATAGAAAAGAACAGAAAAAAGGCTCCTTTGTTTTTTATACAGGTACTTTAAACAATGTTGAAATTGTTTTGCTTCAATCGGGTATTGGAAAAGTAAATGCAGCTATCGGGGCAACTTTACTCATCGACAACTTTAAACCTGATTATATAATCAACACAGGTGCAGCAGGAGGTTTCCCCGGTGATTTAAAAGTTGGTGATATCGTAATATCCGAGGAAGTTATTCATCATGATATGGATTGTACTGTTTTTGGGTACAAAATAGGACAAGTTCCCGGAATGCCGACAAGCTTTGCCGCTAACGAAAAATTAATTTCTTTGGCCGAAAAATCGGTTCATCAGTTAACTGATTTACAGACAAAAAAGGCATGTATTCTAACAGGCGATCAATTCATGAATAATGCTGAAGCAACCAACAAGATAAAAACATTATTCCCTGCAGCCGAAGCTGTGGAAATGGAGGGTGCCGCAATTGCACAAACCTGTTATCAATTCAATATTCCATTTGTGGTTATCCGATCTATTTCGGATATTGCAGGACAAGAGAATGCAATGGAATATCAGGAATTTGTAGAAATAGCCGCGGTAAATTCAGCCAAAATGGTGACTGAAATGATACGTGAGTTAGGAAATCAGAAATAAAAAAAAGAAAATGGAAAAGATACAAAGCTTTACAGTAGATCACAATAAATTAAAAAGAGGGATCTATGTTTCCCGCAAGGATAAAGTTGGAGCCGAGACATTAACAAGTTTCGATATCCGAACTAAATTGCCAAATCAGGAACCGGCAATGGATATACCAGCCATGCACACCATGGAGCATTTGGGTGCTACCTTTTTAAGAAACCATAAAGAATGGGCAGACCGCACGATTTATTTCGGCCCAATGGGTTGTCGTACGGGTTTTTATGCAATTTTTAGCGGCGATCTGGAATCAAAAGATATCGTAAAGGTAACTCAGGAAATGTTCGGTTTCATGGCTAATTTTAATGATGAGATTCCAGGAACAAACAAGATAGAATGTGGAAATTACATGAGCCACGATTTACCAATGGCAAGATGGGAATCAAACAAATTTAAAACTGAGGTTTTAGAACATCTTACTGATGAGAATTTGAATTATCCTGAATAAAGAATAAGAGATAAAGCATTTAAAGAGACTGTTATTCTTATCAAGAGGCAGTCTCTTTTTTTTGTACAAATTTCATTATATTTATTACTGATAAATATCTGTACAAAATGAAAATTTCAGGATTTAAATTTCTTATTATTACGATTTTAATACTGCTAATTCCAATTTATGCAAATTGGAAGCTTATAGCGTACGGTGAAAAAACAGAAGGCGTAGTAGTAAAAATAGTAGAAGAAAACACCGGCATGTTACTCTCTTTTTATTCCGTTATTGCTTACGAAGCAAATCAAAAGCAATTTACTTTAAAAGGTCCTGAGAATGTTGAATATCCTATTGGAAAAAAATTTCAGATTCTTCACTCAAAGAAAGATCCACAAAATGCGATCATTTTTTCTATAAAAGGCTTATACTTTAACAAATTCGCTTCGATTTCCATCGTATTATTCATCCTGTGGATCGCATTTTACCTTAGTTTTTCACCAAAAAGTGCAAACAGAAATTCCGGAAAGCAAACAGTTAATTCAAATAAAAAAAATTGCAGAAAAAAATTGGTTTAAAACTGATTTCCAATCTCCCAATATCAAAAAAACAAAACCTTCCCTTATTCATTTTACATTCCAAACATTTTAATTCTAAATTGCAGCAAGTATGCTGCGAAAACTAAACAAATCATAAGGAAAACCAGTCAGATTTTACTAATTTGGCAGGCAAACATTCTATAAGTACTAATACTAAACCTAACAACGTGAAAAAGACTTTTCTTTATGTACTTGTTGCAGGTATCGGTTTAACCGCTTGCAATAGTAACAAAAGTGAGCAAAAGACTGAAAATCCGTTTTTTGCAGACTACAACACTCCTCACCAAACAGCTCCTTTTGATTTAATTAAATTTGAGCACTTCGAACCTGCTTTCACTGAAGGTATGAGGCAAGGTCGTGTGGAAATTGATGCTATTGCCAACAATACTGAAGCACCAACTTTCGAAAATACGATTGAAGCCATGGATAAAGCAGGACAATTGTTGACTAAAGTCAGCAATGTGTTTTTTAATCTTTCGGGCTCAGACACCAATGATTCAATTCAGGCTCTTTCGAAAAGATTGGCTCCTGAATTAACAAAATATGGTGCTGACATCGACCTAAACGAAAATTTATTTAAAAGAGTTAAGGCTGTTTACGAACAAAAAGACAATTTAAACCTAGATACTGAAGCAAATACACTTCTTGAGAAAACTTACAAAGGTTTTGTTCGTGGCGGCGCCGATTTAGATGCCGGTAAAAAAGCAAAACTTCGTGTAATCGATGAAAAATTATCTTTATTAACTCTGCAGTTTGGAGAAAACCAATTGGCAGAAAACAATGCGTTTGTATTGCTTATCGATAATGAAAATGATTTAGCCGGTCTTTCGGAATCTGTAAAAGCAGCTGCCGCTGAAACTGCAACTGCAAAAGGAGAAGAAGGAAAATGGGCTTTCACATTAGACAAGCCAAGTATGCTTCCTTTTCTTCAGTACGCAGATAATCGCGAGTTAAGAAAAAAAATCTACATGGGTTATGTGAACCGTTGTAATAACGACAATGAGTTCGACAACAAAAAAGTATTGTCAGAAATTGCTAACCTAAGAGTAGAAAGAGCTCAATTATTTGGATTTAAGAGTCATGCAGATTATATTCTTGCTGAGAATATGGCAAAGACTCCAGAGAAAGTATTTGAATTATTGAATAAGCTATGGGATGCAGCTCTTCCAAATGCAAAACTGGAAGCTGCTGAAATGCAAAAAATGATTGACAAAGAAGGTGGTAAATTCAAACTAGCATCTTACGACTGGTGGTACTATGCTGAGAAAGTAAAAAAAGTAAAATACAATTTAGACGAGTCTGAACTTCGTCCATATTTCGAAATTAATAACGTCCGCGATGGTGCTTTCGAATTGGCTCACCGCCTTTATGGAATCAATTTCATTGAAAGAACTGATATCTCAAAATATAATAAGGATGTTCAAACCTGGGAACTTCAGGAAGAAGATGGAACTCACATTGGCATCTTCTATTTAGATTATTTCCCCAGAGCTTCGAAGCGTGGTGGTGCATGGATGAACAGTTTCCGCAAGCAATCAGGTTGGGAAACAGAAAATGCTATCACTCCAATTATTTGCAACGTATGTAACTTTACCAAGCCTGTAGGCAATCAGCCAGCTTTGTTAAGTGTTGATGAAGTAGAAACTTTATTCCACGAATTTGGCCACGCTTTGCACGGATTCCTTTCAAGGTGTAAATACAATACTCTTTCGGGTACTGCTGTTTCACGTGATTTTGTTGAATTGCCATCACAGGTAATGGAAAACTGGTGTTTAGAGCCAGAAATGTTAGCATTGTATGCCAAACATTACCAAACCGGAGAGGTTATTCCTGTTGAATTGGTAAAAAAAGTTCAGGATGCTGGCAAATTTAATCAAGGATTTGCTACAGTTGAATACCTTGCCGCTTCGCTGTTAGATATGAAATATCATACTTTATCTGAAGTTCAGGATATCGATGTTGCAAAATTCGAAGATGATTACTTGAAATCAATTGGCTTGATTCCAGAAATCTATTCCAGATATCGTTCTACTTACTTTGCTCATATTTTTAGTGGTGGATATTCTTCAGGATATTACGCATACATTTGGGCTGGAGTATTGGATTCTGATGCTTTTCAAGCGTTCAAGGAAACAGGTTTATTCAACAAAGAAACTGCTGCCGCTTTCCGCAATAACGTTCTAGCCAAAGGCGGTACTGAAGATCCAATGGAATTGTACAAAAAATTTAGAGGTACTGAACCAAATATTGATGCTTTATTAATCAAACGTGGTTTAAAATAATTTGAAAGCTTAACTACAGGCTATTTGCCTTTAGCAGATTTTAAATTAAAAACATAAAAAATCCGGTTCATATTGTGAACCGGATTCTTTTATATATATAATCTCAACTTAAAAGGGCAAGGCTAATAAAAAAAAATCGGTAAAAGCTAATCTTCAATTTCTGCTTTTTTAGTGTACATATTCAAGACTTTTTGCTGCATCTCATCAATTGGATAACCATCAGGTTCCAAAACAAAATTCATAGCAATTCCATCCAGCATCGAGACAAGAAACCGGGTTTCCATCTTTGGATTTTCAGTACCTTCCTTATTAAAATATTTTCTTATTATATTTAATTTCGGGATTACGATCTCGTGTAATTCATGTTTGTACTGGTCAACAACTCCAGGCTGAAGTCTCAAAGAATAGAAAAGCCGAAAGAATTCCAGATTTTTCTCAACAGAATCAAAATAATCATTAATAAAAAACAGTAATTCAACTTCCTGCAATTTTCCATCCTGATTTGGATCTATTCCATCAAATATCAAATGTACCGCCTCAGCAACAATGGTGTGAAGCAAATTCTCCTTCGTTTCAAACAGAGAAAATAACTTTTCTTCATTAATACCAACTTCACTTGCAATCATTGCTCCTGTAGTTGAAAAATAACCATCTCTCACAAAAATTTCCAAAGCAATATTTAGAATATCTTTCTTCAATAAATCATCTTTTGGTATAATTTTCGTTGCTCCCATAACCTGAAATTTTAAAAATTAGCCACTACTCTAGTTCGTAAGTTACAACAGAATTTAGCTTAAATCCAAAATTTTTATTATAAGTAACACTGGTTCAGCCTCAAAACTAATCAACAATAAAATTATATTCAGACAAATTCTGGTAAAAAGCCGGAACATTGCGATAGTTCAATATCACCTTTTTTCCTGCAAAAAACAGAAACAAATATTCTTAAAACCTTAACTGATTTATAAATCAGAGCCTACAATGAATTTTCTTCCAAAACTATAAATATTCCCCAAAAAAGCCATTCTAAAATTCCCTTTACTCAACTTTTCGTACTCCCTACTAAGAATTTTTTGCATTTCACTCATATGTTTTTTTTTACGAATTATTTTTAAGAATATTTACAAAAAATCAATGACCAAAACATTATTTAATGTCATCAACGAATTGTTTTTTTACATTAATGAAATTTAATGCCGCAAATCAATTGTACACATAAAATTTACATGATTAGGATAAATAAGTCATCAATTACAAATCATTTGAACTGATTAAAACAAAGACCACAGAAACTCTGTGGCATGCTATGGATAATAAAAAGATCTATAACATCATGAAAAATAAAAAATGACAATTTTATGAAAAATTCAACAAAAGAAATGGAAAATGTTGCCACACTAGTTGCAAACAGCCAACCAGGTGGAGATGAATTCTACGCAGAATTGCAAAAAAAGGCCCAAGAGGCAGTCGCTTCAATTTTTAAATCTCCATTGTATCCAATTCAATATCCATCTCAAGGCGATTTTCTATGGAACTGGCAAAATGGCAACAATATTTTCAACGAATCAACTTACAATTACATTAATTCAGTCGTAGCTCCCGGAGATATTACAAACACTGCTAAGCTTGGAGCGTCCGGAAGTTTTCCAAACGCTTATGTTCAAGTGTTAAATTCAATTGCATACTCATTAAACAGAAATGATCAAGGACAGTTGGATCAGGCAACTAAAAATGCTTCGACACAGGGAAACACTGTAGTTTCTGATTACCAAACTTGTTATGGCAACATCTCTGAAGAAGATATGAAAGATGCAAGTGTGAAAACCAAACTGGACTACATTATTGGTTATATTTTTGGTAGTGTTTGGAGTGGAAAAGAAGCTGCAGGCGAAAGCCCAATCAGCTATACCGAAATGACCGAAGCCAGAAACTTAAAAAAATTATTGCCGAACCGCCCTGCATCAAGTGATCAGGTAATTTCAGATGTTTCTATTTATCTAAACATAATGAGTCCGGTAAATGCTTTGCAAGATACACTGCAAAACGGTTCATGGATCCTTACATCATTAAAAAAATGCACTCAATCTCCTTCAAAAAAGAATGGAGGAATTAAAACGATAAATCCTAATAACGGAGAAATTTCGGACCAATTTAATGTTGGGTACGGTATCAATAAATCAAAACAGGAGATTTCAAACGACTTACAAAACAAAGGCCGTACCATTGAAATTAAAATGGAAACACAATCAGCTTCAGGAAGTGAAATGAATGTACACATTGAAGGTCAGGCCGGATTTAGTGTCGGTTCCTGGTTGAAATTCGGACTTTCAGGCGGAGGCTCATACGACATGTCGAAAGCTGAAGGAACAAGTACTGATTGTTCCGTTTCAATGAAGTGGGAAGGATATGCAATGATACCAATGGCTCCTACAGCATGGCAACAAGCTACTGAAAAAGGATGGTATTATGCTGATCCAATTTCTCAAGCTGTAGCTAATGCAGAAAAGGATATCAGCGGGTTTAAGTTTGTGATTAGACCAACTTTCAATATGGACACTTTTACAAATGGTGGGAACTTTGGTATGCTGAACAACCTTTTAATTGCTAACTACCCAACAGTTGAAATCACATATCGAAATGCGAATTTTAAAAAATTTAAGGAAAGTTGGGAAGAACATGCATCGGGAAATCTGACACTTTTTGGTTTTATTAAACTAGGAAGCTTCAGTCAGGGAGTTTACAAAAACTCATACAAAGAAAGTTCTGACAACAGTTCATTTACAGTTACATTCTCAGCTTCGGATGCTATCGTTAGTGTTCCTGAACTGCAGCAAAGTGCATATGCTATTGGCGGTGCAATTACAAACCCAGGTGCTTAGCCTATTGCAGCAAATACCTGCTCCCACAATGGAGGTAAATCTTTGGAAGACCTGCTTTTCAGCGGGTCTTCACATATTACATAGATGCTATCATTATCGTAAAAAAGAATATTTGTGATGACTAAATCTATAGTGAAAATACTTTTTCTTCCGCTCCTAACATCTATTGCTCTTTCATATCGAACAGACACTTATGAAATTGCTAAGTATAACAATCTGAAAAATGATACGGATACACTGCATCCGGCATCAGAATCGCTCTACCCTATACTTACAGATGCAATAAACAAAGGAATTGCTTGCTTCTATCAGGAACAGATAACTCTTATTCAATACCCGTCACAAGGTAGTTTGAAGTGGTACTATCAAAATATAAATGGAATATTCAATGAGGGAACTTTCAACTATGTAAGTGCACGGGTACAACCATCGAAAGATTCAAAATATTTAGCATCACTATCGCATGCAGGCGGATTTCCCAACGCTTATTCCAATCTGCTCACTAATATATATTATAATACAGGCGAAACCGAACAACTAACTGATTCCATTCCTCAAGGTCGATGGGCATTATATCAACTTACAGAGAATACCTGTAATCCGACAAACGCAAATGGTGGAATGAAAACAATAAATCCAAATACCGGTACTATTTCAGAATCATATCAGGTTGCCTATACAATCTCAAACTCAATTGATCAACTGAGAACAGAGCTGAAAAATAATCGAAAATCGATAAAAATTGAGATAAAAATAAACAATCCAAACCCAATCAATGTGCAAATTATTACCTACAATGAAACAATAACCGACAGTATTTTATACTGCTTGCCTGATTCGATAACATCGCTTCTTCTCCCATTCAATGCGGGAACAATGGAAAATGGAATACTGGGAATGGAATATTACGGAGTTACGATGTTCAATATCCTTCCTAAAAAATGGGAATCTGAATCAAATACAGGATGGTACAATGGATTTCCGATTGCAGATGCAGTCAAAAATACGAACCCAAAAAATAAAGGATATCACTTTGCTGTGACACCTAAATATAATTTAGGCTTACTTAAAGACGGAGGCGACTTTGGTTTTATTACCAATTTATTGATTTGTGACTCTTTGGTCAGCACACTCTCTGATCTTGAGGAACCTGTTTTAAAGGAAAATCCAAATACTCTCACCCCATCGAACCTATTTCGCGGAAAACGGACTTCAAATGAAAATGTTGTGATCAATCTGAAAGAATCCATTTTCCCAAAATTGCGTGTTCCAATCCTCGAGCAAACAGCTACAGTTATCGGCGGCACTTTTTGTTTTCCCGGCGCAGAAAAAGTAACTCCGCAAAGAAAATGATTGTTGCTGATTAAATACCAGACAGGTTCTATTTGTTCAAATCCTCAACCAAACGATTCATAGAAATCATGTCAAAATCGCCAAACTTTTCGGCTTCGTAATTCTTAACAAATTCCTGATTAATTAGGAATAATTTACTGTTGTAAGTATCCTGAAGAAAGGTATTCTCGCTATGAAAATCCTCAAAACCGGTAAAATTTAACGGACAAGTTGATAATTCCCAATCATCGCCATCAGGACTCATAAATAACAAAGGCAATCCGTGTGTCCGGCAAATAAAAGGCCGGGATTGATAAATTTGACACGAATCATGAATCAGGAAATTACAATCGTCGGCTTCTTCATCCAATTTCTGATACTCTTTGGGTGGGTTTGCTTTCAATTCCTGTAAGATGCTGAAATACTCCACCGGCAAAACCGAAAAATGCATGCAACACTCCGAACAACCTTTTTTGCAAGCCATTTCATCTTTATGCAGGTTGGCTAACTTCTCACTCAATTCGCTAACTTCATTTCTTAATCCGCGATATCTTTCCAATTCGTTTTGTGCTTCGGTATTCATGTTCTTTCTTTTTAGGCTGGCAAAAGTACTTCGTTTAAGTACTTATTCCAATTCGAGAGGCAATAGTTCTCCCAGCTCAATATGTTCCGGCGTAACAATTGCCTGGATCGGATAAACCTCCACTCCATTCTCGTAAGCTTCTTTTAAAGCCATTGCATAATCCGGATCAATATCATATGCAGGTGAAAATTTTTCAACATCTGTTCGTTGAATCACATAAACCATCACGGCTCTTTTGCCTTCTTTCTTTACCTGCATTAATGTATTTAAGTGCTTTTTTCCCCGGGTGGTTACTGCATCCGGAAAACAAGCATAATCACCAACTTTCATACTTACATTTTTCACTTCGATAAAGCACTCTTCTATTTCATTCGAAGCAAAAACATCAAAACGACTATCTCCAAATTTCACCTCTCTTTTTACGAACGAATATCCTCTCAAAGCACCAATTTCTTGATTTTTGACGGCTTCGTAAACCAGTAAATTCGGAACTGAAGTATTAATTCCTACCCAAGACCCGTTGATCCTGATCATTTCCCAGGTATACTTGGTTTTGCGTTTGGGATCATCAACGAAAGTTAAGTACACCTCTGCCCCTTCTTCCAAACAAGATTTCATGCTACCCGAATTAGAAGTATGCGCAACAACAATCTCTCCATTATCCAACTCAATATCAGCTAAAAATCTTTTGTACCGCTTTATTAAGCGACCGTGAACTAATTTATTGGGAAAAATCATATTTATATATTTATGTTGGAAAACCAAAGATAAGCAGATTTCACCTACTTTTGTAAAGTTGAAAAGATATGAATTTGAATGGTACAAACTGAAATTACCCCCAAAATATTTATTTACAATCCAACCTGCGAAATGGCTATTGCTAACGGAACTGTTAGTTTTATGCCCAATAAAACCTTAACAAAGTTTGAGCAGGATCTGGATGTATTGCCGATGTTTTTTGCTGATAAAATGGATACAGTATTGGTTCATCAATTGCCTGACCAACGATTTATTAACCTACTGACAAAGGCGGGCCTAAGCTTACCAAATTTCAAACCACTAAGCGCAGCATTAGCAGATTCTGAGTTTATTAAAATGCCAAAAGGCAGTCTTCATCCCTGGGGGTGGAGTCCTAGAATTCATCATATTCTTAAACCCTTTAAAGAATCATGCAGCATCAATTTTTTAAATCAGCCCAATGCTTTCTGGAAAGAAGAGCATCGTGAGTTATACTGCCGTAAAAAAGCACTGGAAGTTGTAAAAGAGGCAATCAATTGTTCCAAAAACTCATTATTCATTAATATAGATCAAACAGCACAAATTTGCACCAGTGTTTCAGAGGTCGAGAACCTAATGAACAAATGGAAACAAATTGTAATTAAAGCACCTTTAAGCTCAGCAGGAAGAGGCATACAAATTCTTCGGTACGCCACATTAAATGAATCAATTATTCAATCAATTAATGGGATACTTGCTTCACAATCCTATGTAATGGTTGAACCTTTTTTAAATAAAGTATTCGATTTCTCGCTTCAATATTATTGCAACGGGAAAGGGGAATTAGATTATCTGGGATTGGGATTTTTTGAAACCGATTCGAAAGGACAATATTTGAGTAATTACCTTGGTGGTATTCCTTCAGAAATAAAAGCATTATTAACTGAAAACAAAATTCTCGAACTACAAACCTGCATATCGAAAATTCTTTCGGATTCGGATATTGCAACCAATTATACCGGTTATTTTGGAGTTGATTGTATGTTGGTTTTGAATCGTGAAGAAAAGCTGAGAATTCATCCTTGCCTGGAGATTAATCTTCGGTACAACATGAGTACTTTGGCTCTTTTTCTAAACAAAAATATTCGTTCGGGCTCGAAAGGTAATTTTAAAATCTTTAATCAATTCAAAGCAAGTTTCGACCAATTCCATTTGGAAATGATGAAGAAACATCCACTTGAAATTCAGGATGGAAAATGGGTAAATGGATATCTGCCATTGGTAAGTCCATTTCAAAATAAAACTTTTGGTGCCTATATCTTACTCGAAAAGGAATAAAAAAAGGGATTCTCACTCCATGTGAAAACCCCAACAATTTATATCCTGGTTTTACCAATTGCCGGACAAATCCATTCATCCGTCCTGAATTTTTAATGATGATGATGCTCTTCCTCTCCAAAATACAAATGAGAAAGCTCTTGAACTGCCTGCTTCAACTTCTCAACATATGTTAGATCTGTAGTTTGTTTAGACTTCATTGCATAAACACAAATTTCGTGCAGAACAGCCAGAAGTTTTGCATTTTTAGCCATTATTTTAGGATCATCTGAAACTTTTACCCTTTGAAACATGAAGTACTGGGTAGCAATATCCTGAATTTTATTGGCATGATCTTCCTTATTTGTGATCCATCGAACCAGTTGATTGTAGTCTGCTTTTTCGGTCGATGATAATTCAGTAATCTTTTTCATGCTTTTCTCAATGGTTTCAATATCTTCCGACAACATGATGATCCGAAGAGAATCGGCATAAATTCCGCAGGGAATCTCGCAATGAGCATACGTTTTTGTTGAAGCACCAAGCAAGAGCATAAACAACATTAGAAGGCCTGCTCCAATTTTCGATTGTAAAGTTTTCATGGGAAAAAATATAATTTAGTGAATATTTAAATTTCTTATTTAAAATTAGTCTAAATATTCATAATGCAAAAATTTCCGGCTTATAATTTCCCAACAAAAAAAATACATCTTCTTTAACCCGCAATTACTTTTCCTAGTAACAGAATATACCGGCAGTCCGCATTTTAGTTTCGATGTACATTTAAGATAGAAGGCCTTAGGATCAGGCTTTGTTTTTAAATCATAAGAAAACTATCCTACTCCGTTAAACCAATCTTTAAAGCTGCCAACCTTTTCTCTGCTCACAATCAATTCCCTGTCAAATTCCTGCGACAAATCTACTTTCAGTCGTGAATTGGAATGAACCGACACACCGTTTATTGAATTTATATGGACAATAAACGAGCGGCTGATACGATAAAATTGTTCAGGATTCAACAAATCCTGAAGCTCTTCCATTTTGTAATCGATAATGTAGCGGTTGCCTTCTTTCAACAAAATAAAAACGTCTCTGCCATCGGCATAAAACACAGAAATATCCTCTGCCTTAAAAGATCTTAGTTTTTCGCCGATTTTTACCATGAAACGGGTTTTGTAACTTTTTTGAATGGTAGCCAAAGCATTGCTCAACTCCTCTAAATTTCTCATCTCCCCTGCTCCGCTTAAGGATTCCTTGAAATTCTCCAATTTTTTCAGACTGGTATACAGATTATCAAATGTTACCGGCTTTAGCAGATAATCGATGCTATTTAATTTAAATGCATTTAAAGCATATTCGTTGTATGCCGTAGTAAAAATAATAGGTGTTTGAACCTGAACTCTATTAAATATTTCGAAGCTCAATCCATCAACCAAATGAATATCCAAAAAAATCAAATCAACTTTGTTTGATGGATTTCCCAACCATATAGAGGAGTCGGTAACTGAATCGAATCGATCAATCACCTTTATTTTGGAGTCGTACTTTTGCAGCAAACGCTCCAACTTATCGGCAGCCAACACTTCATCTTCTATAATAACTACATTCATAATTTTGGGGATATGTGGTTTCGTAATTTGCTAGTCTTCTAAATCAATTTTTGGAATGAAAATTTTTGTAAACTCTACGCCTCGATCCCAAACAAGCTCCTTATTTGAATAAAAGCCAATGGCTTTTTTTAGAGTTTTCATTTGAAAATTTAATTTAGGAACCGGAGTTAACCGCTCCGAAGATAAAAAATGAAATACAATATAATCCTCGTTTTCGCTCACATCAACAGCCAATTTTATATTCAAATCAACCATTTGATAATATTCAATCATTTGCAATACCTGCAAAATAGTATTGGGAACAACATAAATTTCTTTTAAAGATGATGCAATGTTCCAATTAACGATAAAATTGTTGTTGTATTTATTATTTCTGATCAGTAAATACTGATTCACTTTCTGAATTTCCTCCTCGATCGAAACAATCTCGGAGTATCTGTTTCCTAATATCCGTCGGTAAAATAAGGCCAGATCATCGATGAACTTTTCTGCCTGATCAACTTCTTTTTTCCGAATCAGACCAATCACACTTTCCAGTGATTGATATAAAAAATCAGGATTAATCTTGTTCTTAAAGACTTGCAGTTCAAACTCTATATTTTTTCGATTCATTTCCTCTTTCTCCAGCAAAAGAACCTTTTGCTGATCTAAAAAGCGGATACTCGTATAAAAAAGATGATATAAAATACCGACCAAAGTGAATACGATGAGAAAAGAGATTAATTCGGCTCTAAACTCGCTTAGTCCAAAAAAATAAATGAAGTAGAGTGAAAAGAATGCAAAAACAAGTACAATTGTGAGGATAAAACTCCCAATAAACAAGAAAAGAGATTTCAGTAAAACCCGTTCTTTTAAATAGCCGATTTTCTCCGTTTGGTAAATCCAAAAGCGGTATACTTCAAACAAGGCAAAAGTTACAATTCCCAAAAAGAGTAATTCTTCAGGACTAAAATTATTTCCAATTTCAGAGAGTCGATCGAATATTAGTAATATCAACAGGTAAACAAATACAGCAACCAATGGTGGTGCACATATCCTGTAAAGCAGATGATTTAAATAGTTAGTCTTCATAATTAACAGCCAATTCTATTGGTTTTGCATCTTAATTATTTCAATTGAGCAATCAGTGGTAAACTGACTTTAAAGTGTTCATTTTTATCCAGAAGAATTGTCTCTTCGGTAAAATAGGAATATCTCTTTCGAATATTTTCGATGCCAATTTGAAATGATTCCGGTTGCTCCCGCAACGGATTGATATTGTTTCGAACGCACAAATAATTCTTCTCTGAATCAATTTCCACAGCAAGCGGCGTAGTCTGCGATATCAAATTGTGTTTAATTGCATTTTCAACCAGCATTTGCACACTCAATGGGGGAACGTAGCTTTTTAAAACGTCATCAGGTAAGTTGATCTTTAATTCGTATGCTTCCTGAAACCGAACCTCTAACAAATAATTATAAGCCTGAACAAAATCCAGCTCCTTTTGCAAAGGAATTAATGGCTGATCGTTCTGTTTAAATATAAAGCGATAACTTTCAGCAAACATTCGGATGAAGCGTTCTGCCTTTTCGGCATCTTTGTACAGCAACGAAGAAATTGTATTCAGGGAATTAAACAAAAAGTGAGGATCCAATTGAGATTTTAACGCTTCGAACTGCAGATTAAGCTGATTGTTGATCATCTCTGCCGAACGAATCTCCTCTTCCTTCATCTGATTGTAAGAATACACTACAAAATCCAAAAGGGAATAAACAAATACCAGAATAAAAAGAATGATGACCGATTTAAAGAATTCATCTTTATACATCAGCCAAAATTGTGTATAAGTAAGTTCGGAACGCAGCGATATTAAAAACATTTCGGAATAAATAGCTACCAGCACCAAACCTACTGCATACAGCAAAACACATTGAATTAAAAACCGAAGCGCATGTTTTTGACGCCAGTTAAAATTCCTGTTTAAATACTGCCCTATTCCCAATGCCGAAAAACCGGCCCACAAACCAAATACAGCGCTGGGTAAATAACCGTTGAATTTAAATTCAGCACCAGGCAATTCGCCTACATGACCATAAAAGGCCAGCATATAGCACAAAATTCCAAGAACAGGACTGATGATAAAAAAACGCAGGTACTTATTCATTGCTTTTATGGGATTTTTTTGGCCAATCTAATTTCCAATTAAAGATAAGCCAATCAATTTTTATTTGTACGGTATACCAATTCAAATTAGACCTATGCACTATTGCACATGCTGAAAGCAAACCATTAACCGCTGATCTGATTTCTAAATTTACTTTCAGATCTATTTGAGTTTATTGCGGGAATAAATTGCTTTCATCACCTTTCCATATTCATATTCCGAACTAATTTCCTGTGTGGCATTAATTAGTGCCGCCCGAATCTTCTCATTCTCCAAATCCATTTTCTGACTTGCCTTGATTAAAAAATTTGCTAATTCGTAGTTGGAAGAAATATTCTCAGCTTTCGAAATTAATTTCAACTGCTGTTCTACAGTTAAGTCTTCCTGATTTAACAAATAATTGTAGAATTTACTCAACTCGTAAGATGAAGAAATATTATCGGATGCTTTTATCAATAAGTCAAAACGATCGGTGCCTAAGGCCTCATATCCAACCAACTCATTCAATATCTGCGTATAGGAATAATCAGATGATATCTCTTGAATCAATTCATTAAATTCATCCAGATTCGACTTATTCAGCAAACCTCTTTTTATCATTGAACCAATAATCTGTGTCATTTCATAATCGGATGATAAACTGCGGGTTAGTTCAATTATTTCATTCAGATTTTTCTCTGAGAGTCCATCTGCGTTCAGCAATGATTTAATAATCTGAGATTTTTCGTAATCCGATGAAAGATCTTCCACTTCCTTAAGCAAAACAGTTAATTGTTCATTGGTAAGCTTGTCATCATGCAAAGCCAGCTTCATCAAATTGGATTTTTCGTAATCCGATGAAATTTCATCAAAAGCATTAATAAAAAGGGTGAAGTTTTCGTTGGTTAACTCATTCAGTTTGTAAACTGATGACAGCACCTGCGATAGTTCGTAGTTTGAAGATAATTCTGCCAGACTGTGAAAAAATTCGGCCGAAACATCTGCGTCTTCCAAAAATACGGGGTTGTACTTTTTATAGATTTGAGACAACTCATAATCCGAATTAATCCGGTAAGGAAATTCCCGAAGCAAACTCTGCAGTTCAGACTTACTCAGCTTATTATTCTTCAAAAGATATTCTACCATTCTTGAACTGTAATAATCACTGTCGGTTTGCTCAAGCTCCGATAAAAAGCCGGTAATGCCTTTTTTCTGATAAATCTTGTTGACACGTTTTTCCAAATCGAGCCCTGAATTGCGGACAACATCAGGCAAAACCTTTTTCATCCATTCCCTGCCTTTGGGTTCAAAATTCACCTCCTTATTTCCCTCAAAATATCTGTAAACAACACGCCCGTCTTCCGAACTAACATATAGTTTTCGTTTCATCCCAAAACTCACCATGCTGATTTTCAGATACCCACCATCCGATATGGATTTTATATCTGTATAATTATCGTTGAATTCAATATCTCCATTGGTCGAAATTTTAAGATTTTCAGTATTCCAGTTCGAATTCCAACTAATCCTAATCTCTTTATCAGGTTTAACTGCAAAACAGTCGTCAGCCGGATTTAGTAATACGGCCGCCATAATTACTAAAAAGTGAATATATTTTTTCATATCGTATGGATTAATGTTTGTTTTTATGTCTTTTGTTTTATTTCCTACGATACAATATTCCGAAATACTTAGTAGAAAGAAAAATGAAATGAATTCAACTGTAGAATCATTGTAGTGAATTGTAGTTTATTCCGTTCCTTTTCGGGATGCAAAAAGGAAAGACATCTCCATTCAGCTATCAAAAATCTGTTTGGAGAGTATCCGGCGCAAGCCAGACGATCAAAAAAAAAGTTTGGTGAGCATCCGGCACAAGCCAGACAATCAAAAAAAAGTTTGGAGAGCATCCGGCGCAAGCCAGACAATCAAAAAATAGTTTGGTGAGCACCTGGCGCAAGCCAGACCATCAAAAAAAAGTTTGGTGAGCATCCGGCGCAAGCCAGACAATCAAAAAAAAGTTTGGTGAGTATCCGGCGCAAGCCAGACAATCAAAAAAAAGTTTGATAAGCATCCGGCGCAAGCCAGACAATCAAAAAAAAGTTTGATGAGCATCCGGCGCAAGCCAGATTTTACTTTTGGACCGCCTTTACAGGGATAGAAAACAAAAAAAAGCCACCCCGAAGGATGGCTTTTACATATCGTTTTTGGTCTTTCCTATACGTTCATACCACCACAAACGTGAATGGTTTGTCCGGTTACATACGAAGAAAGATCAGAACCTAAGTAAACACAGGTTTTTGCAATTTCTTCAGGAGTACCACCTCTTTTCAATGGAATTTTAGCCGCCCATTCTTTCACAACATCCTCAGGAAGTTTTCCTGTCATTTCTGTAATGATAAAACCTGGAGCAATCGCGTTAGAGCGAATTCCACGAGAACCCAATTCTTTGGCAATTGATTTGGTGAAACCAATAATTCCTGCTTTAGAAGCTGAATAGTTTGACTGACCAGCGTTTCCGCTTACACCTACTACCGAACTCATGTTGATGATAGAACCACTACGTTGCTTCAACATTGTTTTTTGAGCTGCTTTGGTAAAGTTGAATACAGATTTCAAATTCACGTTAATCACCATATCCCACTGCTCTTCAGTCATACGCATTAACAAAGTATCTTTAGTGATACCAGCGTTGTTTACTAAAATATCAATAGCACCAAATTCTGCTACAATTTCATTAACTACTCTGTCAGTATCAGCAAAGTTACTTGCATCCGATGCATATCCTTTGGCTTTTACGCCGTAAGAAGCAATTTCTTTTTCAGTTTCGATTGCCTGCTCATTGTAGAACAAATCAGTAAAAGCAACATTAGCACCTTGTTTTGCAAATTCGATTGCAACTGCTTTACCAATACCACGGGATGCACCGGTAACAATAGCTGTTTTTCCTTCTAATAACTTCATGAAATTCTATTTTGATTTTTTAACTTTCAATACAACACCGGGGTTATCCGGTTTTTAAAACTAAGATTTCCAACAACTTAAACTGTGATTAATCACACTTGTATTCGAAAATCGAAAACAAATATAAAATATTTTCCTCTATTTTACTTTATGAATTGGGATTTTGAAACGCCCTTTCGGGATTTACAATCGATTTTTAATCTTAATTCATCACTTACAAAAGCCAAACAATCAAATGGGTAACTTATCTATTCTGTAGAATCAAGGCCTCCAATTTCAACAATATTTCACTGGCTTTTCTTGGCAGAAATAATTCTGTATTGGTTAAAACCAGACATCAACAATCTCCAATTTGTAGTTCCATATATATATGTTCGCATGTAATATCAAAGCATTCTGCATCCGTAAGGGAAACTTTGGGTTAAAAAGCGAAATGATGCGGTTCCAGATCCAAACAGAATAGTAAATAACCCTATTCCTGTAAATCATAAATAAAACACTATACTCGGAGAAAATCAAGTACTGAGGCAAGTATTATATCGTTGTGATGGTAATTAAAAGTCGTGCAAAATCTCTTTTCGCTCACTTTTTGGTTTATCTGAAATATCATTAAGTATTAGCATCACATCATACATATTGCAATCCATAAAAGAGTAGATCATGACGGTGTATGCAACATCACCTTTTACAGCTACACGTGTAGCTGTTCTACTACCACCACCGCTCTTTTTAAAATCCAGTTCGTAATAATCAGTAATAGTTTTAAATAGGTCTAATGCGACTTGCTTAGACACTTTGACGCTCTTGTAGGTTACAATATTTATTTTACCACCTTTAAACCCAACCATTATAGTACCTCTAACACCTCCTACAGTAGTCTCAAGTACTTTTAGCTTAGTGTCTGCTTCGTTATCTCCTATTGTATACCCTTTAAGTGTTTGTGCTTGTCCATATACTCCTAATCCAACTAGTAGTATTAATAGTATTAGTTTTCTCATTACTTTATAACTTTAGTTATATCAGATTTAATGATTTTCTGTGCTTTATGCTCTTTTGTTTTACCATCATTGTATATTTTATAAGCACCAACTACCAGAGTCGAAATTGTAGCAATTATAGCAAACCAATATTTAAGGCTTTTACCTACTTCACCGAACGCTTTTATTTTATTAAACCTTTTGCTTCTACGATCTTCATTTTTAAGAAACTTAAGGTATTTTTCTAAAGACATTTTATCATCATAAATTTTAATACCTATATCTGTAATCTTGAATCTTTCATACTTTGGATCTGATTCTAATATACCAAGCTTTACAAGCTCCTTTTTAACTAGATTCATTTGTACATGTTTTGGCTTCTCAAGTAGAAATTCTCTTAAACCATCAAACAGAAATCTAGAGTAGTAATCATACTTACCTTCATTTTCGTAAAACTGCTTAATCATAAATTCTCCAAACGCCAATGTAGTTTCGTCCCATTTCATAGTTCAATTGTTTAAAATAGAAAGCTCACCGTTGGTATAGTGAGTCTTTTGTCGGTACAAAGTATATAGTGTTAGTACTAGGAATCAAATTTAACTAAACAATCCTATATTACAATAATCTAATTTATCTTATCTAAAAAAGAGTAAATCCTAAAGTTGTTGTACTTTTATGTCTTGAATCCTACATACTTTGAAAGTACCTCAGTAGTCTCTTGTCCTATGATTCTATCCCAATCAACAAACCACTAGCTTAACTATCCTAACTAATCAACCCCTCCAATTCCAGCAACACTTCACTCGCCTTCCCTTTTAAAAAGATATCTGTAATCTGATTGGTATAATTGGATGCTTCTGTATTGATTTCGATAATTACTGCACCTGCCTGCTTTGCCTCGGCAGGAATCATGGCAGCAGGCATAACCTCTCCTGTAGTTCCTATAATTAAAACCACATCGGCCTTTTGTGCTGCCAAAAGAGATCTGCGGTAAGCTTCTTCGGGTATGCCTTCCCCGAAAAAAACAAAATCGGGCTTCAATATTTGTTTGTCTGCATGGCATCTGGGTGGCAAAACATTCAAGTCAACTTCTTCGGGCAAATAGATTTTCCTGCAATGCGGACAAATCAGTTTCTGAGAGTTCCCATGAAATTCCAGAACATTTTTAGATCCTGCCATCTGATGTAAATTATCGATATTCTGGGTTACAAGTGCCTTTAGCAGTCCTTTTGCCTCAAAATCGGCCAACACCCGATGAGCCTCGTTAAATTTTGCCTTTCCAAAAAAATCATAAAATATCGATTTAATGGCTGTCCATGATTCTTTGGGGTGAGAATGAAAGAAATCCAAATCCAGACATTGCGGATCGTATCGGCTCCATAGGCCTTCCGGGCCCCGAAAAGGAGGAATTCCACTCTCCACCGAAACACCGGCTCCGGTAAATGCAATCATCGATCCCGAATTCCGAATCAATTCTGCAGCCAACTGCATATCAACTTTTACATTTAATTTATTTTTCATTGAAAATGTGAATTAATAGTTCAATAATCGGACTTTAAAGTTGATTCTACAAATTATCCAATCTTTATACGGGGGTAAAATCATCCCCAAAATGATGCATTCCTTATTTATTTTCAAAAAACACAGCACTTACACGCTATTATTCAGCAACTTAAAAGATGTAACGTTTATTTAACATTCCTGTAACATTCCTGTAATATTAGCTTCATAACATTGTAGTACCAAAAGATGAGGAGCTTGTTTCTTATCTGTTGTTGAGAGTGAAATATAAATAATTTAATAAATACAGGAACAATAGTTCTAAACTAAAATCTTAAAAAGATGAAAAAATTTCAACTGCTTCTAACTGCTGTTATTGCCGTTGCCCTTATGGCTGGTTGTGGAGGCTCAGGAAAAGAAAAAGCAAAAACAACTGAGAAAGCGGAAACCATTACTGGTGCTGGTGCAACTTTCCCACAACCATTTTACAACAAAATTTTCAAAAACTACTCATCAGAAAAAGGTCTGTTGGTTACTTATGGTGGAATCGGATCAGGCGGAGGAATTCGCAGTCTGAAAGATGAAATTGTAGATTTTGGTGCTAGTGACGCATTTTTAAACGATGCTAAATTAGCTGAAATGCCAGGTGAAGTGCTTCATATTCCAACCTGCTTGGGTGCAGTTGTTGCAGCATACAATCTTCCTGAAAAACCAGAACTAAAATTCACTCCTGAACTGATGGAAGGTATTTTCATGGGTAAAATCACAAACTGGAACGATGCTAAAATTGCAGCTGTAAATCCAGGTGTTAAGCTACCCGATTTGGCCATTACTGTAGTTTATCGTTCTGATGGAAGTGGAACAACTTTCATTTTCAGCGATTACATGAGCAAAGTTAGTGCCGATTGGAAAGAAAAAATTGGCACAGGAAAAGCATTGCAATGGCCTGTTGGAATTGGTGCGAAAGGAAATCCAGGAGTTGCCGGAACTATCAGCCAAACCGCTGGTGCAATTGGTTATATTGGATCGGAGTACGCATTTGCTCAGGACATTCCTGTAGCAAGCATTCAAAATTTAGCAGGTAACTTTATCAAGCCTTCTGTTGAATCGGTAAGTGCATCGGCAAAAGGTGAAATGCCGGCTGATACAAGGGTTAGCTTAACAAATACTGACGCTGTAGACGGATATCCTATTTCAAGCTTTACATGG